>NZ_JBFTMD010000002.1:0-695903 GCF_056396785.1 Bacillus sp. 05T21 | reverse complement strand
CATATTCCATATGAACAAAATGAATTACAGCAAACTCTAGAAAAGTACGATTCGAAGAAATTTGAGTTATAAAAAGAAAATAGATAAATATAGTGAAAATAGATAAATTGACAAGAGAAAAGCACTTTGTGTATATCACAGGTGCTTTTCATTTTGATATAGGGCTTGAATTAAATTTTTGCACTAAAATATATACGGCAAAAAGGGGGGAGTTCATTGCACAAAGTTATTTATGGAATATTAATTTTAATTTATACTTTGTATTCATTTTTTGTAAGTGATGGAAGTGAAGTAAGGTTTATTATGGTGTTAACTATAGTACTTATCTTTTCTGTAGTTTTAGAAAAAGGAAATGCAAACAAAACGACTGATTAAAGGTCTTTTTGTTTGCATTTTTTAGTTGGCTATTAAAGTCCAGATGTTTTAGGGACACTATCAAATTTTTATTTGATGAAAACACCCGCCTAAAATAGAAAACTTTTAACCTATTATCATTTATTCCGTAGCTTTTAAGGTATTTAACACGACTTTGGTTGCGTCTGCAATAAGTTTATCATCGTATTTAGCATCTTCTTTATCATGATTAGAAAGTATAGCAAGAACAATCGGCTTTTTATTTGGTGGCCAAATAATTGCGATATCATTTCTTGTTCCGTAAGATCCCGCGCCTGTTTTATCAGCTACTTCCCAGCCTTTTGGTACGCCCGCACGAATCAATTTATCTCCAGTTGTATTTCTCTTCATCCAATCTACTAATAGTTCACGTTTTTCTATTGGAAGTGCAGTTCCTAATGTAAATGATTGAAGTGTCTTAGCTATCGCTTCTGGTGTACTGGTATCGTGTGTTTCTCCTGGATGCACTTCATTTAATTCAGGTTCAAATCGTTCTGAAGTAGTAACAGTATCTCCCATTTCTCTCAAGATTTTTTCAAATTCAGAGGGGCCCCCTAACTGTTTAAGAATCAAATTATGTGCTGTGCTGTCACTATATCGAACAGAAGCATCTGCAAGTTCTTTTAAAGTCATTCCTGTATCAACATGCTTTTCAGTAATTGGATTATAATTAGAAAGATCTTCATGAGTATACGTAATCCTTTGATCAAGAGCTTCTAATGAGTTCTTGCGTAAAAGAGCGCCCACAGCTAATGATTTGGATGTAGATGCAAATGCAAAACGATCATCTGAATGATAAGCAACAGTTTGATTTGTACCTGTGTCCAGTGCATAAATACCAAGCTTAGCATCATATTCTTTTTCAAGTTTAGCGAAAGATTGATTACCTGTATTTTCTTGTTTAATTTGATTAGCTTGATTCGTTTGTTTAGGTGGTTCAGATTGAGTGTTACTATTGGAACAACCTATAAGTGATACACATGAAAGTAATACTACAGGCACAATCTTTTTGTAATGTAAAATGTTAAAGAACTTGTTTAAAACGAACATAAATTTTCAACCTCTTTCAAGAATATATGGATTTTGTCTAGGTATTCTAAATACCAATGCAATTAAAGATGGCATAGGGTAACAATACTACTGCAGCTAAAATTTCACAGGTTAAAGGACATCCAAAACGTTTATATGATTGATAAGTCACGGTTTGGGCTGTTTCTTTTTTGTTTCCACTTGTAATGGTTCACCTGTGAAAGTATTACAATACATATTTTTTACTTTTGGGAATAATAAGTCCTTTCTTTTTTTTGTAATACATAAAAATAGATGTCAAACGGGATATGTTGTATCCAATCTGGACAACTAATGTTAGAAATACACTTATTAGACACTCTAAGTAATAAATTTGTTCCACTTTAAGATGAGGAAGAATTTGGGGTTTGTAAAATAACAATGGAACTACGTGTTTTTTCGTCATACAAAAACCTCTACATATAAGTAGAGGTTTTTAAATTGTATATTAATGAATTATGCTTTTTTAGATAAAGCAAATCGAGTTCAGTTAAACGAAGAACATAGAATACATAATTTTAACTAGATTTATTATTAGCTAGTTTATCCCCGCCACCAAGCTCCGCCTCAATCTGCGAAGTCTTCGATGACTCATCCATACGCCAATACGTAATAAAGCTTATCGCGATACATCCAGCTACGTAGAAGTAAAATAGTGATTCCATTCCGATACTTTTTAGCCATAATGCGATGAACTCGGCTGTTCCGCCAAATATTGCAACTGTTAGTGCATATGGTAAACCTACGCCAAGTGCGCGAATTTCAGTTGGAAAGAGTTCGGCTTTTACAATCGCGTTAATGGAAGTGTAACCAGTAACGATAATGAGGCCGACCATCATGAGTAAAAATGCTACCATTGGTTCTGTCGTTTTTTCCATAAAGAAGAAGATTGGTGCTGTTAGTAACGTTCCGAGAATACCGAAAGCCATTAATAGTGGGCGGCGTCCAATTTTATCGGATAGTAGCCCTGCAATTGGTTGAAGTACGACGAATATAAGTAGTGCGACAAAGTTAATCCAGCTTACAACTTCTTTCGGGAGACCGACTGTGTTTACCATGAACTTTTGTAAATATGTTGTGTACGTATAGAATGCGACAGTGCCTCCTAGTGTTAGACCGACTACTGTTAATACTGCTTTCGGATGTTTCATAAGAGCGCGAACGGTTCCTGCGTTTTCGCGGTTTTTAGATTCCATTTTTGAGAACTGCTCCGATTCATCCATTGTGCGGCGAAGCCATAATACAGCTACTGCTCCCATCGCACCAATAATGAATGGAATACGCCATCCCCAAGCTTTCATATCTGGTTCGCTTAGTAATTGCTGAAGAACAATTTGAACACCTAACGCAACCATCTGTCCAGCAACGAGCGTTACATATTGAAAACTTGAATAAAAACCACGGCGTCCACTACTAGCCATCTCAGATAAATATGTTGCGGAAGTTCCATACTCTCCGCCAAGTGATAACCCTTGAAGTAAACGAGCAAGAACTAAAATAATTGGCGCCATAATACCGATGCTTTCGTAACTAGGTGTACAGGCGATAATTAAAGAACCACCGGCCATAACTGTAATAGAAAGCGTTAATGCTGCCCGGCGGCCGTGTCGATCTGCATAACGTCCCATTAATAAACTTCCGATAGGGCGCATTAAAAATCCAACTGCGAAAATAGCGGCTGTGTTCAGTAATTGGCTCGTTGGATCGCCTTTAGGAAAGAACTCTGCTGAAAAATAAACAGCAAAAGCAGAGTAAACGTACCAGTCGTACCATTCAATTAAATTGCCGACGGAACCTTTAAAGATATTGCCGGCGACTCGGTTAGATTTTGCTTGAGCCATAATAATTCCTCCTCTTGCTTAGTAATAAAAGGTATGTATGAAAGCGTGTTCATCGTAGTTGAATTGTACTGTCTATAGAATGGAATCTCAATATTATGACAATTTTATTCTTTTTGTACTTTATGTACATGGAGAGTTTTAATAGTTGCTTCATTTTCAGTTTTGTCATAATAATAGAAAAAGGAGATTGATAGTTTTGAATATTTTATCAAAGGATATGAAGCATGAAGAAATCAAGTAAAGTATCATTGCAAACGAAAATAGTAAGCTTAATTATTACGTTAATTTTATTTGTTGTTCTTCTATTAGCGGGAATATTTGTTTACATTCAGTCCGTTGATACGAAGCGCCAAGTAGAACAGTTAGCTCTGCAAACGGCTAAATCTTTGTCTTTTATGCCAGCTATAAAAGATGCTTTTCAATACAACGAGCATAAAAGTACTATTCAATCTATTGCGGAACAAGTTCGTGAGCAAGCTGGTGCAGATTATGTAATTATAGAAGATCGTTATGGCGTTATGTATTCACATTCTAATTCGGAGTTGATTGGTACAAAGAGTAACAATCCATATAACTATGAAGCACTCACTTTTGGTGGCTATTATACACTCGAAGGAAATGGTGAAAGTGGTCCGGCTTTAATGGCGAAGGCACCCATTATTGTTCATAACGGAGACTACGATCAAGTCGTAGGCGTTGTGACAGTAGAGTTTTTAATAAAGGGTATTGAATCTAACATACTGAGCAGAACGAAAGAAATTATCCTCTTTTCCTTAGCGGTATTATTAGCCGGCATTGTTGGCGGCATTCTTTTAGCACGTAGCATTCGTAAAGATACACTCGGTTTAGAACCGAATGAAATTGCGGCGCTATACCGGGAACGAAGTGCGATACTACTATCCATAAAAGAAGGGATTATCGCTATTGATCAAAATGGTTTTATTACAATGATGAACACGTCGGCAGAAGAAATGTTGCATGTAAGTGATGACTATATGCAGCAGCACATTTCAAAAGTTTTGCCGGAATTTAATATGGAAAGAGTGCTAGAAAACGACCAAGAAATCGCGTTTCAAGATAAAGTGTTTATTTTAAATAGGACACCGATACTCGAAAATAACAGTACGGTAGGCGTTGTATGTAGTTTTAGAGATAAAACAGAACTGCAAAATCTAGTGAATACAATATCTGAAGTAAGAAAGTATTCAGAGGACTTACGCGCCCAAACACATGAATTTACAAATAAGCTTTTCGTCTTATCAGGATTACTTCAGTTAGGACATTACAAAGAAGCGATTGAATTTATCCAACAAGAATCGAACATTCATCAAAGCCAAAACCATATTTTATTCCATCAAATTCATGATGCGAAAGTACAAGCTATTTTATTAGGAAAAATCGGAACAGCATCTGAGAAGAAAATTGATTTTCATATTGAAGGAGATAGTGCGCTTCAACCGTTACCAGAACATATAAAAGTTTCGCACCTTATTACGATCCTTGGAAACATAATCGACAATGCGTTTGATGCGGTGAGTGGACAAGAGGAAAAGAGTGTTTCCTTCTTTGTTACGGATATTGGACACGATATTGTGTTTGAAGTGATAGATAGTGGAGCAGGGATACCGGCAGAAAAAATCACGACCATTTTTCAAAAAGGGTTTTCAACGAAAGGAAATGATCGTGGTTACGGGCTAGCAAACGTGAAAGAAATGGTAGATCTACTACAGGGAACAATTGAAATTCAAAACGAGAAAAATGGGGGAGCTATTTTTACAATTTACCTTCCGAAAACATTGAGAGAAAGTACATGACAAACAGGGGGATGGACATATGTTGAAGGTTGCAATTGCAGAAGATGATTTCCGCGTCGCGCAAATTCAAGAGGAGTTTTTATCAAAAATAAAGGACGTAAAAGTGATCGGAAAAGCATTGAACGCAAAAGAAACGATGGAACTACTACAAAAGGAAGAAATCGATTTACTTCTATTAGATAATTATTTACCAGATGGAATTGGTACAGACTTATTGCCGAAAATCCATGCTGACTTTCCAAACGTTGACGTCATTATGGTTACAGCGGCGAATGAAAACCATATGTTAGAAAAGGCAATTCGAAACGGTGTAAGCAACTACCTTATAAAACCGGTCACGTTAGATAAATTTGTTCGAATAATTGAAGACTATAAAAGAAAGAAGCAACTGTTACATAGTAACAATGAAGTAAATCAAGCACTAATCGATAATTTTTTCGGCACTTCGCAAATACAAGACATGAAAAACTTACCGACAGGTGTTGATCCACTAACACTGCAAAAAGTGAAAGGAATTATAAAAGGATTCGAAGAGGGAATTACAATAGAAGAAATGGGAGAACAAATGGGGGCCTCCAGAACAACCGCAAGAAGATATTTAGAATACTTAGTAGCGACAAACGAATGCACAGTAGAGTACACATACGGCATTATCGGACGACCAGAACGAAAATATCGCATAGGACGAGGGCTATGAAAAAACGATTATTACTATGTATATGGATCATGACAGGAGTAATAGCTGGTTGTTCCGTAGAAAAAACGCACAAGAATAAAGTGAGCATAGAAGAAGTTGAAATTGTTGCGCCAAACGTTCAAGGAGCAGGATGGGACTTAACAGCACGGGCGATGCAAAAAACACTAACAGAAGAAAAAATCTTCACAAAACCAATCACTGTCACAAACAAAGTAGGTGGCAGTGGTGACGTCGGATGGAAATATACGAAACAAAAAGGCGGTCACGTACTGGCGATTAACTCAAGCTTACTCATAACGAACAACCTACTAGGCCACAGTAAACTAACATATAAAGACTTCACACCGCTCGCAACATTAGCGTCGGACTGGGAAGTCGTTGTCGTATCAAAAGAATCAAACATAGAAACTGCAAAACAACTAATGGAACAACTAAAACAAGACAAGAAAAACTTCAAAATCGGCGTTGCCCCAGGCCTAGGAAACGACGATCACCTATCATTCGTACAAGTAAGCAAAGCATTCGGCATAAATCCTGCCGAACTACAATTCTTCGTCTACGAAAACAAAGAAAAAATCATAAACGCCCTAATGAACAAACAAATAGGCGCCGCAACAATGACCCTATCCGAAGCCGAAAAACAATACAAAGCCGGCAAAATAAAAATACTAGCCGTATCCGCACCAAAACGGCTAGACCGACTACCAGAAATCCCAACGTGGAAAGAACAAGGAATCGACGTTGTCTTCCAGCACTGGAAAGGAATTATGGGTCCGAAAGATATGACGGAGGAAGAGGTTGCTTATTGGGATAGTATTATTAAGCGGATGGTGGAGAGTGATAGTTGGAAGGGGATTTTGAGGGAGCGGGGTTGGAATTCTTTTTATAAGAATAGTGGAGAGAGTAGGATATTTCTTGAGGAGAGTAGTCAGGAGTATGGGAAGCTAGTGGCGAATAATAGAAATTATTAAATCATACGGTATGGCGTATGATTTTTCTTTTATACATAGTTTGGTAAAATAGTAGTAATTGTAATTTATTGTAACGGTGGGGATGAAAATGTTAGAGCAACTCATAATTAAATTGGCTAAATCAACGAAGCAGGTTGAAGATATAAAAGGTAATAAACCTTATTTGGTTATAAACAAGGATGATGAAGGATTATACGTTGAAACTAAACTTTCACTTGAGCAATATGAAAAGGGCGAGACAGCAATATCTTATTTTAAAGTGAGTTTTGAAATTCTTAAGAATGCTTGGGAAAAACTTATTGATGTTCGTAAGGTAAAGCATGAGGATTTTGGGCAAGCGGGAGAATGTAATGCTTTCTTGGTAGCTTTTTTTTCTCAGTTTCCATTTGTGAATGTGACTGGATCGCGAGCTATTACATTTAAAGAATTCCAAACCGATAACCTACCAAGCGAAAAATACGATAAAGTCATGCTCTTTTTAGAAGAGATAATGAATGGTACATATAATCCAAGTACGTTACGTGAACAAACGGATGAAAATTTATATAGAGTGAAATCTAATGCGCGCCAAGATTTAAGATTGTTGGGCTTTTTCAATGAATCGCATGAAATGAATAAGCTTCTATTAAATGAATATGTTCAATCGGAAGATAAAAAGGTCTACATTGTTAAGTTAGTTTTAAAGCAGGAATATTTCCGACATGCTTTATTTGTTCTTGGATTGTTTGAGATGTATTCAAAAGATGAAAAGAAAGAAGCTCTAGTTGATTTGGGAATGACGATTGTCCGAAATGCATTAGGGGATAATTTGATGGTTGAATCAGTGGCGAAGAGGCGAACAAATAACTTACTGGATTGGCTGGAACAAGTAGGGCTAATTAATGATGAATGGATTCCTGTTGAACGATATGTAAAAGATGATGTAGAAAAGGGCGGTAGTATGAACAGTAATTTACGTGAAAAGTTTTTAACGGTAATGAATGAGTATTTACAGGCAAGGACAGAAAGATTTGCGGGCCATAAAATGGGATCGGTTGTTAGGAATGAGATGACAACGGAAATAACGAGGTTACCATTTATTGATCATAATCAGTATGTTGTCACAGGATCAATTGGACAAGGAAACTGGGCTGCTGTTCCATGGCTTGCAATTATGAATAAAGATATTACGACATCTACGCAGCGAGGATATTATATCGTTTATTTATTTAGTGAAGATATGGAGCGATTATATTTAACGTTGGCACAAGGTGTGACGGAAACGTCTAAAGAAGAGATGCAAAAGATTAAAGAAGAGATTCGTGAACAAATACATATGTCCCCAAAGGTAAAAAAAGATGATGAGATTTTTCTAGGAACAAGTCCAAAAGCGAAAGGATATGCGAATTCAACAGCGGCTTATATTGCGTACGATGCTAATAAAATGCCAAGTGAAAAAGAGTTAGTAGAAGATCTAGAAGAAATGCTTCGTTATTATGAGGGATTTATTGCTTACAAAGAGGAAGGGACGAAATATGAAATGATTTATGAGAGGAAAGAAGTGTATTTAGATCAACAATCCATTATCGATCATGTGTCTTCTTATATTCAAAGTAAAGGTTTCTTTTATGAGAAAAAGGATCTTATTAATTTCTTCCTTTCATTAAAGACGAAGCCGTTTGTGATTTTATCAGGTATTTCAGGTACAGGGAAAACGAAAATTGTTCAGTGGTTTGCGGAGAGCTTAGGAGCAACGGAAGAGAATGGACAATTTACGCTTATTCCGGTTCGACCTGATTGGAGTGATAGTTCTGATTTGCTTGGGTATGTGAACCTTCAAGGGGAGTTTCAAGAAAGACCGTTAATTAAGGTTCTTGAAAATGCAGATGCAAATCCAAACAGACCTTATTTTGTAGTGTTGGATGAAATGAATTTAGCTCGAGTGGAATACTACTTTAGTGATTTTTTAAGTGTAATTGAAAGTCGTAAATGGAAAGATGGAAAAATTGTTACGTCACCAGTACTTCCAGAATCAATTACGAATAAGCATCTTACGATTCCATCAAATGTATATATTATTGGAACTGTAAATATGGATGAAACGACACATCCGTTAAGTAAAAAAGTATTAGATCGTGCGAATACAATTGAATTTAATACCGTTAACTTAGATTATTTTAATTTTTTAATGGATATAGAAGAGAAAGAGGCTGAAATTGTTTCTAATGGCTCTTTAGAAACGAAGTATCTTCATTTAAAAGAATGTTTTAAAGAAAACGAAGATCTTGTGAGAAACATATCAAATATTCTAATAGAAATAAATAAAACCCTTGAATCAGTTGGAGCCCAAGTTGGATATCGTATACGAGATGAAATTTGCTTCTATATGGCATACAACGAAAAAGGAAAGTTATTGTCATTCGATGAAGCACTTGATTATCAAATATATCAAAAGATTTTACCGCGTCTTGCAGGTAGTGATGGAAGAACAGAAGAGGTATTAAAGCAGTTGTATGTATTATGTGCAAATGAAGAATATGATAGCGGCAATAATGATGCTTCATATGCTAAGTATCATCGATCAGCTAACAAGCTCTCTCATATGTTAAGGAGGTTCGAGTATGATGGTTTCACCTCTTTCTGGATCTAATAATGAGATAGAGCTAGTTAAGATTGAAACAGAGGAGCTATCATTGACGATTAAAGGAAATCCTTATCATGAAAAATATGAGAGTTTAAAAGAATATCACACTATGAACGCAGATGAGATGATGTATTTTCATGTAGAGGGGAAGGCAGAATCTGTTTCTGTATTTGATGCGAGATTGCAGAGGCTAGACGAATGGAACGAACACCCGCCAATCTTTTTTGAGAATAGAAGTTATCAGCTTGTTGTTGTTCCGAAAAATAATAGGCAGTTTTCTTTTTATCATGAACATCCGGGTTTTCGAAAACAAGTTAGTTCTATTCAAATGGGGTCACTTCATGTGTTAATGGGGAATCTTTCATTTCCGAATGAAGTAGGAAATACAACGTTTGAAATTAAAGATGATAAAGATACTTTATTAACTGTTACATTTGAAGTTTTCCCGGCAAAGCTTGATTATAAGGATGATTACAGAGCTTTATTAGATGAGGTAAATGATGAAATTTATAATTTAGCGTTTCATTTACTAAAGAGAACTTACTTAGGAGCATCTGTAATTTACGCTACAAATCCATCGAAGAGTGAATTTTATCGTATTTTAAATGATTCCTTTGAGCGATTTATGAAGTCGATCTCTCACATTAAAAGACAACCGCATCATACGCTTATGACTAGGCATCAACTAGTACGAGGAGAAAAAATTCGTAAATTGGATTCTGTCGGAATGAACTATTTGCGAAAACGACCACACTTGTTGCAAGGTGAAAACGGTATACCAACTAAAGGTATTACAGCTTATAAGGAAGTGTCTTATGATACGCTGGAAAATCGATTTGTTAAATGGATGATTCAAAGAGTCGTACATAAAATAGATGATTTACTTAAGGCATTAGAGCAAAGATCTAGATTTGGGCGTGATGTAATTGATGAGGATTTGCTAGAACGTGTAAAGAATATGAAGTATCGAATGAAAAATGAATTGAACGATCCATTTTGGAGAGGAATTGGAAAATTAGATCGCTCAGTTTTTTCACTCGTTATTCAAATGGCGGCAGGCTATAGAGATGCGTATCAAATCTTCTTAATGCTATCGCGTGGTTTAACATTACGAGGACAAATTTTCAAAATGTCGGTAAAAGATGTTGCTAGGTTATATGAATACTGGACATATTTAAAACTCGGACAAATTCTATCGAAAAAGTATATACCGCTCCATCAAGATGTTATTCAAGTTAAGCAAGATGGTTTATATGTAACGCTAGATGAAAGTAAAACTGCGAAAAGAACGTTCAAACATCCGGACACAGATGAAGTAATCGAACTTTACTTCCAGAAAAGAAATGGCGGACTACCAACAGTTACACAAAAGCCAGATACGATGCTCGCTATTGAGAAAAAGGGAAAAAGCTATCAATATCAATACATTTTTGATGCGAAATATCGAATTGATTTTGCTGAAAAAACTCATTACAAAAGGAAGTATGGTACGCCTGGTCCGATGGAAGAAGACATTAACACAATGCACCGTTACAGAGATGCACTAGTAGTAGAACAAGAAGGACCATTTGAACGAACAGCTTACGGAGCGTACGTACTATTCCCGTGGAACCAAGAGGAAGCATATGAGAATCATCCATTTTATAAAAGTATTGAAAAAGTAAATATCGGCGGCTTCCCGTTCTTACCAAACGCAACAAGACTAGTCGAACAATTTTTAGATCACCTTATTGAAAAGAGCCCAGAAGAAATTATAAGAGAAGGTATTCTTCCAAGAGGAACAAAAGAAGAATGGCACTCCTCATTAGAAGAACAAGTATTAGTGGGCAGCGTGAAAACTGAAAGTGACTATGAAACATATAGAAAAAATGGCTTATATCAGCTACCGGTCACACAACTAAAACCAGGATGGCAAGAGGCGAAGTACATAGCATTATATGCACCGAAAAAATGGCACGGAGAAAAAGGTGGCATTCAATACGTAGCGAAAATCAAACACATTCAAATGCAACAAAACGATGACTATGTACATTTCGAACTAGAGCCATGGAAAAAACTAGACCACCTCATCTGCCCAGTAGGATACGGCATTCAAACATACACAATAACAACTATGTCGTTATTAAAAGAAGTACAAGAACTCCCGGAACTCTTCATGAAATCAAAGGAAGAACGAATTCTTTGGAAAACACTACGCCGTTTTACGAAGCAGGTTAAAGTTGAGTTGGATCATCGCAATTTAGATGAGGCTTCTGCTATTAAGAGTTATTATGTGCAGGATGTTCAGATTTGGGTTGATTATGAGAATGGGGTTGTTATGGTGGGGAGAGATGGGCGAGTTAAGGAAGTTCCTTTGGAGTTGGTTGTTGGTAGGAGTTCGGTGTTGTTTAGGGAGGTTTTAGAAGTGCTAAATGTTAAGGAATAGCACTTAGATACAAAGGTGATTAAGTCATGGATAAAGGCCAAATTTATTTTTGCATGGAACTAATGATTTTAGGTGAAGTGGAGAAACATTTAAATATTATAGATAAATATTAGTTGAATAAAGTGTATTGTTAGCTATGGGAAGAAGAGCATATGAGGTATATGCTCTTCTTTTTATTTGTAAATAAAGTGGATGTAAAATTAAAATGATGACCTCCACCCTGTCAAGGTAAAGGTCATATTTTATTTATATTGGTGTTACTAAATTTAATCTATATAATCCTCTTGCACCTCCCCCAACGTCACCCCCTAACCTAAAGAAGACAAATCAAAAAGGGGGGACCAAACCAATCATGAAAACCACCACAAAAGAAAAAAGAAATACCATCATCATGTTACTACTATCAGCCGCAATAGGAATTTTTTCACCACTATTCATGTACATCACACTGGCACGTAAAAATGAAGTGTACAAATACCATTGCCGAAAGGCGTTCAACTTTCATTTTTTAATCTTTCTTCTATTTAATATAAGTTCGCGTATTAGTGATGTTTTATTTTGGATTGTATTTGCCTTAGAGGTCGTTCAAGTGATCATTGTTGCGTGGAAAGTAATACGCGACGAGCCATATCGTTATTTCATTCGAGTTCCTTTATTTAAAGAAGATAAGTATATAGTGGAAGGAGAATAGGTGATGAAACAAGAAGTGGAGATAAGGGGAAAGCGAATTTTTATTATGGCCGCAGTGTTGTTTATTGCGATTTATATTATTTTACGAAAAAGAAAGTATGAGTACTTTTATGACGGTATTAGTGAGTATGAACATCGTTATAGAAGGAATGTTCCTTTTGTATTGCTTGTTGTAGGTTTGTTTCAATATTGTAGGCGGAATGAGATGAGCTTTTCTTATATGCTTCAGTATGTGAAAGAGAAGTTCGCGGAGTAGGTGATGATATGGCGTGGATGATTAGTGAGTTTGCAAGTGTTGGGGATGTTACGGTGCGGACGCTTCGTTATTATGACAAGATTAATTTATTAAAACCGAGCGATTATACTGAGGGTGGGCATCGGTTATATACGAAAGATGATTTGTATGTGCTGCAGCAAATTCAATCGTTTAAGCATCTCGGTTTTTCGCTTGGGGAAATTCAAAATATTATATTGCAGCGTGATATTGAGGCGGAAGATTTTTTAAGACAAATGCATTTTCAAAGAGGATTGCTTTTGGCAGAGCAAGAAAGAATTGCGAAGGTGCTTTCGCATATGGATGAGATGACGAAGAAATTTCAAAAGGAAGAGCGAGTGGATGTTGCTTTGTTTTCTTCTTTTCTGCAAACTTTTATATGGGAGAAAGAAAATAAAGAATGGTTAGAGGAACACTTTTCAAAGGATAGTGTTCAAGCGTTTTATAATGATAAGAAATTAAAAGAAAATTTTGATCGACGTTTTATGGATGTGATAGGGAAGTTGAAAAAGTATAAGGAAGAGGAGAAGAATCCGAGTCATCATGACGTTCAAGTTGCCTTGAAGGAATTTTTCAATGTAATAGAAGAGGTAACGAACTATCTTGATACACCTCAAAGTGATATAGAGGATATAATCCAAAAATCAAACCTTCCACTATCCGAATTCCCAACCCTCTTCACAATCGAAGAAGAAAACTATATAAAAGAAGCAACAAAGCAGTTTAACACCTAGTTAAACTGCTTTTCCATTATAATAGAAGAAAAACCTAACGGAGGAAAATCCCATGCCAACCTACAACAAACTAATCCGAAACAAAATCCCACAAATAATAAAATCCAACGGAAAAACACCCACAACAAGAATCCTACCTGAAGATGAATACATAAAAGAAATCTGCAAAAAAACAGAAGAAGAACTAACCGAATACTTAGAAGCAACAACAAAATCCCATAAACTCGAAGAACTATCCGACCTACTAGAACTAATAAACGCCCTAGCCGAACACGAAGGCACAACACTAGAAGAAATCAACAACATCCGAAAAAAGAAAGCAAAAGAACGAGGCGGCTTCTCAGATCGAGTGTTTCTAATCGAAGTAACCGATAACTAACCCCTCATAAGCCCCTTGCAAGCCCCTACCAAGTAATAAATCACTAAGAAAAAACACAACAAAACAAAAACACCAACAAACACCGTAGTAGGAGTCGAAAAAAATTTGAAATAACACGCCAAAAACCCGGCCCTCCTCCCATATATATTATGAAGAGGTTTTCACTTTTGAACGGAGACGGGAGGAATTAGGATGGCGGTGTATCGTAATGTGCAGGTGAATTTTTGGCAGGATGATTTTGTTTTAGATTTGACGCCGGAGGAGCGGTATTTTTATGTGTATTTGTTAACTTGTTCGAAGACGACGCAGTGTGGGATTTTTCCTTTTCCGAAGCGGTTAGCTGAGATGGAGACTGGTTATAATCGGGAGACTGTTGATAAGCTTGTGCAGCGCTTTATTGATTATGGAAAGATTCTTTATGATGCGGAGACGAGGGAGTTATTTATTCTAAATTGGCTTCGTTATAACCCGGTGACGAATACGAATGTGGAGAAGTGTGTGCTTCGTGAGCTGAAGGGTGTGAAGAATAAGGAGTATGTACATATGTTTCTTCAGAAGTGTGTAGAGGAGGAGCTGAATGTTCCTATGCTTTTAGCACATTTCGGTATGCCGAGTGATTTGACTGTGGATGATGTAGAGCCAGTTTGCGAGGAGACAGAGGAAGAAGAGGTTATAGAGGAAGAGACGGGAAGCCGTGTGTTTTCTTTTTATGAGCAACATTTCGGTAGTTTGTCTCCGCATACTGTGGAGGAACTGAGTGCGTGGATGGAAGATTTGTCAGAGGAGCTTGTGCTGAAGGCTCTTCAAATTGCGTTTGAGAATAATAAGCGGACGGTTGCTTATGTGAAGGGGATTTTGAGGGGCTGGCACGGGAAAGGGTTTACGAAAGTCTGTGAGGTTGAGGCGGATACGACTCAGTTTAGGAAGAAGGAGTCGTCTGTTAGTACTGGGGAGACGGAGGAGTTTTTGACGAGGTGCGAGGAGTGGGAGAAGAATGTACCGTCTGAGGAAGAGTTGCAGCGCTTTTTAGCGGAACGAGGGTGGCGTCCATGAGTATTCAAAATGTGGAGGCGGAGAAGACGGTGTTAGGTTCTCTATTACTTGATGGAGAGCTTATTAAGGAGTGCCGTTTGACGGAGCAGTATTTTTCGATGCCAGTGCACAAGTCTATATTTCAGCTGATGCGAAAAATGGAAGAAGAGGGGCAACCGATTGATCTTGTTACGTTCATTTCTAGGGTAGATCCGAACTTTTTGAAGGGGATCGGGGGAATGGAGTATTTTATAGCATTAATAGAGGGTGTGCCTACAACTGCCAACTTCTCTTATTATGAGGGGCTTGTTCGAGGTGCATGGAAAATGTATCAGGCTGGCGTTCTCGGGCACAAGATGGGAGAGCGTCTTATTGCGGAGAAGAATGAGAAAATTATCGGTGAGACGATTACGGAACTTTGTGAGTTAGAGGAAAAGGATTATGTATGTGAGTTTGATTTGAAGGATGCGTTAGTTGGTTTGTATGAGGAGCTTCATCAAGATACGAAAGAGAATACTGGTATTGAGACTGGTTATACATCGTTAAATAAGATGACGTGCGGATTGCAGGAAGGGGATTTTGTCGTTCTTGGAGCGCGTCCTTCTATGGGGAAGACGGCGTTTGCGTTAAATATCGCGCTGCATGCGGCGAAGTCTGGAGCGGCGGTTGGGTTATTTTCGTTAGAGATGAGTAGTAAGCAACTGTTAAAAAGGATGGCGTCTTGCGCGGGCGAAGTGTCAGGAGGTAGGCTGAAAAATCCGAAGCATCGTTTTACGATAGAAGACTGGGAAAAGGTGAGTAAGGCGTTCGCGGAGATTGGTGAGTTGCCACTTGAGATTTATGATAAAGCCGGTGTTACAATGCAGGATATTTGGATGCAGACTCGTAAGTTAAAGCGGAAGCATGGCGATAAAAAGTTGTTAGTTATTGTAGATTATTTGCAGCTTATTACGGGTGATCCAAAGCATAAGGGTAATCGATTTCAAGAGATTAGTGAGATTTCTCGTAAGCTTAAGTTGTTAGCGCGTGATTTAAATGTTTGTATAGTAGCATTGTCGCAATTGTCTCGTTCCGTAGAGTCACGTCAAGATAAGCGACGACTTTTATCTGATTTAAGAGAGACAGGGCAAATTGAGCAAGATGCGGATGTCATTATGCTTATGTATCGTGAAGATTATTATGATAAGGAAACGATGCAGAAAGAGATGACGGAGATCCATGTGGCGAAGCATCGGAATGGGCCTGTGGGTAGTTTTAAGCTGAGATTTTTGAAGGAGTTTGGGCGGTTTGTGGAGAGTGGATGATAAAATAGAAGAAGGCATATAAAAAGGTAAAGGAGTGGTTATGGTTGACAAAAGTAGGTCGTTTATATGAGCAAGAGAAGCAAGAAGAAATAGATAAAGCTCTTTCTTCAGCTGGAATGCTCTTTAAGGGAATGAGTATAGAGGAAGTGGCTAAGAAATTAGATGTAACAATTGAGACGGTGAAAGAGTGGGAGAAGCGTTTATCTCATTAATCGCTGGGTTAATGGGAATATTCCACAAAGGGAAAATGGCAGCGTCTGTATAAATTTATATAAAAATAGCCGACTATTTACTATATAATAGTCAGCTATTTTTGTACGGAGAAGTTGTTAGGTTTAATACGCAAATTTTTTGATTTGCTCTTGAATATGTTTCTTATTTTTCCATAAAGAAGGATTTTCTCTCTGTAGTAATCCATTGCTCCAAATCATCTTGGCTACGTTGTACAAGTCGATTCACTAAAACATCATGCCATACATAATCCTCTAATAGGTATATATGAACGGGATCATCTGTATAAAAAGCAATATTACGCTCCTCAAGTGATGGTCCATAAATCATCTCTTTAGAATCTATCGATAAAATAAACCAATGTTCTGTAGACAGGGTTTCTGTATAAGGTGTTATACGATGGGCTTCTAGATTTTTAATGGGATTTTCAACATGCAGGGTAATACCTTGTACTGTAACTTTATCAGCTACCTCAGATAGTTCCTCTTTTAACGCTTCATACATCTCATCCCACATTGAAATGACAATACGTTTTTGGGCTTTTTTTATTAATGCCTGACAGTAGCTAATTATTGTTTTATTGTCTTTTAAAGTAATCACTCGATTATCTGTTTTTTCCTCGAAAGTTTCTAGTTTTTTTAATGAATCACTGATTACTTCATAAGTAGACTGCCATTCTGATTGCGCCTTTTGTAAAAAGATTTCAACAGGTAGAGGTGAATAGCGAGTGGTGTCATTTATTTCTTCCTTCATGACAATTCCTTTTTCTACAAGGTTACCCAAAATCTCGTAAATTCGCGCTCTTGGGATACCCGAATCCTTACTCACTTGGTAGGCTGTGACAGGCCCCTGTTTAACAAGAGATACATAAGATTTAGCTTCATATTCATTAAAACCAATTTTTTTAAGCTGTTGCACTATGTAGTCCACTTTTTTCGTCCTCCGATGTTTGCTTTTATATTTCAACGTTACAATAACTGTTTACATTTAGCAAATTATTAGTTACTATTTTGATAGTGACTAAAGGGGAGGTTAATAGTATGGATTTTTATTTAGACCCATCAGTATTAATTATTTTGATTGCTTTTGGATTTTTAGCTGCATTTATTGATTCAGTTGTAGGTGGTGGAGGACTCATTGCCTTACCCGCTTTATTATTTACAGGACTGAATCCAGCAAGTGCAGTAGCTACGAATAAACTAGCGTCGACAATGGGGTGTGCAACTAGTAATATTGTGTTTTATCGTTCTGGTAATCTTGATTTGAAATCGGCGTTTAAATTAGTTCCACTCACTTTCGTAGGTTCCATAATAGGGGCATGGACCGTTCATTTAATGAACCCAGAAGTACTGAAGCCATTGATGCTGATTATGCTTGGTGCGGTTGCTATTTATACGATATTCAAAAAGGATTGGGGTAGTATTTCCACTCATAAGAAATTGTCTGGTCGACACGTCATTATTTTTACTTTTTTTGTTTTTACTATTGGTTTTTATGATGGATTTTTAGGTCCTGGCACAGGTTCGTTTTTAATGTTTTCTCTTTTATTTATTGGGTATGATTTTTTAAAAGCAGCAGGTAATGCGAAGCTTCTTAATTTAGGAAGTAATGTTGGTGCATTGTTGATGTTTATGTATGTAGGGCAAGTAAACTATGTGTATGGTTTTATAATGGGGATTGCTCAAATTGCTGGAGGGATTGTTGGCTCCAAATTTGCTATAAAAAAAGGAAGCGGGTATGTTCGTGCTCTTTTCATTACAGTAACTTGTTTATTGTTAGCGAAAAATCTGTATGACTATATTCAGTAAGTAATTTTGAACATCTTTACTTCAAAGAACGTAGAAAAGGTCAAATATGAAGGCTACATAAAATATAAGAAGATACTAGGGGCAAATTTATTTTAACATTTTTTAGATGCTACCTTATTCGAAGATAGCATCTAAAAAAGTCTCATTTAAAAGAAAATCTAAGTGAAGAGAATGAAAATAATATAAACTCATATTTTTTCTGGGGTATGTTTATTGATCATAGTGAAATGTTTACTCTATATTCTTCTTATAATTAGGCCTCAACAACCCCTTAAAATCCACCTCAGCAATCAACACACTTACTAATATAAGCGTCGCCCCTAAGTATCCTTTCCCTGTGAGCGTTTCGCCTGTGAAAACAAAGGCAAACCCTGCCGAAAAGACAGGTTCTAATGAAAAGATAAGTCCCGTATGTGTTGGCGTCGTGTATTGCTGGGCGATAACTTGCACGATGAATGCGACTGCGGTACAAAATATGCTTAAGGCTAATATGATTAGCCATGAGTTGATCGTGCTAGGAAGTTTTGGGGTTTCCATCACTAATGAAAAAATAAGACTAAATAGGCCGACGAAACCGAGTTGTATGACCCCGAGCGCAATCGAGTTCACATGTTTTGTTACGTTTCCAGTAATGATGACATGAATGGCATAAAATAAAGCAGACAATATGCAAAATATATCGCCGTTACCGATCTTGAATTCACTAGTTAATGTTAATAAGCCAATTCCTATTATCGTTAACACAATTCCTAATATAACTTTCTTTTCAGGAATGTGTTTTAAAAATATAGCTGATAATATCGGAATGAAAATGACTGTGAGACATAGTAAGAAACCAGCATTAGACACACTTGTATACTTTGTACCGAATGTCGCGAAAATGTAAACGATAAATAAAACGGAAGCTAGTATAAAAGCATATTTTACAGTTTTAAAATCGACTTTGAATAAGTGTTTGTAAAATATTAAACCTGATAAAAGAAAGGCAATAATAAATCGTAATGCGATTAAATTATATTCTTCTATGCCATCAAGTCCAAGCTTTGTAAGTAGGATGGATGCACCCCAAAAAAATGTAACTAGTAGTAGCATTAAATCAGCTTTTAATTGAATTTTCATTTCTATTCCCTCGTTATGTATAATTTATGATTCCATACCCCTATCCCTATCGTTTATTTTAATATCAATTCTGAATATTTGGAACAAAAATTTATCGACGCTTTTTTCTCTTCATAATAAAGAGGCTATTTTATAATCCGGTTCAATCGGTTTATAAAATAGCCTCTTTCCATTTAAAAATTTTGTTTCGTAAAGTACTTCTATCAACCTTGGAGCTAGTTCAAGATTGGATCTTATGACGTAAACTACCAATCTCTCAGAGAAGCTTGGCTAATAATTAGCATGAACTGAAAGGTTTAACGAGTCCACCAATCAATGGCACATTGGAATGGTAAAATCTAAAATGTGGCATCTTGATAGGGTAAAAGTATGGTCCATTACCAGCAAAAAAACTTTGAATTGTACTACATCGATGATAAGGAATCAAAGGTTACGTTCTAAGTTTGTGGTTAGGATCTCCAAACCCTTTCTTGTTAGATTAATTCCTGCCCTACCTCTTTTTATTTGCAAATACCCTCTAATTTTCAGGAAGTTCAACCGGTGTCTAACCTGTGCCTCAGATAATTTCATTTCGACTTTTTGGCTCTTTTCAGAAATAATCCTTCTTCCGATTGCCTTTCCTTTTTCTTCATAATTCATGATGAGGTTAAGGATGAAAAGTGATTCTTCATCAAGAGCGGTTGAACTTGAATAAAAGGGTGGTATGCTCTCGATCGGGTCGCTATCTGTTTTCTTATGTGGAGGCTTTTGAAAATAATGCTGATTAGGCAAATCATTTTTTGTTATTTGGTTTCCGGTACGGACAGCAAGCATATAATCTATGGTATTTTTAAGTTCTCTTACATTTCCATACCATGGATATCCTTGAAGTTCTTCAATTAATTCTTGTTCAATTTTGACTTTAGGGTCCGATAGCGCAACAAAATGTTTAGCTAATAATTCAATGTCATTTCGACGAGCCCTTAATTCGGGAAGGTGTATAAAGAGTACCTTAAGCCTATGGTATAAGTCCTCTCTAAACACATTTTCTCGAATCATTTTCAGTAGATCCTTATTGGTTGCTGCAATAATCCGAACGTCTATAGGGATGATTTGGCTTCCACCGACACGCATGATCTCTTTTTCCTGTAATACTCGAAGTAGTCGTGCTTGAAGTTTAAGACTAATATCTCCAATCTCATCTAAAAAAATAGTGCCACCATTTGCTTGTTCAAATAATCCCATTTTTCCGCCCTTTTTTGCCCCGGTAAACGCTCCGTCCTCATAACCGAATAATTCACTCTCGACTAAATCATCCGATAAAGCGCTAAAGTTAACGGCAAGAAAAGGACCGCTATTTCGAAGGGAAGCATTATGAGTGGCACTTGCAAACAACTCTTTTCCGGTACCACTTTCACCTTCAATTAAAACAGCTAAATCAGTTTTAGCTAACCTTTTGGCAATTTGTTTCGTTTCTTGGATAGGAGAGCTAATCCCAACGATGTCATGAAAGTTGTATTTTGCTACGTATCCTTTTTTGACAAATTCTTTTCTCAATTTACGTTCAAATCCAATGGTCTTAAGGGCATTTCTAAAAGTAACAATAATCGATTGATCATTTATATGCAGACGTTCCACTATCACATCCAAGCCATTTACAACAAATATACCGCTTTCTTGTTGCTTATTTGAAAGGATGAAATTTACCAAATCAATATTATTAATAGTGGTATCGATAGGATGACCAATAACATTTTTGCTTTTTATTTTAAGCATGTTTTCCAGGAATTCATTAAAGACAACAATCCTTCCTTTATAATCAATAGCTAGTATTCCATCACCAACACCATCAATAACTTGATGAAGTTGTCGATGAGCTTTAGCTAGATTCTTCGTTAAATCTACTATTTTTCGATAGTATCTCTCAGAAACATGGTTACCTGACTCCTCCATTAAATGAAATCGATCTAGAATGGACATGATTGTAGTAATATCTATTAATCTATGACCAATATTAATCACTTTTTCTACAAAGTCGGGGATGATTTCAAGTTCGCCAGGTGTGATTGCAAGCTTAATCATTTGTATATTCGTTTTTCCAGGATAGTATGGGATATATTCAATATGATTCAGTCCCAATTGACGCATAGTTTCAATCGATTCATATACTGTTTCAGGATTATCATTCACATATAGTGCTTGTGTTCCTTCCGGCAAAAATAAAAGTTGATCCACGCTTTCATAATTTAATGTTCGTTTTGCTATTATTACTTCGCAGTTTTCCCCAATAAAGTCTTTGACCGTTTCTATAGTAAATTTATTAGGTAACACGATTAATGTGGAATGAAATACTTTTGGAATACTTTCTTCTACAGAAAAACTTTCTATATCTATGAGATCACCTACCATCTCCGTTAGTTGTTGATGTAGGGCTTTTCGTGTTTCTTTTAAGACGGTAATCAATACAATGTGGTTGTTTTCAAATTCATTCATAGAACACCTCTTAGTTGAATTTAATTGGTCTAAAGTTGGTTATTAATTGGTCATTATATAACCAATTAATAACCAATTATAATACATATCAACATAGCAAGTGTCGATAAAACGACAAATTATTTAAAATTATGTAAATAATTATTCGAATTTAAATATTGGCACGATATTTGCTTGTATAAATGGTGTGTAAAGAAATAATGAAATTAGTAGAGTAGTAATTTACATATTCGATTCTTTACCATTTGCTAGAAAAGGGAGGTTCAGAATATAAAATTTCAACAGAGAAAGACAACGAAACCATTTAAATTATGAGGTGAGAGGAAATGAAACCACTAATTGGTGTTACTGGGTATTATATTGATCATAGTGAAATAGGAAAGGAGGGCTTACGAGGGTTACCAGGTCAAGATATGGCTATCTTTTCTTATGACTACATCCGTTCACTTCAACGAGCAGGTGCAACGGTTGTTCTACTTCCAATTGAGGAAGCTGATCAAATCGATTCCACACTTAACCAATTAGATGGATTGTTATTGGCTGGTGGAGCGGACATCAATCCATTTTATTACGGTGATATTCCAAAAGCGTATATAGGCACTGTAGAGGAAGAACGAGATAATTTTGAATTAAATCTGGCAAAGCAGGCTTTAGAAAAAGATATTCCTATTCTAGGAATTTGTCGAGGATTACAAGTGTTAAACGTTGCAGCTGGTGGATCTCTTTATCAAGACTTAGAGCATGAGATGGGACCAGAATATTTCCATGTTCGGGAACAGTTTCGTAAATGGCAAGGCTCTCATTCCATAGATCTTCTTGAAGAGGGGAAAATTTATGAGGCAATTGGCCAAAAATCCTTAATGGTTAATTCTTTTCATCATCAAGCAGTGAAAACGCTGGGGAAAGATTTTGAGGCGAGCGCATGGTCCTTTGATGGTGTGATAGAGGCTATTGAATCGAAAGCTCATCGTTATGTAGCAGCGGTTCAATGGCATCCAGAAATGATGTCGGAAAGGGATGCTCTACAGCAGCGTTTATTTAACCAATTTGTAAATGAAATTAGTAAAAAGGTAGTTAAATCCTAGAGTGTTATAAATAAAAGAATTGATGGATAGCTTGGTACGTCATGGTAGTGGGGAAACCAGACTGCCGGCTACTAATTGGTGTGGGCTAATAATCATTGGGGGATGAACAAAGCCTCCAATGATTAAAGTTTCATTTTATTGCAAAGGGGATTGGTATATGAGTCAAGTATCAGAAAAGGCAGTTTCATTCGAGCCGGAAGAAAAAAAGGAAAAAAGAGAACGGAAAATAAACGTATTTGCAATGTTACTTGTCCTCTTAGTCATTGCAACCGTGATTACACATATATTGCCAGCTGGAGAATATGCACATATTGAAAAAAATGGGTATACAACAGTA
The DNA here is from genome assembly GCF_056396785.1 of Bacillus sp. 05T21. Lineage (NCBI taxonomy): Bacteria > Bacillati > Bacillota > Bacilli > Caryophanales > Bacillaceae > Bacillus > Bacillus sp. 05T21. The sequence goes on along the minus strand of NZ_JBFTMD010000002.1, from coordinate 672,606 downwards.
GATCCAAATTCATTCAAATGGATTGCATCAGCGCCACTTGGATTCTTTGATATGATAAAAACTATTCCTACAGGGCTGGTAGAAGCGGCTAATATTATCTTTTTTATTCTTATTATCGGAGGGTTTTTTGGTGTATTAAAGGCATCAGGTACGGTTGAGGCTCTTGTTTCAACGATGGCAAAAAAACTCGCAAATCGTGAAAAGTTAATGATTCCTCTTATAATGTTGTTCTTTGCACTTGGCGGATCATTAATGGGGATGGCTGAGGAAACTTTGGTTTATGTACCTCTGTTTATTCCACTGGCTCTTGCGATTGGATTTGATACTATAACAGGAACTGCGATGGTATTGGTAGGGGCGTCCGTCGGATTTACAACCGCAATTATGAATCCGTTTACAGTGGGGCTTGCGCAAGGGATAGCGGGTCTACCAATGTATTCGGGTATGGGGTTCCGCCTAGTTTTATTCGTAGTCATATATGTAATTGCTGTTACATTCGTCTATCGTCATGCTATGAAAGTAAAGAGAGATCCGTCAATGGGGATTTACGGAAAATTCGATACAAACGAGTCAGACAGCCTATTAACAGCGAAAGTAGAGTTAACAAAAAGACATAAATGGATATTAACGGCATTTTTAATCAATTATATTATTCTTGTATTCGGTGTTATTAAGTACAAATGGTATATAACAGAAATTGCATCCTTATTTATTATCTTAACTATAATAATTGCAATCATTGGCAAGATGTCTATTGATGATACTGTAGAATCTTTTACACAGGGATCGTCATCTTTAATCAGCGGAGCTTTAATCATTGGTGTATCGCGCGCCATTCTGGTCGTATTGAATCAAGGACATATTATAGACCCTCTACTTCACCAAGTATCGGAAGAAATGAAACATATTTCTCCTTTTTTAAGTGTTGTTGGAATGTACAACTTCCAAGTGGCTATTCATTTTATTTTAGCATCAGGTAGTGGCCATGCGATGTTGACAATGCCTATAATGGCACCACTTGCAGATTTATTGCACATTACACGCCAAACAGCAGTATTATCTTTTTCATTCGCGGATGGTATTGGAAATATTATTTTTCCGACAGGTGGTACGCTAATGGCTGGTTTGGCAATTGCAGGAATTTCCTGGACAAAGTGGGCAAGATGGATTCTCCCTTTAATTCTAATTGAATACTCAATCGGTTTAATAGCAGTTATAATTGCTCATCTTATCGGTTATGGTCCATCCTAATAAGATAAAGGATGTATATAAATATAAAATTGAAGAGATTCGGCAGTGTTATAACTTCTGAGCAATTGGGAAGAGCTATGGTGCGAGTTGGGAAAGATGGGTATACCCATTCAATTATTGAAAGTTCAAATCTGAAGAAGATTAGTATGTGAGTTTCTAAAGTGAATAGAAATAATGAAAAAGAACCCAATTTCTCTATTTGATATGGAGAAGTTGGGTTCTTTCGTTTTGGAATAATTATGAGAAAATTTTTAGATATTTCTCATATATTCATCATGTTTCTTTCATCCTCTTCTCACGTCCAAGTTTTACACTCATATGTATCAAAGGTAAAGGGAGGTAATACATTTTTTGCTTATCTCAAAACAAATGATAGATGGTGGTGAACAGATGAAAAAGAATAAACGTAAAAAATTACGTTGGTTAAAATGGATTTTGATCCTGCCGTTACTTCTGGCATTACTATTGTTTGGATTACATAGTATGAGGTTTGAAAGGTGGGATCATGAGAAGCATAAGCAAGCGGCATATACTGTTTCTCACGATAAAGAAAGGGAAGCTTTCGTTACACAAAAAGAAAAGTTTAATAACTTTGAGCGAAATCAGCATCATGAAAAACACCATGAAAAAGAGTTTGAAGGTTTATTCTTTATACCATTCCTGTTAGCGTTTGGATTTGTTCTTTTCGGCTGGTTAATCCTTCGTAAGTCTGAAGGGAATATGGTTAAAAAATGGACAGGCATATTGCTCCTAGTTATTGGTTTATTACCAGTTCTTCCGATGATTGCATTTGTTGCAGCGATTGTTTGGGCATATAAAAAATTAAAAGAGAAAAGAATGGCAACTGATATAGATGTATACAGCGATTTTCAAGTACAAAAACAAGTAGATATTTTAGATCAATGGGAACGTAACATTCGTAAGGAGGAGAAGTAATAATGGGTATTTTAAAACGTATTAAAAATATTGTAGTGGCGGATGTGCATCAAACGTTAGATAAGATAGAAAAACCTGTTAGCATGTTGAAGCAATATCTTCGCGAAACAGAACAGCAAATTACGAAGGCTGAAAAAGCACTTTCTCATCAATATTATTTAGAAAAAAAATATGAAGCATTAATTTCAGAAACGGTTGCTCTTATTGCAAAGAGAACTCGCCAAGCTGAGCTTGCCGTATCACGCGAAGAAGATCAAATGGCGCAGTTAGCCCTGCAAGAAAAAATTGTGAATGAGAAAAGAGCGGAACTATATCGTAAGCAGTACGAAATAACAAAAGAGCAAACAGCAACGATTTATGAACAAATTGACAAATTGCAAAAGAAGTATGGAGAGTTGCAATATAAAGAGCTAGTTCTTGTTTCACGGTTAAATGCGGCGCAAGCGATAAAAGAAAGCAACAGAGCGATCGACTCGTTCCATACAGAAAGTACAGCGAAAGGATTTGCACGCATTGAATCGTATGTGCAAAAGTTAGAAGCAGAAACAGCTGCTAGTAACTATTTTTCTAATTTAAAGTCTCCGAATCAACAAGAAGTGTTAGATCAAAATTTACAAGAAGAAGTACAGCGGGAGTTAGAGAAGTTAAAAGAGAATAAATAGTATGCAAAAAGCCCATTTTCATATGGGTTTTTTTCTATGTAAAATTTCATTTGTTTTGTTTACATAATATCTTTACAATCGTTTGGTAAAATATATTTAACTGCATATTGAGAGGGTGGATGGTTATCCCTTCTTTCTATTTGGAAGGAAAGGAGGTGATAATATGGAGTTTTTGTTCGATCTTGTAAAAGAATTTGTGAAAGCAACTTCTGGATAAGGACAACAAAAAACCCACTCCGCGCCGTAGCAAGCAAAAGGGTGGGTTTCGTAAAAAGAAATAACTTATAATAACTACCACCCTATACGGTAGCAGTTAAGGAAGAGATGTTAGCGCATCTCTTCTTTTTATTATATGCCATTTTATTCGATGTCACACTTATATAGTATTCTACGGAAAATATATCATATTCCTATTTTGTGGTCAATTTGATTACATGAGCGAAAATTTGTAAAACTATTCCTTTTCAAACTGAAAAATATCCCGGTTAATGAGTTGATGGAAGTGCCTATCCATTTCTGCCGCAGAAACTTTTCTTTCATTTTGAAACCACCACGCACTTAATGATGTGATTACCCCTGAATAAAATTCAATGATTAAATCATTTGGCATCGTATGATTTTTGCACAGCTGATTTAACGCTTCCGTTTCTTGTTTTCTCGTTTCATGACTTAAATAATGTATACGGCTAATAAATTGTTCATCAGACATTTGCGCCTCTAATATTTTACCGATTTCTTCATGGTGTAGGAATTGTTCCATCACTTGAAATGGTTTACTTAATCGATCTAAAAGCGGTATTTCAGCAATCATCTCCCCATAGCATTTAAATCCAAATGCTAATAAAGCATCTTTATCTTCAAAATGTTTATAAAAGGTTGTTCGGTGTACCATCGCAAGGTCGCATATTTGGTTAATCGTGATGGAACTATATTTTTGTTTTGATTGCGTCATTAATTCAAATAAAGAATCCCAAAGTAATTTATGTGTACGTCTAATACGTAAATCAAGCTGTTTTTCATTATCGTTCATCTACAATTCTCCTTTTTTGTAGATTAAATATACAATGACTTTAAATTGATTCTCCCTTTTTAATCTACATATGTATATTATATTACATGTGTTCCGGTGTATTTAAAGATTTTTAAGTGAAAAACAGGAGGAGAATCAATACATGAATATAACAACTAAGAGCCCCGCAAGTGGCAAAGTTGATACTTCTAATATGAAACATACCCCGATTTTAATTGCATTACTTTTAGGGGCAATGGTTGCATTATTAAACGAAACATTACTTGGTAATGCGTTAACTGTATTAATGAAAGAATTTGACGTAACAGCTTCAACTATTCAATGGCTTTCTACAGCTTACATGTTAGTAGTGGGTGTGCTGGTACCGATTACAGCGTTACTTCAGCAATGGCTCACAACGAGACAAATGTTTTTGATCGCTATGGTAACGTTTTTAGTCGGTACATTAATTGCGGGATTTGCACCGAAATTTTCCGTTTTATTAGTCGGCCGTATCGTCCAAGCAGTAGCGACGGGGTTAATTTCACCGTTATTAATGAATACGATTTTAATTATTTGTCCACCTGAAAAGCGCGGTGCCACGATGGGATTAATCGCACTTGTGATGATGTCAGCTCCAGCAATTGGTCCTACATTATCTGGAGTAATTGTTGATTCATTAAATTGGCGCTGGTTATTCTACATTGTTATTCCTATCGTGATCATTTCAATTGTAATTGGAATGAAATACATTAAAAATGTTACAGAGTTAACAAGGCCAAAAGTAGATTATCCATCTATTCTTTTATCGACATTAGGATTTGGCGGGCTTGTGTATAGCTTTAGTGCATCGGGTGATGTAGGATGGTCTGATGTGAAAGTGTATGGTACTTTAATTGTTGGGCTTATATCATTATGTATTTTTGTCGTTCGACAATTAAAAATTGAGAATCCAATTTTAGAATTACGTGCATTTAAAGTTCCGATGTTTACAATATCAGTTGGATTAATCGTCATTGTGATGATGTCGTTATTTTCAACGATGACTTTATTACCGATGTTCTTGCAAACAGTTTTACTCGTTACAGCATTTAAATCAGGACTAATAATGCTTCCGGGAAGTATTATTAGCGCCATAATGGGACCAATCGCAGGTAAACTATTTGATAAACTTAGTCCGAAAGTTGTTATCGTTCCCGGCATTGTGTTAGTAGGGATTGCAATGTTCTTATTTAAAGGCATTACTCCTGACACATCAATGGTACAAATTATTGTCATGCATAGCGTATTAATGGTCGGACTCATGTTTGTAATGACAGCACAAACATATGGATTAAATCAATTAACACCAGATTTATATCCGCACGGAACAGCACTGTTTAATACGTTACAGCAAGTAGCTGGCGCAATTGGTACAGCTATCTTTATTTCGAAAATGTCTTCAGGAACAACTAAGTATATGGAAAGCTCAGCAAATCCAATGGATCCAGTAGAGAAGTTAAACGGTTTAACATCGGGATTCCAAGGTGCATTTACACTTGGATTAATCTTTATCGTTATTGCTTTTATCGTATCGTTGTTCTTAAAAGAAGAGAAAAAGGAAGTAAAGGCAACGCAGGTTTTACAGAATGAGAATTAAGCTTCATATAAAAAAGACATCTTTACGATTAAAGATGTCTTTTTACATTTCTTTCGTAATATCATATCGCAACAACTGCCGTTGATCATAAAACCTCTCAAAAATAAGCCCCATTACATAAAAGAACACTAAACCGAAACAAATATGAATGAGCGTAAAAGTAGCGCCAAATGAAGAAAATTCATACACCATAATCGGTAATTTCGCAGTTGTCCAAACGCCTAGGAAAAATACGATGTACCTAATGCTGGCGCCTTTTTTTAATAGTAGTGCTGCAATCGGAAAGGCAACATAGAGGGGACCAGCTGCAATTCCGCCTAATAATAGAGAGAATAATATTCCATATATGCCGGACTTTTCGCCCATATATTTCATTAGTGTTTCTTTCTTCACCCACTGATCGAGTAACCCTACAAATATTAGGACAGGGGGGAGTAGAAATAGCATATCTAAAATGCTATTCCCCGTTAATTGTAATGCGCTCCATCCTAAAGATTGGTTTATAAAAGTTAGTATGATAAGTCCAATCAGCAAAATGAAAAAGAAGCGATATCTTTTTAGTTCATTCATACCATCACCACCCAAATGATATATGAGAATAGGAGTGACATGAGTAATGCAGATGCATTACGAGCGTAAGCAAAGCTTTGTCCGAATATCTTTTGTTCCATCGGCAGGGTTGTGATCCCTACTGACATTAGTGTAGACATGAGTGCCGCAACTTGAGGAAGACCTGCGCCGTGCTGTACTAACGTATTACCAAGAGGAAACACGACAAAGCTTGGGATAAGTGCCACAGATCCGAGTAGTGCTGAATAAATAATACCTAAAAATCCAGACTGTTCTCCAATGATGGAAGAGATGAAGGACGGCGTTAAGATAGAAAGTGATAGTCCAACGAAAAGCATAATGGAGAGCATGGCAGGGAGGAGGTTTCGAAATATTTTCCATGATTTTAATAGGGCAGCTTTCGTTTTATTCCGATCCTTCATAAAAGAAATCCCAGTAAGAATAATGGCCAAAGTGTAAAGGATAGCACCATTAATCATGATTAGATTCCTTTAAGGCTTTATATTTGTCTAAGAAAAATGATAAGTTTTTCATTTTTTCCTCAATATCCATTTGAAAATCCGCTAATTGTTCTTTTCCGGCTATAGTAATTTTGTACATCTTTCTCGGCTTATCTGGAACGGATGTACTTACATAAGATTCAATCGCACCTTCGTTTTCTAATTTCTTCAGCGTGCGGTAAAGGATGGCACTATCGATTGGATTGACCGGAAGTTCTTCGTCACATTTCTGAAGTAGCTGCCCGCCATAGTTATCGCCTTCTGCTAAAAATAACAAAAGAAATGCACCTGTATGTCTTCCTGTATGCTTCATAAGTATACCTCCTAGAATATATACTGTTAATGACAGTATACTGTTGTTAACAGTATATGGTGCATGAAGTGCTATGTCAATTTTAAAATGGTACTGAGGGGAAATGGCAATTCCTGTTTTAATCTTGTTAAATAACAAAATAAAAGCCTACTGTTTTCTTGTGACAGTGGCTTTCATAGTTGGTAAACTACTATATTACGCTTAGGGAATCTCGCACTTTGATAGTAACACATATATGTTAGTTACATATTGAGAAATAAAAAAAAGACACTCTCAAGAGTGCCTCTTATTAGCAGCCGAATCCGCCGCCCCAACAGCTAGCTCCAACGATGATTAATAAGATAAAGAGCACAACAAGTAAGGCGAATCCACCGCCAAAACCACAGCCTCCACCACAACTACCACCATAGCCTCCACAACTACCACCATAGCCCATATTAACTCCTCCTTCCATAAAGTCCATATATTAATGGATTTATATCACTTTATGTTTTTACGGATAAACTTGAGCAGGTCCCTTTGAAAAATAAAAGTACTCGGTATTTTAAAAGAGTTGACGAGCGTATTTTTGTCACGAGTATTCCGCTTATTACATATGGTATTTTATTCTGTGCATTGGGGGAAAGGAGATCGTTATGGCTAATTCTGAGATGATATTACGTTTACTTACGGATTTAAAGATTGAGCAGCAAGCTTTAAAAGAACAGCTGGAGAAAATGCAAACAGCTTTGAGTATTCTTGAAGAAAAACCAACTATTCTTGAAGAGAAATCAACTACTCTTCAAGAGAAACCAGTTGTTACAAAGCAACGTGGACATTCTGGGTTTCCAACATCTTTTCGTGATTGGAGAGCATCTTCTCAAAAGAACTAAGGAATCCTATTATAGTGAGTTATACAAAATCACAAATGAAAAAGTACAGTCTACTGTAGTTAATACAGAGGCTGTACTTTTTGTTATGCTAGTAAAAGTGGTTTATCTATTTTATATTTTCTTTGACTATTCCACTTTTAACTCGATACCTTTACCCAACATATCGCCACTCACTTTTAAAGTTAATCCTTGCGTGTTTTTCGGAACATCGAATACAATGTTCCCTTCCGAATTTTCATTAGGATTAAGAACACCAAATTTAAATGTAGCAGTATTTGCAGCTTTAAGTACTAATTGAGATTCATTAGAAATGTGATATTCTCTTCCGGCTCCGTCAATTAATTTAAAGTTATTGCTATTTAGTGTAATGGGTTCCTCTTGACGATTATAAACTGCGACGTCTAATACTTTAAATACACCTTGTGCTTTAACTTCTCCATTACCTATAACATCTAATGAATCGGCAGAGCGTATTGATATGTATACATCAGAAGAATCTCCCTGGGTGGGAAGTTCTTTTTGAGGATCCTTGTTGCTAAGTTCATCATTTTTTGTTTCTTTAGAAGTCTCCTGTTCGTTTTTCGTGTTACTGCTAGATGTATCATGTGAACTGCAAGCTGATAATCCAAATAAGAATGTGCTACATAATAATGATGTTACTAACTTTTTGTTCATAGTTTGTTCCTCCAAAATAAAAGTACTTTCATGGGTGCCATAATGATTTAATAAATCTGTATTTTTCTTTATATGTATTAAATGTTACATTTTATTATATTTATTTTGGGATAAAAAGGAAACTTGATACAAATAAACAAGACACTTTGCAGTGTCTTGTTTATTTAAGTTATGCGCATTACTTAATAAGACGCTAGTTTCTCATCCTGAACATGAGTAACTATGTAGGGTGTTTTAATTATAACATTTTAACCAGTAATGGGTCTATATGGAATTTGTATAATGGGTACGTTTTATTATTTGGAATGACAGATGTAGTATATTATGTTGGGATTTGATCTATTAAAAGCAGTAGACAAGGTAAAGGATCATACCATATTTCATAATTTACACAAATTGTGTAGAAAAGTATGGAGCTATATTTCCCTTTACACGAACATAAAGGTATGATATAGTTTAGTTAAGTTAACTAAACTATATAACGAAACGAAATAAAATAACAGCATGACTGGAGGAAGAATGCTATGACTAGATCGTATAAAGAAGTAATTAATGAAATGAATCGAGCCTACAATGACTTCTACATTTTACTATTTCAGGAGTTAAAGGATGAGTTCGGTCTTACAGGGCAGCAAGAGAGCATGCTATTTTATATCAATTTAAATGAAAACACGACAGCAAATAACATTGCGAGTACTTTTAATATATCGAAAAGTGCTGTGAGCCAAGTTTTATCGAAATTGGAAAAACAGAAGATGATTTCGAAACAAGTAAACCCTAATAATAAACGGGAGTATTTCCTTACACTTGGTCCAAACGGTAGTAAGTATATAGAGCGGTTGTCTGAGTTAGATGACGTATTAATTGAGAAATACTTTTCTAAAATCGATATAAATGCTTTAGAGCAAATAACTGATACGTTAACGAAAATAAATAAAGTTATATTGGAAGAAAAACAGAAGGCTATTGATTCTAATGAGTAAGAAAGTCTACATGAAGGGATTATTAGAAAGGAGGAAAATCCTGTTATGAGTTACATACCAAATATGATCACGATAGCAAATTTTGTATGTGGGCTTTTGGCTATTTATGCTGTTTTCGTTCACGATATGTATTTGGGGGCAGTTTTTATTATTACAGGAATGTTATTTGATTTTTTTGATGGCATGGTCGCTCGGAAACTTGATGCTGTTTCGGAAATAGGTGGAGAGTTAGACTCATTTGCGGATTTAGTTACTTTTGGTGTAGCACCGTCTATTCTTGCATATAGTGTCGCTTTAAAAGATTTGCAGTCCATCGGGATGTTATGTGCGCTTGCTTACAGTGTTTGTGGCATGCTTCGACTTGCGAGATTTAACACGCAACAAAGCAAACTTCCGACATTTATCGGAATGCCCATTCCATTTGCGGCAATGTGTCTTCTCATTTTATGCTTTTTGAATAATCCAGTTTCCGTGGCGTTTGGCACATGCATACTCGCTTATTTAATGGTGAGTAAAATAAAATTCCCTCATTTTAAAAAAGATATATCGGAAAGCCTGAAGTCCGAAAGATGGGATTAATGAGAAAGATAAGGAGCATAACATGATTCGTATGGCATTAAGATCATTCAACATACAAATATATTGTTTGCTAGGCGTGATGTTACTGGGATGGTTGATGACACCTTTTCGAGCCCAGTTTGTAGGGATAAGCATCGGCCTTTTAGTTAGTATGTACTGCGCCTGGATTTTAGGAAGGCGTATTGAAAAGTTCGGAAATAGCATCGTAAAAAAAGAAAAAGCACCAATGCTTGGAATGATGAATCGGTTTGGAGCAGCGATACTCGGTGCGATTATTATGTATGAAATTGAACACCATGATTTCATGTGGACATTTGCTGCTGGAATTATGGGTGGGTATTTCTTAATTATTTTTAATTTAGGATATTACAGCATGAAAGATGCGAAGACATAAAGTGAAACTTTAATCAACACACTAATCGGCTTTTTTAACTATATAAGTTTTGAACTTAAGGAATTAAAGTTAGTTGAGCAACTTTGTGTAGTGGAAGGATTATTTGTATTTCACACTAAAGACCGAAAGTGATAAAGTGTTGTGTAAATAACTAACTTGGATGACTTGAATGTATAAACCTAAAAACCTTCCTTTATAGAGAGCTTTTTAGTACAAAGAAAAGACACCCATATAAGAGTGTCTTTTCCGATAGTTTTTTAGCAGAAGCAAGAAGCTCCAACAATGATCAATAAAATAAACAATACAACTAGTAAAGCAAAGCCGCCGCCACAACTACTACAACTACCACCAAATCCCATAATAGTTCCTCCTTTAATAAGAGGGGAAACAAGGGGTCACTCATGTATTTTAACGGATTCAATTTACTTTATGTTTTTTACGCAATAATTGAGCAGGTCCTTTTGAAAAATAAAGAAAAGACACCCTAAGGTGCCTTTCTCCGACTTGAACCATCTTAATTTTAATAATATTGGACTCCCGTCCAAATATTATTTTACCATGTTAATTTGTTTTTGGAAATATTCCATATCGATAATTACAATACACGTTTTAGTTTTTGAATTATTTATCTTTCTAAAAGTTGAAATTAATAAGAACCCCATAAATGATAAACCATTCCACTAACGAAAAACACTAATCCTAAAAACAAAACAATTAAAGCAAGTACTCCATTTTGATTATGTTCCATAAAACTAGCTCCTTTTAGATTTATAGTTGTTTATTCTTTCATACAAAAAAGCCTTTAGTCGTAATTATGGCTAAAGGCTTTGATCATTATACTTTTCACATTATAAAATCTTATGAGAAGAATTTATAATGTTTTTTTATCAAATTTGAAACTGAAAATGTACTAGCTTGATAATGAAGCTTGGCTATTAGAATTGAAAAATTTTAGTTTTATTATAATTAATAGAAATGAGAGTAGTGTGAAAATGAATCCGCTCCAAATAAGTTGGTGAATACCTAAGTTTGAAATGAACCAGCCTCCAATAGTTGTTCCTAGAGTAATTCCGAGATTGGAGAACGAAACGAATAGACTATTACCAAATTCAGGCGCTTCTTTAGCTTCACTTATTAACCATGTTTGACCAACAATTAATCCGCCAGCATGTACGATTCCCCAAATGAATACGATAAAAATCATTGGAACAAGGTAGGAACCTAAATAATAAACCAATATGTAAACAATAGAATATAGGATAGGGAATAATATTACTGTATTTACTATACTTTTTTGCAGGAGACTACCAAATAAATGATTACCTAAAATCATAACTATACCAAATATGAATAGCATGATACTGATGAGAGATCCATTCATGGAAGTTACTTTTGCAAGGTATTCAGCGAAGTAGCTGTATACGGAAAACATGGCTGCAAAAAGGAATGTGACGGTTAAAATATTTAACCATAATCCTGGTTTGCCGAGTATACGAATTTGTTTGCCGAATGACATTTTTTCTTTAACAGGCATAGAAGGAAGTAGGATTAGTATTCCAATGAATGCAAGAGTGTTAACAAGCGCTCCGAATAAGAAAGCAATTTCGAGTGAAAATTGGTCTGCAAGGTAAGAGGTTAATGGTACACCTAGAGCAAAGCCAACAGTAATTCCCATGAAAACTTTTGTAACCGCTTGACCGCTCTTTTCTGGAGGGACAAGTTTAGCAGCTGTTACAAGAGCGATTGAAAAGAAGAGTGGATGAAGTGCTGCCGGTAAAATACGAAAAATAAGCATGATTTCAAATTGTGTTGTATAAGCGTAGATTATATTTGAAATAACAAATGCAAAAATTGCTGATAATAAAATTATTTTACGATTAATACTAGAGACGAGCAGAATTAAAAACGGACCAGAAATAGCAACAACTAGTGCAAATATACTTACTAAAAATCCAGCTTGTGTAGTTGAAATTCCGAATTTTTCAGTGATTTGTGGTAATACGCCGACAATCCCCATCTCGGTAGTAATAATTCCGAACACACCTATTGCGAGTGTCAGAATAAGTAAAGGATTTACTTTTTTCATTTATAAAACTCTCCATTCGTATCAGTATTTTGAAAGTAAATTCATTAACAAAGAAGCATTATTACAAGTATGATTGGATGCCAATTTTATCAGGACTATGTAATTTAAAATACAATAACAGATATCTAAATAACTAGATATGATATATTAAAAAAATTTCTCCTTTCTATGTTTCTTGCTTTTATAGGTAGTGCAATCTTATAAAAAAATAATTGGATGCCTGTAAAAAAGCAGAATGTGTGAAAGCTAATAATCAATTGATATGTAGATTGATTATTAGCTTTCATTTTATAATTCGTTTTGAACGTATTCAGAAAACTCTCGTATTGTTTTTTCATTTCGGCGATAGTATGTCCATTTTCCAATTCGGTCAGATTGTAGTAAGCCTGCTTTTTTCATAGTTAATAAATAACTAGAAATAACCGATTGGGCTAAGCCAGTTTTAAGCTGGATATCTCCTACGCACACTCCAACTTGAAAGCTAAGGCCTTGCTCTAGATAAGGTTTTTCATCGAAATGGTTTTCTGGATTTTTCAACCATGATAAAATTTGACATCTTGTTTCATTTGACAATGCTTTATAAATTAATAAAGGTTCCATAAGGATATTATATCTACTTTTATAGATTTGTAAATGGGTTTTGGTGATTTTAAGGGGAGAAGGTATACGTGAGCCCCTTAAATAGGAATGAGGTGCTCTTGATCTGTACCCTTTGTAAAGGACATTCTAAAAAAAGTTAGGCAACCTAAAAAAGATGATTTCTGTATGCAAACAGGAGTCATCTTCTTTAAATTCTATTGATAGCAAGAGTGATTATAGTACGTCATATATTTCTTAATTTCATGTTTTAACTGAACAAACGATTCACATGATTTTATATATGCTTCATCGGTTAAAGTACTACGAGGATTACGTGCAAAAATGATAATATTGTTAGGTTTAAGCATGTTGTTGCCTAGCTATCAATGGCGGATTCCTAAGAAGAGTAATAATAAAACCCAACTGAAGATTTAAGAAAAATTTTATGTTTACCCCACTTTTTATTTTAAAAGTTTTCCCTATCCTATAAACAAGTTACATCAAGAAAGAGACTAAAAATGAAAAAGTCATAGATGAAAATGTAAAGTTAGGGGATTCTACATGCATACAGGAGTTTTGATGAGTTATTTGTATACTTATTTTTTTACTATTATTTTTTGTGTAGTGTTTCAAATTGGATTGTATTCTAAAGCGAAAGGAAATGTATCTATTCGGCATTTTCTATGGGTATATATTTTTCTGTTCTATCTTTCGCTAGTGTATAAGGTGACTCAGATCGCGACTGTATGGGATATAAGTCGATATGAAACGTGGATTCGTGTAAATCAAATTAATTTGACTCTATTTGATACGGCAGGTAGTACGACGTATCTTTTGAATATTGTACTGTTTATGCCGTTCGGTTTTTTATTACCTACTATTTGGCCGCAGTTTAGAAAAATGAAAAACACCGTATGTGCGGGATTCTTTTTTTCATTGGCAATTGAGTTAAATCAATTACTAAATAATAGAATTACAGATATTGATGATTTATTTACGAATACCCTCGGGGCGATTGTTGGGTATGTATTATATAAAGTATTATATACAGCATTATTTAAAATGATATTAAAAAGAGAGGAAAAAAAGCTGGATACGAACTCTCCTTTAGTCATAAAATACGAGGCTGTTTTTTGTCTAGTATGTTCATTTGTAGGTGCGATGTTAATTTATTATCCTGGTGACCTGTAAGCTACGATATCATTTATAAAATGATTCTAGTTCTCTTCGCTTAAACACAGTAAAATGTGAATTATTCATCCTTTTTTCTAACTTAATAGATACAGTGTATGTATGAAATGATAGGTAGGTGTAAATGTGTTACATGTTCAATTATCTCAATACTTACTAAAAGAATCTAAACCAGTTCTTCATACAGCTGGAAAAAGAGTGTATATGTTAAAAGATGAAGGGGTATCACCTTATCCTATCTATTCCAATTCTCCTATTATGATAGGAGTGGGAACGAATTGGGATCAGCATACAGGATTTGAAGAAATTATTAAAGGATTTATAGGTGCAAATAACAAATTTCCTATGTATATGTTATTTGAAACTTATTTGCGCGGTGACTTTATTGAAGGATTTTTAGAAGAGAATAAATTCACGTTTGAGCTAGTTTTTACTAATAAGAAAAGAGATACGAACTTTTTTAATGTGTTCATTACTAGTAGTGATGATATAACCACACTTATGAAGTATTTCTTCCAATCAGCACAAGATTCTCTCTATACGTTATTAAGCTATTCAGCAGACTGTAAGATGATCAGTAATCGTACTGGTGAGATTGAAATAAAGGCTGACAGTTTCTATCCAAGCTTTTCATTTATGTATGATGCGCAAGAATTATTTATTATTGGCGGGGAAGAAAAGTGGTCAGATATCCATTATATAAAAAGATTTTTCCATCTTGAGCAGATTACAGATGAGCTAACTATTGATGTAAGGAAATGAATTTAATGGTGATGTGTGTTTTAATTATATAAGTTTTGGATCTAAGGAATTAAAGTTAGTTGAGCAACTTTGTGTAGGGGAAGGATTATTTGTATGTCACACTAAAGACCGAAAGTGATAAGGTGCTGTATAAATAACTAATTTGGATGACTTGAATGTATAAACTTAAAAACTTTCCTTTATGGAGAGTTTTTTATTACAAAGAAAAGACACCCATATAAGAGTGTCTTTTCCGATAGTTTGTTTAGCAGAAGCAAGAAGCTCCAACTATGATTAATAAAATAAACAATACTACTAATAAAGCAAAGCCGCCAGAAAATCCACAGCCGCCACAACTACCACCAAATCCCATAATAGTTCCTCCTTTAATAAGAGGGGAAAACAAGGGGTCACTCATGTATTTTAACGGATTCAATTTACTTTATGTTTTTTACGCAATAATTGAGCAGGTCCTTTTGAAAATAAAAAAAAGACACATTAAGGTGCCTTTCTCCGACTGGATAACCGCATTTCGAAACTGGTGGATAACTTGCAAATAGTATGTATGCTTCGATTTATTTACAGATACCTAAGATTTATACATTCTTCCATATAAGTCAGTACTTTTGATTACTAAACGTTCAATCATCATAATGTTTAGTTTATTGTTACCAACCACTCGCTCCAACATCCGTCTTCAACCACTTCACCCAATCCGAATCTTCTATTTTAAGCAAACTGAGCGAAACACCTTTCATATCTAAAGAAGTGAGAAGGGTACCAACCTTTACGAACTTCACATGTAAGCTTTCCAGCTCACATAAACGGCGAATATCGTTTGCGAAAATGTATTGTTCCATTAATGGTGTCGCACCGAGTCCGTTAATGAGGATGGCGAAGTTGTCACCTTTTCTCCAGCGGTAAATGCTTTTTAGTTTGTTCATAAGTTCGATCGCTAATATTTCAGAAGAGGATAGCGCTTCTTTGCGGTAACCTTTTTCGCCATGAATGCCGACGCCGTAAAAGACTTCATCGTCGTTTAATGTGAATGAAGCTTTTCCTTTCACTGGATCGTTTGCAGATGAAAGGGCGACGCCTAATGTGTGTAAGTTTTCGGTGATAGAATGGCCGAGTGTTGTTAGTTCATCTAAAGAGTGACCTGCAAGAGCGGCCGCACCAAGTATTTTTTGAACGAAAACAGTACCAGCGACGCCGCGTCTTCTTTTATTAAACGAAGCATCATCTTCAATTGAAACGTCGTCATTTACGATGATGTGGTCAATTTGTCTTCCTTCTTCTTTTGCGATTTGTTCTGCTGCGAGAAAATTCGCTACGTCATCTTTAAAGTTTTTAATGATGAATAAAATACTTTTATCTTTTGGCATGAGACGGGTTGCCGCAATAATTTGTTCCACTGTAGGCGGGGTAAAAATACTGCCGTTTACGGCCGCAGTAAGCATTCCTTTTCCTACATAACCTATATCAGCAGGTTCATGTCCGCTACCACCGCCGCTTATAATGACAACGTTTTGCTTCATTTTTTCGATATCTTTTACATAAATGATGTTATGTGTTTCGTCGTAATTTACTTTGTCGTTATGTTCAAAATAAAAGCCGTGCAGCATATCTTGAACAATATTTTCTACATCATTCATAATCTTTTTCATTGCTTTTGCCACCCTTTGATTACTTTGCTGATTGCTCAAGTAAAAGTAGTAATTGATTGTTTATCATGTTTTTCATGAGTGAAGACATAATGGATGGATCTACTTCACACTTACTTTCAATCCAATCTTTGATCGTTCCAACGAAGCCGTGACTATAAAAGGAGGCAATCGTATTTTTTGTCTCATTCGAAAGGCTGAATCTACAGCTCATCGATAGTTCATCAATAATCTTCATATATAAGTTTTTCGTATGCTCAAATAAATAGTGATTAAACGAGTTTTGCTCAATGACTTTAAAAGCATTTCGGTAAAATTTTTGATTTTCATAAAAGTAATCAAATAATAAATCGAAAATGTTTTCCCATGTTTCATAGTCGAGAAAGTCTATAATATTTTCCTTCGTTTCTTCTCTATAAATCCAGCTTAATAGTTCAAATTTATCTTTAAAATGATAATAAAAAGTTTGTCTGCGCATTTGACAGTGTAACATAATATCGCTCACTGATATTTTATGAAACGATTCCGTTTCCATTAAATGTTTCAATGAGTTCGCGATTATCTTTTTAGAAATTATAGAAGAGGTCATCTTAATCATCCCTAGAATGTAGTAATATGAAAATCCTATCTATAAATGAGAGCGGTGTCTTTAGACAGATTGTCCATTTTGTCCGTTTACTATAAAACGCTTTCATTTTATCATGAGTAGTAAGAAGAAGATTTCAAATATATCACAATATATTAAAGGAATTGAGGGAGAATCACAATGAAAAAGATTATAAACAAACCAGAAACATTAGTAATGGAAATGTGTAACGGAATGGTTATGGCTCACCCAGAGCTTGAGCTTTTGAAAAAATATAAAGTTATTAAGAAGAAAGAAATGAATGAAAATAAAGTAACGTTAATTAGTGGCGGCGGTAGTGGTCATGAGCCAGCGCATGCAGGACTAGTTGGAAAAGGAATGTTAGATGCGGCAGTGTGCGGAGATGTGTTTGCTTCTCCTTCGCAAATTCAGGTCTATCAAGCAATTAAAGAAACAGCTAGTAAAAAAGGTACGTTATTAATTATTAAAAATTATAGCGGCGATATTATGAATTTCAAAAACGGTGCACATTTAGCGACTGAAGATGGAATTGAAGTCGACTACGTAAAAGTAGACGATGATATTGCGGTAGAAGATAGCCTGTATACAGTAGGACGCCGCGGTGTTGCGGGAGTTATTTTAGTGCATAAAATTGCCGGCGCAGCAGCGGAAGCAGGAATGGATTTAGGAGCGGTGAAAGCTATCGCAGAAAAAGCAGCGGCTAACGTGCGTACAATCGGTTTAGCGTTAACTTCTTGTACAGTTCCAGCGAGCGGATCACCTACTTTTACACTTGCGGAAGATGAAATGGAATACGGCGTAGGTATTCACGGTGAACCAGGTATTAAACGTGAAAAAACGCTGTCAGCAGATGAATTAGCTAACCGTATGACAAATGATTTAATAAAAGATTTAGGAGTAAAAGATGGCGAGGAAATTGCGCTTCTTGTAAATGGTTTTGGCGGCACACCACTGCAAGAACTTTATCTATTTAATAATGCAGTTACGAGAGAATTAGCTGCTAGAAACATTAAAATTAATAGAGTATTCGTCGGTAACTATATGACGAGTATCGATATGGCTGGTATGTCTTTAACAGTAATGAAGTTAGATGACGAGTTAAAAACGTTGTTATCGAAAGAGTGTAATACACTAGCGTTTAAAGTAGATGGACCAGTTGAGAGTGTAGAGTACGTGAATGTGCTTGAAGATGTAGAAGAGAAGGAAGTTTCCTTTGAAATAGAAACAGCGGAAGAGCACGCTGTTATGAAAGATAATGTCATTACATTAAATAACATGATCTATCTAGTTGATAAAATGAGCGACATTATTATTAAAAATGAAGTACCGTTCTGCGAGTTGGATACACATGCAGGTGACGGCGACTTCGGAATGAGTGTGGCAAAAGGATTTAAGCAATTAAAACGGGAGTGGCATTCTATTGTAGATCAAGAGAACGTAACGATCGGATCATTCCTTAACGGTTGTTCAATGATTATTATGGAACATTGCGGCGGTGCTTCTGGTCCAATTTGGGGCGGTGCATTCCGTGCAGCTAGTAAAGAAGCAGGCGAAAAACGTGAGCTAACAGTAAAAGAGTTTGCTGAAATGTTACAAGCAGCACTTCAAGGCATACAATCTATCGGTGAAAGATCATTCGGCAGAGGAGCAGTAGTTGGTGATAAAACACTTGTTGATGCACTTGCTCCATGTGTAGACTCTTGGTTAGCTAGCGCTTCAAACGAAGAAGACATGAAAACTGCCTTTGAAAAAGGAGCAGAAGCAGCGGTTAAAGGCGCAGAGTATACGAAAGAAATCGTAGCTCGCATGGGCCGCGCTGGTACAGTTGGTGAAAGAAGCTTAGGCTATCCAGATGCAGGTGCACATGCACTTGGAGTTATCTTTACGGAGATTGCGGGTAGTTTGAAATAGGAATTAGAAAGTCCCTCTGCCTTAAGGTGGAGGGACTTTTATATAGTTAGTTGATTATATGTAGAAGACTTCTTTCAGTGCTTTTTGCTTATTTGAGACTTAGTTTTTTTGTGATTGCAGCTTATCAATTTTCCAGTTTGTTTCTAGAGGGTCTAAAGAGCTTTCAATATAAAACATATATTCATCTGTGGTACCTGGTACTTCAAAAGCTATTTTCAATTCTACTGTTTCATTTGGTTTAACTTGTATATCAGAAGGATTTTGGTCAATCACCTTGCCTTCATAGGCCTTTCCGTCTTTTTCATCTTTTAAGTTATATTTTAATTCTGATAGTCCAATCATTTGACCTCGTACATTTTTTACAGAGACATTAACAACGACGGAATCGTTGTTAGCATTTAAATATGCACTTTGAACGGTGGCCAAGTAATAGCCTCCTTTAGCACTCTCACCAACTAATAAAATACCTTGTTCCAAGCGACTAATATCTTCTTTCTCTTCTTCTTCAAAATTTATTAATTCTTCATTTACATTTTTTGCGGCTGGTTCTTCTATTGGACCATTTTCAACGGCACTATCTTGTTTATCTTGTGTGCAAGCAGCCGTAACACTGACTAATACTAGAATTAAAGTAAGTAATATGGATGGTTTTCTCATAAAATTGATCTGTCTCCTTAAGTTTCTCAATTCTGTGCAACTATACAAATTATAAAGCGATTCTATTAAGATTAACATAATGTCTCATTATTGGCTCAAAATAGGGGGTATTTTAGACACCTTATTCTTGTTTTTTATTAATATGATTGGTGTATTTACTCTAGTTGTAGCGAAATCGTCCGTTGTTATCATTCCTACTGTAAATATGTAATTAGTATTATTTTATTCTTTAAATATCTCCGGTCTTTCAACTCTAAATGATTGCACCTCACCGCACTCTAAACAAAATGTGGTTAATAGTTTGGAACGTTTCCGCCCTGAAAAGAACCTACTAGGTTCATCTTCACAAACATATGCATGATAAGCAGATCCAACCCTTCCTTCTTTAAATGTAGTAGAACCACAATTCTCGCATCGTTTATTTTTCATGTTACTAACACCTCATTTGATTGATATTTATTTTTCTGTTTTTTTAAGATAGAAGTAAAGCAACTTGGTTATAAATGATGTTTTCGACATGATACAACATACCCCTTTATATATCCGCAAGTAAAACAACACCCTATAAATCTCTATAACAATATGATGTTTCATATATCATTTAATGTTTATCGGAAAAATAAGTATTAAAGTATTGAGTTTTATTATTCTGATGATTATAATAAAAAAAAACAAACAATTCTTATGTTGAGAAGTGGAGGGACGGGCCCTATGAAACTTCGGCAACCTCGTTTTAGACGAAAGGTGCCAAATCCTGCAGGTGAAAAAACACCTGAAAGATAAGAGCGGTTCACTTAGTCAAGAAGGCTACTCTTATTTCGATAAGAGTAGCTTTTTTTGTGGCTAAAAGATAAAGGGGGAAGATGTAGTGGAGTATGGTTTTTGGTTACCGATTTTTGGGGGATGGCTTCGAAATGTAGATGATGAATCTATGCCGCCTACGTTTGAATATGCAAAACAAACAGCGCAAGCGGCAGAACAATTAGGTTTTTCAACAACACTTATTGCAGAATTAAATTTAAATGATATAAAAGGTGTTTCAGCACCAAGTTTAGAGGCGTGGACAACTGCGGCAGCACTTGCAGCAGTAACTGATCGATTAGAGATTATGACAGCTGTAAGACCTGGTTTCCACAATCCAGCAGTTACAGCGAAAATGGCAGCGAATATAGATCAATTAAGTAATGGTCGTTTTACATTGAATGTAGTTTCAGCATGGTGGGAAGAAGAAGCGAGACAGTATGGCGGAGTATTTACCGCACATGATGAACGGTATGATCGCACAGAGGAATTTGTAACAGTTTTGAAAGAGCTTTGGAAAGAAGAAGAGTTTTCTTATAAAGGGAACTTTTATGAGCTTCATAATACACATTTAAGTCCAAAACCTGTGCAGAAACAAGGCATTAAGATTTATGCAGGTGGTGAGAGTGAGCGAGGAAAAGAAGTAATTGTAAATCACGCGGATGCATATGTAATGCACGGGGGAACAGTGGAAGAAGTATCTGTGAAAATAGAAGATATGAAGAATCGTAGAAAGAAAGTCACAGAGGAGCTATTGCAGTCATTCGGGCTCGCGGCTTACGTCATTTGTCGTGATACAGAAGAAGAGGCGTTAGAGGAATGGAGACGCATAACGGATGTGAAAGACGATGCTTTAGGTTACGCGGGTTACCAAGATTTTATTAGTAAATCGCATTTGGAACAGCAAGTGAAGCTAAATGATTATTCCGTATCTAATCGCGGGTTACGTCCTAATTTAATCGGAACACCAGAACAAATTGCAGAAAGGATACTTGCTTTTGAAAAAGTGGGTGTTACGTTATTACTTTTACAATTTTCTCCACAGCTTGAAGAGATGAAACGATTTTCTGAAAAGGTGATGCCATTAGTTGAAGCAAAAAGAAAGGAATTGATTACAAATGAGTAAAATTTACATATTACATGAGAATAAGGAATGGACAAATCATTTAGTGAAAAGGTTGGAAGAACTGGAGTTACCGTATGAGGAATGGTTTTTAGATGCAGGAACGATTTCGTTAGAAAAAGAACCTCCCCAAGGTGTTTTTTATAGCCGCATGAGTGCCTCTTCACATACGAGAGGGCATCGATATGCACCTGAATTGACTGAAGGGGTTCTTGCTTGGCTAGAGAGATACGGACGAACAGTATTTAATGGGTCTCGAGCATTACGCCTTGAAGTGAGTAAATTGAATCAATATGCAGCATTAAGAAATTTTGGGATACAAGTGCCGAAAACAATTGGTGCTGTTGGCCGTGATCATATAGTAAAAGCAGCAAAGGAGTTAGGGGAAGTACCGTTCATTACAAAGCATAACCGTGCAGGTAAAGGCCTTGGTGTTCAACTTTTTCATTCTATTGATGCTTTGGAACAATATTTGGATGGTCCGACGTTTGAAGAGCCCATTGATGGAATTACTTTAATCCAGCAGTATATTGAAGCGCCAGAACCATATATTACACGTTGTGAGTTTGTAGGCGGTCAGTTTGTATATGCAGTTAAAGTAGATACATCAGAAGGATTTGAGCTTTGTCCAGCAGATGCCTGCTCTATTCACGATGCTTTTTGCCCAGTAGGAGAAGAGAGTAAGAAAGAGTCGTCAACAAAATTTGAAATTATATCGGACTTCCAAGAGCCAATTATTGAACAATACAAAGAATTTTTGAAAGAAAATGAAATTACCGTTGCTGGTATTGAATTTATTCGTAGTGCGGATGGAACAATTTATACGTATGATATTAATACAAACACAAACTATAATTCTGACGCAGAGTCTGTAGCGAATCAATTTGGTATGCTTGAGCTTGCTAAATTCCTTGGAATAGAATTAGAAAAACAAGTAGAGTCAGTTAAATAATATTGATTAAAAAATAAGGTTCTGGTGCAAATATAAGAAAAAAGAAGAGATAGCACATTTTATCGGTGAAAGATCGTTCGGAAGAGGAGCTGTAGTTGCTGGGAAAAGTTTAGGATACCCTGATGCAGGTTGGGGTTATCTTTACGGAGATTTCGGTGCGGAGTTTAAGGTTAAATGGGCTGAAGTTAATAAGTAGTCTGCTATATGATGTTTAAGAAAGGGCACTCCATTGAGGGAGTGCCCTTTTCGTAATTCATGATATAGAATCTCTTTATATTACCAGGAGTCACCGTGGCTAGATTGCATGTACATAATTGTACTAGATTTAGTCGAATTAACCTGTTCTTTAGAATCTGATTGTGAAGGGAATGCTAACCCTATAGATAAAGCAGCTGAAAGTGCTAAGCCTAAAATCGTTCCAAAAAGTTTTTTCATTATTTTAACGCTCCTTTTTCGAAAGTTTTTTCTTTAGCTTGATGACTAATATAAAAGTATTTACTAGCTTTTACAGTGTCGTTTTCTTCGTAAAACTTGATTGCTAATTTTTCAGTGTATTCTTGTGTGTAATTAAATAGTTTTTGCTTATCAAAAAATGAGATAGCTTCCCAAGATAATTCTTCGAGAATAGTAGCTGGAACACCTTTATTCATACAATCTAAAATTTTGAAATGATATAGGTATTCTTTATTGTCTAATTGCTCACAAATCGCCAACCCTCGTTCGATCAACTCGGCCGATTGATTAACTTCACCGAGTTTGAAATGTTCTCTAGCTTCAAGGAAAAGGGCTTTAAAATGCTCCGGAGTTTTAGTTGTTACTTCTGATAAGTGTCGAATTGCTAAAGTGGATAAGTTTTGGTTACTATATAAAAAACCTAAATTACTGCGGACTCTTAATATTAGGGAATCCTCATTATTTTTACGTAAAATATCTATTGCAGAATTAAATTTTTCTTCTGCTACAGGGAATTGTTTTATATCAATACATGCTAAACCGTATAAGTTCTCACAAGCGGCAACATTATTTTCATAACCATTATGTTTAGAGAAAATCTCTTTAGCTTTAGTCACATGCTGAATTGCTAATAGAGGTTGATAGGTATGAAGATAGAAGTTAGCAAAACGATAGCTAAACTCGCCTATTTCAAGATTGTCATGAATATGTTGTAATAGCGTTTCGGCTTTTTCGTAGTATTCCCAGGCTTCATTGTTGTTTGAAATTAGTGTGGCGTGAATCCCTTTGAAAAAGTGATAATAATAAGACAACGATTCATTTTTGGGTATATCCAGTGAATCAATTGTCTGGAAGCTTGTTGGTGTAATGCTTAAATGATCAAGCAGAACTTTAAAGCGAAAAGTAAGAAGTGAGTAATGGAATAGTAAATTTGAATCTTCATTAATGCTATTTATGTATTTATCAATTTCGTCTTTTAAGTGTGTTGCTTCTTTTAGGTGCTGGGCACGTATCTCTTGATACCAATTATTTAAAAGTTGTGTGATCATATCTTTTGTTTTTAGGTGACTTACCATAATTCTCCCCACTTTCTACTATATTTATTTGTATATTGGTATGTATATACTAGCAAGAAATTAAGTGTGATAGAGTGATATATTGAAAGAAAAAAACTTTTTCAATAATTTTCTGATAATTTAAAAGGTAATTAGAATATAAATAGAAAAAGAATTCAATCGGATTCCTTAGGTGGTGATCATTTACTTATTGCAAAAAAGTAAGTGAATCGAGCGAATATGACTATTGCACTTAAAATAAATAACAGCCTTTTTGTAAAGTGAATCTACATAAACTGATTCAAAATTTTATAAGAATCCATATGGAAAGTATTCATTCAAATAACAAACAGCCCGAGTTCCAATGAGGAACTTGGGCTGTTTGTTATTTCCTTGCCTTTCCTAGCACTATTCTATCGCCATCAAAACAAAAGAACGAGTGACCCCACTTTATGGTTATGTGCAAAACATAAACTAGTAGAAGTTTTGTATTTTCTTATCCTACGCATTTCACCCTGCACAAAAAATATTTCTCAATATTTAATTGTTGAAAAACATTGAATATTCTCTATAAAGAGAATATTATGTTGCTATCGGCAAAAAAAACGATAATTCGCAGACACTGGGGAGGAAATGCATTGAAAAAGAATAAGAAGTTAAAACCATTATCAGTTTTAGCAACAGCGGCAGTACTAAGTAGTAGTTTTGCTTTTGGAAGTCATGCGGCGTATGCTGATTCGCCATCATCTCTACCAATAGATGAGCATTTAATACCGGAGGAGCGTTTGGCAGAAGCGCTAAAACAACGGGGCGTAATTGATCAATCTGCATCACAAGCTGAGACGTCAAAGGCTGTCGAAAAATATGTTGAGAAAAAGAAAGGGGAAAACCCTGGTAAAGAAATCTTGACAGGAGATAGTCTTACGCAAGAAGCTTCTGATTTTATGAAAAAAGTAAAAGATGCAAAAATGAAGGAAAATGAACAGGCGCAGCAGCCAACAGTAGGGCCAGTAGCTGGACCAGGTGCGGGATTGAATTCTAGTAAATTAAATGGAAAAGTCCCTACTGCACCAGCGAAGCAAGAAGAGTACAACGGTGCTGTTCGAAAAGATAAAGTGCTTGTTTTACTCGTAGAATTTAGCGATTTTAAGCATAACAATATTGATCAAGAGCCAGGATACATGTATTCTAAGGACTTTAATCGTGAACATTATCAAAAAATGTTATTTGGTGATGAACCATTTACGTTATTTGATGGATCGAAGATTAATACATTTAAACAATATTATGAAGAACAATCTGGCGGCAGCTACACAGTTGATGGAACTGTAACGGAATGGCTTACTGTTCCAGGGAAAGCTTCAGATTATGGTGCGGATGCGGGCACTGGTCATGATAACAAAGGTCCTTTAGGGCCGCGCGATCTTGTGAAAGAAGCATTAAAAGCAGCGGTAGCAAAAGGAATTAACTTAGCTGATTATGACCAATATGATCAATACGATCAAAATGGTGATGGAAATAAAAACGAGCCAGACGGCATTATTGATCATTTAATGGTTGTACATGCTGGCGTTGGTCAAGAAGCTGGCGGCGGTAAATTGAAAGATGATGCAATTTGGTCTCATCGTTCAAAACTTGGATCAAAACCATATGCGATTGATGGCACAAAATCTTCTGTTTCGAATTGGGGCGGAAAGATGGCTGCATACGATTATACAATCGAGCCTGAAGATGGAGCAGTTGGTGTGTTTGCGCATGAGTATGGTCATGATTTAGGCTTACCAGATGAGTACGATACGAAGTACTCAGGACAAGGTGAACCTATTGAGTCATGGTCTATTATGAGTGGTGGTAGCTGGGCTGGAAAAATTGCAGGAACAGAGCCAACAAGTTTCTCACCACAAAATAAAGAGTTTTTCCAAAAGAATATGAATGGCAACTGGGCGAATATCGTTGAGGTAGATTATGATAAACTTCGCACGGGAGTCGGTGTTGCAACATATTTAGATCAAAGTGTTACAAAATCAAAACGACCAGGAATCGTTCGTGTTAACTTGCCAGACAAAGATATTAAAAATATCGAGTCAGCATTTGGTAAGAAGTTTTATTACAGCACAAAAGGAAATGACATTCATACAACACTTGAGACACCAGTATTTGACTTAACAAATGCAAAGGATGCTAAGTTCGATTATAAGGCATTCTACGAACTTGAAGCGAAGTATGATTTCCTTGACGTATATGCGATTGCAGAAGATGGAACGAAGGTACGTATTGATAGAATGGGCGAAAAAGATGTAAAAGACGGCGTGGATACAACTAATGGTAAGTGGGTTGATAAATCATACGATTTAAGCCAATTTAAAGGGAAAAAAGTAAAACTGCAATTTGAGTATTTAACAGATATTGCAGTAGCTTATAAAGGATTTGCGTTAGATAATGCTGCATTAACTGTAGATGGAAAAGTTGTTTTCTCAGATGATGCAGAAGGTCAACCAGCAATGACATTAAAAGGATTTACTGTATCTAACGGATTGGAACAGAAAAAAAATAACTACTATGTAGAGTGGAGAAATTACGCTGGTTCTGACACGGCGTTACAACATGCGCGTGGTCCAGTCTTTAATACAGGAATGGTTGTATGGTATGCGGATCAAAGCTTTACAGATAACTGGGTAGGTGTTCATCCAGGTGAAGGATTCTTAGGAGTAGTAGATTCTCATCCAGAGGCAATCGTAGGTACATTAAACGGACAACCGACTGTGAAGAGCAGTACGCGTTATCAAATTGCCGATGCGGCATTCTCATTTGATCAAACGCCAGCATGGAGAGTAGATTCGCCAACTCGCGGTATCTTTGACTATAAAGGATTACCAGGCGTTGCAAAATTTGATGACTCTAAGCAGTACATCAACAGTGCAATTCCAGATGCAGGACGTAAGTTGCCGAAACTAGGATTGAAGTTTGAAGTAGTAGGTCAAGCTGAAGACAAATCTGCAGGTGCAGTTTGGATTCATCGATAGAATAAGGTGAAACTAAGAGGAGCTGTCCATAAGTTGGTGAAACTGACTTATGGACAGCTCTTTTCTTATTCTAGAAACGTGGCAGTTTAGTTTAGGAACCAGTTCATTGGAAAGGAAGATATAAAATTCATTTTCAATAAAAACGAGAAATGATATCGTCAGATAATTTCCTTTTCCTTCCACGTGAGAGATGTAAAACAAAGGGAGAAAGTCAGTAGTGGTCCTGTTATATTCTGCATAGCAGCGATTTATATGTCGAGAAATCAAAATAGATTTATGTAGCATGATTCAAATTAATTGAAATGCATGAGCAAAAATACATTTTCATACGAGATTTTTATTAAATTACAAAATACTTATCAGACTTGATTGTAAGAAATGATAAGTATAATTGTATTGTTATTATCCTTAAGACCATTTAAAGAAGAATTTGATAATTGATTTTTTATGATGTACAGAAAAAATTAAT
This sequence comes from Bacillus sp. 05T21, assembly GCF_056396785.1. NCBI lineage: Bacteria > Bacillati > Bacillota > Bacilli > Caryophanales > Bacillaceae > Bacillus > Bacillus sp. 05T21. Next base: position 644,911 of record NZ_JBFTMD010000002.1, on the reverse strand, counting down.
TATCACATCCTTTTATTTTCACACTAGAACCTAAAAAGAGGTTCTGTTACAAAGTTTTTTAACAAGAAAAAGTTATGTTGCAAAAAGGGTTGTGCCTATTAATTATATGAAGAGAGGCATGTAGTGTGTTACTAGACAAAAATACTTGATACACCAAGGTTACCTTCACATACCCTCCTCATTATTATAAGCTAATAATGGTTCGTACATCATTATAGCGTGATTCTCCGTTACATATTGGTCTTCTATAAACTGTTTCTGTTGATTATATACTTTACGTTGAATAACATTATGTCGTATATAACCACCCCAGTATGCAGATTGGATTGAGTGTTCTTTTTCATATACTTCATATTGATAAAGCTGCGGATGGGCAATTCTCCACTCACCGACTAAATGCTTATCTGTAATATAAAGGTGAAGTTGATACGATTGGTCCGTTTCATTTTTGATTTGTAAATCCAAATAATTATAAGAACAAGTCGCTCCACTTCCAAATGGTTGGGTCCGCTTGGAATCAGGAAAGACATCAAAACTATGACGATATCGCTCTGTTACTGTCAATGGTGTATGTAAGGTCATCCAATATATTAAATTTGAAAGCTGACAAAGCCCTCCTCCAATGCCTGCTTGAAAAGATCCATAGTGTAGTATCATGCCCTCTACATACCCTTTTCTCCTCGTAGGCTTACCTATTAAACGCCAGTAAGAGAATGTTTCTCCCGGTCTAATGACGATACCATTTAGTTGTTTAATAGCAATCTTCAAATTAACAACTTTATTCTGTTGATACCACATATCTACATCTTTGAGCTTACGAAGTAGTATCGTTCGGTGCTGAATCGCTGTATAGGGTAACTTTTCTTGTTGAAACGTTTTTGCATATGTTTTTCCATCTGCTAACCACTGAATGTACCTCTTTGTAGAGTAATACCATGTCCCTAGTAGAATGCGATACTTAGACCGCTGTTCAGGACGTAAGTTCACTAAATTCATTTTATTTCCTCTCTCCATCGTTTTCATATGTTACCATTTCCGTAATTACGATCCCAATCAATTGCCGTATTAATGCCTTTGAATTTACCCAAGTTTTCCCGCACAGAACTGTAATATTAATTGTCGCATTCTCTCGTTTTTTAACTACATTCTTATATGTATATCCATCAATGAATTGTACTTTTCTTAGCTGCATAGTAATTAATATAAATAGATAAAAGACGCAAAAAAACAGTATAATTAATCTAATGGGGACCTTGTTTTTTCCATTTTTCGAATTGCTTATAGTCATGTGAAACTCTGCCTCAATATGATAAATTCAAATAAACACATTATAAATATAAAGGATAACCTTAAATAAAGAATAATGAAAATTAAATAAATTCTAAAGAATTAATATATTTTTACTAAATATTGATTGATAATAAGTTATTTTTTGAGACTTTACTAGGTTCTGTTGCAAAGTTTCTTAGCAAATAAAAAGCTAAGTTAATTACAATGAATCATGTTAAAAGGTATGTTCTCAGGATTATATTGTGATTTTAATGGAGATAGCATTGTTTTTTAGGCTACATTTTAGCGAAGTAAAAGCTCAAAAAGAGATATGTATATTAACAATGTTACATTAGTGTTTTTCTTTTTATTTATCCCGCTATTTGTGGGCAGTAAAACTCCCACCTCAAAATTCAGGTGGAGCAAAGAAGTTAGGTGGGAGCCCTGCTGCCCGTAAACGCCCGATTGGTGAAGGCTAATAATCAGTGGGGGATGAACAAAACCCCCACTGATTAAAGTTTCACTTTATATATTCGCAAGTAAAATAGCATAATATCAGTATGAATCCCTATAGTGATATGAATTTTTGCATATTTTGAAATTCAGTATATCCTCCGAAAAGTTTTGATTGTATAATGTGTTTTGTCATATTATTTTAGATTTTTCGACAAAAAACAACAAAAAATAGAAGACGTATTGGGAGAAGGCATTATGTACACAAAACTATTAAAATCAATTACATCATTATCACTTATTGGTGGTGCGTTATTATATACAAATGGCAGTGATGTGAAAGCTGTGGAAGCGGGCGTTTTTTCTGATGTACCAACATCGCACTGGTCATATCCTGCGATTAAAGACTTAGCGAGCAAAAATATTATTTCAGGTTATGGAAATGGGATGTTTGGTTTTGGTGATGTTGCGACGAGGGAGCAAGTTGCAGCTTTAATTTATCGTGTGTTAGTACCGAATAAGCAAGGCGGTACGTTTAGTAATGATGGTGCTCGTTATGTATTACAAGATGGGTCTACTTTAAATAATCCGTATGGAGATATTCGCTCAGGTTCTACAATGTTTCCGGAAGAGGTTTTAACGTTAACGAAATTGGGGATTTTTAAAGGTGATGGAAATGGCGGTTTTAGACCGAAAGATTCTGTTAGCCGCGCAGAAATGGCGCAAATTATTAAAAATGCGTTCCAAGTTTCAGCTAAACAAAAACATACATTTAATGATGTTCCAAATGGATTTTGGGCAGAAAATGCGATTAGTGCCGTGCAGTCAAACGGGATTGCATCTGGTACAGGAGACGGGAAATTTGAACCAGCTAAAACGGTAACGCGTGAACAGTATGCACAGTTTTTATATAATGCATTGAAATATAAAAAGCCTGAGGTTGCGGTGCAAGATACAGGAGATGCGGCATTATTAGCAGCATTCAAAAATGAAGTGCAAACACGTATTAATACGTACGAAACAAATATTACACTTCCATATAAAACGAAAAATAGTAATACAGAAGAAGTGATGAATACACTTTTTAACGCGTATAAAGAAGTCGCAAGTAAAAATGAGTATACAAATTATAATAGGTCGAATGTTTCATATGGAATTTCTGGATCATCTGGAAATTATACGTTTACGTTAAAGATTACATATCGTGAAACGAAAGAACAAACGGAATATGTAATGAAGCAAGCAAAGGCAATCGTTTCTTCTATTACTCAAGTTGGAATGGATGATCACGAAAAAGTGAAGGCGATTCATGATTATGTAGTAAAACATGTTTCTTACGATACGTCTTATAAAGCGTATACAGCTTATGAGGCACTCGCGAATCGTTCTGCCGTTTGCCAAGGTTACACACTATTAACCTATCAATTATTAAAAGAAGCTGGAATTGAGAATCATTTTGTAGTAGGAACTGGAGACGGTCAGCCTCATGCTTGGAACTTGGTGAAAATCGAAAACAAATGGTATCACCTTGATACAACATTCGATGATCCGGTGCCAGATGAACAAGGCCGCGTAACATATTCTTATTTCAACTTATCAGATGAGCAAATTGCAAGAAATCATGAGTGGAACCGCGGGGACTATCCGCAAGCTACAACAAACTATTATAGTACATTAACAAATAAAATTGCGACAGGTGGTACGAAAACACCTGCATATCAGCAAATATTGAAAGATACAAAGTTAAATTATTTAGGAAATGAATATATCGCAAATAACTATAATGAATTCAAAAATAAAATGCATCAACGTTATAGCACAAAGTCAGCAAAGATTGAAATTCTTTATAAACAATCAATGGATGGCGCATTGCAAGATGTGAAAAAAGTAATTGGAGAAATCGGTTATCCGCAAGGAGCGAACCGTGTTTCTTATAAAGCTGAGCCGTATAATGCAAAAGAAGGATATTCTTTAGTGACGATTACGTTTACTTATTAAAAACAACCTAGATCCATGAAGGATCTAGGTTGTTTTTTTATACCTTAATTTGACATATACAGTCTAACTATATAGTTTGGCTATATATTTATCGTTACATTGGAGGTCTTTATGAATAGAGATAAAAATTTACCATTAACGGAAACGACGTATTACGTTCTTTTAGCTTTATTAGAGCCGGCTCATGGGTATTTAATTATGCAAAAGGTGGAGGAACTTAGTAATCATCAAGTGAAAATTGCGGCGGGTACATTGTATGGTGCGGTTGAAAATTTATTAAAGCAACAATTAATAGAATCCGTAAAAAGTGAAGATAAACGAAGAAAAGTGTATGTCATTACTGAGCGGGGGAAAGAAGTATTACATTTAGACTTTATGAGAATGCAGCACATTATTGGGGTTACAAAAAGCTTATTAAATGTATAGTTAGGGGGAAGCGAAGATGTGGAGATTGAAATTCTTTTTAGACTTTGAGAAAGAGGAAAAATGGTTAGAAGAGATGGCTTGGAAAGGCTATCAACTAAAAAGTAATACATTCGGTTATAAATTTAGAATCGCAGAACCGGAAGATACGACAATTAAAATAGATCATAGAATATTTAATAGAAGAAAAGATTTTATTAATTACTGTACATTATTTGAAGATAGTGGCTGGAAGCATATAGCCGGTAAATGGTGGTCTGGTACGCAATATTTTAAAAAGGTAGATGAGGAAAGTGAAGATGACATTTTCTCAGATCAAATGTCACGAGCAGGGAAGTACAAGCGTCTATCTAAGACATTTTTAGAATTGGCGATATGTTATTTGCCGCTGTTAATCCTATTTATGTTTAATAATACGGTTAATATAGGAGCGGTTATAAATCCAAGAGAACTGTACTTTACACCGGGGTTATGGGATAAGCAAGGCGCAGCATTTTTAGGATCATTCTTATTTGAAACACCATTTGCATTAATGAGGGGCATTTCATGGTTGTTTATCCCAGCTGCGATTGGTATGTTTTTCTTTTTTTCATATAAAGTAAATCGATTGTATGAAGAGAGAAAATACTAAGAGGACCCCCTTAAAGCCGATGCTTTGAGGGGGATTCTTTTGAATTTGTAAATGGTGTACTTGGTTAGCTTGATGGGCATGGGGTAGAGTCAGGAAAATGTGGATTTACAACACTAAGAAAGTTTCAATGGTCTTAGAGAATCTAATGAGACCACTTTTTCTGAATTAAAATGGTATTCTCCTAGTAAATTGATATGTTCCCAACCTAAAGATGACATATAATGCAATAAGTCCTCATTAAAACTACCTATCCGTCTTTGATATTTAACTGCTTTTGTTAGAAGTAAAGTATTCCAGATACTGATGGCATTGATAATTATGTTTAAGGCACTGGCCCTTTGCAATTGATGCTGTATGGTTTGTTCCCTAAGCTCACCTAGTTTTCCGAAGAAAATAGCTCTTGCAAGTCCATTCATGGCTTCTCCTTTAATTCGAATGGTGGCAGCACCTTTTATTAGAATTGTCCCCTTGGTGTAACAACTGCTTTTTTGTAAATAATATGTTTGTTAAACAATTAATTAAGGGGGACTTGTATGCCACAGGATCGAAAAGCAGAAGTTCAAAACGATGCATACGAAGGAAAAGAGATCATGCCAGATAATCCACAATATCTACCGCGTCACGTGCAAATGGAGCTGCCTCACGAATTTTCTGTAAATCCTTTGTTTGCCCGCGAAGGAGAATCAGTCGTTCCGCGCTTTCACATGCCTGATGAAGGCATGTTACCAGAAACAGCGTATCAAATCGTCCATGATGAAATTGCTCTTGATGGCAATGCTCGCTTGAATCTTGCAACATTCGTTAGCACATGGATGGAGCCTGCCGCAGAGCACTTATATGCCAAATCATTCGACAAGAACATGATTGACAAGGATGAATATCCACAGACAGCCGAAATTGAGGAGAGATGTGTCCGCATTTTAGCAAACCTCTGGCATTCGCCCACTCCCCTTACGACTATGGGCGTTTCAACAACTGGATCGTCGGAAGCATGTATGCTCGGGGGGCTTGCGTTAAAGAGACGCTGGCAAAATGCACGCAAAAGCGAAGGGAAGCCGGTGGATCGGCCCAATATTGTGTTTAGTTCTGCTGTTCAAGTCGTGTGGGAAAAATTCGCGAACTATTGGGAGGTTGAACCACGCTATGTGAAGGTTAGCCCAGAGCATCCCCGATTGGATCCTCAAGGGGTCCTCGCTGCCGTGGATGAAAATACGATTGGTGTGGTACCGATTCTCGGTGAGACTTATACCGGGATTTACGAACCGGTTGCCGCCATTGCGAAAGCGTTGGACGATTTGCAGGAGAGGACGGGCCTCGACATTCCCATGCATGTGGATGCAGCTTCGGGGGGATTTATAGCACCGTTTCTTCAACCAGATTTAGTCTGGGATTTTCAATTACCTAGGGTGAAGTCCATCAATGTATCCGGACATAAATATGGATTAGTCTACCCTGGGTTGGGTTGGATAATTTGGCGGGAAGCTGAAGATCTCCCTGAGGATCTAATCTTCCGCGTCTCCTATTTGGGCGGGAACATGCCGACTTTTGCCCTGAATTTCTCTCGTCCTGGCGCACAAGTACTCCTGCAATATTACAATTACCTGCGTTTGGGGAAAAGTGGGTACTATGATGTCCAAAGAGCTTCTCAGAAAGTCGCTCTTTTTCTTAGCAAGGCGATTCAGAATATGGAACCGTTCGAACTTTTGTCCGATGGTTCGGATATTCCGGTTTTCGCTTGGCGACTGAAAGATGGTTACACATTAAACTGGAATCTTTATGATTTATCTCGACAATTGCGTGTGTTTGGCTGGCAAGTACCCGCTTATCCATTGCCTCCAGATATGGAAGCGGTGACGATTATGCGCGTTGTGGTTCGAAATGGATTTTCCATGGATCTCGCGCATTTATTTTTGAGGAACCTCAAACAGACCGTTGCCTTTCTGGATTCCCTGGACGGGCCTATGCCACATGATACGAAATGTGATAATGGGTTTCATCACTAAATGAAAAAAGCCTAATTTCTTCACATTTAATTGAGAAATTAGGCTTTTTAATATTGAAATTTCCTTAACGTTGTAAATCAGCATTTTTCTGACGCTACCTCATAAAGAAAAGACACCCATATATGAGTGTCTTTTCTAATAGTTTGTTTAGCAGAAGCAGCTAGCTCCAACTATGATTAATAAAATAAATAATACAACTAATAAAGCAAAGCCGCCGCCACAACTACTACAACTACCACCAAAGCCCATAATAGTTCTTCCTCCTTTAGATAAGAGGGGAAAACAAGGTGTCACTCATGTATTTTAACGGATTCAATTTACTTTATGTTTTTACGCATGAATTGAGCAGGTCCTTTTGAAAATAAAAAAAAGACACTCTAAGGTGATCTTCTTATGTAGGGTGGGAAGACATCGGCCTTCCTTTCGGGTTGCCATCAAGGGATTCAGCCGATTTACGTATAAATTGCATCAAAAATGTAAATCAGCATTTTTCTGTTGTTGTCCTTTATTAAGACTTTGTCTTATAAATAATTCTGCAATGATTAAATTTGGCACCCACGCTAACCAAGCAATAACAGCATAGCTAAGTTCGAAATGCTTCAGTCCAAATAGCAATACAAATAAAGGTAGCCAAATTCTTAATGTAACTGCCGCAAAGGTTAAGGAATAATTTCTGATCATCCAATTCCGGTGGTCTTGAATTTTTTTATTCTTAACTCTGTTTAATGCTTGATATGCCGATGTTAGCCAAAATACGGATAACAAACCGAAACCAAGCTTTCCTACTAATCCTCCCGTAGCGTAAAAGGATAAATAAAGTCCTGAAACGCCGCCAAATAATACACCAATCATATAGATTTTTCCAATCATTCGATGGCGACTGATATTCTTTTCTCTAAATTTTGTGGATAATGTAAAAGGACCAATTACTAATGCTACTACACTAGTTGCAATATGTAGAAATAACATAATGTACCAAAACGCATTCATTTTAGATAGAAACATAAGCTTCATTTGGACAAACCCTGCTTGAAATCCATCCATAATAAAATATTGGAAAACAGCATAACCAGCTATTAAAATAGCTGAAAAAGTAAATATAAACCAAGTTTTTTTATTCATAATTTCACCACCTCCTTGCAACATTTAAGGGAGCTAGAACATATATTGCTGTTTATCTAGGGTTAAAAGAGAACTTAATTAACTTCTTTACTTCTTTTGGCAGGGCATCATGTTCAATCCAGTTTTCGACTAAGCTATTAAACAGTTCAGGATTTGCTAAAGAAATTCTGTGATTAATTTTAGAAATAATAACACTTAATTAATCATACAACAAAAAAGGAAGTTCTGGTGAATTTATCCATCTGCACCATATTTGTTATTAGCAATTATTTTCTCAATAATCAATTTAGGAGTAGGTGTCACGGTTCCAGTAATGACCGTAATAGTTATGCAAGCAGCAGGCCTATCTTATGCGAATATGGATGGGGCAACCTTAAATGTAAATTTACACTAGATAATTGCTCGTTTAGTAGGGGTACCACCTCATCGCCATCAAGTTAAAAAAATTAATTATCCCCCAAAACGAAAAAAAACGAGCTGAATTCACATAAATAATTGTAGAGAGATAAAAATTTCGTTCTGGGGGTACTATAAAATTTTAGCTTGATGGCGGATAGGGTACCACCAACAAAACGCGAATTTCGTACGCTAAGCAAAGTTTTTAAAAGAAAAAGCCATTTTTCTGAACATGTGAGAGTTATATAGTATTGTATGTGGAAAATATATCTAGATAATTCAAATCAGTTCAAATTAATGTAAACGTCAAATAACCCCAAAATAAACAATAAAAGTTGATTTTGGGGTTATTTTTTGTTGGCTTTACTTTTTTTCGGTACTTTGCATATCGATGGTAAATCCGTTGACCACGGTAGGACTTTATTTCAAACCCACACAAGAAAAATTAGATTACCTGCACACTAAAAAGTATAGCGAACAGGTAATCTAGGTATTTTGAGATTAATGAAAAACTAATTTGTTTTTTGAATTCTTCCATCAATAATAGGCTGAATTGGTTCTTTTGCTTGTTTTATATAATCTACTAATGCTTCAAAATCAGTTGGTCCTGTTTCAGCATCTTTCCCATTTTTAAAGGACACAAATCCATCTCCACCTGAAGCTAGAAATGCGTTCGCAACGACGCTGTAAGTTTTAGAAGGAATAATTTCTTCTCCATTTGTTAAGCGAATACTTGTGACTTTTTCTCCATTTGGCTTGTTCGCATCCCAAGTGTATTGGATCCCTGAAATTTGAAGCATTCTTGTTATGTCTTTTTGCCATTGTTGATTTAAAATATCACGAATGTCTTGACCCGTTAAATTAACTTTTATTAATTGATTTCCGAATGGTTGAATGCCATATACCTCTCCCCATGTAATATCACCAGCATCTAAGTCATTACGAATACCACCAGGGTTCATAAGAGCAATTTGGGATTGCATTGTTGCACGCTGAGCATCAGCGATTAAGTTGCCGAGAGTAGATTCACCAGCCGTATTTTGTTTTCGATCTAGTGGAGCTGTAGATTTACCAACAACCTCATTGACAAGAGGTGCGATTTTTTCTTGATATTTCTCCATCTTTTTCTTTATTTTTTTATCAGGCTCTATGCCTTCATGGTAGGTTGTAATAATTTCTGCTTTTTTCTCAACAATATCTTTTGTCTTACGATCAATCTTTACATCAACATCAGCAAAAGCCATTCCATAAGAATTTGCTTGTACGACAAGTTTATTATTAACAGTTCCATTTACATAGGTGTGGCTATGCCCCCCAAAAATAACATCGACTTCTGGATCAGTCTCATTTGCTAGTCGGACGAGATCACCATTTGTTACGCCGTTCTCATCTGTTGTACCTCCGTTATGTGCAAGAACAACGATAGATTTAACGCCAAGTTCTTTCAATTTCTTTACGGATTTGTTAATGGCTGCAACTTCATCTGTAATTTCTACATTCTTTAGCATAGTAGGCATAACAAGGTTAGGAACATCTGTTGTTACGACTCCGATAAAGCCAACAGGAACTCCTTGTACCTTTTTTATAGTAAATGGTGGTAAAAATAGACGACCGGTGGATTTATTATAGAAATTTGCGGCAACATATGGGAATTTTGCTCCTTTAAAATTGCCTGTTTTTTCATGGTATCCACCATAAATAAGGCGGTGCATTTCTTCAATACCTTCATCAAATTCATGATTTCCTATGGTTCCAACATCAAATTTTAAATCATTTAGAAATTCAATCGTGGGTTCGTCTTGTAATAATGCTGAAACAGGAGGACTTGCTCCAACAACATCGCCARCATGAACCTTTAATGTATTCGGATTTTGTTTTTCATGATGACGTAAATAAGCCGCTAAGTACTCGATTCCCCCTGCATCTTTATTGTTAATTTTCTTTACAGTGTCTAGTTGCCCATGAAAATCGTTAATACCGAGCATTTGTACATCTATGTAGCGGTTTGGTTCTGTAGTTACTTGAGCTGGAGGCGCAGCAAATACACTTGAAAAGGTAACTGTACTTAATGCTAAAGCAACTGGAATGATTTTTTTCAACATAAAATTTTCTCTCCCCTTATTACAATCTGACATCATATGATATAATCTGACATCATTCGATATAATTTTAATAGATTAAGAAGATTAATTCTATAAAAATTCTACTAATTATAAAAATTAATAAGATTTTATTGTTTTCCGACAAAAGACTCATTCCTCAAAAATGTGAAGGTGTTAAATACCAATTTTAGGTAGGAGATGAATATTGGTATGCGTGAGCCTACGTTTTTTTGATTAGGATATAAAGAAAAAGTGCCACCGGCACTCCAAACATATATATAATAAAAACGCACACCATTGGAGCCAATGGCATGCGCTACATAAATTGTTAGATATTCGCACACATCTGTTTTACAAACTATTCACAGGAAAACAGATTCATATGGATGAAATGACAGAATCAGAGTAAACGTAAAATAGGGTGAGTGCAAAATTATGGATGTTACTTTTACATTGTTCTTTGTGAGGTAGCCTTACACATCCATCAACTTAAGAAATTGGTAGTTCTCCAAAACGAAGAAAATAAGCTAAATTCTTATAAACAACTGTAAAATAATAAAATTTTCGTTTTGGGGACACTTCAAAATATTAGCTTGATGGACATGTGGTACTACCCCAAATAACAATAAAATCCTTCGGAAATTAATATAGTTTTTTTAAAATAGAGATGATATGATGGATAAAAATACCATTTTTTTGCTTCATGTATGATTTTACAGTAGGATACCTCTATATTAAAATGATATAAATAAAGGGATGTATTAGTAACAGGGGGAGAATAATGAAAAAGTTATTACAAGAAATTATAAATTGGATTAGTATGACCGATGAACAGATTGTTATTGGCATTTCAGGACACGGTGCTGCCGGAAAAACAACGTTCGCCAATAAGCTCATAAACCAATTAAATCAAAATAAAGTGAGTTATATTAATACAGATCCATACATTGTTAGTTCAAATGTACGAAAGTATACAAATATCCACTATACATATCAGAATGAAAATCATTATGATAAAATGACAGCTTGTCATCCATCAGCCCATCATTTGTCTGCGTTAGAAAGAGATATTCAAATGGTAAGAGCTGGTTTAGATTTTTATACAATAGATACACATTATATAAAAAGTGAGTTAATTTCTACGAAAAATAAGGTGACGATTGTAGAAGGAATGAGTGTCGCATTTATTAATCCAAATTTATTTGATTTGAAAATTTACTTCTATACAGATGGAGAAACAGAATTAATGAGAAGGTCTAGCCGTGATATTATTGAAAGAGGAGCCGATATTAATTACTTAAGGAAGTCTCATGAAGAACGTCGGATTCAGTATGAAGTGTTTATGCATCCATATAGTCAACGTTTTGACATTATTATCAAAAATTCCAATGAAACAATATGTTTAGAAAAAAATACATTTGAGTTTTATAAAGTTTAAATGCAAATACTTTATTTACTAAAATAGCAAGTTAGTGAATAAATTGTTCATATTTTTTCGGAAGGAGGTTAAGCAATGAGAGCACCGTATCAAGTATTGATATTTCCTTATATAAAAACTGACGATTCCATTCAATATGCCATTTTTAATCGAAGTGATTATGGTTATTGGCAAGGAATAGCTGGTGGTGGAGAAGATGGTGAGACTCCTATTGAATCAGCAAAACGAGAAGCGTTTGAAGAGGCTGGTATTACAAGAGAAAGTCCATATATAAAACTAGATTCTGTGTCTTCACTACCAGTAGAGGATGTAGTTGGTGAATTTCTTTGGGGCGAAGATGTTTATGTAATAAAAGAATTTTCTTTTGGAGTTAAAGTTCCTACAAAAAATATTAAATTATCTAAAGAACACTTCAATTATAAATGGCTGTGCTTTGAGGAAGCCGTAACGCTTTTAAAATGGGATAGTAACAAGACGGCTTTGTGGGAATTAAACAAAAGGCTGTTAAAATAATTAAAGTGTTAGTTAACAAAGCCGATCGTGGAGCGAGAATTAAACAACTTAAAAAAGCTTTGCTACATTACCTATGTAGCAAGGCTTTTTTCTTAGCGTACGAAATCGCGTTTTGTTGGCGGCACTCCGCTAAGAGCATGCAAGATTTTATACAATTTTTCTGCTAATCTAATAACAAACGAGAACCCTAAAATCGCGCTAGGATAGGAATGTATAAAAAAATGCATAGATCCATAGAACAAAAAAAGGAGATTTACTTGTGAGATTAGGGTTCCTCCTTATTCTTGCTACCAATAATGAGACGTTATGTTAACTAGGTTTGTATGCAGTATTCATTATGTTTAAATAATCGAATCATAGATAATAACCTATAATAATATTAAAGATTAAAAAAGTAGGTGAAAATCAAATGTTAAATGAAGGTGTAGGCGGATCATTAATCGCTTTTTCGGATTTATTTCTTGTTCACTGTCCTAGATGTAACAGCTGTTCTAGAATTTTTACTCTCAGCAATGCAAAAGGTCAGAATGAACCAAGGTATATAGGACACGAATCCAAGCGTTTAGTATGTAGTAAATGTGGGTTTATCAAAGATATACATCCAAAAAGAAGATGGGATAATCTGTGGGCATTTAGCCATGAACTATTTGATGAAAAACAAGGGATTGATTGGTACTTTGGTTTACCATTATATCTGCAAACACAGTGTTGTGGACATAATATATGGTTTTTTAATTTCGAGCATCTTTGCCATATAGAAGATTATATTAAAAAACATGTAAGACCTTCTGAATTATATTATTTGAGTATTGAAAGTAGGCTGCCAACATGGATGAAACTTTCAAAAAATAGAGAAGAAGTACTTAAAACGATAGAAAAATTAAAACAAAAAGTTTAACCTGCAATTTATTCTTGTTTTATTTTCTCTTCCTATATCGATAATTATGTAAATAAGCTGTCCATATGGGCAGCTTATTTTATCTTTTGTTTAGCACGGGGATTTTTTCATGAAGAAAAGACACCCATATAAGAGTGTCTTTTCCGATAGTTTTTTAGCAGAAGCAGCTAGCTCCAACTATGATTAATAAAATAAATAATACAACTAATAAAGCAAATCCTCCAGCGAAGCCGCCGCCGCCGCAACTACCACAACTACCACCAAAGCCCATAATAGTTCCTCCTTTAGATAAGAGGATAAAACAAGGGGTCACTCATGTATTTTAACGGGTTCACTTTACTTTATGTTTTTAAGCATGAATTGAGCAGGTCCTTTTGAAAATAAAGAAAAGACACCTTATAAGGTGTCTTCCTTCGACTTGAAACATTTTAAGTTTAATAATATACGGTCTCGCCACAGACCTATTAGGCTGGAATTTTATAGTGTTTCTGAACAAAATTTTGTGCTGATTTTGAATCCTTAAGTTGATGGGGATCCTTTTACGTTTTATCATTTTTAAAAAAATCCTTCATTATCTTAGCGTCTTTAATATTCACCGTCACACCTTCAACTTTATCTTTCTTCTCATCTTTAGCAATCGTAATTTGTTCCTTATTATCAACCCACACAAGAAACTCTTCTTTTGAGTCATCTTTATATGTAACGGTTATAGTAGAATGCGCAGATGCCCTCTTTTTTTGATCTAGTGTGATTGTTTTTGGTGTTCCGTTTTGGACTGCTGAAGCGATTGATTGTATCATTTCCTCGTTATCTGTTTGAGATTTGGAACTAGTATTACTTGTTGTTCTAAGCATCTCAATGTTGGTAATGTCTGCAGAGTTTAATTGAATGGCATTTTTCGTATTTTCTTGCTTAGTTTTTGGAGTATTATTTGTAGTAGAAGTGCTTGTACAACCTATTAAAGTGAAAGATAGAACACTTAGAGCACATATGTAAGTGATTTTTTTCATTTTATCTCCTCCTCTAATTTAATTATAACAATATTCTGTTAATTTAGGTAGTTATTGTAAGGAAAAGGTAGAATAATATTTCATCCTTACAAAATTGTCACATTCATGTAAGGTAATTCAATAGATTAGATACTTTTTCCATGTCATAATAAGGACATAAGAAAGCACATTAAAAACTACAACTTATTAGGAGAGTGTCAGTCATGATTGTAACAACAACGTCTGGAATCCAAGGTAAAGAAATTATTGAGTATATTGATATTGTAAATGGTGAAGCTATTATGGGTGCAAATATTGTTCGTGATTTATTTGCTTCAGTTCGTGATGTTGTCGGTGGCCGCGCTGGTTCTTATGAAAGCAAGCTAAAAGAAGCTCGTGATATCGCGATGGATGAAATGAAAGAACTTGCAAAACAAAAAGGTGCGAACGCTATCGTTGGTATTGACGTAGATTATGAAGTTGTTCGTGATGGAATGTTAATGGTTGCTGTAAGTGGTACAGCTGTACGTATATAATTAAATAAAAAACAGGCTCACCCCTTGAAGCGTATGCTTTGAGGGGATTTTTTTGTTTCATGATTAAAGTTAAAATGAAGAAGAGTGAACGGATTTTTATAAGTGGAAAAAATAAGATGAGGGCGAATGTACTAACTCGCTAAAATGATTAGTTGAAAAGTTATATTGTACATATGTTTAAAATGGGCAAAACGTTATTGTAAAAAATGCTAGGATTGCTCCTAGCATTTCGTGAGGGGGTATTGCACGGGAATTTAGATAATAAGCAGATGTACCCGCTTATTTCAAATGTAGTATATATTGTTTTCAAGGAGAAAAGTAAGAAATACAACAATCTTTATATATGTTTAACGAGAGTGTTAACTTTATGATAAATAATAAAATTGTTATTTGAGGTAAGGGGAGGGAAATCAATACAAAAGGTGTATAGGATATGAAAGGGAAGGGAAGGGAAGGGAAGGTGATAGTGTTGATGCAAAAATAAAGGACAGTACATATTGTATATGGCTACTATGTACTGTCCCCACTTATTTCTTTTGGATTATGAAAACTCATTACCTGTCTTGCTATAAATTTCATAGGCGAAATAACCAAATAAATAGCCTATTCCAGATCCTAAACTAATGGAAAGTAGTGAGGAATCCGGAAAAAACATACCGAAAATCAAACCAATCATACAGCCAACAAGCATTCCCATAGGTATGAAACTATCTAATAACAGTTGAGCTTTTTGAGATTTTTTCTTACCTAATTTTCCGTTCTTATATTTATGTTCCAATCTTTTAATTACAAATACTACAATTCCACCAACTATTACAACAGGCGCGATTGCCGAAATGAACCACATGTTAGAAGCTCCTTTCGTTTTTAATTAAATTATACCATATATTAACATTTTAAATTTAAGCGGAGACAAGATCTTCTGCATTTCTTTTCCTTTTATTCATGACTAAAGTTAATAGGAATAAAAGGAAGCTTAAAAGTGCCATTATAATAAAAACTTGCGTATAACCATCAAAATAGTCACGAGCGATTCCTGCTAAGACTGGAATAAATCCACCCATAATGTATCCTCCGGACTGCATCATAGCAGTCCATGCACTCGCATCTTCTGAAGTTTTTGTTTCATATAGCGGTAGCATGAGAGCGAGTGGGAATACGCCGCCGAGCCCGATACCTAGTAAAATAGAAGGGATCAATGGTGTAGTTAGTGGGTAAATCATAAGCGATAAACCTACGAGTAGGAAGCATATACTCCCTAATAACCAAAGTGCTCGGTTTTTATAAATATCCGCTAATGTTGGAATTAAAAAGCTGCATATCATTTGAACAACTGTAAAAACAGTTATGAGAGTACCAGCTTGTTCGCTACTGACACCCATACTTTGATTTGCTGGCGCAAGCCAAGTAGTAATAGAATAAAAGATTCCTGATTGTAGTCCGAAAAAGATTGTAAACAACCATGCTTTTTTATTTCTTAAAGGTAAACTATTATTCTTTTTATCTTGTGTGCTCGTATTCTTTTTTCGTTTCATAACCGGATACCAAAATATAATAGCGATAATAGTAAGTACACCCCAAAAAGCGAGTGCCATATTCCAATCGTCTTTTAATACATGTTGTAAAGGAATCGTTAATCCTGCACTTAAAGAAGCGCCAGTTCCCATGCCTACTGAATATATTCCAATCATTAAGCCGATTTTCGTAGGGAATTTTTCTTTAATAAAACCTGATAGTAACGGACCTGCAAGTGCAATTCCAATGCCGATAAATAAAGAGCTCGCGAATAATGTGGAAATGGAAGAGGTAAAAGCCCTCATACATGTAGCAAAGCCAATTAAAATAAGACAAGCCATAATTGCTTTTTCTGCCCCATATTTTTTAATTACCTTCCCAGTCAGTAAGGCGAATGTCCCCATACAAAAAACAGGAATAGCTGTTAAAAAACTAACGGAAAAATTGCTTATATTTAAGTCTTGTCGGATGGTTTCTAATAAAGGTGAAATAGATGTAATTCCGATACGTAAATTAATGGAAACAAAAAATAGTGCTAGTATATACAAATAAGTTCGTCCTTGATGTTTCAATTTGATTTTCTCCTCTCATAAACATCAGATGTTATTGAGTACATCATCTGATGTTTAAGTGTAATATATAAGGAGCTTATTTCAGCTCCAAATTTTGAACGGCGTATGTTCGTGCCTCTTCGGCATTTTGTTTTAAAATGGCTTGGAATAATTTTCCATGAATTTCAGAGTTATCTTCATAGTTCACTGTATTTAATATTAATTGGCTTAAAATGTGGCGAAGGGCAGGTACGAAAGATTGATACAAATCAAGTAGAACTTCGTTTTTGCTCGCCTTTGCAACTGCTAGATGAAACTGAATGTCTGCATCTATGTATGCTACATAATTTCCTTCTTGAAGGGCATTTTTTCGTTTATTCAAATGTCCTTTTAAGTATAAAAGATCCTCTTCACTTCGGCGCTGTGCCGCTAACATAGCTACTTCTTTATCTAACATATTTCTTGCTTCATACACATGATTAATATTAGCTGCTTGCAATCGTTTTTCAAATGAATCTTGTGTTGTATTTAGTGAGACAATACGAGTACCTTGTCCTTGTCGAACTTCTAAGATGCCGGCATGTACTAATATCTTTATGCTTTCTCGCAGCGTCGAACGCCCTACACCTAACTCTTCCATTAATTGCGGCTCTGTAGGGAGGCGATCACCAACTTCATACTCGCCAGAAAAGATTTTTTCTTGTAAACGTTCCAACACCTCATCGACTAATTTCCGCCGAGAAACTTTTGAAAAAGATTTCTTTTCGTTTATATTCATCTGCTCATCTCCTGTTATATACGCTTTTATGATAACCAATTTAAGTTCTGTTGACAATGTTATTTTTTAGGTAGTTGAAATGGGATACTAAAATAGGGTTTATAAGACATAAAAAAATTTATTTTGAAAAAATCAATCAAAATAGATCCTTCAATTGTATTTAATAACTCGTCAAAAACACTTTCCCTTTCGTTTTCTCAGCAGACTGCACGACATCAACCGCCGTTTTCACATCCGCTAAGTCATACGTAGAATGTACTTTCATAAAACGTAATTGCTTATTTTCCACTAAGCGAATTAAGTGACGAAACGTTTCTTGCCATTTATATGGTGACACTTCTGTATTCCAATGTCGTAAATGAAATATGTTCGCGTGCACTTTTGCTTTCGTGACAATCTCTGACCAGTTTACTTGTATACCTGATAGAAGGCCGATAGTTAAAAAGCGCCCATTTGGACGTAAGGAGAAAGCTAATTCATTTCCATCCGGTCCCCCGATAGAATCAATCGCTGCATCTGCACCAAGCCCGTTTGTTAACTCCATAACTGTTTCATAAAGCGGGGCAGTGGAAGTATCTATTACATATTCAGCACCGAGGCGCAGTAATTCTTCTGTATGCTTATTATTTCTCGTAACTGCAATTAATCGGAAGTTTAAAATTTGTGATAACTGTGCAAAAAGATGACCAATAGCGGATCCACAAGCATTTACTAATAAAACGTCATTCTGTTTTAAGTTTAGCGTTTCTGTGCATGTGACCCACGCCGTAAGGGGATTAATATACATTTGTGCCGCTGTAAAATCATCAATGGAATCAGGAATAGGGACTACAAAGTCAGCTGATGTTGTAACGAACTCTTGCCAAGTACCTTCTCCGCGTAAAGGCAATACGCGTTTACCGATAAGGTCTCTAGTAACGCCCGTACCTACATCTTCTACAATACCAACACCTTCATAACCAGGTATGTTAGGTAACGGAATTCTATGAGCGTACGCTCCGGTTATGGGAATTAAGTCAGATGGATTAATCGGTCTAACTAACATACGAACTAAAACTTCATTATCTTTTAATGGTTCTATATTTTTATATTCAACTTGTAATACATCTTTTGGGTTACCAAACTTGTGAAATTGAATGTGTTTTCCGTGCAAGATAAATGTTCCCCCTTAGTTTGATTGGGTTTATTATAGCATTTTTGGTTTGAGGGGTTATTTCATTAGTACTAAATAAAAGGGAACAGAAAGTCGTCGTTTATACTTTGAGGAGATTTTGATTGTGCAAACTTTTAAAATATACATTAATTATGTAGCATTGTATGGATTGCTGAATAATAATCTTACATAAACATCAATGCATTTCGATATACAATATTTCGTATTTGTATTTGGTAATGAGGATGAAGAGGAATCAGTGACTTATCCCGCTATTTGTGGGAGTGGGGCTGTATGTAAAAGCCTTCACTTTATCAAAATGTAAGTTGCATCTTGTATAATGTAATGGTGGAGGTCAGATATGAAAAAAATAAGTTTAAATATAGATTTGGATACAAATGTATTGGAAGTGGTATTTATTCCAAGAAGGTTTATTATTTTATGGATTACACTCGTATATATAGCTTCAATGCTTTTAGAATTTCGTAATAATATTTTCTCTATGGATAGTTTTTTCTTTACAATAGTCATTGTTATTCATACTATTTTTCATTGGTATGCGAGTTCATTAAAGAATAGGCAATTGTTGTACTTCTTTTTTGTACAACTTTTCATTGTGTTTTTGGCTGCATTTATTGCAACAAATGCTTCGATAGCGATTTTTGTTGGATTAACTCCTATTTTAATCGCCCAAAGTTTATATGTTTATAACAATATATTTAAAGTAATGGCAGTTTTTACTCTTATGTATGCAATATTTTGTGCTGCAATTAGTATCAATTATGGTGTGAATAAATTAGCTATTCTTATCTCTATGTTTCTTTTAGTATTAGCAATTATTATTCCTTTTTCTTACATTAATAAGCAGCAATTTGATGCACGTAATCGTATACAGAGCTATATTCAAGAGTTAGAGTCTGCATATATGAGAGTGGAAGAATTGACATTAGCTAATGAAAGGCAGCGTATGGCAAGAGATTTACATGATACGTTAGCGCAAGGTTTAGCAAGCTTAATTATGCAATTGGAAGCAATAGATGCCCATATGCAAAAGGGGAATACAGGACGCTCTCAAGAGATTATGAAACAAACTATGATAAGAGCGAGACAAACTTTACATGATGCAAGGTTGGTTATTGATGATTTGCGTCATACTACTAATTCATTTAATGGAGCAGTAAAAGAAGAGGTTCAACGTTTTTCTGAAGCTACGTCTATACATGTGAGATTTACTATCCAAAGTCCACCGTATATTTCAAGCGTAGTAAAAGAGCACTGCTTATATGTAATTAGTGAATGTTTAACGAATATCGCAAAACATTCACAGGCAACAGATGTTCATTTAAAAGTTGAATATATCGATAACATTGAAAAACTTACTATAGAAGTTGAAGATAATGGAATTGGGTTTGACACTGGATATATCGGTAAGAATCCTGGACATTATGGTTTAATTGGCTTAAATGAGCGTGTTCGATTGATTAAGGGAGAAATAAATATATTGAGTGAAAAGATGAAAGGTACGAAAGTGTATATTCAAGTACCTATAAATAAAGAAGGAGATAGCCATGAAGCATAACGTATTAATTGTAGATGATCATTTCGTTGTAAGAGAAGGTCTGAAATTAATAATAGAAACGAGTGATTCATTTCAAATTATAGGTGAGGCCGCAAATGGAGAAGAAGCCCTTTCTTTCATAGAGAAAAAGGAACCCGATGTCATTTTAATGGATTTAAATATGCCTAAAATGAGTGGTTTAGAAACAATTGAGGCTTTGAATAAAAAACAAAACCATACGCCGATTATTATATTAACTACTTATAACGAAGATGAATTAATGTTAAAGGGAATTGAGTTAGGGGCAAAAGGATATTTGCTAAAAGATACGGATCGTGAGAATTTGTTTCGAACATTGGAAGCGGCTATTCGAGGTGAGATTTTACTACAACCAAATATTATGGAAAAGATAGTGAAGTATAAAAGGAAAGAAGTACATGCTGATAAGGTTGCAGAAAATAACTTAACGGTTAAAGAATTGTTTGTGCTGAAAGCTATTGCGCGCGGATATAAGAATAAAGAAATTGCATTTGATATGGGAATAGCTGAGCGAACGGTAAAAGCATATTTAACAAATATATACAATAAATTAGGTGTTAATTCACGGTCAGAAGCAGTAGCTGTATCTATTGAAAGGAAGCTAATTCATTTTTAAAACATTATATATGCCCAATCGTACATTATAGGTTTGCCCTTTTGTACGATTTTTTTATTTCTTTCTCATGCTATGCTTCAGAAAGTATGAAAGATTTAAGAACAATCTAATTGCATTACAATTATAGACGTTTCTAATGTAGGAAAGGAAGAAGAATAATTAAATGGAAACTTTGCTTTTAATTCCTGTATTAATTTTCTTTATTTGGCTGCAAAGCAAACAAAGAAAAATAAACTGGATAGATATTATAACTTTTCTCATGATGATAGGGATTATTACTTATACGGCGCCGCAACCAATGACTAGGGATTTACAAGCAGAGTTACTGGCAGTTACGCTTATTTCTTTCGCTATTGGTGTTTGGCAAGGTGGGGGAATTACAGTCTGTTATGAGGATGAAATTTTATATATTACAAATGGAAAACAGTATTCCATTTCATGGATTCTCTTAATAATTGGCAACATAATTATTATTAATATATTTGAAGGTAGATTTACATTTAATGGACCGTGGTTTCTTTTGTGTAGTGTTGTCATTACATCTGGGGTGAAAACCAGTATTCTATGTGTTCTGTACAAATTAACAGTGCGAAATTGAATGGAAAACCAAAGCTGTTTTCTTTTATCCCAACATAAAACGTATTGCTGTAAGTTCATTAAAAGACCGTAGTTGATAAAAATGAGATGGAAGTATTGGAAGTATTGGAAGTATTGGAAGAATGGGGGAGTTAACGTAGATGTTTCTACCTATTACTACATTTGATAGGTTTAGTTGGCTGGGGAATGTTGCTTTCTCTTCAGAAAAGACTAGCAGGAATCGAGCGCTTTCGAGGGCAGAAGAAAGCAATGTTAATTTGTGTGAAAATAAATGTAGAGATTCAGTTAATAATATTCATCAAAAAATAAATGTGGATGCTTTGGACTATAGTAATAATCGTATATTGGGCCGTGCAGAACCCCATTCAACAATTGTCATAACAAGTAGTGATATGTATGTTGGAAGCGGACGAGTTAATAAGTATGGAGAATTTAAAATATATACAAATGATTATCTGGAAGAGTATTTGGTACTAGAGATTCAGTTGATAATGGGCGGTTTCTATCAAGGAAGTATAATGGTAAAGTTAAAAAGTTAAGGTATGATGATTTTCTTTTTATTTACTAAATAAAAAGGAAGCAACCGTAGTCGCTTCCTACATCTATTAAGCCGAAGCTTTCTTCATTCTCTCAAGTAAACTAGATAAAATATGTGTACGATAAGATTCTAGTTTTTTACCTTCGTAAGTACGAATCCCTAATTTTTTAAGTTCTTTTACATACCAACCTTTGCTTCCAAAATACATGTGATCGCTCCCCTTCAACTTTGTTTTTAGTAGTTCTGATTGTACTTGGAGGTACAGGTAATATAATGAAGGAAATGAATTTCGCGCGAAAATGGTTAACTTTGTTGCAAAAGACATATATACTAAGGGTAGTATATAACGAGGTGGGCAAGACGTGATTATAGAGAAGCACGAAATTCAAATTGACCAAATTACGAGCGGTAAAGTGAATATCTTTACTTTCTATAGAAATAGAAAGCAAGTTGATGATCATTTTTTACGATTGCAAGAACCATCGCTTACAGCAAACTACTTCTTCCATTTTCATTTTGATGCAGAGAGCTTGCATCTTCTGCAGGAAGAATTTCCAGGCGTATATCCGTACGACCGTAGTGACACGATTCATGACTGGACGGAAAAGATGAAAGCGGAATTGCAACATCAGATCCAAACAGGTAAATGGAATAAACGCGTACGTATCGGTAATCGCATTCTAGATGTGGCGTTTACGTGGTGTGACGAAGATATAGTAGAGTGAAAAAGAAGCGGATGACGCTTCTTTTTTTTAGCGCTGGAATAAAACGAGCTTACCTGCAGAAGATGTGCAGCGATGTGTTTTTTCATACAAACCTTTTTCTTGTAAAATAGATTCACCTTTTGCTTTCGCTTCTTTTTCAGTTGCCGCCTCGAATGATTCATCTAATGCTTTAGAACCATCTTTTTCAAAGACTGTTAGAACGTATACTCCCATGAAAATTCCCTCCAATAATAAAAATCAGAATCTTATAACTATTTTGGCATAAATCACTAGAATATGCAAAGAAATATATGACATTGCGTGTTACAATAAGGTGAAACTTTAATAAGCAGGGGAGTTTTTTCATCCCCTGCTTATTATTAGTTGAACTAATCGGGGAGCCTTTTTATCTCCGACGATTATTAGTTTTCAGCAATTTTAATGTTGATAAGATGAAACTTTTGAACTATAGAAAGGATCGTTATTTGTGAAACAAGTGAAGTTTATACATGCGGCCGATTTGCATTTGGATAGTCCGTTTAAAGGGATGGAAATGAATGTACCACAGTCTGTTTGGGAGAGAATGAAGCAGAGTACGTTTGAATCGTTCGAGCGTATTGTTGATAAAGCGATTCAAGAGCGCGTTGATTTCGTATTGCTAGCCGGGGATTTGTATGATGCGGAGACGAGAAGTTTGAGGGCGCAAGTGTTTGTGCGCGAGCAAATGAAGAGACTTTCGCAGTACGATATCCCTGTTTTTATTATTCACGGTAACCACGATCATTTAGGGGGAAGCTGGGCAGCAATTGAGTTTCCGGAAAATGTTCACGTGTTTACTGAGCCTTATGTAGAAGAGAAGTCATTTTATAAAAATGGTGAGCTATTAGCTTCTATTTACGGGTTTAGTTATTTGCAGCAAGCGGTAACGGATAATATGACAGCGCAGTATACGAAAATGAGTGATGCGCCTTTTCATATTGGAATGCTTCACGGAAGTGTGGAAGGAGATGCAGAGCATAATCGCTATGCACCGTTTCAAATTCGTGAGCTGAAAGAAAAGCAGTTTGATTATTGGGCTCTTGGCCATATACATAAACGTGAAATTTTATCAGAAGAGCCGTATATGATTTATCCAGGGAATATACAAGGACGTCATCGTAAGGAGACCGGCGAGAAAGGTGCATATCTTATTGAACTCACGAAACAAGGATCGCAATGTTCGTTTTTCCATACGGCGGATGTTGTGTGGGATGAGATAGAAGTGAATATTGATGGACAGGAAACTGTTGATGAACTTATGACGGTGATATCAACCATGATGAATGAATGCCGAAGAGAAGAAGAAGGGACGCTTTTAACTGTCGTATTTACAGGACAGGGGCTACTTTCTCCTTATTTGCGTGAAGACAAGCGCGTGGAAGAGATTTTTCATATTTTAGCAGCTGGCGAAGAGCGAAAAGACTTTGTATATGCGATGAAGTGGAAAAATGAGACGGTTTCTTTTGCGGAAATTGAACGTTTGAAAGAAGAAAATCATTTCGTCGGTAGTGTGCTGAAAGAGTTAGAAGCTTTCACAAATATGGACGGAGTGTTGCGCACGATTTGGACATCTCCTGTAGCGCGTAATAGCATTGAATCTTTTACGGAAGAAGAGAAGAAAGAGATTCAAAAGGAAGCGAAAAATATTATTTTAGAGCAATTATTCCAGCAAGAGAGGGATAAAAAATGAGAATTGAAAAACTCCATATTTATGGCTATGGAAAACTAGAAAATGTGGAAATGGATCTGTCAATGCTGACGGTACTGTACGGTGAAAATGAAGCGGGGAAATCGACAATTCGTTCGTTTATGAAAAGTATTTTATTCGGTTTTCCAACGAGAGGACAGCGCCGCTATGAGCCGAAAGAAGGCGGGAAGTATGGCGGAGCAGTTACTGTTCAAACAGAAAAGTACGGCCGTTTGAAAATTGAACGATTGCCAAAGACGGCAGTTGGTGAGGTGACCGTTTATTTTGAAGATGGGAAAACTGGCGGCGAAGATATTTTAAACGATATATTAAGCGGTGTGAATGAAAGCTTATTTGATTCTGTTTTTTCATTTGATATGCATGGTTTGCAAAATATTCATCAGCTCGGCGAAGCGGATATCGGTAATTATTTATTTTCGGCCAGCGCAGTCGGAAGTGATGCGTTATTGCAGTTAGATAAAAAATTAGAAAAAGAAATGAATCAGCGTTTTAAGCCGAGTGGTCGTAATCCTGAAATTAACGTGTCACTGCAAGAGATGAAGAAAATTGAGGAAAAGATGAAAGAGTGGCAAGGGAAAATTGGCACGTATGAAAAACAGGTCGAGCAGTTAAAAGAAAGTGAAGAGAAACTTGCTTCTGTTCGTGCGGAAAAAGAGTCAGCCGAAAGACGAAAGCAAGACTATGAAATATTAGCGGCGCTTGAGCCTCTCGTTATTGAAAAGAGTGCGCACGAGAAAGTGTTAGAAAACGAGAACGGGCAGTTTCCTGTAAACGGAATGGCGCGCTATGAGGCGGTAAAGGCAAAGATAGAACCGCTCCAAGTACAAGTAGATTCACTTCAAAAAAAGATAGAAACAGTGCAATCAGAAATTGATTCCACAGAAATAGATGAAGCATTTTTACAAAAAGAAAGTTACGTAGAAGAACTTCGTATGCAGCATATGTCTTATGAAAATGCACGCCAAGAAATGCGTGATATGACGGGAAGTATTGCGAATATAAAAGAAGAAATCGCAGAACTACAGCAACAAATTGGCGCTACTTTTGAACAAGAGACTGTTCTTTCATTTGATATAAGTTTAGCGACGAAAGAATTAATTACGCAAACTGTGCAAAAAGCGAGAGAGTTAGAAACGCAAAAAGCACAGCTTGATGATCGTTTTAAAACGGCTCAAGAGCAATTAGAAGAGCAAGAAGAAAATATAAGACAAATCAGCCAGCAAATGTTGGCGGATGAAGAACGAAATACGTTAGTTGAGAAAGAAAAATCATTTCAAGATGCGGCATTTTTAGGAATGGGCGCAGAGAGAATGAAGCGTAAGTATGAGGAAAAAGCAGGGGCGGCTATGCAAAAGAAAAAACAGTGGCAAAGAATTTGTCTTCTGTTACTTCTTATTAACACGCTTGTTTTATTCACGAGTCTATTTATAGATAACCGCGTGCTGTTATTTATTAGTGTGATTGTTTTTGTAGGGATTGTTTTAGCACTCGTTTTATATAAAGATCCGTCAAGTGGATTACAAGAAGAGCTTCTTACTCTTCAGCAAAGTGCTAGCGGGCGTCAAAGTGAAGAGGCGATGTCGGTTCGTTATCAGTTAGAAAAGGATGAAGAGATTCGGAAATTATTTGAGCGGGAGTCTTATAAATTACAACAAATGGAACGTGCTTATGATAAAGTCGTTTCATCTTATGAAGAATGGGAGAGAGAAACTTTCCAAATAGGAGAACAAGTAGATGCGTATAAAACGCGCTATATGTTCCCTGAATTTTTTACGTATGCGCACATGTTGCCAGCGTTTGAGCGTATTGAAAAAATGCAGCAATTATATCGTGAGCTAGAGAAACAAGGCGCTCGGAAATCTTCATTATATGAAATGATTTCGCACTTTGAGCATAAACTAGAAACTGTTATCGGTAGTAAAGAGTATAGTAATTTGCATGAGGCGCAAAGTCGTATGCAAAATGAAAAAGAGAAGCGCCAAACTTGTAAGCAGCTGAAAGAGAAGCTGGCGGAATGGCAAGAAGAATATGAGTTCATGCAAGAGCAATTAAAACAACTACTAGTAGAGCGAGATGGGTTATGGCATATCGCAGAATCTACAGATGAAGAGATGTTTTTAGAAGCAGGAAAATTGGCAGAGAAACGTGAAGACGCGGATAAGCAAATGGGGCGTTTATTACCTCAAATTGATTTGTTAGAACAGCGCTTAACGAGTTTGTCATTAGCTGAGCATTATGAGGCTGACGGTTATGATGAAAAATTAAAGCAAGAAATTACAGCCGCGCAAAACTGTCTGGCGCAAGAGAAAGAACTGACAGAGCGTATTGCGAAGCATCGAATAGAAATTGCGAATTTAGAAGAAGGCAGTACGTATGGTGATTTACTACATGAGTGGGAAATGAAAAAATCACAAGTGCGTGAACAAGTGAAGAAGTGGGCTGCGTATGCGGCCGCAAAGACGGTGTTAACGAAAACGAAGCAATATTATCATGAAGTGCATTTACCGCGCATTTTACAAAAATCTGAAGAGTATTTCGTGTATTTAACAGGCGGAAGATATAGTAAAATATTCTCACCGTCAGAAGCGGAACCTTTCATTGTCGAACGTAACGATGGTATGCGTTTTTACAGTCATGAACTAAGCCAAGCGACAGCGGAGCAGTTATATTTATCGTTACGATTTGCACTAGCGAAAACGTTTGAGCATGATTATCCATTTATTATTGATGATAGCTTCGTACATTTTGACGCGGTAAGGACGAATCGAACGATTGAACTTATAAAAGAAATTGCGAAAGATAGACAAGTTATCTTCTTTACATGCCATGCGCATTTACTAACGTATTTTACAGAAAAACAGATTATAAAATTAGTGCGTAAGCGTTAAAGAAAATGAGTTGTAGTATGCTATACTAAAAGTAACTGATTTGGTGGAGGAATTCGAATGAAAAAGAAAATTGTAGAATATGAAGTTGGTGAACAAGTCGATGTTTTCTTGTTAATTAAAACAGCGACAAAAGGTCTCGCAAGCAATGGTAAGCCGTTTTTAACAGTAATCTTACAAGATCCAAGTGGAGATATTGAAGCGAAGCTATGGGATGTATCACCAGAAGTTGAGAAACAATATGTAGCGGAAACAATCGTTAAAGTAGCTGGAGATATTTTAAACTACAAAGGACGTATTCAATTACGTGTGAAACAAATCCGTGTTGCGAATGAAAATGAAGTAACAGATATCTCGGATTTCGTAGAAAAAGCTCCAATAAAAAAAGAAGATATGGTTGAGAAAATTACGCAATACATATTTGAAATGAGAAACCCGAACATACAGCGTCTAACAAGACATTTATTAAATAAGCACCAAAACGAATTTTTAGAATATCCAGCAGCGACAAAGAACCATCACGAGTTCGTATCTGGACTAGCTTACCATGTTGTATCAATGTTAGATTTAGCGAAAGCTATATCAGCTCTATACCCATCGTTAGATAAAGACTTACTATATGCGGGCGTTATTTTACACGACCTTGGTAAAGTATTCGAACTATCTGGCCCGATCTCTACGACGTATACGTTAGAAGGAAATTTACTTGGCCACATCTCTATCATGGTGAACGAAATTGGTAAAGCAGCAGACGAACTACAAATCGATGCAGAAGAAGTATTAATCCTTCAGCACATCGTCCTTTCCCATCATGGAAAAGCAGAATGGGGTAGCCCAAAACCACCATTAGTAAAAGAAGCAGAAATTCTGCACTACATCGATAACTTAGATGCAAAAATGAACATGATGGACCGCGCATTAGGACGCACAAAACCAGGCGAATACACAGAACGTGTCTTTGCGCTTGATAATCGTTCGTTCTATAAGCCAACTTTCCATAATTAAGATTGTGAATAGAATGGCCTCATTAAGTGTGGCATGACAATAAAATTGTTTAAAAAGATGGTGTGAAATTAAGTTTTCACACCATCTTTTATTGCCCTGATAAGGGAAGACACTGCAAATAGCTTTAAAAACCATTATTTATTCCTTGATGAGGAAAGAAATAATGAGAGAAAAAGATGTAAATCATACGGTGAATTTATATTGCATTAGCTCGTGTAAAGCTAATGGATGAGGGTCTGTTGTCAATAAAAAAACGGATCTTAAACAAAACCATTCTTTTGCATACCATGTGATGCAAGGGAGGTAAGAGAACGTGTTCGTTGATTGGAAATCTTTTGTAGAGTATTCTAAATATAGAGTTGTAGTAGGGATATTCTTTTAAGGAGAGTGATTACTTTATGCTAGGAAAATGGATGGATAAAGTAAGAGAACCTAGATGTATACACAATTATAAATTTATTAAAACTCAGGATAGTGAAAATTTTAAAACAGGGCAGATTGGGACAGCTAATATTTATAAGTGCGAAAAATGTGGTAAAGAAAAGGTTGAGTATAAATATAACAGTGATATAAATAGTGATTTTTGGAATATATAAAATAAATCATTTAATGAAACAGAGAATTACTAATATTAATTACTCACTAAAATTACAATTTATTGTAAGGATATTTAACTATTAAAGAATTTTAATAGCCTATGATTAGTTCATTGATTGTAGGCTATTTATTTTGGCGACTGAAAAGGTTTTATTACCAGTAGATATGAAAATAATTACGCCACAAAACATATAGCATTTTAAACTAATACTGAGATATTAAAAATTATCTCGAATTCAAGATAATTTACTTGCTTTTTAATCACTTGAGTTGTAAAGTGATAGTAACGAAAGGAATTATTACTTTCGAACGAATCGTTTTACACAGTGAATTATTTTTTTAACTATCACTTGACTAGTAAAATGAATGATTACTTTTATAAATAAATGCTTCGTTGACCAGCGAGCAAAAATAAAACAGTTAAATATAAATTAACACTATTGGAGGAATATAAAATGAACCAATTAAAAGGAATTCACCACGTTACAGCAATTACGAGTAGTGCAGAAAAGAACTATGAGTTTTTCACTCATGTTTTAGGAATGCGTTTAGTTAAAAAAACAGTAAACCAAGATGATATTCAAACGTACCATTTATTCTTTACAGATGATAAAGGTAGTGCAGGAACAGATATGACATTCTTTGACTTCCCGGGCGTTCCTAAAGGTGTACACGGTACAAATGAAATTTCAAAAACATCATTCCGAGTGCCAACTGATGCAGCGTTAGCATATTGGGTGAAACGTTTTGACCGTCTTGAAGTAGAACATACAGGAATTAAAGAGCAATTTGGTAAGAAAACTCTTTCGTTTGTTGACTTTGATGATCAACACTATCAATTAATCTCAGATGAATTAGATAACGGGATAGAATCAGGTACACCGTGGCAAAACGGTCCAGTTCCATTAGAATATGCAATTACTGGCTTAGGACCTGTATTTATTCGTATCGCGAACTTTAGTTATTTCAAAGAGGTGCTAGAAAAAGTTCTATTATTTAAAGAGATTGATCAAGAAGGAGAGTTCTATTTATTTGAAGTAAACGAAGGCGGAAACGGTGCTTCTGTTATTGTAGAACATAATACGGTTCTTCCTGAAGCACAACAAGGTTTTGGTACAGTGCATCATGCAGCATTCCGCGTAGAGGATCGCGCTGTATTAGAAGAGTGGATTGAGCGACTAAGTCGAGTTGGACTCCCTTCATCTGGTTATGTAAATCGCCACTTCTTCGAGTCATTATACGCAAGAGTTGCGCCGCAAATTTTATTCGAGTTTGCGACAGATGGCCCTGGTTTTATGGGAGATGAGCCATATGAAACACTTGGAGAAAAATTATCTTTACCTCCGTTTTTAGAGCCAAAGCGTGAAGAAATTGAGAAGTTAGTTCGTCCGATTGATACAGTGAGAAGTACGAAGGAATTTATTAAAGAGTAAAAATAGAAATAATAAGTAGAAGAGCAAGTAGTTTTAGCTGATAGCTGGAATTGCTTGCTTTTTTTATTTTCACTTTATAAGTATTTTGATAAAATGTATGTAAAACTGACGGAGGAATAGAATGACGAAAATTAGTGGGTATACTTGTAGATGCTGCGATACATATCATGAAGAAATTCCAACGAGCTATGGATCATCAGCTCCTGTGTATTATTATGATGCTGAACCTGAAGAGCGAGAAGATAGATTTGAAATGAACGATGATTTATGTGTGATGGATGGAGAACACTTCTTCATTCGAGGGAGTATTGAAATTCCTATCATTGGTACAGATGAACATTTCATATGGGGTGTATGGGTTTCGTTAAGCGAAGCGAATTTTGATAAGGTGAATGAATTCTGGGATAAGCAACAATTATTAGAGCCGATGTTTGGTTGGCTTTCGACGGATTTACCATATGAGTTGGAAACAGTAAGCTTGAAAACGATGGTTCATCCGAGAGCGGATGGTATTCGTCCTTATATTGAACTGGAACCGACAGACCATCCTCTAGCAGTGGAGTTTAGAGAAGGAATAACGATGGAACGGGTACAAGAAATAGCGGAACAACTGTGTGTAAATAACGATGATGATGAAAAAGAGTGCTGATGTCTGTTCAGTGCTCTTTTTTCATCATATGAAAATTAAGAGTGGAAACAAAGTGTACTATTTCATAAACCTGTCTTGGTTTTAAGGTATCCATAATGTGCTCTAAATTAACTTTGATGTAATAAGATTGTTTTTATGGTTCTAATTCGACAGTATTCAGGAAATACATTTTTGATATACACCCTATTGTTTAACTTGAGCCGAGATATAATAAGAATCATGAACATTGTACTTAAAGTAACCTTAGTTCGGGTATTCGCTGAGCCAAGGTTATTTTTATCCCGCTTTAATGGGCAGTAAGACCCCCACCTCAAAATTCAGGGAAAGCAAAGAAGTTAGGTGGGGGATCAACTGCCCATAAAAGCCCGATTGGTTCAACTAATAATCAGTGGGGGGATGAAGAACCCCCCACTGATTAAAGTTTCACTTTATTTAGAATTTCTTGCAACCATTTTAAAGTATATACAGTCTAATAGTTATATAAAACATAAATGGTAGATTTCTAAGGGGGAATTTAAAATGGAGCTGCTCATAAAGCGGGCTCAAAAAGGTGATGAGGAAGCCTTTATTGAGGCAATTGATATATTAATGCCACAAATGTATAAGGTGGCAAAAGCACGCTTGAAAAATGAAGAAGATATAGGAGATGCAATGCAGGAAACAATTTTGTCTGCTTTTACAAATTTAAAAAGGGTAAAAGAACCAGAGTATTTTAAAACATGGATTACGAAAATATTAATGAATAAATGTAATGATATAGTACGAAAAAATAAAGTTTTATATGTGGATGATTATGGAAAAGTACAGGGAGATCAAATCGTAAAAGACAATATTGAACAAAAGCTTGAATTTGACAATCTGCTTAGTTATTTAAGTGTGGAGTATCGTTTAGTAATCGTACTCTATTATGTAAATAAATTTAAAACAAAAGAAATTGCAGAGATTTTAAATGAAAAAGAAGGAACAATCAAATCAAGACTACATAGAGCAAGGCAACAGTTAAAAGAATATTATTTAAAAGAAGACTGGGAGAATGTAAACAATGGGGGGAATTTAAAATGAATGATCAATTCGAGCATAAATTAGAAAAAGCATTAAATGATGATGTAACAATTCCTACTAGTGTTTTGAAGAAAAAAGAACTTGCTTTTGAAGAAATTAGAAAAAGTAAGAAACAAAAACAAACATCCTCCCATAAAAAAATAGTTGCAGCAATGATAGCAGGGTTAACGATTGTTGGAGCAAGTGTCGGAGTTGGCGTGTATGGTGATTCAGCATTAGCTGTGGTAAAGGAATTCTTTTTTGCGAAAGATCAGGGAGTTCAAAAAGCGGCAGATAATGGGTATATACAAAAAGTAGATGAGAATAATGTGATGAAAGATAATGGGGTTACAATCCAAATTAAAAATGTACTGTATGATAAATCTAAAATAGCAGTTTCCTTACAATTGAAATTTGAAGATAAAAGTTTGATAAGTAAATTGACAGATTTAAGAATGAAGTACGATTTAACAGATGATAAAGGACGATATATAGAGAAGGCGGAATACACAGAAGGGTTAACAAATGAAAATAGTAAGATGTTGGGAGGTAGCGAATGGAGTATTCAGGCAGGTGAAGAAGAGGGAGAAATAACTTATAATTTAATATTCCATCCTATGAATTCAATTGATAACATTGATAGTCTAAACTTTAATATTAGTTCTATATCTTTGTTTGCGCCATTAGAAAATAAAGATGTTTCTTACAGGACAGTAGCAGAATCTCAATCAAATACTGTAAAAGAAAATATAGAAGTTTGGCATCAGAATGGTATGCAGCTCAATAAGGAAATTCAAGGGAAGTGGCAAGGGGAAATAAAATTAGACTCGAAGTTTAAAGGAAATCAAGAGATTCATTTTGTTCCTAAACAACAACCTGAGTCTGTAAAAATAGTGTCTGCAGAAGTACTACCAACAGGGACAAGTATTACATTTGAACGTGATACTTTTGGAGATGAGGAAGAATTAAAACGTCAGATAAAAACAATTGATAGTGTTATTCTTATGGATGAAAAAGGGAAAACATATAAGTCAACATTGAAGGGATACTCAAATGCTCAAGATAATGGGAAAGTAATTAAGGTGAAAACGTTTGATGTTACTACTTTTGATAATGTGAATCATTTTAAAGTATTATTAAAAGATGGTGATGGAAAAGATGTTGTAATCGATTTAGCTCGTGAAGAGAAAAAATAAAGTATATGATAAAAAACGCAAACTTCTAATCAAAAGAAGCTTGCGTTTTTTATTAACTAAAAGAAGTAAGGGACACTAAGTATAGTGATAACAAGCCTTCTTTCGGATATCCAATTGTCCGACCAAGTCAAAGGAAGCTAGCACCAAATAGCGCTGAGCAAACAATTTTTGATGGTTCATCTCACACTGATTATTAGCTCACACTAATCGGACTGCCCGTTAACGCAGATAAAATAATTGACTTACTTTTTATGTGTAACTATAATAGTTACAAAGTAACCATTAGTAGTGGCATTGAGTAATATTTTTTTAATATAATTGTAACCGATGTAGTTACAATTAAAAAGGGAACATAAAACAACCAAAAAATGTAAAAACTTTAAATAGTAGCATGAGAAAGGAGACGGGGATTTTGAAACGGTTTAAGTTTTATATGATTAGCGGTATTGTTCTTGTTTTATTAATAGTATGTAACTTCGTTGATAAGCCGATTGCGAAGGTTGAAGAAGTGAAGGATACTGTTATGATGAAGATAAATACGAAAGAGAGTATGGCGCAGATTGATGGACAGACGATCTATTTTAAGCAAATTGGTGAGGGGAAACCGCCTTTACTTATGCTTCACGGGTTCGGTGGTTCTTCAGATGGGTTTAATGATATTTATCCGGAACTTGTAAAGGATCATACGATTATTGCGGTTGATATTTTAGGGTTTGGGCGTTCTTCTAAGCCGATTGATTTTCAGTATTCGTTTCCCACACAAGTGAATTTATATTATAAGTTAATGAAGAAACTCGGATACGATCAATTCGCAGTACTTGGTCATTCGATGGGCGGGGAAATGTCTCTGAATTTAGCGTATTTATATCCGGATGCAGTAACGCATCTCGTTTTAGCGGATTCTACAGGGATAGAGTCTTTCCAGCAAAAAGAAAGTTATGAAGTGCCGCCACTATCGACAGACTTACAAACTGTAACAGAGATTACGGATTATAATAAAAATGAAGTGAAAAATAGTCGCGATGATAAAAAGCATTATGACCAGCTGAAGAAAATGAGAGAGCGCCGCATTGCGATGGAAGCCGATAAAATCAAGGTACCGACTTTAATTATATGGGGACGACATGATAAGAGCGTTTCTTGGAAAAATGGTGAACTGTATCACGAGCTATTTGCAAATAGTACGTTCCATATCATTGAAAAAGGATACCACGCACCGTTTCGCCAGGAACCAATCGAGTTTATGGAATATGTACAAGCGTTCTTCGCGAAGAATCCACAATGAAATTTTAAGCATAAATCCACTTCTTTCCTCATAAAGTGAAACTAATAAGGCTTGTCTAAGGAAAGGGATGAACGAAAGTGGAAACTTTACCATGGTGGATTTATCTTGTAATCATTGGGATCGTATTGAGTGGCTACATGGTTTTATATACTTCGAAAAAAGAGCAAGAGATGGATAATGATTTTATCGAAAAAGAAGGCGAAGTATATATGAAGCGCTTAGAAGAAGAACGAGAGAAACGTAATCAGGATAGTGATAAAGATTCGGTATTGCTTTAATAGAAATTTTGACAGGCTACCAACTAGTAGAACTTTACATCTAGGTGGTAGCCTTTTTTCTTTTTTGGAGCAGTATATGTTCATCAAGCTAAGCTTATATAAGCTTAATTTTACATGTATATGATATTCATCATGAACCTTTATTTGATGGTATTTATATATATGTTCACTCATAAGAATGGAAATAGCGCAGTATCTACAGGGGGGATTAACAATGCATAGGGATGAAACATCATTACATCCTGATACAGGTGTTACATCTGTAATGTTTGTTGAGCGTTCATTAAATGAAATTCGTTTTTGGTCTAGAATCATGAAGGAGCATTCTTTTTTTCTTCGCTTGGGGTTTAGATGCGAGGATACTCAACTAATCGAAGAGGCTAATCAATTTTATCGATTGTTTGAACATATCGAACAAATAGCGCATTCCTATACAAATGAAACAGATCCTGAGCAAATAAAAAGATTTAATTCAGAAGTACAACAAGCCGCAACTAATATTTGGGGATTTAAAAGAAAAATTTTAGGATTAATTCTCACATGTAAATTGCCAGGACAAAATAACTTTCCACTGTTAGTTGACCATACAAGTAGGGAAGCTGACTATTTTAGAAAACGTTTAATACAATTAAATGAAGGGAAATTAGATGCCCTTCCTGATGCTATTATTAAAGAAAATGTTTTCTTTTTAAGGATTATGGCAGACCATGCTAAATTTATTGGTCATCTTCTTGATCCATCGGAAAGAAAGCTTGTAGATACAGCACGGAATTTTAGTAATGATTTTGATGAATTGATGTATCAAGCAATTGACTTAGAATCTATGAAGCCACAATCCCAAACAGTCCCTCTTTTAGATCAATTTTTAGATCAAAATCGTGTGTCCGTTACATCTCTTCGGGATTTTAAGAAAACAGCACGTGATTTAATTGAGCAATGTAAAATAAAGAGTATCATTCATCCGTTATTAGCAGACCATGTTTTCCGTGAAGCTGATAGATTTCTTGAAATCATTGATATGTTTGATGTTCATCTTACAAATATTCAATCACAACCTAGATATTAGAAGATAAGGAAAGATAATATTTTACTTTCAGCTGAGAAGTTAACAATTTATTGTTAGCTTCTTTTCTTTTTGATGAAAATGTTTAAAAATGAAACTTTACGTTATTCTTTCTGGAGAATGATAAGAAGGGATGGCGTATTTTTTTATGCTTAATCTAGTCATCCGTTCATTGTATTATTGTTCGGGAAATTATTATAGAAGAAAAGCATATGAAATCGACATGATACATAGCGTCATTTTTAGATGTAACGCACAAGTTGCACAGGTTACGCAACGATAACTAGCTTTACTCTTCATCATTTATTTGACCATACTAGACGTAGAGAGGTGATAAACACAGTATGATTTTTAGCGAACGTTTAAAAGAAGAGCGAGAGAAACGAAATTGGTCGCAAAATGATTTGGCTGAAAAAATTCATGTAAGTAGGCAGTCTGTTTCGAAATGGGAGACGGGAAAGAACTATCCGAGCATTGAAATTATTATTCATTTAAGCGATCTGTTCGGTATTACAATTGATGAACTGCTAAGGAGTGATGAAGAGTTGACGCAGAAAGTAATTGAGGATAGTAAGCAATTAGCATATCCAAAATGGAAGGTGTTCTTTGATGGTCTATTCATGCTGGGGGTATTTTTGTTTATTACAAAAATCGTTGTATGGGCGTTAAATAAGTTTGCAGGAGCAAGCATTACAATTGTAGCAGATGCACCGTATGTAATGAATTTTTTACCGCTCATATTAATGGTTATAGGTGGTACGGTTTCTGATAAATTGAAGAAAATATATAGATAAGAGAAAGATTTGTAAGAAATCCCCTACACTAGCTGTTCTTTTCACCCAAATTGTGTACTATAAAGGATAGATAGGAAGGGGACGTTTAGAATGGAATTTCATGAGCAAAAGATTTTGCCGGCAGTGAGGCAAATTAAAGATTTGGAGAAGCTATTACATAGTTCGTATGAGTATATTGTTATTTTAGATATTCATGTCGGTCAATTGAAGAGTGTTGTGTCGCTCGCGAAGCAGCATAATAAAAAAGTATTTTTACATGTGGATTTGATCCATGGATTACAAAGTGATGGGCATGCGACGGAGTTTTTATGCCAAGAATATAAACCGTACGGGTTATTATCGACAAAGGCGAGCGTAATTATGAAGGCGAAGCAAAAAGGTGTCGTCTCCATTCAACGCATCTTTTTAATTGATTCTAGCGCGATGGAAAAGAGCTGTAATTTGCTAGAAAAGACGAAGCCGGATTATATAGAGGTGCTTCCTGGTGCGTTAACGGGTGTCATTGCTGAGGTGAAAGAGCGTACAGGTGTACCAATTTTAGCGGGTGGTTTTATTCGAACTGTCGAGGATGTTGAAAGGGCGTTAAATGCTGGTGCGACAGCAATTACGACATCGAAAAAAGAACTATGGAAACATTACCAAAAAAAGTAACGAAAATGTGAAAAAATTCTGTTGACACCGCTTTCATTAAGGGTTAACATTATAGACAAGTTAATAAACGTGACGGAGAAAAGAAGAGATCCACATTTTATTGTTTCTATATATATTATATAGAAGCATGTAAGCTGTGGATCTTTTTCTTTTGAAAAAACGAATGGCCATTCATTTTACCTCTATCACTTTTCGAAAGCATTTAAATTGATTGTGGAGGGATTTTATGTCAGCATTTTTAGGGGAATTAATAGGGACTGCATTGTTAATCTTACTTGGTGGCGGCGTTTGCGCTGGTGTAAGTTTAAAGAAATCGTTTGCGAAAGATTCTGGTTGGATTGTAATTACAATGGGTTGGGGTCTAGCGGTTGCTATGGCAGCGTATGCAGTTGGATCAATTAGTGGAGCACATTTGAATCCAGCTTTAACAATAGGACTTGCTTTTAAGGGAGCGTTCCCATGGAGTGATGTACCTATGTATATCGCAGCACAAATGATTGGGGCAATTATCGGGGCAGTTATCGTATATTTACACTACTTACCACATTGGAAAGAAACAGAAGATCCAGGAACAAAGTTAGGTGTATTTGCAACAGGTCCAGCAATTCCGAACACATTTGCAAACCTTTTAAGTGAAATGATTGGAACATTCGTTTTAGTATTTGGTATATTAGCAATTGGAGCAAATAAATTTGCAGATGGTTTAAATCCATTTATCGTAGGTTTCTTAATTGTAAGTATTGGTTTATCATTAGGTGGAACAACAGGATACGCAATCAACCCGGCTCGTGATTTAGGTCCGCGTATTGCACACTTCTTCCTTCCGATTGCAGGAAAAGGCGGTTCAAATTGGAAGTATGCATGGATTCCAGTAGTTGGTCCAATTTTAGGTGGATCACTTGCAGGATTATTCCATCAAGTTGTATTTGAAGGAAAACAAAATTCAGCACTTATTTATGTAATTATTGCAACTGTGATTGTACTAGCAATCTCTTATATGACAAGTAAAAAAAGTGGAACTACTACAAAAAGTAGAAAAGTAGCATAGGGGGAAACTGATATGAAAAAATATATTCTTTCATTAGACCAAGGAACAACAAGCTCACGCGCAATTCTTTTCAATAAAGAAGGAAAAATCGTTCATTCAGCTCAAAAAGAGTTTACACAACATTTTCCAAAGCCAGGCTGGGTTGAGCATAATGCACAAGAAATTTGGGGATCTATTTTAGCAGTTATCGCAACTTGCTTAAGTGAAGCGGATGTAAAACCAGAACAAATCGCTGGTATCGGTATTACGAACCAACGTGAAACAGCGGTTGTATGGGATAAAACGACTGGAAAACCAATTTATAACGCAATCGTATGGCAATCTCGTCAAACAGTTGAAATTTGTGATGAGTTAAAAGAAAAAGGTTATAGCGAGATGGTTCGCGAAAAAACAGGTCTTTTAATTGATGCATACTTCTCTGGTACGAAAGTAAAATGGATTTTAGATAACGTTGAAGGTGCAAGAGAGAAAGCGGAAAATGGCGAGTTATTATTCGGAACAATTGATACATGGCTTGTATGGAAATTGTCTGGCGGTAAAGCGCACATAACAGATTACTCAAATGCATCACGTACATTAATGTTTAACATTCACGACTTACAGTGGGATGATGAGCTTCTAGACATGTTAACAGTACCAAAGAGCATGCTTCCAGAAGTACGTCAATCATCTGAAATATATGGAGAAACAATTGATTATCACTTCTTCGGTCAAAATATACCGATCGCAGGTGTAGCTGGTGACCAGCAAGCAGCA
The DNA here is from genome assembly GCF_056396785.1 of Bacillus sp. 05T21. Taxonomy (NCBI): domain Bacteria; kingdom Bacillati; phylum Bacillota; class Bacilli; order Caryophanales; family Bacillaceae; genus Bacillus; species Bacillus sp. 05T21. The sequence goes on along the minus strand of NZ_JBFTMD010000002.1, from coordinate 605,663 downwards.
TTATTTGGACAAGCTTGTTTCGGTGAAGGTATGGCGAAGAACACTTACGGAACTGGTTGTTTCATGTTAATGAACACAGGCGAAAAAGCAGTAGCTTCTGAGCATGGCCTATTAACAACAATTGCATGGGGTTTAGATGGTAAAGTGAATTACGCATTAGAAGGAAGTATTTTCGTAGCAGGTTCTGCAATTCAGTGGTTACGTGACGGACTGCGTATGTTTAAAGATGCGAGCGAGAGCGAAGTGTACGCTAGCCGTGTTGAATCAACTGAAGGTGTATACATAGTACCGGCATTCGTAGGACTAGGTACACCGTATTGGGATAGTGAAGTACGCGGCGCTATGTTTGGTGTAACACGCGGTACGACGAAAGAGCATTTCATTCGTGCAACGCTAGAATCTTTAGCATACCAAACGAAAGATGTACTATGCGCAATGGAAGCAGATTCAGGTATTGAACTAAATACATTACGCGTTGATGGCGGGGCAGTTAAGAATAACTTCTTAATGAAGTTCCAAAGTGATATTTTAGACGTTCCTGTAGAGCGTCCAGTGATCAATGAAACGACAGCTTTAGGTGCAGCATACTTAGCTGGTCTTGCGGTTGGATACTGGAAAAACCAAGATGAAATTAAAGCACAGTGGCATATGGACAAACGCTTTGAACCAACGATGGAAGCGGAAACAAGCGAAGAGCTATATGCTGGATGGAAAAAAGCAATTGAAGCAACTAAAGCTTTCAAATAATCATAAACAGTGTTATAATGATGACAAGTTAATAATTCGGTAGGAGATTTGGAGAGACCACAACACGCTATAGAGGCGAAATCTATAGCGGAGCTTGTGGTCTCTTTTTTCGTTATCAAAGGGAGGAATTACCATGAAATTTTCAAGTAAACAACGTAAAGACGTATTAAATGGAGTAAATAAACAAGAGTTAGATGTGATCGTAATTGGTGGAGGTATTACTGGTTCTGGTATTGCATTAGATGGGGCAACACGCGGTTTATCAACGATTGTGTTTGAAATGCAGGACTTTGCAGCAGGTACATCAAGTCGTTCAACGAAACTTGTACACGGCGGTTTACGTTATTTAAAACAACTTGAAGTGAAAATGGTAGCAGAGGTGGGGAAAGAGCGTGCGATCGTATATGAGAACGGTCCCCATGTAACAACACCAGAGTGGATGTTACTTCCGTTCCATACAGGCGGCACGTTCGGATCATTCAGTACATCAATTGGTCTTCGTGTATACGACTTCTTAGCAGGTGTAAAACGAAGCGAGCGCAGAAAGATGTTTAACCGTGAAGAAACGCTAAATAAAGAACCTCTTGTAAAACAAGAAGGATTAAAAGGCGGCGGTTACTACGTAGAATATCGTACAGACGATGCGCGTCTTACAATTGAAGTAATGAAAGAAGCGATTGAGCATGGTGCGAAAGCTGTTAACTACGCAAAAGTAGACAGTTTCTTATATAAAGATGGAAAAGTATGCGGTGTACGTGTAATCGATTTACTAGACGGAGAAGTATATGAAGTTTACGGTAAGAAAATTGTAAACGCAGCTGGTCCTTGGGTAGATACACTTCGTGAAAAAGATAACTCGAAAAAAGGTAAAGTACTTCAGTTATCAAAAGGTGTTCACTTAGTAATTGATCAAAAACGTTTCCCATTAGGGCAAGCAATTTACTTTGATACACCAGATAAACGTATGGTGTTCGCGATTCCTCGCGAAGGAAAAACGTACGTAGGTACAACAGATACGTTCTATGATAAAGACGCAGCTGTACCGCACATGACAACAGAAGATCGCACATATATCATTAATGCGATTAACTACATGTTCCCAAGCGTGAAAATTACAGAAAAAGATGTGGAATCAAGCTGGGCTGGTGTACGTCCGCTAATTTATGAAGAAGGTAAGAATGCATCTGAAATTTCTCGTAAAGATGAAATTTGGACTTCTGAATCTGGTTTAATTACAATCGCGGGCGGTAAATTAACAGGATACCGCAAAATGGCTGAAATGGTAGTAGACTACGTAACGAATCTATTACAAAAAGAAGGCCATAGCGCATATAAGAAGAGCGATACGAAACATATGCCAATCTCTGGTGGTCATGTAAGTGGTTCACATGGATTCCCGGCATTTGTTGCAAAAAAAGCAGGCGAAGGTACGAAATATGGTTTAACGACAGCACAAGCGGAAAAATTCGCGAAATTCTACGGCTCTAACGTTGACGTACTGTTTGACTTAGCGAAAAAACATAAAGACGAAGCGAAAGAATACAACATGCCGCTAGACGTTCTAATCCCACTTGTATACGCAATGGATTACGAAATGACAGCGAAACCAGTTGACTTCTTCGTACGCCGCAGAGGCGCTGTATTCTTCAACATCCACTGGGTATACGAGTGGAAAGAAGCAGTAATCAACTACATGGCTGCGAAACTAGGCTGGAGCAAAGAAGAGCAAATGAAATACACAGCTGAATTAGAAAAAGCATTAACAGACGCTGTAATTCCTGTAGATCAACAAGAGCAGGCGGCTGCGTTAGCGTAAAATAGAGAACCACCTGAAGGGGAGCCTTTAGGTGGTTTTTTTTATGGGGTATTATTTCAATTGTGTTGCATAACGACATATGTTGTTATACGATGTATATAAGGAGGTGGTATTGTTGGACAAAGAAATCTTGAAGGGAAGTATAGATATTTTATTACTTTCTATCATTGCAAAACGTGATACATATGGATATGAAATAGCCCAAAGTTTAAAGGATGCAAGTGAAGATTTGTATAGTATGGGGCAGGGAACTTTGTATCCAGCTTTAAAGCGATTAGAAAAAAAGGAATTTCTTGAATCTTATTGGAATCAATCTGAGAATGGGATGAAAAGGAAATTTTATACTATTACAAGTAAAGGGAAAAAAGAATTGCAGAAGAAAGTGAACTCTTGGGAGCGTGTAACATCATTAATTCAAACTTGTCAGAAAGGAGTTATTTATGAGTGAATTTGATGAGTATATTAAGTCCATTTTAGCTTATTCAGAACTTAGTAATATTGAACAGGATGAGCTATTTCTAGAAATATATGATCACTTGAACAGCTTGAAAGAAGAATATATGGAACAAGGTATGAATGAAAAAGAAGCGGTGTATAAAGCGATTCAAACTTTTGGCGAATCAAAAGTTATTGGTTTAGGGATTAATCAATCGGTATACGAAGTTCCTAGACCATTAAAGATATTATCAAAAATTTTATGTATTCCTTATATAATGATTTGTTTTATTGTCTTTTTGGGAACATTTATTTCAAATTCAACATTTGACTCTATTCGTAGTTTGACAGGTGGAACTGTCTATCATCCTCTTGAATTTTGGCAGCAATTTTTACATATATCTGATTTAGAAACGTTATTACAACTTTTTGGAATAACACTTTGGCAAGTTAAAGATTTTATTGCGCATCCAGGTCCTTGGGGGAACTCAACGTATTGGTTAACTGTTTTGCAACATATAATATTGGTAGTTCCATTTGGATTTTTCGTTCCAGTGTTGATCAATAAAGTGACGAACTATAAGAAAGCTTGTAAGTGGTATGCTATGACCTTTCTTGTTTGGGAGTTATTACATTTACTAACTTTATCTGATGTTTTTGATGTGTGGCGGATTGCTATAAATATGCTCGGTGCATCGATAGGATATCTTTTATTTATAAGCCTGATACAAATGGATAATAAATTTAGGGTTATGCGCAAGAAGATATTTGAAAATTAACTTGCTATCATATAGTTAAAATTATATAAATTAGTTCGGTGGTAATAGAGTATCACTGAAAACATAGGTATTATGTAGTGAGCCGATTTTTTATACTCGTAATAGGTGTTTATTTATTCATACTGTTATGAAACTGTTGCGTAATCTGTCTTTATTGGCGCCATAAATGATGATAGCGTCGAAATGAAATACACAGCTGAATTAGAAAAAGCGTTAAGCGATGCTGTAATTCCTGTGGATCAACAAGAGCAGGCGGCTGCGTTAGCTTAAAAATAAACCGCGTGAGGGAGAGTCCTCATGCGGTTTTTTGTTTTATTATATTTGTACAGAGTGTACTGAAATTAACTGAGTGTAGATTTTTGTTGCTTAACAGGATATGGATACGAAAGGTATAATAAGTATTATCATATCGTTTGAATAACTTAACAATTGTAGTAGTGTATTAGAGTTGAAATGAATCAATTTATTGATTTGCTTCTACAGCTAGGATTTATTGAGAAGGATTAATTTAAAGCGGTGAATGGAATGAATACTAATGTTCAAAAAGAGTTAAATCAATTAGTAGATAAAATGACTTCCTCTCTTTCTGATGTTAATAAAATTATTTTATTTGGGTCTCATGCTTACGGTATGCCTAATGAGGATAGTGATTTTGATTTGTGTGTAGTGGTTGATGGTATTGGTAAGAGGAAAAGAGAAGCCTTAAAGAAATTGAATTTAAGTATATTCGATGTAATGAAAACACCAGTCGATTTACTTGTTTACGGTTCTGAAGAATTTAATGAGCGTTCTGGTAATCCTGTAACAATGGAATACAAGATTGCTGAAGAAGGTAAGGTATTGTATGAAAAATTTCAGTGAGGCAAATTTATGGTTTGAAATTGCAGATTCGGATCTTAGAGCTTCTAATCATTTATTGTCTTTAATACCTATTATTTTTGCAATTATCTGTTATCATTGTCAACAGTGTGCTGAGAAATATCTAAAGGGGTATTTAACGTTTAAAGGAACTCATCCGTCTAAAACGCATAATTCATTGCTGTTAGCAAAGGAATGTGCTGAATTTAATATGGAGTTCAATGATTTAATAGATGATTGTGCAGAGTTAAATAGTTATGCGATTGAAGTCAGATATCCTTATTTTGAAGAACTTAATAAAACAGACGTATCGCAAGCTATAAAAAGTGCGGGGAATATTAAAAGTTTTGTTTTAGAAAAAATTAAATAGTAGAGGATGAACAAAACGGTATGGACATTTCCAACCGTTTTTTTATGAATTTATAAAACTTTTCCATACAGTGCGTCGTCTAATAAATGGGAAGGAGGAAATGATGTGGATGAATTAACGGTAGAAGCGTTTGAAATAGAAGATAAGGAACTCTTTATCGATGAAATAATGAACAAGTATGGGCAAGAAGTCTTACAGCTTGTGTATTCATATGTGAATAATAAAGAAGTCGCTGAGGATTTAACGCAAGATATATTTGTGAAATGTTATAAATCTCTTCATACATACAAAGGGAAATCGAATGTGAAAACGTGGTTGTGGAGAATTGCGATTAATCAATGTAAGGACTACATAAAAAGTTGGTATAACAAAAAGGTGATCGTGACAGAGGATGAAGCTGCTTATATTGGGGTTCAAAATGATAGTGTCGAACAAACTGTTATTCAAAATGCGAAGGATCGTGAACTGGCTTCTGCAGTAATGAATTTACCGATAAAATATCGAGAAGTCATTTATCTATTTTATTATGAAGAACTATCAATTAAAGAGATTGCTATTGTAATAGACGTGAAAGAAAACACGATAAAAACGAGACTGAAAAAAGCGAAGGAGCTTTTGAAGAAAGGATTGGAGGGATAATCAAATGGAAGATCGATTAAAAGGCCTGCGAAAATCAATGGAGAATACAACGTTTAAACATTTGAGTTTTTCTGATCAACATCGAAAGCAGGTGYGCGAAAAAATCAATGCTTCAAACGAAAAGGAAGAGGACATCTCTTTAGCGATTTTACAACTCCTCAGTCATGAAAAAACAGGATACGAATTGTCACAGTTACTACGAGGGAGAGGGATTCGAAAATTCGAAGGAAATGAAGGGTTTTTATATACCGTATTACATCGTCTAGAACAGAATCGTTTTATCCAATCGAGTTGGGATCATGCAGGAGCGAAATATTATCAATTAAATGATAAAGGAAGAAAGATGCTGCGAAAGGCAGAAAAAGATTCTACGAAGGCACGGTTTATATTAAAAGGATTAGTACAGGAGTGAGATAAAATTGAACAAAAAAGGGGAGCGTTTTTTAAGCGAAGTTACCAATCACATTAAATCAAAAGAAGCAAAGAGCTTTGTAGCAACTGAACTAGATTTTCACTTGAAACAGGCGAAGAACACGTGGATAGAGAAAGGGTTAAGTGAGGAAGTTGCTGAAAATAAGGCTGTTGAACAAATGGGAAGTCCGATCAAGCTTGGCAGGGAACTTAACAAACTTCATAAGCCAAAGGTGGATTGGTTCTTAATTATTTTATTAGTGGCTGCTATGGGGCTAGGGTTTTTACCAATAATCGCTCTTGGGCATACGAATGATTTATTAATGAACAAAGTAATTTCTGTTATTCTCGGCATTGCAACAGCTATTGGAATGATGTTGCTTGATTACCGGAAGTTAGAAAGAATCGGGTGGCTGTTTTATACAATTGGAATACTTATCTTGTTAGCTATAAAATGTTTTCCGACTATTTCTGTGAATGGAGAAGCATTAATAAAGATTGGTCCTCTCACAATTGACTGTTTAATGACGATACCATTCTTCTTTCTAGCTTGGGCTTCTTTTTTCAATAATAGTAGGTTAAAGTTTATGCACCTTCTCATGTTGTACGTATTTTCTTTATATCTATTTTCAACTACATCAATTCTGGTGCCAATTTTTATTTATATTACGATGGTATTCGTTATGCTTTGGTGGAGTAAGCTAGGAAAGAAAACGGCATGGCTCATTACAATTTTACCAATTTTACCCTTTGTTATTAAGGATCTATTTTCCTGGTCTGCCGTAAAAGAATACCGGATAGCTAGAATTTTAGGTTTTTTAAACCCAGAGCATGATCTATGGTATTTACGTTTAAAAGAGGCAATGTCGTCGGCAGGTTGGTTTGGTACATATGGAAATATAAAGTCTATCCCTGCTGCGCATACTGATTTTGTATTCGCGAGTTTGACTTACTATTATGGATATGTGCTTGCGCTGATTCTTGTCTTGATTCTTTCTCTTTTTGCAGTGAGAATAATGACCATATCGTATAGAATAAATGATGGTTATGGTAAATTGCTACTCGTTGGTGGTGTAACTCTTTTTGTAGTCCATTTCATTTGTAACGTTGGCATGATCCTCGGGATATTACCACGTGTTTCTATATCATTACCTTTTATTAGTTATGGATTAGTACCAACTCTGTTTCATGCATTTATAATGGGGATTGTGCTGAGTGTATATCGACGTAAAGATATGTCGTTTAGAATGAAAAAAACACCTTGATAAAAATCAAGGTGTTTTCGTTATACATTTAAAACTCTCCGAAGCAGCCCCTGTTACAAAAGGACTAACCTCACCAACGCTATAAAGCTGCAATTCATGCATCGCGCGTGTACAAGCAGTGTAGAACAATCTACGTAGGCTCTCATCGCTGTACACATCTTTAGAAGCATCGTAAATAATAACAGCATCAAATTCGATACCCTTCGCTAAATAAGCAGGGATAACGACGATGCCTTGTTCGTACTCGGCTGAGTTACTTTTCACAAGTTTAATATTCTCGATATGACTGAGTGCCTCGTATGCAGCGGCACTTTCAGCTGCGGATTTACATATAATTGCGATCGTATTGTGCTGTTGTTTTTGTAGTTCAGCGACTTTAGAAGTGATACGATTATGCAGTTCGCTGTAATCAGAAACTTTAGTCACTGTAGGTTTCTCGCCGTCACGTTCAAAGGCGTTAATATTCTTTCCTTCCGGTACGAGATAGCGTGTGAATTCAATAATCGGTTTTGTTGATCGATAGCTACGAGTTAAGTTGATGCCGTTTGTTTCATCTGGTCCGTATAAGCTAGTAAGTGTATTGAAATTAACTGTTTCACTCGCATGAGCAAATATCGCTTGGTTAAAGTCTCCGAGTACTGTCATTTTTGCGGCAGGGAAGAGACGTTTTAAAAACTCGAACTGAAACGGAGAATAATCTTGTGCTTCATCTACGAGTACGTGTTTAATTGATCTGTTCGTTTGGAAGCCTTCAATTAATTCTTTTAAAAGTAAAAATGGAGTCGCATCCTCGTAATGTAGCTTTCCTTCATCAAGCATGTTCAAAGTTAGTGAACAAATGTCATCCCATTCTTTAGGCTTTTCGCCAGTAACCCATGATTCATCTGTGAAGAGTTGTTTATATATGCCTGTAAAATTGATAAAACGCAATGTTTGAACGCCTTTACGTAACGGTTTTAATTTTTTACGGACAATCATACGACCGAGTACTTTCGTTTCTTTTTCATAATCATTAAAGGAGTTGTCATCAAACTCGCCTTTTTTCTGTAAGTATTTATAAGCTTTTTGATACTCATCTTTACTAAGTAGTTCAATTTCTTCTTCTACCCAAGGCTTTTTCAGTTCTGTTTTTTCAATTGTGTCTATTTGTTTGTTTAGCCAATCCGTTAACTTCTCGATTCTATTATGGAAGCGGAGGGAGGAATCAGTATTATAAAATTGCTCTGTAATTTCTTTAGCAGAGGCAATCAGTTTTCCTCTAAATTTCATTCCTCTAAATAGCATGCCTGAAGATTCAAGAGATTGTCTGTACGCTCTAATCATCTCGAAAAATTGAGTAGATGCTTTAAAGCGAATGCTCGCATTTCTAGTTTTATAATTTGCGCTATTCGTTTCAGTTAGCATATATTCTAATTGCTCGTAAGGATCCTCAACATCAAATGACTTACTTAGTCTATGGTTTAAATATTCTTGGAATGTAACTTGCTGCATATTTTCTTCGCCGAGTTCTGGCAGTACGTTAGATACGTAGCTGTTGAACATGGAGTTAGGGGAGAAGAGAATGATTTGATCTGCTTTTAGCCATTCGCGATATTTATATAGTAAGTAGGCGATTCGCTGCAGGGCAGCTGATGTTTTACCGCTACCAGCAGCTCCTTGAACGATAAGTAGTCGCCCTTCATCGTGACGGATAATTTCATTTTGCTCACGCTGGATAGTAGCAACGATACTTTGCATATGTTTGTTTGTTCCTTTTCCGAGCGCTTGTTGCAGAATTTCATCTCCAATTGTGAGGCTCGTATCGAACATGGAATCAATCTCGCCATTCTGAATAATATATTGTAATTTTTTCTCCACATTGCCGCGGATTACGCCTCCTGGTGTACTGTACTCAGCCGGTCCTGGTGGATAATCGTAGTAGACACTTGAAATAGGTGCGCGCCAATCGTATATAAGAAAGTTTTCTCCGCTTGCATCGGTAAGTGTAGCAACGCCGATATAAATTTGTTCTGCACCAATTTCTCCTTCTTCTTTGAAATCAATTCGTCCGAAGTAAGGTGCTTTATGCATACGGCGTAGTGCGGCAAGTCGATTAAAGGTGTGCTTATGGGTGATTTGTGTTACGGCTAGTGACTGAGCTTGTTGTCTTAAGTTGATAACTGTTTCAAGATAATCGTCAAAAGTATCAGTGTTAACTTTAACATCATCCCAGAAGTGTTTACGAATGTTGATTACTTCTGCCCGGCGTCTGCCAGTGTCGCTTTCCAGTTTATCAATTTGCTCCTTAATCGTTTCTATTACGGTATCCAATCGTTTTTGCTCTTGATCAAGTTTTTTGTTCATACGTAAGCACTCCTTTAAAAGTGAAAAATAGAGGTTGACTGAAGATGTGTTTTGTTGTACAATTAAGATACGGATAAATTTATTTTTTTATTTTTAGTGAATGCGTTTCTGTACTAATTTACCATAGTTTTTTAATTTAATCAATGATAATAAGATAAACCTTGGTTTCGTGTTGCACGAAACCAAGGTTTTTTTTTGTTGAATGGAGTAAGGTGAGGGAGTATATCGATTTATCGGCAAAAAAACTACTACAAAATAAAAAAGCTTGGGGGCTACCCAAGCTTTTTTCACTTCATTATTTCTTTTCGTCTTTTTTATCGTCAGCTTTTGGTTCTTCGAAAAGATCTTTCAAATCTTTATCGTCAACTTTTACGTCAGCTTTTTTGATTTCTTTCATCATAAGATCGTTCATAAATTGAGCATCTTGTGTTTTTTCTTGAACTACTTCTTTTTTGATATCAGCTTTTGCTTTATCGAAAGTTGCGTCAGCATGAGTCTCAGTTACTTTAATGATATGGTAACCATGCTGTGTTTTTACTGGTTCACTTACTTCATCTTTTTTCAGCTTACGAGCAGCTTCATCGAATTCTTTTACCATTTTATCTGGTCCGAAGAATCCTAAGTCGCCACCTTTTTCTTTTGAACCTGGATCTTCAGAGTACTTTTTCGCTAACTCTTCGAAAGATTTACCTTGTGCAAGTTCTTCTTTCACTTTTTTAGCAGTCTCTTCATCTTTTACAAGAATATGGCTTGCTTTAATTTCTTGCTTATAGTCCTCAAATTTTGCTTTTAAGTCTTTATCAGTAATTGCTTTTTCAATCGCTTGTTCTTGAGCTAATGAAGCGCGAACGCCATTTTTAACTGTTTCTTCTTTAAGGCCTTGTTGTTTCATTAGTGTATCGAATTGGTCACCGACTTGCTTTTTCATTTCATCGAACTTTTTGTCTACTTCTTTTTCATCGACTTTGTAGTTTTTAATAAGTACTTTTTCCATAACCATGTTATTTAGTACTTGTTTACCAGCTTGTGTCTTCATTTGATTGTAGAACTCTTCTTTAGTGATGTCACCAGCTTTAGATGTAACGATTTTGTCTGATGATGATGTTCCACATGCTGATAATGCGATTACACTTGTTGCGGCTAAGGCAAGCATAGCTTTCTTCATTCGATAAACACTCCTACTATTATGTATTTTTAATTTATCCTACACCAATGAATTTTGCTTCATAAGAGCCCGATTAAGTCTCACTGATACTTTTGCTTTCTATATTGGTAAAGCGCGCTTAACAGGGCTTACCGAGGCTGAGGATAAAGTCAAGATGCGTGTCATTTATTTCATAGTATAAGCAATATGTACAAAATTTAATATATCATATTTCGACTCGATTTCATATTGATAAAGAAAATTTAACCAGTATGTGTCAGATTTTGAAGGTGTTCCGTATTGGGCATATGTCGCATATACAGAAAAGAGGAGGGGATGGGGATGAATTCTCAACTTATTTTATTACTTGTACTGTTTATTTTATTAGTTATAGTAGGTATAATTTGCTTATAGAGGAAAAAAATGAGGAAGGGGCTTCCTTCCTCACTTTCCATGAAATATAATTTCTACATAACTAGAAATTAATAGAATGGTAATACATACATTAATAACTCGAAAGACACCGGGCTGGCGGCTCGCAGATATTTGTTTTCGCTCACACAGTGTATGTGTCATGAAATTCGTGTAAAATATAACAAGAAGTGCGAATGCAACAAAAACAACGGTTATAAGAGTCATGAGGCGAGACCTCCTTTTGGCTAAAATACATATACTTTATATATTGTATCATACGATATTTTGTTCGTGTTACAAAATTCAGAAATAGAAGACTTTGTGTTAGGAAGCGAGGGAGAAAATGGACGTTGTAAGAAGACTAGAACAAGCTGAATACTACGTAGACCTACTATTTAAAATGATTGATGAAGAAAAGTGTCCATTTTATTCTTTAATCATAAAGAAAAAAGCTCGTAAAAAAGACATTGAACGTATACTAAAACTTTGTGAAAAGCTGAACGAACAATATGTAGTGGAGAAAGCAGAAGGCCTTCTATTGTTTGATGCGCTATTAGATCAATTTGAAAAAGCGCTTCCACATCAGCTCGAAGTACACGAAACTGCGGAAGCGCTAGCAAAACAGGGCTTATTTGTGCCACTTATGAATGAATTCTTACGCATGATTGCGAAAGGATAAATAGATTATTTCTTAACTAATTTTTGATCGGTCTCCGTAAAGTTCTCCTCAATATTCTCTAATGATTTCTCAAAAATATCGATGAAGTCCTGTCCGTAAATATTGCGAAGGATCGCAATAAGTTCGATATTTTCTGGGAACTTACCGTAAAAATTACGAAGTTCAAGTGCCCCATTAAAAACAGAATTATTTTCAGGGTCATACTCCTCCATTAAGCGAAGTAGTAATTCTTCCCCTTTGTCTGTAATTTCAATGTACGTATTTCGTTTATCATCTTCTTTTTTAGAGAATACAAGATAGCCGCGTTCTTCTAGCTTTTTAGAGAAGTTAAACGCCGTTGATACGTGCATAACTCCAAACTTAGCAATCTCAGAAATAGAAGCCCCTTTTAAATGATAAGCGATTGATAAAATATGATGCTCGTTAATGTTTAAATCGTAAGGTTTAATCCATTGTTGCCAATCTTTCTCTACGCATTTCCATAACGCTTTCGATAATTGAGCAATACGTTGGCTGAAAATCATCGCTTCTTTTACCGAGTAATTTTTTTCTCCACTTTTCATTTACTCACCCACTTTAACATTCTTTTTTCATTATTATCTATTATGCCAGTAAAATAAAAATTAATAAAGTCTTTTTGTGAGAATTGTGAAAATTTTTCGGAAAAATAACATTCTATACAAATCATGCATAACTATGGAAGCGTTTTATGAGTCGAGAATACATGTGTTGTCTTTACATGTTAAGGGATAACATATATTGTAAATGCATAAAAACACGGCATATCTATGTGATATGCCGTGTCAAGGTCAATTCGTATGAAAAATATTTGTTATATGCAAAAAACTAAGCAGGAATATGTTTACGCTTTTTCTGGAACGGCTTCTTGTAGTTTTTCAATTGACTTTTGAATGTCTAAAATTTCTTTTTCAATATGTCGTTTGTTTTGAGAAATATCTTGTTTCCAGTTAGAAAGCGTGTCATGCATATCGTCTTTTAGTTCTTGGAATACTTCTTTACCTTCTGAAGCAGTTTCAACGATTTGACGCTTTAATAACTTCGTATCAGCTGTAATATCAGCTAATGTTTTTTTAATATCAGTTCCTTTTTCTTTCAGCTTACCGCGCATAGCTTTACCAGAAGAAGGAGTTGAGAAAAGAACGGCTAGTCCAGCAACTGCTCCGCCGCAAAGTACACCTGTAATAAAGGATTTAGCTTTTGACATAAAAGGAAACCTCCTTATTTTTCGTTCGTATTCATGATGTATAAAAGTGTGCATATCTTTAAGACAAGGGGAAGAAAAGTGAGCTTTTCTCTCTTGTACATGCTATGCACAAAAAATCATACCCCCGGCATTCTTTGTGAAGAAAGAAGCCATACAATAAATGCCAGAGGAATCGGCTTATTATGTATTACTTCTTATTATAGTGGCACTATTTCACACTATTTGCAATTGTACTTGCGATGTTTTGTAAATTTTCCATTGTATATTCATTTTGGTGTGATTTCCAAACAGCACCGAAACCATCGTTTTCACCGTAGCGTGGAATTAAATGAAGGTGGAAGTGGAATACAGTTTGTCCAGCTTTCTCGCCGTTATTGTTAAGTAGGTTGAAACCAACTGGATTAAATTCTGCTTTCATTGCATTTGCGACTTTTGGAACGACAGCAAAAATATGTGATGCGATTTCTGGCGTTAACGCAAAAATGTCTTGTTTGTGAACTTTCGGAATAACAAGAGTATGTCCTTTTGTTACTTGACTAATATCTAAAAATGCAAGTACATGTTCATCTTCGTATACTTTTGAGCAAGGGATTTGCCCGTCAATGATTTTACAAAAAATACAATTGTCCGCTGTATGATTCATCGATCTCATCCTTTCAAATGGTCTTAGCCGTATTTTACCATAATTACATAGGAGAACAAACACGAAAAACAGGAAGCTGACTCAGCTTCCTGTTTTCTGAAGAGGGATTGAAAAAGCATTTTTTATAATTTACGGTTCGCAGACACCTCATTTATTTAAGAAATACATGGTAAATCGGCTGAAATATCTACCGTAGACACCCCATTTTCAAGTGAAATGAATTGCAATCTTGTATTAAATGAAATTGTTAGTGTTTAAAACAGTATATGCTCTTTCACAGACACCTCATTTATTTAAGAAATGCACGGTAAATCGGCTAAAGTTTCTGCCGTAGACACCCCATTTTCAAGTGAAATGAATTGTAATCTTTTTTTAAAATGAAATTGTTTATTTTTTAAAACAGTATATGCTCTTTCGGAGACACCCCGTTTCGAAAATGAAACAAATTATCTGGTTATGTGTAAATTTCATTGTCCAACTTGGACACCCCATTTCATGATGACTTCACTATGTTGTTGTACTCATCAATTGGTGGTTTCTTTTTCAATGTGTTCCTTCTTCACTAATTATGATGTCCGCTTTCATAAAAATATATGCCAAGAAATTTAAATTTTTTTTAAGACATCGATACTATGTAGTACAGCGCCATTTTTGGTAAGATGAATGTAGAATGAATACTAATGAAGAAAGTGGTGTCGTATGAGCGAGTTATTGCGTGTAGAAAATGTTACAGGAGGATATACGAAACGACCTGTACTGCAAAATGTTTCGTTCTCTGTTAATAAAGGCGAACTTGTCGGCTTGATCGGTTTAAATGGAGCCGGGAAAAGTACGACAATTAAACATATCATCGGTTTAATGGAGCCGAAAAAAGGAACTGTCACAATTAACGGGAAAACAATTCGTGATGATATGACAGCGTACCGTTCTAGTTTCTCCTTCATTCCAGAAACGCCAGTATTATATGATGAGTTAACGTTAGAAGAGCATTTGAAATTAACAGCGATGGCGTACGGTGTAGATGAAAAACAATATGAAGAACGCGTAGGGCAACTATTACAAGAGTTTCGCATGAAAAATCGCTTAAAATGGTTTCCGTCTCATTTCTCAAAAGGGATGAAACAAAAAGTGATGATTATGAGTGCCTTTTTAGTTGAACCATCACTTTACATTGTGGACGAACCTTTCGTTGGGCTTGATCCGTTAGCGATTCAATCACTTCTTCAAATGATGGATCAAATGAAAAAGAGTGGTGCGGGCATCTTAATGAGTACACATATTTTAGCGACAGCAGAGCGCTATTGTGATTCATTCATTATTTTGCATCAAGGTGAAGTGAGAGCGATGGGAACATTATCAGAACTTCAATCCGGGTTTAATATGCCTGGTGCAACGCTTGATGATATTTATATTGCGTTAACGAAGGAAGAAGATTATGAATAGCACAGCGTTATGGAAAGAACGATTTCGGCACTTTCTAAAAGAAGTTCGTACATATAGTAAATACGTATTTAATGATCATTTGAAATTTATTTTCGTATTTATCATCGGTGCAGGAGCGTATTATTACCAGCAATGGTTACAAACGTTAACACCTTCGTTTCCGACAGCGATTGTTATGGCAGTCTTACTTGGTCTTGTATTAACAGCTGGGTCAGTCCAAACGTTATTAAAAGAAGCAGACCTCGTGTATTTGCTGCCAGTTGAAGAAAAGTTAAAGCCTTACTTTACGAAGGCATTTCTTTTTACGTTTATGATTCAGTTATACATAATCGCAATGGTAGCAGCTGCGCTTGCCCCGTTATACTTCCAGCAAATGAAACAAACAGGTGCCAATTACATATGGATTGTAATTGCGTTTGTCATTGTAAAAGCGTGGAATTTATTCGTAGCGTGGGAAAAATCATTTTTAACAGATCAAAATGTACAAAGAGCGGATTGGTTTATTCGTTTTATTTTAAACGGCATATTTGTGTACGTCCTTGTAGAACGTACTTCAGTCATTTTTACCGGTGTGATTGTCTTTTTAATGGCGCTATACCTTGCTGTTATGCATCAAAAGGTGAAGGGAAAGCCGCTAAACTGGGAGTATTTAATTTCTGAAGAGGGTAAAAAAATGATGCTGCTGTACCGCATTGCGAATATGTTCGTTGATGTACCAGCGTTAAAAGAGAGAGTATCACGTAGGAAATGGCTTGATTTCATTCTTTCGATGATCGGTGAGAAACGTACATATTTATACTTATATACGAGAACATTTTTAAGATCGGGTAACTATTTCGGATTATATATGCGTTTACTCGTTCTTGGGGGAATTATTCTTTACTTTATCCCATTTTTATATGGACGTTTTATCGTAAGCCTTGTTTTCTTATATTTAATCGGCTACCAGCTCTTAACCCTTTGGAAACATCACCGTATGAAAGTTTGGCTTGATTTATATCCGGTAGGGGGAGACGAGAAGAAGAGAGATTTCCTTACTTTATTAAATGCGATTCTTATCATTGGTAGCGTTGTATTTACAATTATATTTGCACTTGCGACGAAAGATTTCATAATGACCGGCATTTTATTTGTCGTAAGTATAATATTTAGTATCGGTTTCGTTTACCAGTACGGGGCGAAACGAATTGAGCGTTTAAACTGAAAGGAATGAACCTATGATTACATATGAAGAGAAGGTTAGAAAAGAATTGGAGCAGTGGAAAGCTACATTCATGAAAGATTCTTCTATGATGACACGGTTCTCTAAAAAAGTGCAGGTGAAAGTGCAACAACTAGTGCCCGCGAAAGTGCAAAAGGTACTAACAGAAACGATTCGGATGATGGTGCAAACAATTAGCGCTGGATCAAACTTCATAAAACCGAAGCTAAAAGAAACGAACTGGTCACTGCAAAGAAGAGATGATGAAGTACGTAAAAAAATGGATGAGTACAAAAAAGTTGCAGCGGCAGAAGGGGCAGGAACAGGAGCAGGTGGTATTCTCCTTGGCCTTGCCGATTTCCCGTTATTACTTACTATTAAAATAAAATTTTTATTTGATGCAGCAACATTGTACGGATTTGATACGAGTAAAAAAGAAGAGCGCCTTTTTATTCTTCACGTTTTCCAGCTTGCTTTTTCAAGTGACGATTACCGAAAAGAAGTATGGAAAGCGATTGAAACTTGGGATACAGAAGAAGAAAATCATATGGACTGGGAAAAGTTCCAAACAGAATACCGAGACTATATCGATTTAGCAAAAATGCTTCAACTCGTTCCAATCATCGGTGCCCCGGTCGGAGCGTACGCAAATTATCAATTGTTGCAAAGGCTTGGGGAAGTAACGATGAATTGTTATCGTATGCGATTGCTTAATAGAAATTGATTTGTTTTACAAAAAGCATCCTAAATGTGTAATTTAGGATGTTTTTTTTATTTATATTTATTATTTCCTAACGGTTTAAGGAATTGGTATTTTTTTCTTTTTTAAAAATTTCTGGCGTACGGAAAGTATGCAAGTATTCATAACTTATGCAGAAACGGATATTTTCCCGTGGGGAATTTATCCGTTTTTTTTTGCTTTATAGCATGAGAAAATAATGATTTTCCCATATGGTAACAAAATGGAACAAAAATTGCATGGATAAGTTGCAAAGATGAAGGGGGTTGAAAAGTGAAAAATGACATTCAGTTGAAGCGTTCGTTGACTTTTTTTCAACTTGTATTGCTAGGTTTGGCCTATATGGCACCATTAACGGTATTTACTACGTTTGGCGTAGTGGAATCTTTATCAAAAGGAGTGATACCAACAGCCTATATACTTGCGCTATGTGCGATGTTATTTACAGCATATAGTTATGGACAAATGACAAAAGCGTACCCAATTTCGGGATCAGCTTATACGTATACACAAAAGTCATTAAGTCCAGGATTAGGTTTCATGGTTGGTTGGGTAATTCTAATGGATTATTTGTTTATCCCTATGATTAACTTCCTCATTATTTCACTCTATTTATCGGAATATCTCCCTTCTGTTCCTTCTAGTATATGGATTATTACGATGATTATAATTGTGACAGTAATTAATGTTGTAGGGACAAAAGTAACGATTACAATGAATATGATTTTTTTAGGGTTCCAATATATCGTATTGATAGTTTTTTGTGCTCTATGTATTCATTCACTTCTTAATGGAACAGGAGAGGGAACATTATTTTCATTAAAACCGTTTATGAATCCAGATTCTTCAATAATTGCAGCATTTTCAGGGGCATCTGTACTTTGTTTATCATTTTTAGGGTTTGATGCTTTAACAACTTTTGCAGAGGAAACAATTCAACCAAAAAGGACTATTCCAAAAGCGATTTTCTTTGTCATTTGCTTTTCTGGAATGTGCTATATTATCGTCTCATATCTAGCACATTTAATACATCCAGACTATTTGGCATATAAAAGTTTAGATACGGCAGCCGCTGAAATCGCTAGAATGATAGGCGGGAATTTATTTAATGCTTTGTTTCTTGCAGGAATGGTTGTAACTTCATTCACATCCGCCTTAGCTTCTCATGCTAGTGTTTCGCGTATTTTATATGCAATGGGGAGGGACTCTGTACTACCAAAATCATTTTTTGCCTATATACATCCGCGTTTTCAAACACCTATCAAAAATATTATTTTAGTGAGTATTTTTGCTTTGGTGTCACTATTTACTGATCTTGTTACAATTACATCTTTTATTAACTTCGGTGCATTGATTGCTTTTACATTTGTGAATATTTCCGTCATTGCACATTATTTTATTAAGGGGGGACAAAGGTCATTAAAATCTACGATTCTCTATTTGTTAATACCGCTAATTGGTGCATGTATAACAATTAAATTGTGGAGTGATTTAGACAAGATGTCTCTCATACTGGGAGGAATATGGACCATTATGGGTATTGTGTATCTTCTATATATAACAAAATTCTTCCGTGTTCAACCACCACAGATGAATTTTGATGAATTGCCAAAAGAAGATGGACAAGAAGTATCTATTTAGAGGGGGAGAATTATGAGAAAAAAAGCGGATATGATTTTAAGTAGTCATGCTGTATTTACAGGTATAGGAGAAAAACCTATCTCGGCATCAATTATTGTTAAGGATGATAAGATTATTGCTCTTGTTCCGAAAGAAGATATTCATGGTTATGTAGATGCTGACACAATTGTACATGATTTTGGAAATCAGCTTATTATGCCTGGATTTCATGATTTCCATATTCATTTAATGTTAGGAAGTTTAGTAAGTGAGGGAGTACAGTTAATTCATGCGCGTTCAGCTAGAGAAGTTGGAAAGTTTGTAAAGGAATTTGCTGAACGAAATAAAGAGATAAACTGTGTAATTGGAAGCAGTTGGGAACAGAATTTGTGGGGAATTCATGAAGAGCCACATCGGATGATATTGGATGAGTATGTTGCAGATCGACCAGTGTTTTTATACCATGCTGAATTTCATAGTGTTTGGTTAAATAGTAAAGCACTTGAAATGGCAGGGATTAATAAAGAAACTAAGAGTCCACCATATGGAGAAATTGTTAGGGATCAAAATGGTGAGCCAACAGGAGTCTTAAAGGAAAATGCAGTGGGATTAGTAACTAGCGTATTGCAGTTTAACTCTAAACGAAATAGGATATTGCTTCAAAATTTTTTAATAGAAGCTGCGAAATATGGAGTAACCTCTGTGCATGATTTATTGAGGATACCAGAAATGGGCGTGGAAGAAGCGGAGTTATATGATGAATTTGAAAAGATAGGAAAGTTAACAACAAGAATTCATTTTGTTGCGCCGCTAAATGGAGATTTAAACTTAGCAAAATCCTTAAAGGAAAAATACAAATCTAGTATGGTTCAATTTTGCGGGTTTAAACAATTTATTGATGGAGTAACAACTAGTTATACGGCATATTTACTTGAATCATATAATGAAGAAACGACAAGAGGTCATACTACATATCCACCAGAAATCATAAAAAAATGGACAGTAGAGGCTGATAAGGAGGGCTTTCGCGTAAGATTTCATGCAATAGGAGATGGAGCTGTACGTTTAGCATTAGATGCTTTTGAAGAGGCTGAAATACAGAATGGAAAAAGAGATGCAAGGCACGCAATTGAGCATGTCGAAATGATTCATTCCAATGATATTGAGAGGTTTCAAAAATTAGGGGTGTTGGCGTCTATTCAGCCTGAACATATTAATCTTACAAGTCGAGAAGTATATAGAAGGTTAATTGGATCAGAAAGAATGCAATACAATTACTTGATGAAAACATTAATGGATGCAGGAACAAAGCTTGTATTTGGCAGTGATTATCCTGTTGTTACAATAAACCCGTTACCAGAAATTTACCGAGCTGTAACAAGGCTAGATGATGAAGGTGTGGAATGGAATTCGCAAGAGAAAATATCATTAGCGGAAGCGTTACGAGCATACACGTATACTCCTGCGTATGCCTCATTTCGCGAAAATGAACTAGGCATAATAGAAGAAGGGAAGCTAGCTGACATAGTTGTGCTAGATCGGAATTTGTTTACTGTACCGGTGGAAGAAATTAAAGATTCTAAGGTTATTTTTACAGTGGTAAATGGCAATATAGTTTTTCGGAATGAAAAAGAAAGCATTAAGAATTAATGGGGGGAAGAAGAGAATGAATGAAGTGACAATTGGGCTAGTTCAATTAGCGTGTAATGAAAATATCAAGGGGAATATAGAAAGAACAATAGCAAAGGTAAGAGAATCAGCAAAAAAGGGAGCCAAGATTATTTGTTTACAGGAGTTATATCATGCTGAATACTTCGCTCAAAGCGTTTCAGTTCGTAATTATGAACTGGCAATTTCTTTTGAACATGAAGCATTACAAGCGATGCAAAGGTTAGCGGAAGAACTTCATGTTGTTTTAATTGTTCCTTTTTATGAATGGGTAGCACAAGGGATTTATTTTAACAGTGCAGCAGTGTTTGATGCTGACGGTAAATATTTAGGAACAACACGTAAAAATCATATTCCAGATGGACCGAGTTACCATGAAAAATATTATTTCACACCAGGAAATACAGGGTATCCAGTATATAGTACAAAGTATGGGAAAATAGGAATCGGGATCTGCTGGGATGAATGGTTCCCTGAAGTAGCACGAATTTTGACACTAAAAGGAGCAGAAATATTATTTTATCCTTCCGCAATTGGCTCTGAACCAGATTATCCAGAATTATCAACAAAACCAATTTGGACAAAAGCTATTTCAGCTCATAGTATTCATAACGGTGTATTTGTTGCAGCTGTAAATCGAGTCGGGAAAGAAAAGGGCATGTGTTTCTATGGAGGAAGTTTTATCAGTAATCCAATGGGAGAAATTGTTTGTTCTTTGGGAGAGGAGGAAGGAATACTCATCCAAAAAATTGATACAAAGGAAATTAATGAAGCACGTAATCTACTGCAATTTTTAAGAGATCGTCGTACGGACACATATTCCCTAATTTTAGAAAAAGAAGTTCTAAGCATATAAAAAAGACTCTCAAATTTGAGAGTCTTTTTTTGTTTGGAATAAAGTTTATATTTTGGTAGCTGCTGGCGTGTCGATGGTAAGTTCCATTATTACATTTGTTTTAGGGTTTGCGATTGTATCGTATTTTAGTAAGAGAAAGTGATTGAGATGGATCTCAATCACTTTTTTGTTATTTCTATTCATATTTTTAAAATTATTACCAATAATATACAGATAAAGGATATTTGGTTATAAAGTTACTTGAGCTTACTTTACTGTATTTAGGGGTGCAAATATGAAAGTATCAATATTTATTACTTGTGTTGCAGATGTTTTTTATCCAGAAGTAGGGAAAGATGTTGTGGAAATTCTTGAAGATTTAGGGTGTGAAGTTGATTTTCCAAAAACTCAAACTTGCTGCGGACAACCTGCTTATAATAGCGGGTATGTGAAAGAAACAAAAACAGCTGCAAAACATATGATTGAAGCCTTTTCTAGTTCAGAATATGTTGTGGCACCATCGGGGTCTTGCGCTATGATGGTTCACGAGTTTTCTAGCTTGTTTTCTGAAAGTGAAGCGGAGTGGAAGAAAAAAGCAACTGAACTTGGGAATAAAACGTATGAATTCACACAATTTCTAGTTGAAGTATTAGGGAAAGAAGATTTAGGTGCAGAGCTTCATAAAAAAGCAACGGTTCATACATCTTGTCATATGAGCCGATTAATGGGGATTAAGGAACCACCGCAAAAACTATTAAAGTGTGTAAAGGGACTGGAAGTTGTTTCATTGCCGCATAATTATGATTGTTGCGGATTTGGAGGGACATTCTCGGTGAAAATGCCAGAAATCTCTGAGCAAATGGTTGAGGAAAAAGTAAAGCATATTATGGAAACCGGTGCGGAATTGTTAATTGGGATGGATTGTAGCTGCTTAATGAATATAAAAGGACGTTTAACACGTAATGGTTATCCAATTGATGTAAAACATATTGCTCAAGTATTAAATGAAGATCGAAAATAAGAGGGGGATATAGAGATGGGAATGAGAATAGGGAACGATCCCTTTCATAAGCGTACTGAAACAGGCATTGGGGATCAATTTATGCGACAGGCTGTCAGGAAAGCGCAAGATGGTCTTAGAGTTAAGAAATTAAAAGCTACTGAGAGTCTTGGGAATTGGGAGGAATGGCGAGCTTTAGGAGAAGAAATTCGAAAGCATACATTAGAAAACCTTGATTATTATTTACATCAGCTAAGTGAAAATATTGAAAAAAACGGCGGTTTCGTTTATTTCGCAAAGACTGCAGAAGACGCAAGGGAATATGTAAAAGAGATTGTAAAAAAGAAAAATGCGAAAAAAATTGTGAAATCAAAATCGATGGTAACAGAAGAGATTAGTTTAAATGAAGCGATTGAAGAAGCTGGAGCAGAAGTGTTAGAAACAGATCTTGCTGAATTTATTCTACAAGTGAACGACCACGATCCTCCCTCGCATATTGTTGTTCCATGCCTTCACAAAGATAAAGAACACATTTGTGAAATATTTAAAACAAAGTTAAATTACACTGGAACATCTGATCCTACGGAAATGGCGAGGTTTGTAAGAGATTATTTACGTGATGATTTTTTTGCAGCGGATATAGGAGTGACTGGATGTAACTTTGCTGTTGCAGAGTCTGGATCAATTTCTATCGTAGCAAACGAAGGAAATGCAAGACTTACTACGACACTTCCGAAAACGTTGATTACAGTTATGGGGATGGAGCGTATTGTTCCGACATGGGAAGAGCTTGATGTTTTAGTAACACTTCTATGCCGAAGTTCTGTAGGACAAAAGTTAACAAGTTATATTACAGGGTTAACTGAGCCTGGCGGGGAAGATGGACCTGAGGAATTTCATTTAGTCATTGTTGATAATGGTCGTTCCGATATTGTAGGAACGGAATTCCAAAGTGTCCTCCAGTGCATTCGTTGCGCGGCATGTATTAATGTGTGTCCTGTATACAGGCATATTGGTGGACATGCATATGGCTCTATTTATCCAGGACCAATTGGAGCTGTGTTGACACCGCTTTTAGGGGGATATGATGAATATAAGGATTTACCTTACGCATCTAGCCTTTGTGGTGCTTGTACAGAAGCGTGTCCAGTGAAAATCCCGTTACATGACTTATTAATTAAACATCGCAGCCGCATTGTAGAAGAAAAACGATCACCTGTAGCTTGGAACGTGGCTATGAAAGGTTTTGAAAAAGCGGTGAAAAGTCCTAGACTATTTTCTTTTGCAGCGAAGAGCGCTCCGTATGCATTAAAACCTCTTGCAAAAGGGGATAAGATTGAGCGTGGAATTGGGCCGTTAAAAGCTTGGACGGATGCGAGAGATTTTCCAGTTCCGAAAAAACAACCGTTTCGAGAGTGGTTTGAAAAACACGAAAAGGAGAACAATGATGGCCATCCAAAATCGTGAGGAATTTTTACTCCAGTTATCAGAAAAGCTTGGTAGGAAACGTCCAGAAGCAGTGGAAAAACCGAACTGGTCTTTTTCCCCGCAGTGGACTGTTTTTGACGGACTGGCGCAAGACGAACTTGTACTAAAGTTAATAGAGCACTGCGAAGTCATTCATACAGAAGTAAAGCGAACAACAAAGGAAAATCTTGTTGAAACATTGGGGTCTTTTATAAAAGAATGGAATGTCAAATCTGTTATATGTTCGAATGATGAGCGCTTTAATGAGTATGGTCTTACGCCATGTTTCAGCAATAAAGGTACAACACATTTTCGTACATGGGGATTAGAACATAAAGAAGAGGACATAAAATTTGCGAAAGCTGCTGACCTTGGCATTACGTTCAGTGATATGACTTTGGCAGAATCAGGAACCGTTGTACTATTTAATGACGGGTTAAAAGGAAGACATGTGAGTCTTCTTCCGGAGTCATATATTGCAATCGTTCCTAAAAGTACGATTGTACCAAGGTTAACCCAAGCTACAAAACTGATCCATAATCAAAATAAAGCGGGAGAAAACTTGCCGGCTTGTGTGAACTTCGTTTCGGGTCCGTCAAATAGCGCGGATATTGAAATGAACCTTGTCGTAGGTGTACATGGGCCAATTAGAACAGCGTATATTATTGTGGATGATCAATAATGATTTACGTGTGCGGCAGAGCGTGAAATATAGCTGAAACATTATAAGAGTACTGAAAATAGAAAGTGCTGGCTGTTAAATATAACCGGGGCTTTCTATTTTGTGTGCCCTTACTGGTGAAGAAACCTTAAGAAGGAAAATTTTAATCTCTGTTTCAGTTTTCTACGCTACTATAACTAACTGAATTGTGTCTTTTCTTAGAAGCTAAACACACTATAACTAGCTCCAATTATAATGAATACGATAAAGAGCAGAATGAGTAATAAAAGCCCACTACTACCGCTCTTACCATCTTTGCCATCTTCACCGCCGCCGCTACCACCTTTACCGCCAGATCCCATATGAAAACCCTCCTTATCGTTATACATTGTTTTTACTTTATATTTTTCTAGGTTCATCAAGAAGTTCCTTTTAAAACTCTAATTAACTTGCAAATCATTCATTTTCATTTTACAATTTACTTACCGACCGGTAAGTAAAAATAAGTGAGGTACAGTATGACAAAGAATTTACAAACATCGCAGCACATTGTAGAGGCATCATTTAAACTAATGGCAGAGCATGGCATTGAGAAGATGAGTCTTTCAATGATTGCGAAAGAAGTAGGTATATCAAAGCCAGCTATTTATTATCATTTTCCGTCTAAAGAAGCGCTAGTTGATTTTTTATTTGAAGAGATTTTTTCTGGATATTATTTCGTGGGTTACTTCGATAAAGAACAATATACGAAAGAAAACTTTGCAGAAAAGTTAATCGCAGATGGTTTACATATGTTGTCTGAGTATAGAGGCCAAGAAGGCATATTACGCGTTATAAATGAATTCATCGTAACTGCGACGCGAAATGAAAAGTATCAGAAACGCTTATTTGAAATACAAGAAGAGTTTTTAAATGGATTCCACGATTTATTAAAGAAAGGTGTGGAACTTGGTGTTGTGTCACAACATGCAACTGAAGAAAACGCGCATACGTTAGCGCTCGTTATTGATAATATGAGTAATTACATATTAATAGGATTCCAGTTAAAGTATAAAGAAATTTGGATTCAAAATGTGAAAAACGTAATGAAGGAGAGGGAATAAAAATGAAAATGCAGAAAAACTGGTGGCTCGGTTTTCTGGGGTTAATTGGAATTTATAAAATCCCAGGTATGATTGAAGCTTTTCAAGCGGATAAAGGTTGGTTCGCGTTAATTAGTTTAGTTTGGCTGCTTTGGTTCGGGTATTTTATTCCTGAGAAAAAAGAGGATAAATAATAAATTTTCAATTTTATGTAAAGTTATGTAAAATATAGATTGAGACAATTCATATATTAGATTAATAGATTTGGAGTGGTTACATGGATCCATTGAAAAATGAAATTCATCCTGACATGATCAAGGTGTGGAAAGTTCGTGCTGTAATTGAAGAAGGGATCGGTATTCTCGTCATTTTAGTTTACCTGTTCCTTATGATAAAGTTTGATTGGTGGGCGTGGATTTTGTATGTGCTGATCGGGTTAACAGTTGCACTAGCACCATTTGAGTACTTCCTATTCCCGAAACTGCGTCAGCGTTATTATAGCTACCAACTAAATGAAGAAGAACTTGAAATTCAGCACGGTCTTTTCGTTGTAAAGCGCGTATTAGTACCGATGATTCGTGTACAGCACGTTACAATTGAACAAGGACCAATTATGAGAAAATATGGATTAGCAGAATTACATATTTCAACAGCGGCAACTTCTCACAGCATTCCAGGCTTAACGATGTATGAAGCGGAAATGTTAAAAACGAGAATTGCAGAATTAGCGAAAGTGAGTGATGAGGATGTATAAGAGGCAGCATCCCATTACGATGTTATTAGAATTAAAAATAACAGACTTTATACCATTACTTATTTTCATGTTTAGTTTAAATGGAAAGTTTCCATTTTGGTATTTAATTCCCGCTGGATTCGGTTTACTCACCGTCTTTTCAGCTTTTGAAAAATGGTATTACACAACATACTGGGTTGAAAATAACGTATTACATGTTAAACAAGGGCTCTTTGTGAAGAAGGAGAGCTACTTAAATAAAGAACGTGTCCAAACGATTAATACAAGTTCAAACGTGTTATATCAAATGCTCGGTTTAAAGAAAATTCAAATCGAAACAGCTGGCGGAGGCGATGATGCCGAAGTAAGCCTAGCTGGTATTACAGAAGATGAGGCGAAGGAGCTTATTTCCTTACTAAATGAGCCAACTCCAGAAGTAAAAGCAGAAGAAACATCAGAAGAAGTAGTAGAAAAAGAAGTTATGACAGAGGAAAAGCAAGCGACAGAGTACAAATTAACTTTGAAAGAAATTTTATTAGCATCTGTTACATCTGGTCAGTTTGGACTATTATTCTCATTAATCTTTTTCGTGTATCACCAAGTAGATGAGTACATTCCGAAATGGATAAAAAATAGCGTAGAGTCGTATGTAATGGATCATGATATATACGGCTGGATTTACATGGTAGCTATTTTACTCGTCCTTTCGTGGATTATATCTACAATTGGTTACGCGTTAAAACATGGTAATTTCACAGTAAATCGAAAAAACGATGAAGTGCGTATTTCTCAAGGATTACTTGAAAGGAAAGAACTTGTACTAAAGTTACACCGCATTCAAGGGATTACGATAAAAGAAGGTATTTTCCGTCAGATGTTCGGTTATTGTGCTGTGCAAGTCGAAGTTATTCAAAGTAAGGGATTGGGAGAAGAGAAAGACAAAGTTACGCTGCATCCGATTATTCGAAAAGATCGTGTGCAAGAGTTACTCGCTCATTTACAATTGCCATATGAACTGAATACAAATATTACTGCATTACCGAAAGCAGCCTTGCGCCGTTATTTAATTGATAGTTTCATTTTCTTCGCAATGCTAGCAATCCCGCTTACTGGGATAAGCATATACTTTGAAAAGTATTTCATCATGTGGGCGTTGTTACCGCTAGCTATCCTCATCTTTACACTTGGATACGCAACATTTAAAACAAATGGTTACGGTGTAAACGGAGAACAAATTACGATTATACATCGTAGTATTGGGAAACATACAGGACTTGTAAGAAGAAGACACGTCCAATCAATTGAAAAAACACAATCATATTTCCAGCGCCGAGCGGATTTATGTACGTATACGTTTTCTAGTGCATCATCGAATTATAAACTAGAGCATACGAGAGTAGAAGATGCGGAGAGAATGCAGGATTGGTATAAGAAGAGAATATGTGAGGATTAAATGAAATGGCTTGCCTAGTATGAAAGGCAGGCTTTTTTGTTATGGAGAAATGAGTAGTTTGATTCATATATGGGTGCAAATACAGCTCACATTTCTCAATACGTATCAGAAAAAAAGGTAGTATACTTCTATTTCAGGAAAATCTGTGGAATTTTTGATATAAATGGTATACTAATATAGAAAAAGTATTAGGAGGCTATATATGATAAGTCAGTTAAAAAGAGAAGCACTTGATGCATTAAAAGGAAAATGGGGATTAGCGGTAGGGGCAACCTTATTAGTCGGAATCCTTATTGGAGCTGTTGAACTTCTAATTACAGGTGTTTTCTCGATGTTTTGGGGTTGGGAAGAAGCAAGTGATTCGCTTACAGTAAGTATTATTGCAATGCTTGTTATCGGTCCGTTAACAATAGGCGCCTACTATCTTGTTTTAAATGTAATCCGTGAGACTAGTGCTCGCATTGGTGATTTATTTAGATGGTTTAGCGATGGAAGTAAGATTATGAAGTCGTTTTTAACATATTTACTAATGTATGTATACTTGATGCTATGGACATTACTTCTTATTATTCCAGGTATTATTAAATCATTTTCTTATTCTATGACGTATTTTATTTTGAATGATCGTCCAGAATACACAGCGAATCAAGCGATTACCGAAAGTCGCCATATGATGAACGGGCATAAAATGGATTACTTTTTACTATGCTTAAGCTTCCTTGGCTGGTTCCTTTTAAGTATTCTTACCTTAGGAATCGGTTTCTTATGGTCTGCACCTTATTTCTACGCGACATCGGCAGCATTTTATGAAGAGATTTCAAAAGAATATTATAAAAAAGAAGGTACTACCTTCTAATAAACCACCTAAACCACTTATCCCCTAAAGAATATAGGGAACAGACGGTTTAGGTGTTTTGATATGTGTTCTGTTTTCGGGGTTCACTTCAGGATATGGTATAGGTTTTTATATAGAAATTTGTCCCTCTACGTTTTATCATAGAGGGTTATTTTTTTATGTAAAAATGATAGGAAATAGTGAATAATATATATATAGAAGGAAAAAAGTGAGGTGAATGAGATTGAGCAAATTTTTAATTTCGTATTCATTTTCTATATTAAGTTTCTTTATTTCAGCAACGGCACTTGATTTATATGATAGGATGGGAAAAAATGATGAGATGACTTCGCCGAACATAATTGGAAAGATAATTCAATCTACTGCGCAAATGGGAGTCCTTACATTGTATTTCGGAGTACCTATCATTTTAGGTGGGTGTCTTCTTGGTGAGCTATTGTTTAGAGGCATCATTTTACGATTTAAATTGAGTTATATTATATCTTTACTATTATATTTGATTTTAGCTTTTAGTATTGTTTTCGTAACGGTAGGAATTCCAACTACATATGAAGATTCTAATATTTTTTTCATGGGAATAACTATGATTTGCGCTGTTACATTCTTTGTGAACCGGAATATATGGGAGAAAAAATAAGTTAATAATGGAGTGACAAAATGAAATACACTTGTCCATGTTGCGGATATAAAACATTAGAAGAAGAACCACCAGGTACATATGAAATTTGTAACATATGTTATTGGGAAGATGATCCTGTTCAGTTTAACGATCATGACTTTGAAGGCGGAGCAAATGAGCCCTCGTTAAGACAAGCGCAGAGAAATTTTATTGTATTTGGTGCTTGCGAGGAATGCTTTGTTGAATCAGTTAGAAAACCGACTAACGAAGATATAAAGGATGCTAGCTGGAGAGAAATTTGTTAAGTGGTTTATAGGTAGAAAATGAAATGGTAGATACGGGAAATGTAGAGATAACGAAGATAGATAAAGATAATAAGGCATCATTAGCAGGTGTAGTCTTCGAAATTCAAGACGAAACTGGAAAAGTAGTAACAAAAGTAACAACAGATAAGGAAGGAAAAGCAAAAGTTTCAGATCTATCTGTAGGTAACTACACACTTGTAGAAGTAGGAGCACCAAAAGGATATGAAAAATTAACTAATCCAATTCCATTTGAAATTACAAAAGGAATGATAAATTCAGTTCAATTAGAAGTATTAAACGAATTGAGACATTTAGCACCACCAGGTCCAGAAAAACCAGATCCAGAGAAACCTGAAAAAGAATTACCGAAGACAGGGCAGAAAATGCCTGTGGAACCATATATGGGAGCACTTCTTGTAATGATGAGTTTTGGATTACTCGTATTAGGTAGAAAACAGCAAAGATAATAAAAGTGAAAAGGTATCCTCAAAGTATTTGAGGATACCTTTTTTATATTATTTGGCATAAAAAAAGAATCTAGCAAAAGAATTAGCTGCAAATAAAAAACACAAGGGAAGATAAATGTTTTCCCGCTTCACGAATGTGCTTATATCAAAAAAAGAAAATCGTACATTATCAAGACATAAATCAATCGGTTCCCTGTACATGAAACCAAATACTATACTTTAAAATACTTCTCTTATGGAGATTGTTTGCTGATAGTGGTGGAAACTTTCTTCTATTGATGAGAATAAAGTTTCTTTCGAAATGATGAATTTTAGTTTTTGACGATTTTGTAACATAAATGAAATTGTCCCATTGTCATTAAAGCCTGTGTGGAAAGTTCCTTGTTTATTTAATAGTATCTCTTCAATTATATTTGTTTTAATTGAAAAATTATTCTTTATTTGTAATAGTTCATGTACATCCCCAGTATGGATTTTCACATCTATTTCAGTTTCTAAGTTTAATTGTTTTTTCTCAATTTTTTTGAACCAAGGCAAAAACAATAGGTCCAGAATAGCAGGTAATTGTTTTTTATAAGCATGCCGACTATGGAACTGTCCACCAATTTTTATGAAATATATACAGTCGTCTGTAACAAAAACTTTATAGTAAATGTCCCCCTTAAGCATTCTAGGTCTTAAAAGATAAAGGCTTTTCATCATAATTTCCCCCACAAATCCAACTCCTTACTTTAAATTCTTTATTTAGTTCTGCTTGCTGTACAATAAATTGGCACTTGGGATCATTATCTACAAATTCTTTAATCATCGCTTCTTCTGCACCCCTTAATTTCTTACCATCTTTAACATGCAATTTATGAAACATAATTAAACCTTCCTAATCTAACTATGTACATTTCAAGTATATAACAAAAAAAACTGTAATCATCAAAAAAAATACTTTCATATACTGTAGCTGAGTAATAAAAACAGATTTAGAGACAAGCGATATATTCTAACCATTAATCCCTATAGTTGTGGAAAACGGCTGAAAGACAGGTTTATTTCCTACTTTGAAAAATGGCAAAAAACAATCAATCAATCAAACTGGATGAGATAAGCGTCTTTGTTTTTGCCATGCGATCACTTAGACCCCATTTACTTAACGGTTTTCACCGTACACGACCTCTGTCTAAGACTTGTCCACTACACAAAGCCACTCATGTACGACAAGTTGATCGTGCTTCCTAGCACCTTAATGCTAATGGCTACCACCCGAACCTTTAAAGGTATACTATTGATGAAAAAGGTATCCTCAAAGTATTTGAGGGTACCTTTTTAGCATAAAAAAAGCATCTAGCAAAAGTACTAGATGCAAATAAAAACACAAGGGAAGACAAAATTCTTCCCGTTTCCCGTAAGTAATTATATCAAAAAAATTATAAAAAACTAGCTTTATTTTTTATATAATTGATGTGTAAAGCTATGAAAGTAAAAGATTACACTATTTTTATAGTGTTTTATTAAAAAAGGAGTTGTATAAATGATTAATTTTAAACCAGAAAATTTAAACCAACTATTAAAAGTGATGTTAATTAGTGCGAATAAGTCTTATGACGCGATTAAAGATTATGAATTTACTGGAGAAGCAGTAGCATTCCGTGTAGACTTCGAATATATTGACGTTTCTCTAATGATTATAGATATGTTAGGAAGATCAGCTTCTAAATTTAATATTTTGCCATATGCTCGTCCTAATACGAATGAAATAGATTACATTCAGTTTCAAGTGTATTCGATTAATGAAGGGAATTTTAAAGAAATGCTCGACACGATGTAAGAAACTATAATTTTACAAAACTGTATATAACAACTAATATATAATTAATAAATTCATATAATTGGAGTGATGAGATGCAGCCGTTAGAAAAGGAGATTCATTCTAATATGCTAAAAGTGTGGAGAATTCATGCTTTAATTGGGGCGGCAGTTATACTAGCAGTCGTAATTGCGTATTTCTTTTTTATGATTAACTTTAACTGGTGGGGCTGGTTGTTTGGATTGTTAGTGACAGGAGCAGTTATATACATACCACTTGACTATTTTGTATTTCCAAATTTACGTCAACGTTATTATAGTTACAGATTAAATGAAGAAGAGATTGAGATTCAAAAGGGAATGTTCGTTGTGAAGCGCGTACTTATTCCGATGATTCGCGTGCAGCACGTAACGATTGAGCAAGGGCCAATTATGAGAAAGTATAATTTAGCAGAATTACATATTTCAACAGCGGCAACTTCTCATAGTATTCCAGGCTTAACGAAGGAAGAAGCAAAGCAGTTGAAAAGACAAATTGGAGAGCTTGCGAAGGTGAGTGATGAGGATGTATAAGAGGCAACATCCGATCACGATATTATTAGGTATTAGAATTGCGACTTTGTTGCCTTTTATTTTTCTTGTTTTATTTCGTTCAGGTGGTGAAGTAGAACCTTGGTATTTCTTACATCTTGTTCTTTTGGCTATATTATTTATTATGGCGATATTTTCAGCTATAAAATGGTATTTCAAAGTGTACTGGATTGAGAGTAATATTTTACATATAAAACACGGTGTTTTTGTGAAGAAGGAAAGTTATTTAAATAAAGACCGTGTGCAAAATATTAGTACATCTTCTAATGTCATTTATCAAATGCTTGGACTTACGAAATTAAATATAGAAGTAGCGGGCGGCGGTAGTGAGCCAGAAGTGATGTTAGCGGGTATTAGAGAAGATAAAGCGAAAGAACTGATTGCTTTATTACATAAAGAGAGAAGCGTTTTGAGTGAAGAGGCGCCCGCAGAAGAAGAAAGTAAGACGGTTTATCGGTTAACAGCGAAAGAAATTTTATTCGCATCTATTACATCTGGCAGATTTGGATTAGTGTTTTCTATGTTAGTAATCCTTTACACAGAGTTTAATCAATTTCTTCCAAAATGGCTCATAAATAAAGTGGAAGCTTATGTGGTGGATAACGGTGTATATGAATTAATCGTTATGGCCGCGATTTTAATGGCGGTTTCGTGGGTCGTTTCGACAGCTGGTTATGCGCTAAAATATGTGAACTTTAAAATAGAGCGAAACGGAAATGAAATTCGTATTGTGCAAGGGTTATTTGATAAGAAAGAGTTTGTCTTAAAGCTCCACCGCATTCAAGCGATTACTGTAAAAGAAGGAATTCTCCGCCAGCCTTTCGGTTATTGCTCTGTCGAAGTGGAAGTCATTCAAAGTATAGAAGCGGCAGGGAATGAAGTGATGTTACATCCTTTTATGAAGAAAAAAGATGTACAGCAGCTACTTGCCTATTTACAGTTGCCATATGAAATAGAAGAGGAAATCGTTCATTTACCGAAGGCTGCATTACGCCGTTACGTCATAATGGGCTGGATTACAAGTGCTGTGCTCGCTGTGCCAATCGCTGGTGCGAGTATATATTTTAAACAACATACTGCGTTGTTCGTTCTTATACCGCTATTTATTGTATTTACAATACTTGCATACGCTAGATATAAAAGTGGTGGATATATGATACGAGACAATCAGTTAGTAATGGTGCACCGAGGTCTCGCGAAATATACAGGGATCATGCGAAGAAGGCATATTCAAGTGGTCGGATACAATCAATCTTATTTTCAAAAGAAAGACGAGTTATGTACAGCTGCTGTAGCGGTGGCGGGACATGGTTATGAAGTGAAGCATATGCGAAAAGAAGACGCGCTTCGCATATATAATTGGTACAAAGAAAAAGGAAACACCGTGTAATGGTGTTTCCTTTATTTGTGTCGTCATTTGTCGATAAGTCGATATATTCGAAAAATCGCTGATATATTTTGAGTTGCGCCGATATATTCGAAAAATCGCCGATATAATTTCATATACCGCAGACTCCGAACTCCGAAAATTAAACTAACACATCAAAAGTAGTCACGAACGACGGGCGAGAGAAAATGCTTTTTTGCTGTTCTGCATGTGGATGTCCTTGTCCTTGTCCTTGTCCCTCTGCTTGTGCAGGACGTTTTTTATGAGCGTTTTCGAATGAACGTGATTCTGTCCAGTCTTTAAAGTTTTGCTCAGTTTCCCACATCGTTAAGATGACATATGTATCATTACTTAATGGACGAAGAACGCGGATTGCTTGGAAACCAGGTTCGTTTTCGATTAGACCAGCACGGTTTTTAAAACGGTTTTCAAATACAGGGCGACCTTCGTCTGTTACAGAAATGTTGTTACAAACGATGTAGCCAGGTTGTCCTTTAAATTCTCCAGCAGCGTCTAATACGTCATACTGAAGTGTGGATTCCACAGATTCTTCAGTATTTTCTTTATAAAACATATCTTTTTCGTTATTTTTTGCAGTGAAATGTGCTTGTTCTAGAGGTGTTTCGTATGAAATAATAGCCTTCATTTTAATGCCCCCTTTATGGTTTGTCTCTATTATATCAATTCTCTTAAAAAACTTCGAAGATTATATACATAAAGATACTTCTTTTTCAAATAATAAATGTACCATCATTTGGAAAGAAGGCCGATGTATGAAGAAAGCAAAGTGGACTTTATTAGGCGGGATATCAACGTTCGTAGTAGCGATTGTACTCTATAAACTTATTGTGTTAACTGGTGGCTATATGATGGATGAAAAGCAGCTTGTTTTCCACTCTTCATCACGTATCGTTGACCAGAAAGGAAAAGAAATTACGAAGTTATATGTAGAAAATAGAGAGCTCGTGCCGATTGAAGAAATTCCAAAGTACGTGCAGCAAGCATTTATTGCTGTGGAAGATTCTCGTTTTTATGAGCATCAAGGAATTGATTACCCTTCTATATTTCGGGCGCTTTATAAAGACGCGTTAGCTGGAGAGAAGGTAGAAGGCGGTAGTACGATTACGCAGCAACTAGCTAAAAATGTCTTTTTAACTCGCGAAAAAACATTTACGCGTAAATTGAAAGAGGTCGCAATTTCTCTTCAATTAGAGCAAAAATATACGAAGCAGCAAATTCTTGAAATGTATATGAACCATATTTATTTCGGTCATGGGGCATATGGTATTCAAGCGGCAGCAAAGTTGTATTTTAATAAAAATGTAGAAGATTTAACAGTGGAAGAGGGAGCTATGCTTGCAGGGCTTCCGAAAGCACCAAATGGCTATTCACCGTACTTATCCCTAGAAAAGAGTAAAGGGCGCCGTGATCTTGTTTTGTCACTTATGCATAAACAAGGCTATTTAACAGCGGAAGATAGTGTTCGTTACCAAGGGAAAACAATCGCTCTTTATAAAAATTCAGATGAACGTGAACTCGCATATATGCCTTATATCGATATGGTTATAGATGAAGCGGCGCGTTTATATGGTTTATCGCATCAAGAAGTACTGCGCGGAGGATATACGTTTGTCGTACCGATGGATGAAAAAGTTCAAAAGGTAGCATATAACCAGTTTCAAGATGCGAGAAATTTCCCTGGTAAAGAAAACGGGGCGCAAGGTGCATTTTTATTAATGGATAATCAGACTGGCGGAATTAAAGCCGCGATTGGCGGAAGAGAGTATGTTCCGAGAGGGCTTAATCGCGTTTTTGCAAAGCGGCAGCCTGGTTCTGTTTTAAAGCCGCTTATCGTATATGGACCTGCACTTGAGACGAAGAAATATAATCCATATTCTTTATTAACGAATGAAAAAAGTTCGTTTGAAGGTTATGAACCTCGAAATTATAATCATGAGTATACGAAAGAGATGACGATGTACGATGCGGTATTAGAATCAGCAAATGTGCCAGCTGTATCTTTATTAAATGAATTAGGGGTAGATGAGGGAAAGCAATATTTAGAGAAAGGGAATGTTCATATTGCGGACTCAGGTTTAAGCACAGCACTTGGCGGGCTGAAAAATGGTGTTTCTCCATTTGATCTTGTCAAAATGTACCGATCTTTTTTAGCAAACGGGAATATTATCGAACCGCACGTTATCGATAAAGTGTTAAATAGACACGGGGCGGTCATTGGAGAATCATCAAAAGCTGAAACGAAAGTCTTTTCGAAGCAAACGGCATGGTATATGACAAAGATGCTTGAAGGAGTTGTGAAAGAAGGTACGGCAAAAGCTGGCGTATATAATGGAGCTTTAGCTGGAAAAACAGGCACAACTTCACTGCCGAATGATGACAATGGTGCGCGTGATATGTGGTTCGTTGGATATACACCGAATTTAGTAGGTGCAGTTTGGATTGGCTATGACCGCACCGATAAAGAGCATCAATTACAAGATGGAAATGCATCTGCAACGATGTTATTTAAAAAGATTTTAACGAAAGCAAATATACAAGATAAAGCGAGTTTTCATAGGCCAAAAGGTGTTGAAACAATTGGACTGCCAATTCGTTTAGATAAGATTCAAAACGTGGAAGCAAAACTAGCATTTAGTCCTTTCGGTTTATTTACAATGAAACTAAGCTGGACGCCGCTTCCTGATGAGAGAATTATGTACCGGATTTATAAAGTTGAAAAAGGAATTCATACTCACGTTGGAACGGCAAAAGGAACAGGGAAATATGAGGAAAAGTTTATTAATATATTCTCAAAACCAAGTTTTTACGTTGTGCCATATAACACACAAACGAACCGTGAAGGAGAAAAGTCAAAAGTAGCTAAACCGTAGTTTTTCTCTGTGCTATAATAAGAATGTTGTGAAAATAGTAAACGTTTTTACGAACGTTTGTGTCAATTTAATGAACAACGTACATAATGTTATGCATTTTGTTTTTACAAGCTGTATAGTAAAAAAAGATAAATATCGGAATAGAGCATATTTAAAGAAAAAGCATTGGTAAGGAAGGGAGCTAGGGTCTTGGTAAGAACTATAAATGAGACATTTTTAAAAGCATGTAGGGGGGAACGTACAGAGTATGTACCAGCATGGTATATGCGTCAAGCAGGTCGTTCACAGCCGGAATATAGAAAGATAAAAGAGAACTATTCTTTATTTGAAATTACACATAATCCAGAGTTGTGCGCTTACGTTACAAAGTTGCCAGTTGATCAATATAACGTAGACGCAGCAATTCTTTATAAAGATATTATGTCACCACTACCTGCAATTGGTGTTGATGTGGAAATTAAATCTGGCATTGGTCCAGTTATCGATAATCCAATCCGTTCTTTACAAGACGTAGAAAAATTAGGGGAAATCAATCCAGAAGATGACGTACCTTACATACTAGATACAATTCGTTTATTAACGACAGAAATGTTAGATGTACCGTTAATCGGTTTTTCAGGAGCTCCATTTACGTTAGCGAGCTATATGATTGAAGGCGGTCCTTCTCGTAATTATCATAATACGAAAGCGTTTATGTATGCAGAGCCGAAAGCTTGGTTCGCTTTAATGGATAAGCTTGCAGATATGGTTATTACATATTTAAAAGCGCAAATTAATGCAGGAGCAAAAGCGGTTCAAATTTTCGATTCTTGGGTTGGAGCAGTAAATGTAGCGGATTACCGCATATTTATTAAACCAGCGATGGAGCGTATTTTTGCAGAAGTTCGCCCGATGGGTGTTCCAATGATTATGCACGGCGTAGGTGCTGCACATTTAGTGAATGAATGGCACGACTTACCGCTTGATGTAGTAGGTTTAGATTGGCGCTTACCGATCGAAGAAGCACGCGCACGTGGTGTTCACAAGGCGGTACAAGGAAATATGGATCCTTCATTCTTATTAGCACCTTGGCCTGTTATTGAAGAACATGTAAAAGGTATTTTAGATCAAGGGATGAAGCAGCCAGGTTATATCTTTAACTTAGGTCACGGCGTATTCCCAGAAGTAAATCCAGATACATTAAAACGCTTAACTACATTTATTCATGAGTACTCTAAAGAACAGTTAGCGAAGTAAAGGAGATTGTCTGTATGAAAAAGAAAATTGGTTTGCTTGTAATGGCATACGGAACGCCATATAAAGAAGAAGATATTGAACGTTACTATACACATATTCGCAGAGGAAGAAAGCCAAGTCCTGAAATGCTAGAAGATTTAACAGAGCGTTACCGTGCAATTGGTGGTATTTCTCCTTTAGCTACTATTACATTAGAGCAAGCTAAAAAGTTAGAAACGCGTTTAAATGAAGTTCAAGATGAAGTAGAGTACCACATGTATCTTGGTTTAAAACATATTGAACCGTTCATTGAAGATGCAGTACAAGCTATGCATAAAGATGGAATAGAAGATGCAATTGCACTCGTTCTTGCCCCTCACTATTCTACTTTTAGCGTGAAGTCGTATGTAGGACGAGCGCAAGAAGAAGCAGGAAAACTTGGGAACTTAACAATTCACGGCATCGATAGCTGGTACAAAGAACCGAAATTTATTCAGTATTGGGTCGATGCAGTGAAAGGTATATATAACGGTATGTCAGAAGCAGAACGTGAAAAAGCAGTGTTAATCGTATCTGCACATAGCTTACCAGAAAAAATTATCGCACTTGGCGATCCATATCCAGATCAATTAAACGAAACAGCTGACTATATTGCACGTGGTGCTGAAGTAGCAAATTATGCAGTTGGCTGGCAAAGTGCCGGAAATACACCAGATCCTTGGATTGGTCCAGATGTACAAGATTTAACGAGAGAATTAAATGAAAAGCACGGCTACAATTCATTCGTATATGCACCAGTTGGATTTGTTGCGGAACATTTAGAAGTTTTATATGACAATGATTTTGAGTGTAAAGTGGTAACGGATGAAATTGGCGCGAAATATTATCGTCCAGAAATGCCAAACGCATCGGACGCATTTATCGACTGTTTAGCAGATGTTGTATTAAAGAAAAAAGAATCTGTAATGTAAGTAGAAAGGGGGAGCTTACTTGAGGAAAAAAGTTGTGATCATCGGCGGTGGCATCACAGGATTGACAACAATGTATAACTTACAAAAAGAAATTCGTGAAAAAAACTTGCCGATAGATGCATTGCTTATAGAAGCGTCTGGTAAACTTGGCGGGAAAATTCAAACCGTTCAAAAAGATGGATTTACAATTGAACGTGGCCCTGATTCTTTCTTAGCAAGAAAAGAGAGCGCAGCTAAGTTAGTGAAAGAATTAGGACTTGATGCTGAACTTGTAAATAATAAGGCCGGTCAATCGTTCGTTCTCGTAAACAATCGGTTACATAAAATGCCGAGCGGTTCAATGATGGGAATTCCAACGCAAATTACGCCGTTTCTATTTTCCGGATTGTTCTCCCCAATTGGTAAACTAAGAGCTGGTTTTGACTTATTAATGCCTAGATCAAAACCAGTTTCTGATCAATCACTCGGGCAGTTTTTCAGGCATCGCCTTGGAAATGAAGTCGTTGAAAATTTAATTGAGCCATTATTATCTGGTATTTATGCAGGGGATATTGATGAAATGAGTTTAATGTCAACATTCCCTCAAATTTATCAAATTGAACAGGAGCACCGTAGTATTTCACTTGGTATGCGTACGCTCGCTCCAAAGCAAGAGAAGGCTGAATTGAAAAAAGGAATCTTTAAAACTTTGAAAACCGGTTTAGAATCTATAGTAGAATCTCTTGAAGCGAAGATTCCTAATGATATGGTAATGAAGGGAACTCGTATCGAAAAGGTTGCAAAACTTGGTGATAGTTATACGATTATGCTTAGTAACGGAAAAGAAATGGAAGCAAACGCGATTGTAGTTGCGACGCCGCATAAAGTATTGCCATCTATGTTTGCGCAGTATAAGCAGTTTCGTTTCTTCCGTAACATTCCGTCTACATCAGTTGCAAACGTGGCACTTGCTTTCCCAAAGTCTGCAATTCAGCGTGATATTGAAGGTACCGGATTTGTCGTATCAAGAAATAGTGATTACACGATTACAGCGTGTACGTGGACACATAAAAAATGGCCACATACAACGCCAGAAGGAAAAACGCTTCTTCGCTGTTACGTCGGACGCCCAGGTGATGAAGCGATTGTTGAACAAACTGACGAAGAAATTGTGCAGCTCGTACTCGAAGACTTACAAAAGACAATGGATATTACAGAGGATCCAGAGTTTACAATTGTAAGCCGCTGGAAAGAAGCGATGCCTCAATATACAGTAGGCCATAAAGAGCGAATGAAAAAGCTCACAACATTTATGGAGGAAGAATTGCCAGGTGTGTATTTGGCAGGTAGTTCTTATGCTGGTTCTGGTCTTCCGGCTTGTATTGAGCAAGGTGAGTTAGCGGCGAAACGTGTGTTATTTCATTTAGAGAAATTAATGGAGACTAAATTAGTCGCACATTAAAATATTTCAAACAAAACGCCTTCAATTATATTGAAGGCGTTTTGTTTATTGGATAAAATACCTTTAGTCAATAAAGCTATATAAGTTATTTTGTATTATAGTTTGAAAACTTGTAAATTAAATAAATTTTGTGTAAAACTTGTCGAAATATAGTTCTATATAACGAATCATTTGATATGATAGAAATGTTGAGAAAATATGAAATAGGGAGAGGGAAATGGCTGTGAAGAAATTATTAAGTGTCTTTTTATCATTGATGTTATTGCTTTCATTTACTGGAACTTTAGCGCAGGCGGAAGAAACTACTTCTATGTCAGTAGAAAAAGCAATTCAAGTATTTAAGCAGCAAGGGAAAACGAAGGGGATAGTGGAAGGATATATCGTTGGGTATACGCAAAGTCCTTCTAAATACACGAAAGATCCGGCTAAGTTTGACGACACAAACGTGGCAATTGCCGATTCGCCAAACGAAACGAATCCAGACAAAATCATGCCTGTTCAATTGCCAAAAGGCGATGTGAGATCGGCAGTAAATGTGAAAGACCATCCTGAAAATATCGGGAAGAAAGTTAGGTTGACAGGGACGCTTGAGTTATATTTCGGTAGCCCAGGTTTAAAATCAGTAACAGCTCATAAGTTTCAAGGAGAAGAACAAAACCGCGTTAGCGATGTAGTGGCATCACCAAATGGTGGGGAAGTTGCAAAAGGAACAGCAGTAACATTAACAACGAATACAGAAGGAGCAACAATCTACTATACGTTAGATGGCTCTAATCCTACAAATAAAAGTGTTCGTTATAACGGACGAATTATAGTGAATGAAAATAGTGTAGTGAAAGCAATCGCTGAAAAAGAAGGGCTTACTTCTTCAGCAGTTTCGACATTTTCATTTATAATCGTAACAAATGAACCAGTTCGTATTCATAATATTCAAGGGAAATCACATATTTCTCCTTACAATGGGAAGAAAGTAAACAATGTGGAAGGCGTTGTCACAGCGCTTGATAAAAATGGTTTTTATATAGAAGATAATCAGCCGGATAATGATCCAGCTACTTCTGAAGGTATTTACGTATACAAAAAAGATACGAATGTAGCAATAGGAGATCTTGTCCAAGTTGATGGAGAAGTAGAAGAATATGTTGGGCCTGGATATGCAGAGCGATTTGAAACAGACTTAACGACGACGGAAATTAAGGCGAGTCGCGTTGCAGTAATCGCAAAAGATCAACCTTTACCAGCGCCGATTGTATTAGGAGAAAACGGTGTAAAAATCCCTGATCAAATTATCGATAATGATGCATTCGGTCTATTTGATCCAAATGAAGATGCAATCGACTTTTATGAAAGTGTAGAAGGCATGCGCGTTACGATGCCAACGCCAAAAATTATCGCTCCGCAGAAAAACGGTAATTTATATGTAACAGTAAAAAATGGCGGAGATAAAGTAGTAACGAAGTATGGTACACCTTTATTAGATAAAGAGCAATTAAATCCAGAGCGCCTTTCTGTAAAAGTACCTCGTGATTATGTCGCGAAAGTAGGCGATACGTTCACTGGAGATATAACAGGCGTAGTAGGATATGACTACGGTTCGTTCCGCATTTCGCCAGTAACGGAATTACCATCTGTAGTGGACGGCGGATTTAAGCAAGTAGGGGCAAATATTCAGCCGCGTCTTGATAAGTTAACAGTTGCTACATATAACATTGAAAACTTCTCAGCGAACAAAAAAGAAAC
The DNA here is from genome assembly GCF_056396785.1 of Bacillus sp. 05T21. Taxonomy (NCBI): domain Bacteria; kingdom Bacillati; phylum Bacillota; class Bacilli; order Caryophanales; family Bacillaceae; genus Bacillus; species Bacillus sp. 05T21. The sequence continues at coordinate 563,713 of NZ_JBFTMD010000002.1, read as the reverse complement.
CACAGATGAAAAAGTAAAAGCGTTAGCTTATTCTATTAAATATAATTTAAAAATGCCTGATATTATCGGTGTACAAGAGATGCAAGATAATAATGGAGCAATCAATGACGGTACGACTGATGCATCTTTAAGCGCAAAGCGTATCATTGATGCTGTATTAGAAATTCGTGGACCGAAGTATGAGTATGTAGAAATTGCGCCAAACAACAATCAAGACGGCGGGGCACCTGGAGCGAATATTCGCGTCGGTTTCTTCTATAACCCATCTCGTGTGAAATTAGCGACAGTACCGAAGTTACTAGATAAAAATGTAGTTCGTATTGGAGACGAAAATCCTTTATTTGAAAGTACACGTAAACCGTTAGCGGCAGAATTTACGTTCCAAGGACAAAATGTTGTTGTCATTTCAAATCACTTAAACTCAAAACTAGGAGATGCAACGCCATTTGGAAAAGTGCAGCCGCTCGTATTAAAGAGTGAAGAAAAACGAGTTCAATTAGCACAAGAAGTGAATCATTTCGTACAAGGTATTCAAGAAAAGAATACAAATGCACCAGTTGTTGTATTAGGTGATATGAATGACTTTGAATTCTCTAAACCTTTAGAAGCACTAGAGGGAACGATATTAAAAGATATGTTAAACACAGTGCCGAAAGAGAACCGCTACACGTACATTCATGAAGGTAACGCACAAGTGCTAGATCATATTTTAGTAACAAATAACATCGCACCGCACACAATTGTAGACCCTGTACACTTAAACTCAAACATTATGAAAGAACATGGACGTGTAAGTGACCACGATCCAGTACTTGCTCAAATTGATTTGAAGAAGGCTTCTTAAATAGTCGAGAAAGAACGCTTAGAAATATACTAAGCGTTCTTTTTCTGTAAAAATCATGTTAAAATTAATTTAAAATTCAGTTTTTTATAATGAGGAGGTTAAAGATGCAAGCATGGTTAAATGGAAAGTTAATGAATCAGCTTGCAATTTTTTTTAGTACGATCGTCATGCTCCAATTTGTAGCTGATGTAACAGGGCTTACACAGAATCTAGATAGTATGTATTACTTAATAAATACCGCAACTTCCTATATAACGTTTAGTTTGGCGATTATTTTTACTTTAATCGGTGCAAGAAGAGAATTAAGTAAATATGCAATTATTGCATTATGTTTAGTGGTAGCTATTAAAGCAATTTATTTTGCGGCTGTTGTTATTTTGTGGGGATTGGCTGGTACGCCGTAAATGAATAAAAAAACCTAATTTCCAAGATAACGTGAGGAAATTAGGTTTTTACAATGGCTGAAAAGCTTTTCTACATCGATCTCGTTTTTGAAGTCTTCTCATATATCTTTTTTTGTCCCGTTGTAATCCTTTTATGTACATAAATAAGCTGACAAGGAAGAAAAATGTACATTGTAAAATGTATGGTGACATCCCGTGTAATGGTTGTTTTGGATCATATAAGTGAATAGGTGCTCCGCCTATTGTAGGGAATATTGTATTTAGCAGGACGAAGGGAATGGAAGTAACTGCCAATGGGAATAGAAGTGCCATGTAATCCTTTTGTGACCATGTGGACGCTGCTAAACCTAAGAGGGCCATTAAACCAGCGAATAAAAAATTAATCCCAATATATAGATAAATATAAGTGATGGGAGAAGAGAAATATAACTCTGCGAACATTCCGTTGCCATTTATCATGCTAGTACCGACGGTCGGCTCTCCATTTGGAATTGTTAATTTGCAAAGTAATAAAGAAAGAATGAACGGTAAAGTATAAAGAAATCCACCGCAGAAAAATGTAACGATATACTTTGTAAAGGAATACGAGAATAGGGAAATTTCCTTACTTATAAAAGTTTTGAAACCATCGGATTTATCGGAATTATAACTCGTACTAAATGGTAAACTTGCAATAACAGGCATTAATAATAAATAAATATCCATTTCATTATTACGAAACCCGATCCATTTAAATGCAGTTGCTATAGCCCCATTCGTTGCGTCTCCTAAATAACGAATTACATAATAATAATGATAAATAGAAATAAGAGCTAATCCACTAAACATAATAATTAAAGAAACACGATTACAAAAAGCTTGCCTTATATTTAAACGAAGCGCACGCATCATGACTGAAAAAGCCTCCACTATTTTTATAAATCTGTCTACTTTCTATATTACTATTAAATGTAAGGATTTTCTTGTTTTTTTATTTGTTTATTAGAAAAAGAGGAATTTTGTTGTTGTTAGGTAAGGTTTAACTGTAGAAGAAAATTGTCAGAGTGAAAGGAAAAGGAAGGACATATTGAATTCTAGTTTAGACAAAATTAAGCTTTCTAAACTGAAATAAGAAAAAGGTCTTCATAAAAATTATATCTGAAGAACATCTTTTCCTTTCTCCTTTTTTTCTGATACACTATGACAGTATTATATAGATTGACTGGAATTTTTTTATACTGGGAATAATAAAAAAGAGAACTTGTATAGAATGTAAGCGTGTGGTAATATCAAAGATGTACTGATTGACTATATTATCCAATTGGTCATTTTTGGAGGTGAAGATGTGGCGATAGATCGAAAACGTTCTATTATTGAAGCTGCAACAAAGTCTTTTTCAGCGTTCGGTTATAAAGCAACAACGATGGATCAAGTTGCGAAGTTAGCGAATGTAGGAAAAGGAACGATTTATACTTTTTTCAAAAATAAAGAAGAACTATTTGGTGAAATTATTTCTAATTTAATTACAGAGATGAAGCAAGTTGCAGAAAATGCAATTCGTTCAGATATTTCATTTTTTGAAAATGTACATAGAGCATTATATAGCATATTAGAATTCAGAAAAGAACATCAGCTCATGATTAAGTTAATTCAAGAAGAGCGTGATATGGGAACGAAAGAAGTACAAGAAGTGATGCAACAAGTAGATGTGGAAATCGTTTCTGTCATTCAATCGTATTTAAAGATTGCGATTGAAAAAGGTGAAATTAGCAAATGTGATCCAGAAATTACAGCATTTATTATGCTTCGCTTATACGTATCGCTTATTTTTGATTGGGAAAAAAATCATGAACCGTTAGAAAAAGAAAAAATATCGGAATTATTCGAACTTTATTTACTAAAAGGATTGTCAAATTAAGATAATCCTTTTAATATTATAAAAAAATGACCAATTGAACAAATTGGTCAATCGTATAAGGAGGATGGTTAAATATAATCATGTAGATGAAAATGTGCATAGTATAAATTCGGGGATAAGGCATATGTATGAACAGATATAGCCTTTTTATTTGGGTAAAAATGACTAAAAATACATTTTGGTCATTTTTGAAAAGGGGGATAAATTATGAAATGGCATAAGTTGCTTAGTAAAGAATTTGCAGAGATTATAAAAAGTAAAAAAATATTAATCCCAATCATTGCGGTTTTATTTGTACCGATTTTATATGCAGGTATGTTTTTATGGGCCTTTTGGGATCCGTATAAACAGTTAGATGATTTGCCAGTAGCGGTAGTCAATTTAGATAAAGGTGCAGTATTTGATGGGAAACCAATTGAGGTCGGAAAAGGGCTCGTTGATAACTTAAAAGATAATAAAAGTTTTAAATGGGAATTTGTAAGTGAAAAAGAAGCGAAAGAGGGAATGGAAGGCAGAAAGTATTACATGTTAGTACGTATCCCAGATGACTTCTCAAGTAACGCTACAACGTTATTAAAAGACGATCCGAAACCATTAAACTTAGAATACATTCCAAATGAAAGTTTAAACTTCTTATCTTCACAAATTGGCGGAACAGCAATTGAAAAAATTAAAGGTGAAGTATCAAGCACGTTAACGAAAACATATGCAGAGAAAATGTTTGATTCCATTAAAGACGTCTCAAAAGGATTAGCAGATGGAGCAGAAGGGGCAAATAAACTACACGACGGATCAAGTGAGTTACATGATGGTTCAAGTAAAGTGACGGATGGCCTTCATACACTTCAAGGGAAGTCTGGAGAGATGAAAGATGGAGTTCAGAAATTAGCAGATGGATCTAATAAATTACAAGATGGATCCGGAAAAGTGACAGCAGGTTTAAATACATTAAATAGCAAAACGGGTATAGGAAAATTACAAGATGGATCCGGAAAAGTAACAGACGGTTTAAATACGCTAAATGGCAAAACAGGTGAAATGCAGACAGGTATAGGAAAATTAGTAGACGGATCAGGAAAAGTAACGAACGGTTTAAATACGTTAAATAGCAAAACGGGTGAATTGCGTGATGGATCTGAGAAAGTGACTGGTGGCTTGAACAAACTAGTAAGTAAATCTGGTGAATTACAAACAGGAACAACTGACCTATCAAATGGTATGGGAAAACTTGCTGAAAGGCAAAGTCAATTAGAGGAAGGTTCTCAAGAAATTCAAAAGGGATTGCAAGAGTTAAATAGTAACGTACAAAAGTCTGCCGCAGGCTTAGAGGAAATGCAGTCGAAAGTTCCTTCTATATTAAATACAGTAAATGAGAAAATAGATGGAGCTGGGGCGAATGTAAATCAGTTAAATGAACTTACACAATCAACAGCAGGAGATGTCAAAAATGCAGCGCAAGAGGTAGCGAATTTACAAAAGCAAATTGAAAGTTTACCAAAAGAATATCAAGAGCAGTTACAACCATTCATAACAAGTGCTGTAAAAAGTACAGCGACAGTTCAGCAAAAAGCTGCCGGAGTAGCAGGTGGAACAAATAAATTAAATGAAGAAGTAAAACAATTAAAAGGTGAAATCAATCAAACAACAAATGGATTGCAAAACAAATTACCAAATCCAGAAGGGGTGAAAACTCTAGCAGGTGATATTGAGAAACTAACGAACGCACAAAATGAATTTGTTAGTAAGTTTCATGGGTTTGGTGAGGGATTAGATAAAGTAAAAATAGGTGCTGATAAATTAAAAGATGGATCGGTTCAATTAATTGATGGAGTAACGCAATTACAAAGCGGATCCGGAAAAGTGACAGCTGGATTAGGTCAATTATCTGCAGGAGCAAATCAATTAGCAGATGGCTCAAACCAAGTAACAGGCGGTTTAGGTACGTTATCTGTAGGAGCAAACCAAATGGCAGGTGGAATAAATCAATTAGCGGACGGTTCAAGTCAAGTAACAGGTGGTTTAGGCACATTATCAGTAGGAGTAACTAAATTAGCAGATGGCTCAAGTCAAGTAACAACTGGCTTAGGTACTCTAAATGGTGGGCTAAATAAAATGTCAACTGGCTCAACCCAGCTAATCGACGGAGTAAATAAACTAGCAGATGGATCAGGAAAAGTAACAGATGGCCTCGTAAAAGTAAATGATGGTTCAGGTGAACTTGCTGAGAAACTTGGCGAAGGGGCAGAGAAAACTGGTGAAGTGAAAGGAACGGATAAAACGTATGATATGTTTGCAAGCCCTGTAAAAGTGAAGACGGAGAAAATGGCGGAAGTTCCAAACTACGGAACAGGATTCACACCGTACTTCTTATCGCTCGGTTTATTCGTTGGGGCATTACTATTATCTATCGTATACCCATTACGCGATACAGTCGGTGTTCCGAAATCAGGATTCAGCTGGTTTATTAGTAAGTTTGGTGTTTTACTATCAGTCGGTATTATTCAAGCAATAGTAGCAGATGTCATATTACTATTCTGGTTAGGTGTAGAAGTACAAAGTATTCCATACTTTATACTCTTTAGTATTGTTACGAGCTTAGCGTTTATTTCATTAATTCAATGTTTAGTAACAGCATTCGGTGATGCAGGGCGTTTCATCGCAATCATCACATTAATTATTCAGCTTACAACAAGTGCTGGAACATTCCCGCTAGAGTTGATTCCGAAGTATTTGCAACCATTTAATGCTTGGTTACCGATGACATATTCTGTATCAGGATTGAAAGCAGTCGTATCAAGCGGAGACTTTAACTTCATGTGGCAAAATATTGGGATACTCATGATCTTTATCGTTGTATTATCACTTGGAACAATTGCATCCTTAACTTGGATGCACAAACGACAATTTAGAAATATTGCTGAAAATCAATCGATTGAAGCGTAAATAAGAAATATAAAAAAGGCACCGAAATGGTGCCTTTTTTATTGGTCTTGTTTTATTGGATGAGAAATTTTATTTGCTTTTCTATTTTTACGGAACAAGTATATACCAATACTTATAAGGATAATAGTAGCTACAATCCAAACAAATGGACCATATCTTTCAGCAAAAGTATATAGTTTCATGTTACTGGCAATGTCCTCTTTTGTTTTTCCTATTAGAATTTCTGAGCCACTATACCCTTCAAGTGTATCTCCTTTTTTTATACCAAAAATAAGAGTGTCTGATTTGTTTTCTATTCCTGTGTATCGGTATCCTTTACCTTTAATTGTTAATTGAGTATCATCTTTTTTTAGTGTGTAGTCTTCGGCGGAAATATCTTTTCCTGACAGTGTAATTGGTTCCATTGAGAAGCGGATTTCTTTTAATGCAGGAAGAGCCTCATTGTTTAGTAAGAGCTGCTTTGCAATATGCTGCTCGGTATCAATGTTTTTCCAATTTGCCTTTCGTCGTTTATATGTATTAATTTCAAGAAGTGCAAATTCTTTATTTTGAAGTTTTTCCTCTGTAATAGGTTGCGCAGTAGTTAATGTTCCTTTTAATAAAATCACACCGTCTTTTGCAGATTGAAATGAAGAGACTTCCTTCGTTTCTTTTAATGTATTGATAGCACCTCTATAATCTTCTTTTCCTAAAAGAACAGCTCCCGTATGTACGGTTAAAATAAGATATAGGATGCTTAATACTATAATAGCTTTTTTCACTATGTACCCTCCAAAGTATGTATAAATGGATTATAACATAATTTACCATATAGAATTATTAATTTGAATAATAAGTTACAAATATAAGGGTGATAAATAAATTAAAAAAGTGTGGATGAGAGGAGTAAAAGTGAAAAGGAATTACAACAATTTACAGAGAAAACTAGAATAGAGGAGTTGATACGATGAAAGGAAACCTTACTTACTATTTTATCTTATATCCGCTAATCTTCTTTCTTGTTTTCACCCTTTCACCTATTTTGTTTCATAAAGAAGAATATACAAGTATGAAAGATACATTTGGAATACTTACATTCTACTACGTGTTAATGATTGGGTATTACTTTATGGATGTTGTAAGTAAAAGAATGAAGAAAAATAGTAAGGACAAACAATAAAGTTTTATTACATAAAAACTGATGGAGGACAACAAAATGACCGAAAGCGAAATGAAATTTAGGGATACGACCATTCGTAACTTTTTTGATAAAGAGAATCGTTTAAAATCGATTCCAGGTCAAAAGAAGAAAAAGTTAGTGTTATTAGAACATTTGATTAGCAAATTAAACGCTGAAAATCAGTATACGGAAAAAGAAATTAATACATTCATAAAACAATATCATGATGATTTTTTTACGATTAGACGAGAGTTTATTGTGCACGGTTTTATGGATCGAGAGGATAATATGTACCATATAAACGGGAGAGAAGTATGGAGGAAATGGGAAGAGTTATAAATGTAATGAGGAAGGGGAATTTTCTTGCAAGCTAGTAGTCTTATGCATGAAGAGATTTCTGGAAAACCATCGATTTTTGGGATATTCACTTCGCCAACACTACAATTCAAAAGGATGAAGAATCAAAGAAATATATTCTTTCCACTAGCCTTTTTAATTGTGCTTATTATAATTTCAAGTGCCTTAATGTCTTGGAATTCTTTAAATAATCCTGCACTCAGTATGTTTCATGATAAAACGGGATTTACTGTTCCGAAATACATAACTTTCTTTACTACATTTGGATTTTCAGCAGTCAGTGGAATCGTAGCTATACTTTTTGCACCTATATTCTATAAGAACATTATGATTTTCTTTGGAGTTGATATTAACTATAAAGAAACATTCCCGATAATCATTTATGCTTCGTTTGTATTAAGATTAGGGATGATTTTAAACGGATTAATTGCATTTTCTCTAAGTGGGTATGAGATATCTTATACAGGTTTAGGTGCAATAGCGACAGATAATATGATCTTGCATACAATTGCTCAAAGAATAGATATATTTAATATTTGGTATTACGTTTTATTAGGAATAGGTTTAAAAACGATAACGAATTTAAATAAAGACAAACTTATCCCTCTTATTATTGTACTTTTCGTTTTCACTAGTTTATTAGCGAGCATGGCTGGGTTTATGCAGGAAATATCTAAAGCGTAAGGATAGGTGGGAAGTATAATTATAAGCTTGTATGAAAAAGGTGGTTTGGATATGGACAAACCACCTTTTATCCCGCTATTTGCCGGGCAGTAAAACTCCCACCTCAAAATGCGGCTGGAGCAAAGAAGCTAGGTGGGAGATCAACAGCCCGTAAATGCCCGATTAGTAGCCCGCGCTAGTCTTGCATTTTTCTTTGTAGTAAGTCTATGAACTCTTCAATATTTGAACTTGTAATGTATCCCACCGTTATATATTCATCTTCATAATAAAATATTATTTTTTTGTCAAAAATTCTTCTCTTCGTTTCTATAGATACAATTTTTTCATACTCAAATTCGGCAATTAATGTATTTTTATATTGGCTAAAAAAGAGAAGTCTTCTATTAGTAGCAAGTAGCATGCCCGGATACGGAACTTTATGCGTAATAATATAGCCAGTAAGTGAACAATTTAAAGTAGATATAATAACTTCGTCTTTATGTAATAGTTGTTTTGCAGCTGTTAAAATTGGATTCATTTTATGCATTCCTTTTATATAGATGTAAGGATATTGTATCAAAGGTGAAAAGATTCTCAATATGTAATGTTGCATATTGAGCGTTTTAGAGATTCTTAGTTTGATAGTTCCAATATTATTTTTAAAAGAAAAAGGTACGAGGTGATTCGGTGATACGATTAGCAAAAGAGCTTGATGCGGAATCAATTATGGATATTAGAAAAGAAATTATCTTATCAGAAACTACTACAAAGTTTTTTATATCATCTCCAAATAAATTACCAAATGATATTGATTCAGAAAGAGAAAAGATACAGACAAGTAGTGAAAAAGGCAACCTTTATATAGTTTACGAGGTAGATAGTAAGGTGGTTGGCTTTCTGGTTTTCAAACGATATGAACTAGAACGGTTACGACATGCAGGCACAATGGGAATGGGGATTAGGGAGGCGTATTGTAATCAAGGCATTGGTACGAAACTAATTGAATTTCTTATTAGTTGGGCTAAAGGGCAGAAAGGTTTAGAGAAAATTTGCTTAGGCGTAGTTTCTATTAATGATAGAGCAATTAAAGTGTATAAACGAACTGGCTTTGTAGAAGAAGGAAGGCAAAGAAAGCAAATTAAATATGAAGATGGATCATATGGAGACGACGTATTGATGGGTTTTTATATTGGCTAGAAAAGAGAAATCTTCTTTTAGTAGCAAGTAACATGCCTGGATACGGGACTTTATTCGTAATAATATAGTCAGTAAGTGGCCATCTTAAAGTAGATACAATAACTTCGCCTTTATGTAATAGTTGTTTTGCAGCTGTTAAAATAGGATTCATTGTATACATTCCTTTTGAAAAGACTCCTAATATTGCATATTGGGAGTCTTTTTTTAGTAGAAGTGTTTACACTTAGCAAATCTTAAGTTCCAATCGTTCTTTCTGACGAAGATGATGTACAAAATGCATAGAAATGAGCTGGAACCATTCTGCCGCATTTAAGTAACCAAGTCCAGGGTGCTCTACTTTACAATCATTAGGAATAGAAGTTAGCGTTGGCTCAGCGTTTTTCACGATTGTAATTAATTCCAGAAAACGCTCTTGTATTTCTTCTTTGTTAGTTGGATTTTCAGGTGTGTATCCAGGGTGCTCAGGTACCTTTATTTGTATGTCAGGGAAACCTCCCAGTATATATACTTTTTCACCCATATCCGTTTTGCTGTTAGCTACAAATGGTGTTTCAGTTTTACATTTCTCGATTGCATCTAATTGCATATACGTAGCCGAAAGTAAATGATTATACATTTGACCGAGAGACCATTCTTCAGCAGAAGGTTTTGTCCTAAATTGTTCAAGAGAGTACTTTTCTAATTCCTCTAAGTAATACGTTGCTAAACTTTCAAATTTCTCTAAAGTGGTAGTACTGTTCATATCGTTAGCTCCTTTTTATGAAAATGTATTTGTTGATACTTACTATAAAGGAGGGCTACTGACAACATTATGTCAGTAGTGAAATGCAACAATTAAAGTTGTAACATTTTTTTTGCTTCATCACGGATTTTCTCAGAAAGAATTTTTGGCTCTAGTACTTGCACTTGGCTTCCCCAGCTTAATACCCATTGAAATACTTCGTCTATGCTTCTTGATTTCAAAAAGACGTGAAAATCATTATCTTTATGCTCGTATGAATCTATAAAATAGTATCGTGATTCAATAATTTTATGTGCAATGTGGGCTGGGAATAATAAATGGATCGTAACAGTACGATTGTTTTCAGGTTGATAGTCTTGTAAAGAAAAGTTCTTCGGTTTTGTAAAAAATTCTTGTTCTTGCTGTAATGTATCCATACGGTCTAAGCGAAAATTACGTATTTGTTTTCGCAGTAAACAATGAGCAACGATGTACCAAATTCCAGAAATGTTGACTAAACCGTAAGGATGAACGGTACGTTTTGTTTTTGTAGTTTCTCTCGGTTTACGATACGAAAAAGAGATAGATTGCTCTCTTTGAATAGCTTCTTGTAACAAGAAAAGTTGGCTCTCTAGTTTTTCTTGCTCGGCTTGCTGGTTTGAAAATATAGGAGAAAGGAAACGGAAAGTTCCTCGCAATTCCTCAATTTTTTTTTGTTGATCAGTAGGGAGGACTATCTCAAGTTTCTCTTTTGCTGATTGCGCATGTACAGAAAAAGAAGAGGTGAAAGCTTTCTCAATATAATCACCGCCCAATAAAAGAGTAACGGCCTCTTCTGGCGTAAGCTGAATGGGTGGTAAGAAATAACCATCCATTAATGAATAGCCGTGACCAGGCATTGAAAAAATGGGAACACCGGATTCGCTGAGTGCGTCCATATCTCGATAAATAGTGCGTATACTTGTCTCGAATTTTTCAGCTAAGCTTTGTGCTGTGACAGTTTGTTTTCTTTGTAATTCAATTAATATAGCTAATAAACGATCCGTCCGATTCATGAAATATCATCCTTTATTTTATAAATATTCTTATTGTGAAATTCTAAAAGTAGTGTGTAATTCCCTGCCATTAACAGACTTTTCCCTATGTATAATATTAATATAGTAAAATCATAAGAACCTATATTGCAGTTTCCAATAATATACTATATAATCAGGATAAGAAAACGTTTTCATGCAAAGGGGGAAATTTCGTGTCGACTATCGAGGACGTGGCGAAATTAGCGGGGTTATCAAGGACAACGGTTTCTAGGGTGATCAATAATCATCCATATGTTTCAGATGAGAAGAAGAAAAGGGTTCAATTAGCAATGAAGCATTTAGGCTTCGTTCCTAATTCTGCGGCGAGAAGGCTTCGTAAACAAAAAACAGAAACAATTGCGGTGCTTGTTCCAAGGATTACAAATCCTTTTTTTAGTAGATTTATTGAAGCAATCGAGATTGCTGCTTCTGAACATAAATATAAACTGATTATTTGTCAAACAAGATATTTACCGGAAAAAGAGATGGAGTATTTACAATTATTATCTACGAAACAAGTAGATGGGATTATTCTATGTTCACTAGAAAATCCATGGGAGAATGTGGAGCCATACTTGCAACACGGTCCAATCGTGTTATGTAATGAATATATTGAGGAAGCAAATGTTCCAACAGTGAAGTTCGATCATGCACAGGGTGCATACATAGCTGCCAATCATGTATTAGAACAAGGATATCGTAATCTGATATTTTGCCGTGGTAACGAAACGAAAGTAGTGAGCCAACAGCGAAAAATGGGCTTTTTACGCGCTATTACTGAAAAGAGTAGAGAAGTGGAAGCGATCGATTTTCTTGAAAACGCTTTCTCTTGGGATGATGGAAAACGAATATTCAATGAAGTATTAAAGGACAAAAAAAATCCTACCGCGATTTTGGCAGGAGGCGACGAGGTTGCAGCTGGAATTATCTCAGAGGCGAAACACCATGGTTGGAGTATTCCAGAAGATCTCGCTGTGATCGGTTTTGATAATCAAATTTTAGCGCAGATTACAGAGCCAGGTATTACGACAATTGAACAACCAATCGACGAGATGGCCCGAAAAGTTGTCGACTTAATGATGGATAAAATCCATACGAAAAATTATCGACAAAAAGAATTATATGAGTTTGAACTGGAGCTCTTGGTGAAAGGTTCAACGATGAAGGATAAGATGTTATTAGCCTAGTAGACTATGTCTGCTAGGTTTTTTTATGTTTACAAACTACTATTCTTCGTGAACGCAATCGTCACATTTGTTATGGTATGCTTCGTGCTGCTCATCAATTTCCTTCCCGCAATGAGCACAAGTTTTCGTCGGTAAATTTCGGAAAAACTCCATTGGTTGATCGATCATGTCAATCCCTCCATTTCCATTTCTTACTATCATTGTATTAGTACAAAAAACAAAAGTCAACAACTGTTTTATAACAAAAGTGAAAATTAATGAAAAAGTTTAGGAAATGGATTATAGTTAACAATGTAGGATGTAAGTAAAAAACTTTCTCAAGTACGGAGAAAAACGGCATTCCTACGCGGTTTTAGAAAGGATGGATACATATGAAGATGACTGTTGTCGGCTTTTGGGGCGGCTTTCCAGAAGCGGGAGAAGCAACGTCGGGGTATTTGTTTGAACACGATGGTTTTCGTTTACTTGTAGACTGTGGCAGTGGTGTACTAGCACAGCTTCAAAAATATATAACACCATCTCATATAGATGCAGTTGTACTGTCGCACTATCATCACGATCATGTTGCAGACATTGGGGTATTGCAATATGCGAGATTAATTACGAGTGCGACAAAGGGACAACTACGGGAGTTACCAATATACGGTCATTCGTTTGATGATAATGGATTTAATTCTTTAACGCATGCACCGCATACGAAAGGAATCGCATACAATCCAGAAGAAACACTTCAAATTGGACCGTTCTCCATTTCATTCTTAAAAACTGTTCATCCTGTTACATGCTTTGCGATGCGTATTACAGCTGGCGATGATGTTGTTGTATACAGTGCAGATTCAAGCTATATTCCTGAATTTATTCCGTTCACAAAAGATGCTGATCTTTTCATTTGTGAATGTAATATGTATGCACATCAAGAGGCTGCAAAAGCAGGGCATATGAATAGTACAGAAGTAGCAAGTATTGCGAAAGATGCAAATGTAAAAGAACTTTTATTAACGCACTTACCGCATACAGGCAACCCATCTGATTTAGTAACAGAAGCAAAACAAATTTTCAGTGGCCATATTACGCTAGCGCATAGTGGCTACATTTGGAACTCATGAGGTGATACGATGTTATTTATTGATAATAAAGGGATTACAGATCCTAGAATAAACTTAGCAATTGAAGAATATTGTGTGAAGAATTTAGATATTAACGAAACATATTTACTGTTCTACATTAACAAACCTTCGATTATCATTGGTAAAAACCAAAACACAGTAGAAGAAATTAATGCAGATTACGTAAAAGAACAAGGTATTCATGTTGTTCGTCGTCTATCAGGCGGAGGCGCAGTATATCATGATTTAGGAAACTTAAACTTCAGCTTTATTACGAAAGATGATGGAGATAGTTTCAGCAACTTCAAAAAGTTCACAGAGCCTGTAACGAAAGCGCTTGGTAAATTAGGCGTAAATGCAGAACTAAGTGGTCGTAACGATATTTTAGCTGAAGGTAGAAAAATTTCAGGTAACGCGCAGTTCTCAACGAAAGGTCGTATGTTTAGTCATGGCACGTTACTATTTGACTCTGAAATCGATCACGTTGTATCAGCACTAAAAGTGAAAATGGATAAAATTCAATCAAAAGGAATTAAATCAATCCGTAGCCGCGTTGCGAATATTACAGAGTTCTTAAACGAAAAAATGACGACAGAAGAGTTTAGACAACTTCTTCTAGAAACAATTTTCGAAGGAGAAACAGAAATTCCAACGTACGAATTAACAGAAAATGATTGGAAAGAAATCCATAAACTTTCTGAAGAGCGCTACCAAAATTGGGATTGGAACTACGGAAAATCTCCGAAGTTCAACTTACAACATTCACACCGCTTCCCAGTTGGACAAGTTGACGTTCGTCTTGAAGTGAAAAAAGGAACAGTAACAGAATGTAAAATTTACGGTGACTTCTTCGGATCACTAGATGTTCATGACATTGAAGAGCGTCTAACAGGCGTACAATTTGATAAAGATGCATTCACTGTAGCTTTAGAAGGCGTAGATATCGCACGCTACTTCGGTAATATTACAACAGAAGATTTCTTGCATTTATTCTTCTAAAAATGAGGGAGGCTGTCATAAAAGACAGCCTCTTTCTTTTTATATAGATTGTCACTTTTTGTCGGTAACTCGATATATTTCAAGAATCGCTGATATATTTCGAGTTATGGTCGATATATTCGAAAAATCGCCGATATAATTTCACTTACCGTGAAACGTATATTTACAGGTCATCAGCTCCTTATAAAGGAATATATATACTAAAAGGAGGATGATCGAAATGAAAAGGATAATACACTTTATATTATTGATCAGCTTCGTTATAGGGATGACAGCTTGTAACGATGAAACTTCCTCTAGTCGTACACTTTTATTTATTGGAAAGCCAGCGAAGGATAATGTCATATATTATACGCATACAAATAACAAACAAAAAATAAATGATATACAAACTATGTTTCAAAATAAGAAATGGAAAAGAAATGAAACGTTTAGTACCGTTGGTAAAACGTCAGATTTCGTCTTGTCGATAGATGAGGACAATAAAGGATTGCCGACATTATATGTTACAGTGTACATTCATGAAAATGGAGCGGACGCTCTCAATTTGTATGGAGAGTATACGGCTTTAAATAAAGAGGAAGTTGAAAAACTTAGGGGAAAGATGAGTGCATATTATCCTAAAATGATTTTAGCTATAGTTTAACTATATGTTTGTACCTGTTTTTTTTACATATAATTCTCGTATCTTACTAAAGTATTCTGGAAAAAAGTGGTTTATGTATATTCGATTAATAGAATATCACTTGCTACTTTAATTTTCTTTTAATATAATTAATTTAGAATTTTTAAATATTCTAAATTTTATAAAGGTGGGATTTGTGTGAATCTCGTTCAATCTTTGGCTGAAACGGCAAAAAATAAGGGGGATAAACCGGCATACATATTTATGGATCAGTCGGTCTCGTATGACCAATTAAACAAAGTGGTCACTAGGTTTTCTAGCAATTTAGCAAAAATGGGCATTGGAAAAGGGGACAATGTCGCATTAGCTGTAGGCAATTCACCACATTTTTTAGTCGGTTTATACGGAACGATGAAAGCTGGAGCAACTGTCATTCCGATTAATCCAATTTATACAGCAGACGAAGTACATTACATATTACAAAATGGAGATGTAAAAACAATCATCGTACTCGACGTCCTTCTACCTGTTATACAATCTCTTACAACAAGACTTCCTTCACTTGAAAATATCATCATATGCGAAACCTCATCAGATTTTAACCATACAGAAACTGAAAAAATGAAAACGTTTACTAGTTTTATAGGAACTGGAGATGTAACTTACGAAGGTCCTGAACTAGATGAAGAAGATGTAGCTGTTATTTTATACACTTCAGGTACAACTGGAAAGCCAAAAGGCGCTATGTTAACACATAAAAATTTATATAGTAACGCTAGCGATGTTGCGTCGTATTTACAATATACTGCGGACGATCGCGTCGTTGCAGCACTGCCGATGTTCCATGTGTTCTGTTTAACTGTTGCGGTAAATGCGCCGATTGTGAACGGGGCAACAATTTTAATGTTACCGAAGTTTAGTCCGAAAGAAGTATTCCGTATTTGTCGTACGTATGAACCAACGATTTTTGCGGGTGTACCGACAATGTACAATTACTTATATTTATTTGAAGAAGCGAGCGCAGAAGATGTGAAGACACTTCGCCTTTGTATTTCAGGGGGTGCATCGATGCCTGTTGCGCTTCTGCAAAACTTTGAAAAACGTTTTGATGTTATCGTTTCAGAAGGATACGGTTTATCAGAAGCATCACCAGTTACTTGTTTTAACCCGTTAGACCGTCCTCGTAAACCAGGATCTATTGGCACGAATATTTGGCACGTAGAAAATAAAATTGTGAACGAACTTGGGGAAGAAGTACCTGTAGGCGCAGTTGGGGAATTAATTGTTCGCGGACCTAACGTTATGAAGGGTTACTATAATGCGCCAGAAGATACTGCGGCGACAATTAAAGATGGCTGGCTATATACAGGAGACTTAGCGAAAATGGATGAAGAAGGTTACTTCTATATCGTCGATCGCAAAAAAGATATTGTTTTAGTTGGTGGTTATAACGTATATCCTCGTGAAGTGGAGGAAGTATTATACACTCACGATTCGGTAGCTGAAGTTGTCGTAATCGGTGTTCCTGATGAAAACTTAGGAGAAGCAGTGCGAGCTTACGTCGTTCTGAAACAAACGAGCGTAACAGAAGAAGAGCTTATGCATTACTGCACGTTACATTTAGCGAAATATAAAGTGCCAATGAGCATTGAGTTTTTAACAGAATTGCCGAAGAATACAACTGGTAAGTTGTTACGAAGAGCTCTGAGAGAGAAGGCATTGCAAGTGTAAAAATAAAGATATCCATCTCTATGACTACATGTTTAGAGATGGATATCTTTTTGTCCAAAAAGCTGGATTAGTTTGGATGGACAAAATTCCTACTGATTAAAGTCTCACTTTATTTTTTAGAATTGGTTAAGCTATAAGCCCATATATTTAAAACGTAATATTGCTAATAAGGAGGAGATATACGTGGAGCAGAAGGAATTACGCTTACGGAAAGTACAGTATCTTATTTGTGACATTATGGATGAAATGAATATGGAGAATGAAAAGAAGAACTTAGAAACATTGCAAAAGGTAATTGATCACCTTTCAGGGGCGATTGGGGATTTAGTGGATCCATCGGGTACGTATTCATTAGACTATTTAGAGAGAAAAGTGCATACGGCTCATTATTTATTGTTTAAAAATGATCGGAAAGCATATTTGTGTAATAAATAGGTAGTATTCGTTTAATTTTTTATTTGACATTGATAATCATTATCAATATGATAGTTATGTTGGGTATATTTATATAAAGGGAGATGTCATGTTGATAATGATTAAGAAAAAATATATTAATGCATTCGTTATAGCAGCAACTTTAGCAGTTCCACTAAGTGGTTTCAATGCGCCAATTGCAAAAGCAGATGTGATTGAGATGAAGGCAGCTAGTAAACTTGCAGATGGCACATATGACGTTATTTTAAAAACGTATAAAGATCAAACGAATGAAACATCTGTTGCTTCTACATATTTAAAAAATGCAAAAGTAACAATTCAAGGTGACAAAAAAATCGTTACGTTAACAATTCAAGATAGTAGCTATTTCCAGTATCTTAAAGTAGAAGATACTAATAAATTAGGGACATTCCATGATGTGAAAGTGATCTCTGAAGATAAAACAAATAATGGTACGAAAGTTGTTCAATTTGAAATCGATGAGTTCTCGAAAAAATATAATATGCAAATGCATATATTAATTCCAGCAATTAAATATGATCATAAATATCAAGTGCAGTTTGAAATCGATGCGAGTGCAATTGAAAAAAAATCTAAGTTCTCAGATGTACCGACTTGGGCACAAGAGTCAGTTCAATATTTAGTAGACAAAGAGGCAGTACACGGTAAGCCAGATGGTACATTTGCACCAGCTGAAAATATCGATCGTGGTTCAGCAGCAAAAATATTAGCTACTGTTTTAGGGTTAGAAATTAATAAAGATGCGAAGCCATCATTCCGCGATGCTCAAAATCATTGGGCTACACCTTACATCGCAGCAGTTGAAAAAGCTGGCATTGTAAAAGGTGATGAGAAGGGTAACTTTAATCCGAGTGGGCTAATTAACCGTGCATCAATGGCTTCTATGCTTGTGAATGCATATAAATTAGAAAGAAATGAAAATATTAAACCACCAAAAGAATTTGCTGATTTAAAAGATCATTGGGGTACGAAGTATGCGAACATTTTAATCCAAGAAAATATTTCAGTTGGAACAGATAATGGATGGGCTCCAGATAAATCGGTAAGCCGCGCAGAAGCAGCTCAATTTATTGCGAAGACAGATAAGTTAAAGAAATAAATCGAAACTAAAATCAGTGGGATTCCATTCCCGCTGATTTTTAGCTTGTATGAAGTTTCTTATATAATAATTCTGAATTCCAAGTTGACACATGTGAATTACGGAATTAAAATGGAAAGAAATCAAACAGAATACAATAGAAGCTCATCAGAGAAACTGAAGGCGCACAACGTTCACTTTTGTGAATAGATTGTGTGCCTTTTTCTATTGTACAAACTAAGGGGGCTTTATATATGAAACAGTGGAGTAAGACAGCATTAATGAAAAGTACAGGTGTTTTATTATCAGCATTTGTCCTTTTGTCAGGGTGTGGTTCGGCAACATCCACTAACAATTCTGAAGGAAGTGCAGATAAGAAGACAGTCGAACTTTTAAATGTTTCATATGATCCAACGCGTGAGTTATATCAAGATTTCAATAAAGACTTTGCGAAGTATTGGAAAGAGAAGCATGGTCAAACAGTAAATGTAAAGCAATCACACGGGGGATCTGGAAGTCAGGCACGCTCCGTTATTGACGGCTTAGAAGCAGACGTTGTAACACTAGCGCTCGCTTATGATATTGACGCGATTAGTAAGAAGAAACAACTAGCAGAAGATTGGCAGAAGCGACTTGCGGATAATTCTACTCCGTATACATCAACGATTGTATTTCTTGTTAGAAAAGGAAACCCGAAAGGAATTAAAGATTGGGATGATTTAACGAAAAAAGGTGTGTCTGTCATTACACCAAACCCGAAAACATCTGGGGGAGCACGGTGGAACTATTTAGGTGCGTGGGGATATGCACTGAAGAAATATAACAATAGTGAAGATAAAGCGAAAGAGTTTGTCGGTCAAATTTATAAAAACGTGGAAGTACTAGATTCAGGAGCACGCGGGGCAACGACGACTTTCGTTGAAAAAGGAATTGGTGATGTGTTAATCGCTTGGGAAAATGAAGCGTTATTATCACAAAAAGAACTTGGAAAAGATAAATTCGAAATTGTAACACCTTCGATTAGTATACTTGCCGAGCCGCCAGTAGCAGTTGTAGACAAAGTCGTTGATAAAAAAGGAACGAAAAAAGTAGCAGAAGGATATCTTGAATATTTGTATTCAGAAAAGGGGCAAGAAATTGCGGCGAAAAACTTTTATCGCCCTCGTAATGAAAAAGTAGCAGAGAAGTATGCATCACAATTTCCGAAAGTTCAATTATTTACAGTCGATGAACTATTTGGAGGCTGGAAAAAAGCACAAGAAAAGCATTTTAATGATGGCGGCGTATTCGATCAAATGTATAAAAAATAAGGGGGGATGAGGTGACGTTATATGAGGAAGAAGCGTGTCTTACCAGGGTTTGGATTATCTCTTGGATTTACAATGCTGTATATGAGCTTATTCGTACTTATACCACTTTCTATCGTATTTATTCAAACTTCGCAGCTAGGTTGGAAGAAGTTTGCTGGGGTTATAACGAGTGAGCGCGTGTTGCATTCGTATCAAGTAAGTTTCACAACTTCACTTGCAGCGGCAATCGTAAATGCCATTTTCGGTTTATTAATTGCTTGGGTACTCGTCCGCTACACATTTCCAGGGAAGCGGTTATTAGACGGACTAATCGATTTACCATTCGCTCTTCCGACTGCAGTAGCTGGTATTACACTTACGACGCTTTATGCGGAAAATGGCTTTATCGGAAAAATATTTAATGTGTTTCATATAAAAGTAGCTTTTACCCAGCTCGGCATTATTGTGGCGCTTACGTTTATTGGTTTGCCCTTTGTCGTTCGGATGGTGCAACCAGTGCTGCAAAGTATTGATAAAGAAGTAGAAGAAGCAGCTTCTAGCTTAGGGGCGTCACGCTTCCAAATATTTGTAAAAATCATTTTGCCAGAAATATTCCCGGCCTTGCTTGCTGGTTTTTCACTCGCCTTTGCGCGGGCGTTAGGGGAATATGGATCTGTCGTGTTCATTGCAGGTAATATGCCGATGAAAACAGAAATTGCACCGCTTATGATTATGACGAAACTCGAACAATATGATTATGCAGGCGCAACAGCTGTAGCGGCTGTGATGCTTATTATTTCTCTCCTTTTCCTACTATTTATTAATATGATTCAAACTTGGAGCAGAAGGCATGAACTGAAAAGTGAATAGGAGGGGAGAAAATGGAACCAACATTATTAGAAAAGAAAATAGTAAAAAGCGTATCAGTTAAAAAAGAATCTAAATTTGTACCAATTTTATTCATTACGATAACAATTTTATTTTTATCTCTCTTTCTATTACTGCCGCTCGTGACAATTTTTATGAAAGCGTTCGAACGAGGAATTGATGTATATATTGCCGCTGTAACAGATCAAGAAGCATTTTTGGCAATCAGGTTAACACTTCTCGTTGCATTAATTGTTGTGCCGCTGAATACGATATTCGGAATAGCAGCAGCTTGGCTTATTACGAAGTTTCAGTTTAAAGGAAAGCAAGTATTATTATCTCTTATTGAACTGCCGTTTGCTGTATCACCAGTCATTGCAGGATTAGTATTCGTTTTACTTTTCACACCTCGTGCGAATCTTGGCGGATGGTTAATGGAACACGGGATAAAGCTCATCTTCTCTGTCCCTGGCATTATCATTGCGACGATATTTGTTACGTTTCCGTTCGTTGCGCGTGAATTAATCCCAGTTATGCAGGCGCAAGGGAAGAGTGAAGAAGAAGCAGCTCTATCACTTGGCGCAAGTGGATGGAAAATGTTTTGGCGCGTCACATTGCCAAATATAAAATGGGGTCTATTATACGGCATGATTTTATGTAACGCCCGGGCCATTGGTGAATTCGGAGCAGTCTCCGTTGTGTCTGGTCACGTGCGCGGCATGACAAATACGATGCCGCTTCATATTGAAATTTTGTACAATGAATATCAATTTTCAGCAGCGTTCGCTGTGGCGACTTTAATGTCACTCATCGCAGTTTTTACGCTCGTTATAAAAAACTGGATTGAATGGAGAATGGAAAAACGACAATAAGGAGTGAGTGCGGTGAGTATTCAAATTCAAAATGTATCAAAACAATATGGTACATTTCAAGCGCTGACAGACATTCATTTGGATATTCCAAAAGGTGAACTGGTCGCTTTATTAGGCCCATCAGGTTCTGGGAAGACGACGTTATTACGAATTATTGCAGGCCTAGAAGAAGCGGATGGAGGTTCGATTTCTTTTGATGGGGAAGATTTAACTGATATTCACGTGAAAAACCGGCAAGTCGGTTTCGTCTTCCAGCACTATGCACTTTTTAAACATATGAATGTATTTGAAAATGTAGCTTTCGGTTTAAAAGTAAGAAAGAAAAACTTACGACCTTCAGCTGAAGTAATAAAAGAAAAAGTAACAGAACTATTGAAACTAGTAAAAATGGATGGTTTCGCAAAACGTTATCCAGCGCAATTATCTGGCGGACAACGCCAACGTATCGCACTAGCCCGGGCGCTTGCAGTCGAACCGAAAATTTTATTGCTAGATGAACCGTTTGGTGCACTTGATGCAAAAGTACGAAAAGAATTGCGAAGATGGCTCCGGAAACTACATGACGAATTTCAAATTACGAGCGTATTCGTAACGCATGACCAAGAAGAAGCGTTAGACGTTGCGGACCGCATCGTTGTAATGAATGAAGGACGCATTGAACAAATGGGAACGCCGGAAGAAGTATATGAAAAACCAGCAAGTCCGTTCGTATATGACTTTTTAGGAAACGTGAATTTATTTCACGGCCGCGTTCATAAAGGTAAGCTAAATGTAGGATCAGTGGAACTAGAAGCACCAGAGCATAAGCACGTTTCAAACGTAGACGGAGTGGGATACGTAAGGCCACATCATCTATCAATCTCTCGTACGAAACAAAGTGTAGATGCAATTCCAGCGAAAGTATCATACTCTCACGCAGTTGGCCCTGTCGTATATGTAGAATTGAAGCGCGACGGAACAGATGAGTATTTAGAAGCAGAAATTAGTAAAGAACAGTTTAGAAAGCTCAACATTCAAACCGGTGAGTTTGTATATGTACATCCGAGAGAAGTGAAGGTGTTTATTCCGGAGGATTTTGTTATTTAGGAGAGTAGTATTATAAATAAATTTAAAATGAATTAATAATAAAAAACGATAATAGTAGCAACCTACCGATAATAGGAGGTCGTCCAAAAATGTCTTTTGGATGACCTCTTTTTTGTTTTACTGTGCTATCTTATTGTTATGTGAAATATAGTTGAGGAGTAGTTTATGAACTTAAAATATAAAATGGTTTTTATGTTAGAGAAGATATAGACGGGGAAACTGTATTAGTATCTCAAAAAAACTTAGGTGAATGTATCGAATATATTAATAGATTTAATATTTCTGGAGTGCAAATATCTGATATGTACTATGAGCTAGAAGATATTAACTTTTTGAATGAGTGTGAAAATATTACACATTTAATGTTAGATAACATGTTTTTAAAAGATGTATCTAGTATATATGATTTGAATAAACTTCAAGGTATATCAGTAATGGATTCTAATTTTAAATTAGAGTTAAATAAATTAACAAATTTAGAGAGCTTGACGATGTACTGTGATAAAAAGGTGACAGGCTTAGAGGAACTAACGAATTTAAAATCACTTTCTTTATGGAAATACATTCCTAAAAATCGAGATTTGAATGAATTGAAACATTTACGAAATTTAGAAGATATAAGGATTACACAATCTAGAATAGACTCAATTAATGGTATTGAAAATTTTAAGAAATTGCAGTCGTTACAATTAAATTATTTACGCACATTAAAAACGATAGAGCATTTAAAGTATGGGAGTAGAATATTACTTAATTTAGAAATGGAAGCATGCAAAAATATTGAAGACTTTTCTGTTATTCAATGCTTAGAGTCTTTAGAGGTTTTGCACCTTTTCAATTGTGGGGATATGCCGACAATAAGTTGTATACAAACATTAGATCATTTAAAACGTTTTTCTTTTTGGGGAAGTGATGTTGTAGATGGTGATGTTAGTTTCTGTGAGGGGATAGAATTTGTTAGTTTTACAGACAAGAAGCATTACTCTCATAAAAATAAGGATTTTAATGATATATAAGAGGGCATTATAATGAGATTTCCAAAAGATGAAGATGGGCAAGTACTGAATAAATAAAAAGAGTGTTTAATTACTTTCAAGGAGAAAATATGAATATATATATTGAAATGCACAAGCCTGCAACTGAAAAAAATGAATATTTTCTTGTGCTAGATGAAAATGATAAAATTTTAAATTTATTATCATCGGTTAATAGATATATAGTTGATGTTGATACAAGCATGGAACAATTTATGGAAACAATGATGTCGAAATTTCATTTATATCTTTTAGTGAATTGTGAAGGGGTTCAAGAAGAATTAACAAAGGTGCAAAAGTACATTTGGGAAAAAGAATTAAAAGAGTGCAACTGGAAAAAATCCACTGTAAAGAGCACAATTTTAATCAATCAGTATGATCCTACAACTGATATTTTTGATGTGATTTCTCCTGTATGTATGAATGGGAGCCTCATGTTCCTTTTCTCTGAAAAGGAAGTAAACGAAAATGAGTTAGAAAGTATTATCAAACATATAAAATTTGAGCGGAGAAGAGTATATATTAATAAAGAAACAATTGAACTGGCGGGGGAAATGGGTTATATAGTAGGGCATTTTGAAGATGAGTATTATATAGTATCTTTACGTTCGGAAAAGCAAGTATTTGTTTGTTATGGGGAAGAACGTATTATGGAATAAATAGCAGTAGGAGTATAAAATTAGAACTATGTATAAGTGCATCACAGTATTATTTAGATAATTAATGTGTTTATTTTGTATGAAATAGATTTGAATGTATTAAAAGTGTTGTAGTAGTAACTACTACGCTTTTTTTTATCGTTTTAAATATCTTTCTAAAAACTTAAAAGAAATAGAGCCTCGTCTTATTATTAATAAAAATAAATGAAAGTGAAAGGGAAACAGGTAACGGTTACGTATGTGAAGAAGAGAAGATATATATCGAATGGGTGGTGAAATAATGCATGATTTGTTAAAAGATGAAATTTATCGAGGAGATATTGAAAACGCGATAGCACATGCAAATAAAATAAGTATTGAGGAATTAGAAGACTTATTAATGGAATGGTCTTTTAATGAACCAAATATTATTGTATACACTTTCTTGACTAGTTATTTAGAGAGTCGAAGTGATACTAAATTACATTCACTAGCATCAGATATTTTATGTCACCCACTATGTCATTTGGAGGGTGCATATTTAGCTGCTTTTTATCATGCAAAGAAGTGTATAGAATTGGAACCTAATAATATGCAATATAGAGAGTTTCTATTGTTTTTTGCTGGTATTCCAGAGAATGTTTTTGAAGAAAAATCAGCTATGAATTGGGCAAAAGAAATATTAAAAGATGACCCAAATAATGAAGTAGCTAAAAATTATATAAAAGAGAATTTATGAAAATGGATGTTCAGTTGAATATTTAAATTCATAATAGAAACGTTCTAAAAAGAAGAGCTGATGTAGGCACTTCTTTTTTTATGGATTATGATCTAATACACTAACGTTTTAAACGCGACATTACAAAATGGAAGAAGTAAATCTTGCACACATGATAGTTTTAGAAACCGTACAAGTGTTAAAGTTGTAGAGAGTGGAAAAGAAACAAAGTCTGTAACAGCAACATTCAGTGATGGAAATCAGCTTGTATCGATTGTAAAAGTATAAATATAAAGAAGGTTTTCAGGAGTGATAGGAATTAGATTATTATTGATTCATTGGAGGTTTGTTAGTTGTGGGAAAACTAGTATTTAATAAGCGGATGGATTTTTCATATATAGAAGGAGAAATTCTCTGCATTACAACGGGAAACAAACAAGATATTATAATTTTAGTATTGGATAAAAAGGTTACAGACATTTATTATTATAAAATTATACACTCGTTGAAATCTGGCGTTTTGAAACAATATACTATAGAAAATAATCAATATTTTAACTTCATTCAACCTTTAGGAGAAAATTGGATTTTGGTTAAAAGTTTCGTTGAGAAAAAGGAAGATACAACGGCTACAATTTTTGATAAAAAAGGAAACATCGTTGCTTCATATTACTTAGGAAATGGAATAAAGTATTTTCAAGTTGATGAAGAAGAACATTTATTGGTTGGGTATAGTGAAGAAGGTATATTTACTTCTGTAGAGGAATTGTTTATTTCAGATGAAGAGTTTGATTCGATAGATTGGGAAAATATATATGATATTAATAAATTTGAAAAGAGCGGATTAGCTATTTTTTCTAAGAATGGCGATTTAATTACTAATGAATTTAATAATTCAATAAAGAGATCTGTCTGTGATTGTACAGCAATACATATACAGAAGACAGGTGATATTTTAATGTCTTACTATAACGAGCAAGGAACGTATTCATTCACACAGATTAATAAAGAACGATGCGAACAAGTTATTCTGTATGAAACAACATTGAATCATACATCACTATATTTAAAAGTGCAAAATAATATTATCTTTGGTGTAGATAACAATCAAATACATGCATATTCACTTGTAAATAAAAAATTAGCAACTCTGTTAACAGTAGATAGCGATGGAAATCCTATTCAATTTGAGTATATTTTTTCAAGGGATCAAACAATATATGCTGCTAAAGGGAAACGAATATTTTGTTGGGTGCAATATGGGATTTTAGAAGAGGGAGAATAAATAGAGAAGTGATTGAGAGAGAGAAAAGCTGATGTAGATTTTTCTCTCTTTTGTACACATTAATTTTTGTTGGCTATAAAAACATAAGGATAAACGCTATACTATCATTATAATTCTAAAGCAAAAAAAGGTCAGACACCTTCATTACCAATAAGAGATTAGATGAACTTATAAATATAAATTTTCCACAATTATACTTTAGATTAGTTATTTATTAGCCAAGCTGTTATACGTATTATAGGGAGGTATAAATAATGGAATGTTTTCATATAGGCGAGCAGGATGATAATTTCATCAAGATTGTTATAACTGACTTCTCAGGTGAAGGAGATAGTTATTTTGGTGGAGCTTATTTCAAAGGAGAATGCGAACTAGGTTGTTCTGGTTTCAAAGTGAAAACGACATCATTTTATTTTGACAATAATGATATATATCACTTTTACAAAGACCTCCAAAAAATATATACCTTGGGATCTGGGACAGTACATTTTAAATCAGAATCAAATGAGTTATCTTTAACTTGTCACTTGGATATTGATACATCTTTCAAAATTTCAGTTAGTTTTAAAGAGCTTGAAGGAGATAGCACGCTAAGTATATATGAATTCCATGAATATATACTTAGTATTAAAAGTCAGCTTTCTTCATTTTTAAATACTTTTAAATTCAATGGAAATGAGTCTTGAAGGTTTTTCTGCCGCACCAATCTGGGAGTGGGATTAGGAGAATGAAAGTGTAGTATTTAAAATAATAATTGAGAGCGAGCGTCAAACTTATTAAAAGTATAGAAGTTTGACGCTTATTTTTATGTTTAGAATCAATGAGAGGATTTTCATCTATATGAAAGATATTGTATGTAAAGAGTTAATAAGTTTTAAGGATATTGTTGAAGCTTATCAGTTAAAAAAAGTGAGTTTGGATTATAAACAAAATGTGATTTTACTAGTACAAGATAATACTGATCAACCTTGTATTATTTATTTGGATAAAAATAATGTGAATATAAGTAAATTCAATTTAAACGTAGATATCGATGTTGAATCTGTGCGATGTATGCAACGAATCGGAGAGAAATGGTTACTTATATTTAATTATGAAGATGATAATGCGGTTATTTATAATTCGGACGGAAGTGAACATTGTAAGTTTTATGCCGGCGAAGGGATTCAAGATTGTCAGGTTGATGTGAATGAAGATATATGGGTTAGTTATTGTGATGAAGGGGTTTTCGGAGAGTGCCCAATTGGAGTAAATGGTATAGTTGCTTTTGATTCTAAAGGTCAATTGATTTTTGATAGTTATGATCAATATGTAGAAAAATATAATATACCTTATATAGATGATTGTTATGCAATGAACGTTATAGATGGAGACGTTTGGCTCTATTATTATTCAGAATTTCCTTTAGTTCAAATGAAAGATAAAAAAATTCATATGTCATGGAATTAAATAAATTTAATTAGGGAAATATGGTCGGAAAGTTTTGCGGTCGCTCAAGATAAAGTAGTATTCATTACTCAAGATAAAAAGTTGGTTGTTTATGATTTAAATAATAATCATGTGTATGATATGAATCTTCGTAATGAACTAGGAGAACCGATTCAATTTGTTACTTATTATAGCCGCGGATCTGTTATGTATTTTCAGACGGATGATACGCTGTATTATGTTGAGTTACTTAATACATGAGGGGATAAATGTGAGCGAACGTTTAAAGAGAATTGCAATGTTAAGAGAAAGGATTGTCTTTATACGCAGGGTTTTATCTTTGGTATTCTACAGGTAAACATAATTATAAACAGCAAAATAGGCCAGGCTATAACAAGGAATATGTGAATAAAGCTGCTAGAAAAGCAGGGTAAAATTAAGTCTCAAAGCATTTGTGGGCGTTAGATTAATAGAAAATGCTTATGTTTTGGATAGGCAGTATACAAAGGACATAAACAAACATATAAAAACTAGCGTTAAAATAATAAAAAATCCAGAAAGTGATCTTGGTGAATTTGATGATGAATTTTAATAGTGTAGATAATTTATTTTCGATACTTTTAAAGTATCCAGTACGTATAATTTTAATATGTATTGGAATCGGCTGGATTTTTAAATGTATCAAACAAGGTTTCTTATTTTCAGCCGCACTTATGTTAACGATACTTACACTACTTTTTATTGTTACATTTACAGACATATTAGCGTCTGTTTTAAATGGTATTCCCCTTGCTATACAATATAGTGGTGTAGTATTTTTGGTAATACTATCATGTATTATATTTGACTATGAATCTTCTCGTCAGTGAACTACTCACAACTTATCGTTCTTGCAGACTGTTTTCTATGTATGTGTGTTGGGATAGCCAGTGGGATTTAAAAAAAGAAAAGTAGCTCTTATAATTAAGTGAAAATATAGCGAAATCAGCGGTCAAAGGAGCGCTATTCACTGGTAGTAAAGCTGTTGGAGGGATAGGACTGATTCCGGACGTGGCGGTTTTTGTAGATGGATATTATAAGGTGTATAAAAAAGGATATACGGATTATAGACCGAAAAAAACTAATTCTAAGAAAAGGTGGTTTTAATATATCAGTTACAAAAAAATGTCCGATTTAATGCCAGAGGATCACAAATAGCAGGTTACTATAAAGAAAACCTGTAAAAATAACTTTGTGCTGTAGCAGATAAAGCAGCTTATTACGGTCCGTTTGGAATGCTTAATATTTACGTTATTGGTACATAACAAGATATAATAGAAGAAATCAATAAGGAGGCTAGCAGTGAAAAATTTTCGTTATCTCAATATATTCACTATTTTAATTGTATACACACTACTCATGTTTTACATCGGCTGGAACGGATGGATTTGGCTCAGTACGGTGTTCGGCTGGGAATCTTGGGGATATTATGCTTTCATAGTCGGATTTATTTCATATGCGTACATTCTCGTACAAGTGTTTAAATTCCTTCCTTTCCTGCGAACGGTCGGTTCAATTTGGTTTGCGGTTATACAATACGCGCTTATGTTATTGCCGTTAGCCGATATTACAGTTTTCCTTCTACAGTTTTCAATGGAGAAAGAGACGGCAATTGTTTGGACAGGATTGGCCGTGTTACTTGCGTTCATCTTTATTTTTGCGTATGGAGTATTCAACGCATATAGTCCAGTAGTAAGAAAGTACGAAGCGCACATACCGAAAAAAGTAGAAGGGCGTAAAAGTTTACGCATTGCGATGGCCTCTGATATGCATTTCGGTAAACTGTCTGGAGTTGCTCATTTAAAGAGACTCGTTCGTCATGTAAATGAAATGAAACCCGATATTATTTTACTGCCGGGTGATATTATCGATGATCATCCAGGTGTGTTCATTCAAAAAAATATGGGACCAATCATGAAACAGATGAAAGCTCCATTAGGCGTATATGGTGTGTTAGGAAATCATGAATATTATGGCCGAGCTGTTCCTGAGTTTTTACAAGAGATGGATAAGATTGATATTCGTATTCTTTTAGATGAAGTCATTACAATTGAAGATGATTTTTATCTCGTTGGAAGAAGGGATAAAACAGAGCGTGATCGTCAAAGCTTTGAAAATCTAATGAGTACGGTAGATAAATCGCTTCCTGTTATCGCAATGGATCACCAACCATTTGAATTGAAACAAGCAGCGGATGCTGGCGTTGATTTACTACTATCCGGTCACACGCACCGCGGACAAATGGCACCGAATCATATTGTAACGAGAAGAATGTACGAACTGGACTGGGGATACGCACAAAAAGGTGCATTCCACGCGATTGTTTCTTCTGGGTTTGGATTCTGGGGACCACCATTAAGACTTGGAAGTAGGTCGGAAATTGTACAGGTGGAGGTTACTTTTGCATAGGGTTATATATAAAAGGGACTATACATGATTAATATGTATAGCCCATTTTAGTTTTTATTTCGCAATCGCGCCCTTTACTTGAATATAATCTCAATTAGTTGTTGTGGATGTGCATTAATTAGTCCATGGACAATAATAATTGCCCATACCTTGCGATAACGTGCCCACAAACATCCTAGGAATAGACCTACGATACCATGGTTTGCAATGACCGTAGCTGTATCAACATCCCAATGACCAGAGCCGTGTAATGCGATATGCCAGCTCGCCCATAACAATGAAGTAAGAAGAATAGCCGGCCAAATACCTAGTAATAATTCCAAACGTGTTTGCAACCAAACCCTATAAAAAAGCTCTTCAAGTACACTATTTATAAGAAACCCTACGAGTAAAATTAAGATTAAAACCGTGGGTTCCATTCTCGCTGAAACAAATGGTGTAGAGAATGCAGAAAAGAAGTTGAAGTAACCCCAGATTATAATGACAATAAGTGGTGTAAAACGATACCATCTATTATTCTCTATTGATTTTACAGATCTTGGTCGCTCTTTTTTAGGGTTACTTTTATAAAACAAAAGAAGCATTAATGGGGTGAATAATAATAAAATAATTTTAAATATCATAAACCACAATTGTAATGCCATCTCTTCAAAGTTCGTGGTGAGAAGACTAATCGTGAAGAGGGATCCACTCAAGAATAAGACAATAGCTTGAATCATGATGCGCCTTGGTTCAGACTGTTGAAGGGGATTATAGTTTTTATGATGAAATGGTAAGAAACGGACAAGGAGTATACCGACAATAACAGGGATCCACTTGTTCCAAAAAGGCATCGTGCCCTTATGATCTCCACTATAACGAATGTTTGTTTCTCCAGTCCATATAAGCCAAAGAGATGAAAGAAAAATAATAAGCATAATTATCCCACCAATTAACTTCCCCGCTTTTGGAAAATAACTACTCATAGTTATCCGACCTTTCATACTATAATTATAAATTAGTTTCCAAGTGGCTTCGTTCGCTGCATTGTACCTATCATTATTTAGGTAATATTTTTTGATGAAATTCAATAATATACTTATGTTATCAAATTTCTAACAGTATGCGACGTAATTCCTAAAAACTATAGAGTTGCGTTTAACTTTATCTAGAGCTTCATGTATCAGTATTACCCTGCAAATTAACCCGATTGTTGAACAGTCAGGTATGGCCCCTTATTTTTCATAAACCTCTGCATAAACAAATTGTAACTGTGCATGTAGTTTTTTACTTTCCGCATCTAATTTCTTAAATTTATGTGATCAAGATACTATAAATGCAACTTTATCGTCCTCAGTAATCTTATATTTTACCAGTTTTTGGTTTGCTGAAACAACGATTGAGATATTAAATAGCTGAACTAGGAGAACTAACAGACGCGATTTTAATTCGTTAAATAAAAGAGAGTTTGTGAAATACTAGTTGTGTAGGTAGTGTTAAATATTGTAAAATAAAATGGTACCAATAAAACTGAATGGGTACCAAGGGTTTAGGGGGCGGATTATGAAACAAAGAATATTAACAGAAACAATTTATCAAATTCAAACGAAGGGATTTACATTTACAATTAGTGACTTAGCAAAACAATTAGCTGTGAGTAAGAGGACAATCTATGAGCACTACTCTTCAAAAGATGAGATAGTAGATGAAGTTATTCTCAATGTTATAGAAAGTATTCAAGAAAAGGAAAAAAATATCGCTGAAGATGATACGTTACAAACAGTTGAAAAAATAAGAAGCATTTTAATTTGCACTCCACAACAATTTAAATTCATGGATGCACGTTTATTAGTAGAACTAAAAAAGAACCATTATAATCAATGGTTGAAATTAGATCAATTTTTACGTGAAGGTTGGTCTACTGTAATACGGTTAATAGAGGAGGGAATGAGGGAAGGGAGTATTAGACAAATTCAAGTTCCGTTTTTTATTGAAGTATATTTAGGAGCACTGAATCGCATATATGATCCTATGTTTATTGAAAAGAGTGAATATACATTAGGAAGTATGCTTGAATCAATTATGGACATGTTGTTGTATGGAATTTCCAATTCGAAATAGAAGGTGGGAGAATAATGCAATGGATTTATTTATGCTTCGCAATTTTATTTGAAGTAGCTGGTACAACTGCGATGAAACTATCTGATGGATTAACGAAACTTGTCCCAAGTATTCTTATTTTTGTATTTTATGTAGTAAGTTTTTCATTTCTGTCATTTACATTAAAGGGGATGGAGATGTCCGTTGCATATGCAGTTTGGTCAGGTATGGGAATTGTAACGATTACAATAATTGGTTTTGTTTATTTTGGAGAAAGTATCAATGTAATTAAGATACTAGCGATTCTTTTTATTTTAATTGGAGTTGTAATCTTAAATTTTAATAGTGCAGCACATGAAGAGAAGAAAAAAGAAGTGGTGGAGGAGCATGTACATTGAACCGTTTAAAATATTTTTTCCTTATTACTGATATTGGGTTCGTTATGTATTGGTTCATAACAATTTTTCATATGATTCCACAAGAATATTTGTTTAAAGATTATCAAAATCCTATTTTAGTGGCATGGAATTGGTCTTTTCTACCTTTAGATTTATTAATCTCGTTGACGGGATTCTTAAGTTTGTATTTGCACTTTAAACAAAATACTATTTGGAGCCATTTTGCGTTCGTATCATTAATTTTAACTTTTTGTTCAGGATTACAAGCTCTAGCATTTTGGACAATCCGTTTAGATTTCGATATTTCTTGGTGGATTCCTAATTTATATTTATTAGTTTATCCATGTTTTTATTTAAAAATTATTTGGAGAGAGTGTGGCTGGCATGAGATAAGAGAGAAGAAAATTCAATAGGTATAATCGGAGTGGAGGAAGAAAAGGAACTCGCCACATCGCCATCAAGTTAAGAAGTACATTGTTTCGCGAAATAAAAAAACGAACTGAATTCCCATGGACAACTATGAAGAGATAAAATTTTCTTTTTGGGATACTTTAATATCTTAGCTTGATAGAAATGAAAGTCCCCACATTTTTCAATAAAAAAAGGCTCCATATAAGGAGCGCTCAATAAAAGTATAACAAATGAATTAAAACAAATAACAGACATTTATAATATACATAAAAACAAACGTAAAATCAATATATTTTTAATTATAGATATATAAGGGCGGAATGTCCGTATTTACTCTCTTTGGAAAAAGAGATACTATAAGAAGACTCTGCTTGAAAAGGGGGATTTTAAGTGATCATATCAGATGTCATATACGGTGAGTTTAAAGTAGATAAAGTGTTAGAAGAATTAATTTTAAGTAAACCTGTGCAAAGGCTGAAAGGGGTTCATCAAGCCGGAGCAAGTTACTTAATGAATGAGAAATGGAATGTAACACGTTTTGATCATTCAGTTGGTGCTATGTTGTTAATTAAAAAGCTTGGTGGTTCAGTAGAAGAACAGATTGCTGGTTTACTGCATGACGTATCGCATACTGCTTTTTCTCATGTGATTGATTATGTTTTTGATAACGAAAATGAAAGTTATCATGAAGAAATATTTAGTGCTGTCGTGAAAAACTCGGAAATCCCGGCGATTCTTTCAAAACATGGTTATAACTATGAAAATATTTTGTTAGATGATTCGAAGTGGACATTACTTGAAAGATCTGCGCCAGAATTATGTGCAGACCGAGTGGATTATACATTACGAGATATGTTTACATATGGATATATTTCTTTAGAAGAAGCTCAAGACTTTTTAAATGATTTAATCGCAGTTAATGGGAAAATGGTTCTTCAAAGTATCGAAATGGCAGAGTGGTTTACGAAGACGTATTACAAAGAAGTAATTGATTTCTTTATGAAACCAATGAATATTTATGGAAACGATATGTTAGCTAAAACGTTAAAATTAGCTCTTCATAAAAAGATAATCCATCCAGATGATTTTCTTCTTGAAGATCATGAGCTTATTACGAAATTACAGCTATGTAAAGATCAAGAAGTAGATGCTTTATTAAGAAAAGTTCATCCAAGTATAGAAGTAAAAGAAGATAGAGATGAGTATGATCTACATCAGAAAAATAAAGTGCGTCTTATTGATCCTCCATTACTTCGTGAAGGTGAAGTTGTTCGATCGTCTGTTATATCGGAAAAAATAAGACAGATGAGCGATATCGCTTATGAAAAGGCGATAAGAGGGATGTATGTGAAAGTGATTTCTAATTAGTTTATTTGTAATAGGAAAAGGTGTCATCAATTATGATGACACCTTTTCGCTTTAAAGGGTTGTTCGTATGGAAATGTGTTACATTTTTACGAGACTATAATATTTTACCAGAGAAATACCTTTTATAGTAAAAAATAATTTTTATAAAGTTTTCCATCAAAAATAATTTGTGAAAAAAGTACTAATTTTTAATGGGACAAAAATAATATATTTTTCAATAATCGCTTTAGAATCTTTCGTTCTTTATATATGGATTGTTATATTTTTTAAGGTAATTTAAAGATTTTTGTCGTTTTTTGTTGTAATTTTCATATTATGATAAAGAAAATGTTCGGAATCATCCATTATAACAGAAAAATTTTAAAAAAACAGAATTGAATCATATTGCTTATTTTAATATAATTTATTTGTTAATTAATAACATATTTAGGTCATAATTCTTTATTGCGGTGAGAATTCTTTTTAGCATAGGAGGATTTACAGAATGGTTAAAACGGCAAAACCTGAAATGATGAGTGAATTAAAAGAAACAGTTTACAAATTCTTTCCGAAAAATATTGTGAAAGAAGAGGGATTGTACGAGGAGTCCAAAGAGCATAAAAAGTTTGTATCCTTAAAAGAGAGTTTTATAAAAAACGAAAGCTCTCAAAAGGAAATTTTGTCTTTAATCGAGTCAACATTTTGTGATTATCACGTGTCAGACTATACAGATTTAAACCTATATAATTGTCTAGAATATAATGTGTTACTAAACGGAAAAGAACCGATGTTAAATGATGATATTGATTGGATAAGAAAATCAAGAGGCGAGCGCCTTGATTTAGGGGTTTTTGTTAGCTTACTTGATAAATATTATTATTACTACGTATTAAAAACAACATATGATGAAGAGTTAAGAGAGTGGGCTTTTGAAATCATTGATATAGAAATGGATACCATTTGTAAATTTGAAAAACTAATGAATACAAAAGGATTTGTAAGAGTAGAACGAGAGGTTGCTAGAACTACAATTCCTGATATAGAAACGGAATGTTTACGTATGGGGGAAGTTAACGTATTCCACGCTTTATTCACGGATTCTGTTAGTGAAATATAGGTTTTAAATTATTAAAAAGGTTGTGTAGAAAATAGCTGCTATTTTCTACGCAACCTTTTCATTTTCACTAATCAAACCAATTCCAAACCTCAATATCTCCAAGAGTCGCATAACGTACGTGAGGCGAGTTTTGTAATTTTAATAACTCTTTTGACGGGCCAGTAATGACAATGCCGTATACTTTTACGCCGTTATCTTTTACATATTTATAACGTTTATCTAAGTTTAGTTCTTTCTCAGGAAACGCAGCTATTTTGCTTACCGTTTTTTTATGTGTAGAAAGAATACGCATCATTTCGATTACTTTATCTTCTGGTGTTTTCTGCGTGTCTGTTTCACTATTAAGGAATCTTACGTGTTCTGGAAATCCTATAGCTTCCCCGCCATGTAGGATGTAATCTTCTACATTTGTTTTTTCTTGTCCCGTATCTAAAGCGTACCATACAGGAGTTGGAGGGAGTTCTTGTGCTTCGAATATGCTATATAAAAGCGGTTCTAATTCTTTTAAAGTGTAAGTTTTATCAAAAGAAATTGCTACTTCTGCAACGGTTCCATCATGTACTTTTGCAAGTGTATCCCATACTTTTTTTGAGGAATCCTTTAAATAATCACCCTGCTTTGTTTTGGGATGAACAAAGAAGAGTTTTGGTTGATAGAACGGATTCATCCAAGTTTGTTTCGTGACATCTACAGATGATAAGAAGCTTTTTGTTTCTACTGTACCGAGTGGCATTTCTTTTTTACCGACGGTTCTTACTAAATCGAAGCTGCTGTTCGTACGGAAAAAAGCTTCTACACTTGTTCCGCCCCCCATAACACGGCTATTTGGGATAGTTGCTTCAAGTGCAAGCGAAGGAACTTCTCTAATTTCTTCTAGCCTTTTATCATTATTAGCTTGAAAATAAAAGGCTGATAATACCCCGCCGATTATATATATAACGATGCAAATGGATAATATAAAACCAAACGTTTGTAACCGATGTTTCCACTTAATTCTCCAAAAAGGAACTTTAAGATCTTTTGGCGGTAATTTTTTCTTTACGGGTTCACTCTTCGCAAGCAATTCATCTAAATGAGCTTCACATTCTGCACAAGTTTCTATATGACTTTCTAACTGTTCTTGTTCGTCATGTGTGAGCGTTCCTTTTTCGTATTTCGTCCACAGTTTTTTAAACTCTGCACAACCCATCTGTATCACTCCTTTATGCTTTTCGTTTCTTTTCGTCCTCGGTGTAATTCAATTTTTACTTTTGCTAACGAGAGACCAGTCATTTCTGCTATTTCCTTATAAGAGAATCCGTAGTAATCTCGTAGTAGTAACACATTTCGTCTTTCGAGCGGAAGAGAGGATATACTTTGTAACCAACTCGTAATCTCATGTTTTACGAAATAAGAGTGCTCTGTACTTGGCACGTTTGGTAAATGGAATTCTTCAATTTGCGTTGTTTTATACTTCTTTTCTTTTCGGTGCCAATCGATAAAGGCGTTGTAGGCGATTGTAAATAACCACGGCCTAATTTCTTCTCCTTTATAATAGTCAATATGGACGAGCATCCGGTAAAATGTTTCTTGCATGAGATCTTCAGCACTATGAGAATCTCCGGTTAGGGAGAGAAGATAGCGAAATAAATCTTGCATATGCTCTGAGTAAATTTCTTCTAATGATTGTTTGCGTTTCACTACATTTCCCTCCCTTCATATATAAAAACGAAATACATATAAAAAAGTTACATTTTTTTATGGAATTATAGTAAAAAACGTCAAGAATTGGATAGGATTCTCTTTTATCATAATACATATAAGGCGGGTGAACAGAGATGGAAAGCTATGAAACACAAATTCAAAGGTCAATTGATTATATTGAGGAAGATGTAATGGAAAAACAAACGCTGCGTAATTTAGCACGTGTTGCAGGTTTTTCTGAGTCGCATTTTCATCGTGTATTCCAGGCGTTAGTAGGCGATACAGTAATGGAGTATGTTCGAAAGAGGAGGTTAGCCCGGGCAGCTTATCAACTTTCTCATACGGATGAAAAAGTTATTGATATCGCATTTGAGCATGGCTTTCAATCTCACGAAACGTTCACGAGAGCCTTTAAAAAATTATTTCAAATGACACCAAGTGAATATCGAAAACAAGAAATTGAAACACCAATGTATTATAGAGTGAATGTAAAACAAAGAAAATTAAATCCATATTTAGGGGGCATACAAATGGAATATCGTATTGTAAATAAACCAGAATTTTTAATGGCGGGTTATGAGCTGAAGACGACAAGTAAAGAAGGAAAAAACCATCAAGATATCCCAGTATTTTGGCAAGAATATTTACAAAAAGATCTTGGAACGACGATTCCGAATCGTAAAGATACGAGCCAATGGGTAGAGCTAGGATTATGTACTGATTTTAATTTAGAAACAGGGGACTTCACTTATATTATTGGAATGGAAGTTACAGACTTTGAAAATGTACCAAATGCAGTTGCAAAGCGTACATTCCCAGCGGCGACATATGCAGTATTTACAACGCCGAAAGTTCCTCATGAAGAAATGGTGTCGTCTATTCACCAAACGTGGAATGCAGTATTCTCAGAATGGTTCCCGCATTCAGGATATGAACATTGCGGAGTTACAGAGTTTGAACAATACGATGAGCGTTGCCATGCAGATAAGAGTGAGTTTGCTCAAGTTGAGCTTTGGATACCAGTGAAGAAGAAATAATAGGAGGAAAAGCGAGCCACTAAGTGGTTCGCTTTTTTATTTCGTAAAAACCTGATTGTTGAATCGTTGTTTGTAAGAAATATGAAACAGCTGCTCTTATAATATAGGTTGCTATATTTGACGATTTTTGTCGGTAAATCGATATATCTTGAAAATCGCTGATATAATTCGAGTTACGGTTGATATATTTAGAAAATCATCGATATAATTTCATTTACCGCAAAACTTCCCCAGAAAAGAAAAAATAAAAGATACTCAACAAAATTTCCTTCACGAAATAATGATCCAAAAAAGAAAAGGCGCCATATAGCGCCTTTTCTACGAACTAAACGGAAACACAAGTATAATCGTCGTTCCTTTTCCAAGTTCACTATCAATGAAAATCGTTCCGTTATGGGCATGAACGAGCTGTTTTGTAATGGCGAGACCAAGTCCAGTTCCGATGTTGCTTTCTTCTGTATTCGTTCCTCTGTAATATCGCTCGAATAGAAGTTCTTTCGTTTTATCATCCATGCCTTTTCCATTATCTGAAATAGATAGTGTAAATGAATTTGCATTTTGCGAAAGTTTTACGATTACGTTTGTCGTTTCATTATTATGTTTTACAGCGTTTGCGAGTAGGTTTTCGATAATACGTTGGAACCATTTTTCTTCAATAAAATATTGGATTTTGCTTGAACTTGGCACGAATTCAATGTTTTGATTTTGTAGTGTCGGGTTATTAATAAATTGTAATAGTACTTTTCGGACGAACTGATTAATTTCAACATTTACGTGTTGCGCAGGAAGAGTATCATTTTTTAATTGATATGTTAAGCTTAAGTCGTCAATTAATGTAGTCATATATTGAGATTTTTCTTTCATTACATGGCCAAATTGTTGAATGTCTTGATCCGTCCAATTATATTGCTTCGATTCTAGTAATAATGCATAGCCGTATATAGAGCTAAGCGGTGTTTTTAGATCATGCGTCAGGCCGGTAATCCACTCTTCACGTGTTTGTTGCAGTACTTTTCTCATTGCATCGTTCTTTTTCAAAGTAATAGAAAGGTGCTCTAGTGAGTTTGTAACATCTTTAAATATGCGGAACGACCATTTTTCTTTACCGGAGCGCCGAAACCGAACAGGTTTGCCTTTTTTACTAACAGGTTCTTCATATTTTCCTCCGGCTATGTTTTTAAGCCAGCGCATCGTGTGTAATAAAGGCTTTCCAAACTTATTTCCATACCAAATTGAAAGAATGACTAAATAAACAAACACAATAAGGAGGATTAAGCTGCATCCGATTAGAAGTTTCTTGGTAAATATATCATCTAATTCATCATCTGGATAATAATGAGTGTTTGGGGCGGATACAACGACGAGATGACCGCTATTTGAATCGTAAAAACTAGATATATTTTCTTTATAATTCCACGGTTCTTTTTCATTAAGAGCCGTTTTTATAGCCGAAAATGTTTTTTTCTTCCCAGTTGGATAGGAAAAAACTTCTTCGCCATTGTTATTAAATATTTGCAGTGTTGCTTTTTCTTTAGAAAGTAATTGTTTTTCTTGTTCAGTTAATGCAAATTCACTTAATGATAAAGAAGGGTGTCCTTGTTGTATCGTTTTTAGTAATGCATTACTTTTTAGTTTGGCACCGTAAATAACGATCACTGGTTTCTTTTCTAATTTAATTTCCCAATAGTTAAATTTATAAATATTGTTGTTACTATTCTGTAAATACGTAAGTAAGGATGTCTTTGTGTAAGAGGTCGGAACATCGTTAGGCGTATTAAAGTTGTAAAGGACCTTTCCATCTTCATCTACAATTTGAAGCCAATCACTCTTTTCTGTTATTAAATCTTTTACCTCAGATTTTAAAGTAATGTTATTGTCTTCAGAAGAAATATATTCGGAGATTGTAAAGGTATCATAATCAGAAATATTAGGTTCATATAAAGTACTATTAAGAAGAAAAATTAAATAAGAAAAAGAAGCAATTACTGCGATAAGTAACGTAACTAAGACAAAAACGTGTTGTAAAATAAACTGGATTATAAGTCGTTTATTAAAATTCATATCTTTAACCTACTTTGTAATGAACTTATAGCCAAGTCCACGAACTGTTTTTATGTATTCTGGTTTACTTGGATCTTGTTCAATTTTTTCACGTAGTTTTCGAATGTGAACCATAACAGTATTATCATCTCCATTATAGGCAGGTGCTCCCCAAACTTTTTCATATAATTCTTCCTTCGAAAATACGTAGTTCGGATTCTCACAAAAGAATAGTAGTAGTTGAAAGAGTTGAGCGGAACATTCGACAACGTTTCCATCTACTGTTAGTTCCGCAGAATGTTGATCAATTTCAAATCTCCCAAAAGAAAAGGAGTATATTCTTTGCTCTTGTATGTTTTGTTTCATATGTCTTCGGAGTTGAGCTTTCATACGAGCGACTACTTCTAGTGGATTAAATGGTTTCGTAATGTAATCATCCGCACCGTATGAAAATCCGGAGATTTTATCTACATCAGATGTTTTTGCTGTTAGGAAGAAGATAGGGCAATCCGTTTTTTGGCGAATGATTGGACAAATGTCAAAACCGGATTGTCCAGGAAGCATGACATCTAAAATAATTAAATCGTAATTGTTTTGCTCGGTGAGAGATAAGGCTATTTCCGCAGATGTTGCAGTTGTAATATGAGAAAAACCTTCTTTTTCAAGAATGGTAGTTAGTAATTGTAAAATTGCTGTTTCATCATCAATGAGTAGAATATTTGCGTGATACATATGAATCCCTCCTAATTTCCTCGAATATCATATCATCTTTTTGTAACTTATGGAATTTTTAAGGAAATTTTAAGGTTTTCTTTCACAAAAAATTAAGATTCAAATGATATGATAAAAGTAACATGGGGAGGAGATGAATGTGAATCCGTTTCAAACGATGCGAGCTAGATATTTTTTAATTGTATTTGCACTATTAATTTTAATAGCACGAAGCAGTAATGAATTGCTAGAAAGTACATTTCATATACAAAATTCATCTTTTATAAATATGCTTATATTTTATATCCTTCCAATAATATGGATTTTTTACGGATATAGAAAGCATCGTGTTTCATTTTCATTATTTATTAATAGAAACGAAACATTTAACCTAGTGCAAGTTTTGTACATCGCGATTATGCTTTGTATGTTTAGTTACGGCTATCTTATTTTATATATGTACAGCTTTGCATGGATTACACCAGATTTTATTATGAATGCCTTGCATGAACCGATTATAGATAGTACCGGGGGATATGTATTTCAATTTATTAGGGTTGTATTTATCGCGCCTATTGTCGGAGAATTTGTTTTTCGAGGATTTTTACTACAGCGTTTTGCAGCGAAATGGGGTACTAGTATAGCAATGGTCGTTGTAGCACTTTTATTTGCATGCTTACATGTTGATTTCCTTGGTGCAGTTGTGTTTAGCATCGTACTATCAATTGTATATATTCGTACGAAAAGCTTACTCATGCCAATTGCTATCCATATGTTAAACAATGCGCTTGTGCTTAGTTCTTCTTTTTTAGTAAGTAGAGAAAAGATAATGAGTTTTGCCGATTTTTCGAACTATACGACATTCTTTCCAGGATTAATTATTTTTATGACAGGATTAAACTTAGTACTCATCTTTTTATTTGTTAACCGCAAATATTGGAGTAAAGAAGTGCCTGTTATATATACGGAGAGGGAGAAGAGCTTTTCAAGTATAATAGGAGATAAATAAGGTAGAGAAGACGTTTGAGAAAATATTGAAGGAAATGATAGATTATTGTACTTCTATTAGATATAAGTACTTTTCCATCAATAATGATACAGGAAATATTATTTTTCTTTTTATCGTGTTAGGGACATTAATAATAGTCAGCTTTATTATAGAAGAAATGATGAAGCGCATCTTCAGACAGTATGTAAAAAATGAAGTGAATTATGTTAGGGCTCATAAAATGTTTGAGAAAGTGATGGGGACTTTTATTTTATGAAAACTAAATCATCATTAATTCAAAATTTGAAAGGGATGTATAAAATTATATGAATGAAACAATATCGTCAAATAAGTTTTTTTATTTGATTGTACTGAGTTTAGTATTAATTACGACAGTAAATGTTGTTCTTCGCTGGGAGGAAGCTTACTTTTTTATGTATTTAGCGCTCCATTTATTAGGGATTTTATGCATAACGGGCGGAGTAGTTGCTGAGAAAAAACATGAAGAAAGTATTAATTATATGTGTGTGATGGGTCTTATTTTACTTCTAACTGTACAAGGTATTATGAAATATAGTTCATTTTCTTTGCAAGATTTTAGTTTGTTAATAGATGTACTTCCTTAAGGCGGATTTTAAGGGTTATGAATATATAGGATATGTAAAAGGAGCTTGTTTGAAAGTACATTTCTTATACTAGATTATGAGCCGAAGAAAATAGGTGAAACTCTTCTTGTAATAGAAGAGTTTTTTTATGTAAATTGAACGAGCTAGAACAATTATCACGATTAGCTTGTTCTAATTTTGAAAGTACGAACTTACAATAATAATAGACAGGCAGCATAGAGGAGGGAATAGCGTGAGGAAAGTTATTGGGTGGTCGCTTTTTTTGTACGTTGGGTTTGCGTTACTTATATATTGGTATTTATTTGGATGGAATCATGAACTCATTCCGGACATGTATAAAGGAACGAGTGCAGATCCAGAAACTTTTATGAATGCGAGGGAGCTTGCGCTAAGTCAAGATTATTCGCGTGTGAAAAATTTACTGTTCTTTTTAGCGACGCCTCTTGAATGGATTATTTTATTATTTGTACTCGTGCTCGGTATTTCAAAAAAGTTTGAGAAATGGTCGAAGGAAACGACCAAAATAAATGTCTTACAAGTTGCGATTTATTTCTTTTATTTATCACTACTAACAACAGTTCTTGCATTACCGATGCAATGGATCGGGCGTAAAGTGTCCGTTGATTACGGCATTTCCACGCAAAGTACACAAAGCTGGATAAAAGATCATGTTATCGATTTTTGGGTGAATTATGCGACTATGTTACTCATTGTTACAGTTCTTTTATGGCTTATCCGTAAATTCCCGAAGAGATGGTGGTTAGCAGGATGGGCGCTCTCTGTACCATTTACAATCTTTTTAACGTTCGTGCAACCTGTTATTATTGATCCACTTTACAATGATTTCTCGACGCTAAAAAATAAAGAATTAGAAACGAAAATTTTGACAATGGCAGATAAAGCTGATATTCCAGCTAAGCACGTATATGAAGTAAATATGTCGGAAAAAACGAATTCGTTAAATGCGTACGTAACGGGAATTGGCCTTAACTCTCGCATTGTAATG
Source organism: Bacillus sp. 05T21 (assembly GCF_056396785.1). NCBI lineage: Bacteria > Bacillati > Bacillota > Bacilli > Caryophanales > Bacillaceae > Bacillus > Bacillus sp. 05T21. Next base: position 520,162 of record NZ_JBFTMD010000002.1, on the reverse strand, counting down.
TGGGATACGACGCTTAAGCAATTAAAAGATAAAGAGATTTTATTTATAATGGCTCATGAAATGGGACATTACGTAATGAAACATATATATTGGGGCGTTGCGAGCTATGTGTTGCTATCGTTTATAGGTATGTATTTAATTAGTCGTATTATAAATATGTGTATTCGAAAATGGGGAGATACACTGCAAATTCCAAAATTAGCATGTTTCTCAATTTTACCTTTATTTTTCTTAATTTCCTCTTTATTATCTTTTGCAGCACAACCAGCAACAAACTACGTTTCTCGTATAGAGGAACGGGCGGCAGATCAATACGCTCTAGACATGACGAAAGATGGAAAATCAGGTGTGAAAACTTTTCAATATTTATCAAAAACAAGTTTAAGCCAAGTGAATCCGCCTGCGTTAGTGAAGTTTTTCTTATATACACATCCACCAATTTTCGAAAGAATTCATACGTTTGAACAATATGAAAGAGAGAAGAAGCAGTAGTGTACTGCTTCTTTTTATTGTGGATGATTCGAGTTTTGGAAAATTATAGTGTATAATACGTAGAATATTCAGTTAAACGTTTAGGAGGTTAATATTTTGTTTCATTCAAAATCAATGCCGGCTATAAAAATGATCCTTTCGATGTCTATTTTCGGATCGATTGGATTTTTTTCTGTCCAAACGGGTTTACCATCTTTTGAATTAGTATTTATTCGTTGTATTTGTGCGACTTTATTTTTAACGCTATGTTGGTTTGCAACAGGACAATATAAAAATGAGAAATGGAATAAAAAAGAAATTGTGCAAATATTAGCATGTGGCGTATTTCTCGTTTTTAACTGGGTGTTTTTATTTAAAGCGTTTGAACTCATGTCGATTACAATTGCGATTTCAGTGTATCATCTCGCGCCAATTATCGTATTAATGATCGGTAGTATCGTATTTAAAGAGAGACTTACAGTATTTGCTGTTATGTCCATTGTTATTTGCTTTATCGGCACAGTGTTAGTAGCTGGAGTGGACGGTAGTATGTCGCTTGAGAAATTAATGTCATCTGGAATGGTATGGGCACTTCTTGCGGCTTTATTTTATGCTTTTACCACGTTACTAGGAAAGGGGATTCAGCATACGAGCGCATATGCGATGACCTTTTTACAAACGTTTTTAGGCATGTTTTTATTGCTACCATTCGTAGATTTCGGGAAATTTCAAGGATTAACAGAGATGAACTGGATGATGATCACAGCGACAGGTCTTATACATACTGGGTTTGTATATTACTTGTTTTTTGACAGTTTAAGAGATTTACCGACGAGACTTATTTCTGTATTAGTGTTTTTAGATCCTGCTGTTGCAATTTTGTTAGATACGATCTTTACCGGCTTTAGACCGACTAGTATGCAAATTGTAGGGATTATTCTTATATTTGTAGGAATGGCATTTACTTTTCGAAAAACGAAGGATGAAAAAGTGGTGGTAAAAGAAAATACGTATTATGAAGTGTGAAAAATTACCTCCTATCGCATTGGGAATTTTCTTGTTTTTCGTACAATATAAAAGTGGGAAAATAAAGGAAGAGGCGGATGAGAGAGATGAAAAAGTTATTAAAGATAGCGATATCATTAACTTTAATAGGGGGGATATTTGTTAGCGGTAATATTGTTTCAGCAAATACAGATGGAATTCAACAATCTCCACCTCCACCTGATATTATGCTAGAATTTGATGATTTAGCAAATGATCATTGGGCTTATAATGAAATTATGAATTTAGTATATCACCGTATTATGTATGGATATGGAAACGGTAAGTTTGGGGTAGAAGATAATATAACACGTGAACAAGCAGCAGCAGTACTACATCGCGCACTCAATTTAAAAAGAAGCCCATTTGAAGAGAATCCATATGGAGATATTAGTGGGAAATCAACAATGTTCCCTTACGAAATTTTACATTTAACAAGCCTTGGTATTTTTAAAGGAGACGAAAATGGGAATTTCCGTCCGAAAGCAACATTGACTCGTGCAGAATTAGCACAAATTTTAACGAAAGCATATACGTTAAAAGCAAAGCATCCGCATACATTTACAGATATACTAGAAAACTATTGGGCAAGAGATGCAATTAGTGCATTGCAGTCTAATAAAGTCGTGGTAGGAACCGGAGATGGTAAGTTCGAGCCTGAAATGCTCGTTACACGTGGGCAATTCGCTAAGTTTTTACAACAAGCAATTTATAATTCACCAGGGAAATGGGAATAAATAAGAGTATAAAAAAAGTACAAGTAGATTATACTTGTACTTTTTTGTCTGAAAGGTGAAGTTTTTAGAAATAAAGGTTTTCTAAGTGAAAGAAAAACATACATTTACTGACATACCAGAAAACGATTGGGCTAAAGATACGATAAGCACCTTACAATCTAATAAAGCTATAGTTGGAACTGGTAATGGTTTATCCCGCTATTTGTGGGCAGTAAAACTCCCACCTCAAAATTCAGGTGGAGCAAAGAAGTTAGGTGGGAGCCCTGCTGCCCGTAAACGCCCGATTGGTGAGAGCCAATAATCAGTGGGGGATGAACAAAACCCCCACTGATTAAAGTTTCACTTTATTTGAACCAGAAAAACTTGTAACCCGTGAACAGTATGCGAAGTTCTTAAATAATGCAATTCATAGATTCTACGCAAACGATTAATCTATGAAGATCGAAAAAAGCGCAAATATGATATTTGCGCTTTTTTTGTCTATAAAGTGAAATTTTTATAAGTGAAGGACTTGATTAGTAGATAGTAGAATATTGTATATATAACATCTTTGCAAAAGCTTTTGTTTATCCTTTTTGAAAATCAAACAGAGAAACTAGAGCGCAAAGATAAGAATATTTCTTCAAATGATTTGCATGCAATTCAGAATACCAATTGGAATTGAGAGCGAATTGGCTCTCCTAGTAATCTTCAAAATAATAGATGTTAAAAATGCAATATATTACATACGGCTTGCAAATACAGCATATGTAATATGGGGAAAGAATTTAGTCTATTATGTTCCACTTTTAATAAAGTGGAAATGAAGGAGCGAGGACTATGAAGAAAAAAATGTTCCGTATAATGGCGGCAGCGACTATTATGGGTGGATTATTGGTAAGTGCAAATGTTCCTAACATAAAAGCAGAAGAATATCCTGAAATGATTGTATTTGACGATGTCCCAGTAAACCATTGGGCATATGATTATATTCTAGATGCGGCATATAATAAAATTATGCTAGGTTATGGAAATGGAAAGTTTGGTGTAGGTGATAACGTAACACGTGAACAAGTGGCGGCAGTACTGTATCGCGCACTTAATATAAAACATGAAGGCCCATTAAAAAATCCTTATAAGGATATTTCTGAAAGATCAACAATGTTTCCAAATGAAATTTTAGCATTAACAGAGCGCGGTATTTTTAAAGGTGATGAGAAGGGGAACTTTAGACCTAGGGAAACAATTACACGTGCAGAAGTAGCGCAAGTTCTTACACAGGCATTTTCATTTGAAGTGAAGCAACAGCATACATTTAAAGATGTACCGAATAATTACTGGGCAAAAAATTCAATTAGTGCTCTGCAATCAAATAATGTCATAGTAGGGACAGGAAATGGAAAGTTTGAACCGAATAAAGTTGTAACACGTGAGCAATATGCAACATTTTTATATAAAGCTATTATTAATTTTCATTTGAAAGATGAATAACATGAAACGGAAGTTTTTAAAAAAATAGTACAAGAAAAATAAAATTATATTAATATATCATATTTCTTTAAAAAAAGCGCGGAAATTACGCGCTTTTTTCTTATTTTAAATTGTTTATCTGTATATTTATTCTGCTGTTCATAGTTCCGGGGTTAGTATTTATGGAAAAAACAGGTTAATTATAGTTACTTTTTATTGAAAAAAAGTACGATTTAGTAACTTTATTGTTAATTAAGTATAAAGATAAGTATGTGAAATACAGTTCACAAATTAGACAAACATTATATGGATAAGTGTATTGTTACTTTTCCATAAATTCTTTATATTAGAAAAAATATGTTTTTTTTAGGGAGAGAATACAGTGAAGAAAAAGATTTTAAAAGTAGCAACAGCTTTAACAATTATGGGTGGAATTGCATTTAGTGCTGAAGGCGCTACAGCGAATGCTGAAGTAGCTGCTAAGCCTAAGCCACAACAAGCAAGTCAGGCTATCTTTAAAGATGTACCAGCAGGACATTGGTCTTACGAAGCAATTCAAACTTTAGCACAAGAAGAAATTATGCTTGGTTATGGAAATGGCGTGTTCGGTTTTGGACATAACATAACTCGTGAACAAGTAGCTGCTTTAATTTATCGTACTATCGATTTCAGTGAAGTATTCGAGGAAGGCGATATCCTTGAGAATCCATACAAAGATATTAATGAAAAATCAACAATGTTCTTAGAAGAAATTTTAGTATTAACAGAGGTAGGTATCTTTAACGGTGATGGAACTGGAAACTTTAGACCGAAAGATACACTAACACGTGCAGAAATGGCTCAAGTGCTTACAGTAGCATATGAATTAGAAGTAAAAGGAACACAAGGATTTAAAGATGTACCGAAAGGACATTGGGCATACAATGCGATTAATGCAGTAGGTTCAAATGGTATTTCTGTAGGAGATGGAACTGGAAACTTTGCTCCAAACATGAAAGTAACACGTGAACAATATGCGCAGTTCTTATTTAAAACAATTTTTGAATAAATAATAAAAAAGAGTCAGTGTTATATAACACTGACTCTTTTTTTACTTGAAATCATAATGGATAAACACAGTTTTGTAAAAAAAACCATTAAATTTCCAAAAAAACTTCCTTTTCTGAATATTTGTTATATAATATAAAACATAAAATCAAATCTGTTATAAGACAGTTTAAGAAGGGGATGCTAATATGTCGACGCAAACTTCACGGGTTACACTGGCCGGAGAAATGTTACCAGCGTACAACGAAATATTGACACCTGAGGCGCTTAGTTTTTTAAAGGAACTGCATGAAAATTTCAATGAACGCCGCACGGAACTTTTACAAAAGCGTGTGGAGAAACAAAAAAGAATTGATGCGGGGGAGTTTCCTACGTTTTTAGAAGAGACAAAGCATATACGTGAAGGGGATTGGACAATCGCCCAGCTTCCGAAAGATTTAGAGGATCGCCGCGTGGAGATTACTGGTCCGGTGGATAGAAAGATGGTCATTAACGCTTTAAATTCAGGAGCACATCTTTTTATGGCAGACTTTGAAGATTCGAATGCACCAACTTGGAGAAATGCTGTCGAAGGTCAAATTAACTTACGAGATGCTGCTGTGAGAACGATCTCACATAAAAATGAAAACGGAAAAGAATATCGTTTAAATAGTAAAACAGCTGTATTAATTGTGCGTCCGAGAGGGTGGCATTTAGAAGAAAAGCATATGCAAGTTGACGGTAAGAACATGTCTGGCAGTTTAGTAGATTTTGGCTTGTACTTTTTCCATAATGCGAAGGTGCTTTTAGCAAGAGGAAGTGGCCCGTACTTTTACTTACCAAAAATGGAAAGTTACTTAGAGGCAAGATTATGGAATGACGTTTTCATATTCGCTCAAAAGTATATCGGTATTCCGAATGGAACGATTAAAGCGACTGTGTTAATAGAAACGATTCACGCTTCATTTGAAATGGATGAAATTTTGTATGAACTAAGAGATCATTCTGCTGGTTTAAACTGCGGACGATGGGATTATATATTTAGTTTCTTAAAGAGCTTCCGTAATCATAATGAATTTTTACTTCCGGATAGAGCGCAAGTCACGATGACAGCGCCGTTTATGCGCGCGTATTCTTTGAAAGTTATTCAAACGTGTCATCGTCGTAACGCGCCAGCAATCGGAGGGATGGCGGCGCAAATCCCAATTAAAAATGATCCAGAAGCAAATGAGGCAGCTTTCGAGAAAGTGCGTGCTGATAAGGAGCGCGAAGCTTTAGACGGTCATGATGGGACTTGGGTTGCCCACCCGGGACTTGTACCGGTTGCAATGGAAGTATTTAATCACATAATGAAAACGTCAAATCAAATTTTTAGAAAGCGTGAAGAAATACGTGTAACAGAAAAGGATTTATTAGAAGTACCGATGGGAACGATTACAGAAGGTGGTCTTCGCACGAATATTAACGTCGGTATTCAATATATTGCATCTTGGTTAAGCGGGAGAGGAGCAGCTCCAATTTATAACTTAATGGAAGATGCGGCAACAGCGGAAATATCAAGAGCACAAGTATGGCAGTGGATTCGTCATGAGGGTGGAAAGCTAAGTGATGGCCGTAATATCACTTTTAAATTGATGGAAGAATTGAAAGAAGAAGAACTAGCAAAAATAGAAAGAGAGATTGGTAAGGAAGCATTTAATAAGGGGAGATTTGAAGAGGCTACAAAACTGTTTACAAACCTTGTTCGTAATAACGAGTTCATGCCGTTTTTAACATTACCGGGTTATGAAATTTTATAAGAAACAAGAAAAGGGGATGGAACATATGAAAAACGAAAGAATTGATAAATTGCAGGAAAGCTGGGAATTAGATACGCGCTGGAAAGGGATAACACGTCCATATACAGCTGAAGATGTAATTCGTCTGCGCGGATCGATTGATATTGAACATACGTTAGCGCGCTGCGGTGCAGAGAAGCTTTGGAAATCACTTCATACAGAAGATTATATTAATGCACTTGGGGCATTAACAGGAAACCAAGCGATGCAACAAGTGAAGGCTGGATTAAAAGCAATTTATTTAAGCGGTTGGCAAGTAGCGGCAGATGCGAACCTTTCTGGACATATGTATCCTGACCAAAGCTTATACCCGGCGAACAGTGTGCCGGCTGTTGTAAAACGAATTAACCAAACACTTCAACGTGCTGATCAAATTCAACATATGGAAGGTAGCGGTGATACGGATTATTTCGTCCCAATTGTGGCGGATGCTGAAGCTGGGTTTGGTGGACAGTTAAACGTATTTGAATTAATGAAAGGGATGATTGAAGCGGGTGCATCTGGCGTGCACTTTGAAGACCAATTATCTTCAGAGAAAAAATGCGGGCATTTAGGCGGAAAAGTATTATTACCGACGCAAACAGCGGTGCGTAATTTAATTTCGGCACGTCTTGCTGCGGATGTAATGGGTGTACCAACAATTATCGTTGCAAGAACAGATGCAGATGCGGCAGATTTAATTACGAGCGATATCGATCCAGTTGATCAAGAGTTTATTACAGGTGAAAGAACGCCAGAAGGGTTTTATCATACGAAAGCAGGTCTTGATCAAGCAATTGCACGTGGTTTAGCGTATGCGCCGTATGCAGATCTCGTTTGGTGTGAAACGTCGGAGCCAAATTTAGAAGATGCAAAACGCTTTGCGGACGCAATTCATAAGAAATATCCAGGGAAGCTACTTGCTTACAACTGTTCCCCTTCTTTTAACTGGAAACAAAAATTAGATGAAAAAACGATTGCAAGCTTCCAAAAAGAAATTGCATCGTACGGTTATAAATTCCAGTTCGTAACGCTTGCTGGATTCCATTCGTTAAATTACGGCATGTTTGAATTAGCGCGTGGTTATAAAGAGCGCGGCATGGCAGCGTACTCTGAATTACAACAAGCAGAGTTCGCAGCAGAGAAATACGGTTACTCAGCAACGCGCCATCAACGCGAAGTAGGAACAGGATACTTTGATGAAGTAGCACAAGTGATTACAGGCGGTACTTCATCAACGACTGCTCTAAAAGGATCCACAGAAGAAGAACAGTTTACGAAATAAAGGTATAAGTAGGTGCCCCCCAAAAAATTTTTGGGGCACTTTTCTTATTTATTATTACGTCGCTGACATTGTTAAACTTTGTCGGAAAGTGGATGTGATTTTATTTGTCGTCGTATTGTGGGACGTTCACTTCTATTTAAAATATCCAATCCAATATAGTGAATATACCAATAATAGCAGTAAAAAGAAGGAATGCGAATAATGATAGACAGCCCCATGTAAATAGTTTGTCTTTCCATGTTTCTTCATAATCATCAATTAGTTTCTCTATCACTTTTTTCTGCAATGGCTGTAAGGGACGTTCGGTGTGTAGTCCTGTAATAATGTTACGATCTCCTTTGAATTTTAAAGCACGTACAATATGATAAGAGTCGTTTCCCATCGATTTTTCAAATTGTAGACATGCCGCGTGCATAACATCTGTTTTCTCTTTTTCAAGATACCAATACCGTCCAGCCATTTCTGGGTATTGTAATGTAAAGTAAATGTCACCGAGTTTTTTCCTAATTTCTAATTCATTCGGATAAGTAGCGATTAATCCGTGTAATCTATCTCTTGCTTTTCCAAGGTTGTTATTTTCAATATCTTTTTCAATTCTCTTTAATGTTTTTTTAGGGATTATTTCTGTCATACACGCCTCCTTATTAGAATAGGTGTGGTTATATTTTATAAAAAATACTAAAATTTAGAAACTTTATTTTTAAAAAGGATTGTACATTCTATTTTAAGTATGCTATGATAATACCAGTTGAATAATTAAATTAAGCAATCCATATATTATCAAGTGCCGAAAACAAACGGGGAAAAGTATGTGAGAACTAGTTTATGTTTCGAATTTGATAATGTGTGGATTCTTTTTTTATACATGAAGACTAAATAATAAAATGTATTTTCTTAGGAGGAAATAATTATGACAGTTACAGGACAAGTAAAATGGTTTAACAACGAAAAAGGCTTCGGTTTCATCGAAGTTCCAGGCGAAAACGATGTATTCGTACATTTCTCTGCAATCGAAACTGATGGTTTCAAATCTTTAGAAGAAGGCCAAAAAGTTAGCTTCGAAATCGAAGATGGCAACCGTGGACCTCAAGCTAAAAACGTAATCAAACTATAATTTTATAGTTTATTATAGAAAAAAGGATGGCTTATGCCATCCTTTTTTTGTTGTTGAGATATACGATATTTATATTAGTAATAAAGACAGCCTAAAAAGTACGATTGAAGAAATAAAGGCGTACTCGAAAACTTATGAAAATGATAAAGTGACGGTAATTGATTTGAGGAAGTCTCATTCTCGTTATTTAGATCAAGAACCATATATAATCATAGTACAGGTTGAAAGAGATACAGAGAATCTTGGAAGAAAAAATAGTAGGTTTTTTTGAGGATGAAGAAGAATGAAGGAAATGGTAATCAGTATGTAAAAAGGCTTTCCCGTAAAGGAAGGCCTTTTAGTGTTCTTTCACAGCTTTTTTCTTTTCACGTTTCTTGCATTCTGGACATTTAGATTTACGAAAAGGCTTCGCGAAGAACAGTAAAATAAAAAATAAACCGAATATAATACTCGCTGAATTTTTTACGATAACAATGCTACTATTTTTCATTTGAATTGTTGGATGATCTTGATTTTCTTCCATGAGAGACCTCCGTATATTTGATTTATATTTTAATTATAGCAAAATTAATTGCTGTAATTATATGAAAAGGGGAATGTGTTAAACATATTACAAATGATATAAATTCTTTTTTCGTATATAGAATCCTTTTTTTTATACAGATTATTCCTTTAATATTCACATATCATTATTAACAGATTTGTATTATATTTGATTTATTATAAGTATTTGTAAAGAATCGTGGAATGTAAACCATTTCCTTTTCGTAGGTGCTACTATAAAAGGGAAATGAAGAAGGGAAATTAAATAGCAATCGAAAATTAAAAAAAGAGAGGTGAAAAATCTGTTACTAACAAAAGAGCGAGTATAGATAAAAGTATTCTTAGCGTGCAAAAACTACATACTTTAAGGATATACATTTGCCTATATTTGTAGTAGCAGACAGTAGACTATGGAAAGTAAAGTAGAACGTTATGTCGAAAACTATGTTGTAAGCAAAAATACAATGGCCTTACTTCCTGTTGTTCTAGGAGAAAAGAAAGTTGTTACGCGAATTGTTGAAATGGAAGATTCTTTTTTCGTATTTCAAAAGCCTCTTGATATTATAGAGAGAAGCTGCCGGAAGCATGGTTCTAGTTTCTTTGGAAGAAAAGAAGGAACGAAGGAGTTAACTCGTATTACACATAAAGCTCCTATCGCAATTAGCCCGACAGATCAACTTTATTTTTTCCCTACGTATTCTTATTCTCGAAAAGAGTGTGCGTGGTTGTCTCATTTTCATATTGAAGATAATAAAGAATTAAAAGATGGAAATCTTATTATTAGATTTATAAATGGTTTCGCTGTGAAACTAGAAATGTCAAAAAGTAGCTTTGAAAATCAGCAAAATCGTACAGCGAAATTACGGACAGAGTATGAAGATCGTAAGAAAAAACAAGGAAATCCTTGCTTTAAAGAGATTGATAAAAATGAAGAATCTAAATTAACACCAGCATATGAGAAAGTGTATTTTGTGAAGGAAGGCGAAGTGTGAGAGGGAAAGGATGGGGAGACTCATCCTTTTTATTTGTCTGTTTTTGTCGGAAAGTCGATAAAAATCAAATTGTAGTCGATGTATTCAGAAGATTACCGAAAAAATTATCAAAAAATATTGTTCCTCAAACAACCAAACGTACAACAAACCTTGTCGAATATTGAAAGATTATTATAGCATAATAATGAAGGAATTCTAGCGAATGATATGGAAACTTTAATAAATACATCTCCATATGTCGTATCTACCATTTCCTCTTTCATTTAAGCGATGATACAGTAGAGGTAGTAATTAGAGTAAAGGGGTAAAGTGTAGAATGGATTTTCAAACAATCAAAGAGTATTTTTCACCAGAAAATATGGATCATATTGTTGAAAGTTATCGTGCGTTCGGACCGCTTCTCGGTATTGGCTTACCGATGATAGAGGCGCTTATTCCGGCATTGCCACTCATTGTGTTTGTGTTGGCGAATGCTGTTGCATTTGGTTTTTGGTTCGGTTTTCTTTATTCATGGATTGGGTCAGTAATTGGTGCAATGCTTGTATTTTTCATTATTCGTAGCTTTGGAAGAAGTCGTTTCTTTTCTTTTGTAAATAAGCATGAGAGAGTGCGAAAAGCGATGGGATGGATTGAAAGAAAAGGGTTCGCGCCAATCTTTGTTATATTTTGTTTTCCGTTCACACCATCTGCGCTTATAAACGTTGTAGCTGGTTTATCTCGCATTAGCGTAAAACAGTTTGGACTAGCATTAGCATTTGGAAAGCTTGTTATGATCTTTATTTTAACGTATATCGGTCATGATTTAGTGTCATTTATTCATAAGCCGGTGAAATCGGTTATTGTGGGCGTTGTTATTTTTATTTTATGGTATGTCGGTAAAAAAATTGAAGTAAAGTTAGAACTACAGTAGGAAAAGTCTTCTTTGTCCCGCTATTTGAGGGCAATAAAACTCCCACCAAAAAATTCGACTGAAGCAAAGAAGTTAGGTGGGAGATCAAACTGCCCGTAAATGCCCGATTGGTGCGGGCTAATAATCGGTGGGGGATGAACAAAACCCCCACCGATTAAGTTTCACTTTATAAATGCAAGCTTCATTATTAAAGGGCGAGGGGAGAAGCGAATGAAGAAAACTTTGAAAAAAGAAGGGCTAGAGTGGATAAGAACAATTTTAATTGGTGTACTATTAGCTGTATTTTTTCGAACGTTTTTCTTTTCAACGTACGTTGTAGAGGGGAAGTCAATGATGCCGACATTGCAAGATGGAAATATGCTCGTTGTGAATAAGGTGAGTTATCAAGTAGGGGACTTGAATCGATTTGATGTCGTCGTTTTTCATGCGAATAAAAAAGAGGACTATGTAAAGCGAATTATCGGTTTACCTGGGGATCATATCGAATATAAGCATGATAAATTATATATAAACGGACAATTCGTGGAGGAACCTTATTTAGAGACGTATAAGAAAGAGACGAATGGACGGCAATTAACAGGTGATTTTAAATTAGAAGAATTAACGAAAGAAAAGTTTGTACCACCCGGTTCTATTTTTGTAGTTGGTGACAACCGCCTTGGTAGTTGGGATAGTAGGCACTTCGGCTTTGTGAAAGCTGATACAGTTGTCGGTAAAGTTGATTTACGATATTGGCCGATTCAAGAGGTACAAACGAATTTTTCAAAAGGCTGATATAATAAAATGAAGTATAAGGAAAAGACAAACGAGTATGTTTGTCTTTTTTATCGTCCTATAATACAATTGTGATAGCAAACTAACGTTCGTTATGTAAGTGAAAGGTGGGGTTACATGTCACTTCGATTTGTGATTGGTAGAGCTGGAAGTGGAAAAAGTACACTTTGTTTACACGAAGTGCAAGAAGAGTTAAAACAGCGCCCAAGAGGGAAAACAATATTATATCTTGTGCCAGAACAGATGACATTCCAAACGCAGCAGGCGTTAATTGGGAGCGAAGATGTAAGAGGTTCTATTCGGGCACAAGTTTTTAGTTTTTCGCGATTAGCGTGGAAGGTGCTGCAAGAAGTTGGCGGAGCGAGTCGTCTTCATATTGATGAAGCTGGTGTACATATGTTGCTTCGTAAAATTGTAGAATCTCGTAAAGATGGACTATCTGTGTTTCAAAAAGCAGCGGAGCAAAACGGTTTCTTTGAACATCTTGGTAGTATGATTGCTGAGTTTAAACGTTACAATGTGACGCCGTCTAACGTATATGAAATGTGGCAACAATTAGACACACATAGCAGTAGTGCAGAGCAAAAGCTACTAGCGAATAAAGTGTATGATTTACAGTTACTATATGATGATTTTGAACGTGCTTTAATCGGAAAGTATTTAGATTCAGAAGACTACTTACAATTATTAATTGAGAAGCTTTCAGACTCTGAGTATGTAAAAGACGCGGAAATTTATATAGATGGATTCCATTCATTTTCTCCTCAAGAGCTAGAAATCGTTAGAGGGCTAATGAGATTAGGAACAAGAGTAACAATAACATTAACGATAGATGAAAAAACGTTAGCGCAGCCAGTGAATGAACTAGATTTATTTTATGAAACGACGTTAACGTATGAAAAAATAAAACAAGTAGCGCGTGAAGAGAAAATAGAAATTGAAAAAACAATTCCACTTATGGAACAACCGCGTTTTCATTCTCCAGCATTAGCTCATTTAGAAACACATTATGAAGCGCATCCGAATGAAAAGTATCATGGTGAAGCGAGTGTGACAATTAGTACAGCAGCTAATTTACGAGCTGAAGTAGAAGGTGTAGCTCGTGAAATTAGAAGACTTGTGGCGGATGAAGACTATCGTTACCGAGATATCGCAGTCCTTCTTCGTAACGGAGAAAGTTATTACGACGTAATGCGAACGTTATTTACGGATTATAATATCCCACATTTCATCGATGAAAAACGCCCAATGTCACATCATCCGCTAGTAGAATGTATTCGTTCTGCACTCGAGATTATTAGCGGGAATTGGCGTTATGATGCAGTATTTCGCTGCGTGAAAACAGAGCTTTTATATCCATTAGATGTAAGAAAAGAAGCGATGCGCGAAGAGATGGATGAGTTTGAAAACTACTGTTTAGCGTACGGTGTACAAGGGAAGAGATGGACTTCTGAAGATCCGTGGATGTATCGTCGTTATCGTTCTCTTGATGATGCGAGCGAAATGATAACAGACAGTGAGCGTGAAATGGAAGAGAAAATAAATCGACTTCGCGACGTTGTAAGAACGCCAGTTATTCGTATGCAAAAAAGACTGAAGCGTGCTGGAACAGTTATGCAAATGTGCGAAGCGGTATATTTATTTTTAGAGGAGCTTGACGTTCCGAAAAAACTAGAAGAATTACGTGCTCGTGCAGAAGAAAATGGAGATTTCTTATTTGCGACAGACCATGAGCAAGTATGGGAAGAAGTGATGAATCTTCTTGATACGTTCGTTGAGATGCTTGGCGAAGAGAAGATGTCCCTTTCAATGTTTACGGAGGTTATGTCGACAGGTCTTGAGGCACTTCAATTTGCGAACATTCCGCCGTCACTAGATCAAGTGTTAGTTGCTAATATTGATCATTCTAGATTATCAGATATTAAAGCGACGTTCATTATTGGAGTAAATGAAGGAGTGATTCCAGCAGCGCCTATGGATGAAGGTATGCTTTCTGATGAGGAAAGAAATGTTCTCACCGCTGCAGGTATCGAATTAGCACCAACGACGAGACAAACTTTATTAGAAGAACAGTTCGTTATGTATCAAATGGTGACGAGAGCATCTGAGAAGTTATACATTTCCTGTCCGCTTGCGGATGAAGAAGGAAAGACGTTACTTGCTTCTAGTTTTATTAAAAAAATAAAAAGAATGTTCCCTGATGTGAAAGAATCGTTTATTACGAATGATGTAAATGACTTATCGCGTTCGGAACAAATCTCATATGTAGCAACGCCAGAAGTAACATTGTCTTATGTCATGCAGCAATTGCAAACGTGGAAGCGTTACGGATTTGAAGGCAATTTAGACTTTTGGTGGGACGTATATAACTTCTACGTTACTTCAGATGAATGGAAGCAAAAAAGTAGCCGTGTGTTATCAAGTTTATTCTACCGAAATCGTGCACAGAAACTAAGTACAGATGTAAGTAGGGATTTATATGGAGATACAATTAAGGGAAGCGTTTCTCGTATGGAGCTATTTAATCGCTGTGCGTACGCTCATTTTGCTCAGCACGGTTTATCGCTAAGAGAGCGTGATATTTTCAAACTTGATGCGCCAGATATCGGTGAGTTATTCCATGCAGCGCTGAAGAGAATTGCAGACAAGTTATTACGTGAAAATCGGACTTGGGCGGATTTATCAATAAAAGAGTGTGAACACCTTTCTGCTTTAGTAATAGAAGAAATTGCACCGTTATTACAAAGACAAATTTTATTAAGTTCGAACCGTCATTTCTATTTAAAGCAAAAACTACAACAAATCATTTTCCGTACGTCACTTATTCTTCGTGAACATGCGAAGTCGAGTGGATTTGTACCAGTTGATTTAGAAGTACCGTTCGGTATGGGCGGGACTGGATCTCTTCCACCAATGGAATTTGCGTTGCCAAATGGTGTGAAGATGGAAGTAGTTGGCCGTATTGACCGTGTTGATAAGGCGGAAGATGAGTGTGGTACGTTCCTTCGTATTATTGATTATAAATCAAGTTCGAAAGCGTTAGATTTAACAGAAGTGTATTACGGACTCGCACTTCAAATGTTAACGTATTTAGATGTTGTTACTTCAAATGCACATACGTGGATGAAAAAGGGCAGTACTGCATCACCGGCGGGTGTATTGTATTTCCATATTCATAACCCGATTGTTGAGATGAAAGGCGATGCATCTGAAGAAGAAATTGAGAAAGAAATTTTAAAGAAATTTAAAATGAAAGGTCTCGTACTAGGAGATGCTGACGTTGTGCGTTTAATGGATAATAAACTTTCAACAGGAAGCTCTGATATTATTTCTGCTGGTCTGAAAAAAGATGGTAGTTTTAGTGCGCGTTCTAGCATTGCAAGTGAACAAGAGTTTAACGTACTTCAAAAATATGTACACCACTCGTTTGAAAACATCGGAAAAGACATTACAGAAGGTGTTATCGATATTGCTCCTTACAAAAAGGGGAATAAAGCGGCATGTACGTTCTGTAACTTCAAATCTGTTTGTCAGTTTGATGAATCACTTGAAGATAACCAATTCCGTACGTTAAAAGATATGAAAGATAGCGAAGCGATGGAGAAAATTAGAGAGGAGGTTGGCGGAGAATGATAGAAAATTGGCCTCAGAAACCAGAAGGTAGTCAATGGACAGATGACCAGTGGAAAGCGGTTGTAGCGAACGGACGTGATATTTTAGTTGCAGCGGCAGCTGGATCAGGGAAAACAGCGGTATTAGTTGAACGTATTATTAAAAAGATTATAAGTGAGGAAAATCCAGTCGATGTCGACCGCCTGCTCGTTGTAACATTTACGAATGCAGCAGCGCAAGAAATGAAAAATCGAATTGGGGAAGCGTTAGAAAAAGTATTAATTGATGGGCCAGGTTCACAGCATATAAGAAAGCAGCTTAGCTTATTAAATAAAGCTTCCATTTCTACAATTCATTCATTTTGTTTACAAGTTATTAGAGGATATTATTACATGCTTGATGTCGATCCTCGTTTTCGTATTGCGAACCAAACAGAAAATGAGTTATTAAAAGAAGAAGTGCTAGATGACATATTAGAAGAAGAATATGGAATCGAAGATAATAGTATTTTCTTTGAACTAGTTGATCGTTATACGAGTGACCGTAGTGACGATGACTTACAACGAATGATTTTAGCGCTTCATACAGAATCAAGAGCGCATCCAAACCCGGAGAAGTGGCTTGATAAATTAGTAGAAGCATACGACGTTGAAGGAAAGACGATTGAAGATTTAGTGTACGCTTCTTACTTATTAGAAGATGTGAAGTTTCAGCTTGAAACAGCGGAAAAGCATATTCGTAAGGCGACTGAACTCGCAATGCTTCCTGATGGTCCAGCGCCTCGCGTTGAAACTTTACAAGCGGATTTAGCTTTACTTGGAACGTTATCCTCAGCAGCGCGTGGATCGTGGACAAGCGTTTATGAAGCGATGCAAAATGTATCGTGGCAAACGTTAAAGCGTATTAAAAAAAGTGATTACAACGAAGATGTTGTAAAACAAGTAGATTCTCTTCGTAATAAAGCGAAAGATGAAGTGAAGAAATTACAAGAAGAGCTATTTAGCCGCAGACCCGAAAGTTTCTTACGAGATTTTCAAGATATGCATCCTGTATTAGAGAAACTCGTGAAGCTTGTAAAAGTATTTACAGAGCGTTTCCAAGCGATTAAGCGAGATAAAGGAATGGTCGATTTCACAGAT
Source organism: Bacillus sp. 05T21 (assembly GCF_056396785.1). Lineage (NCBI taxonomy): Bacteria > Bacillati > Bacillota > Bacilli > Caryophanales > Bacillaceae > Bacillus > Bacillus sp. 05T21. The sequence continues at coordinate 503,249 of NZ_JBFTMD010000002.1, read as the reverse complement.
TTAGAGCATTTCTGTTTGCAAATTTTAAGCGAGCAAAGTGAAGACGGTGAAATGAAGCCGTCAGCAGTAGCACTTCAATATCGTAATAAATTTGCTGAAGTACTAGTCGATGAATATCAAGATACGAATTTCGTACAGGAATCAATTATTAAATTTGTAACGAAAGATTCCGAGAGTGAAGGAAACTTGTTCATGGTTGGTGATGTAAAACAGTCAATCTATCGTTTCCGACTAGCAGAGCCTGGTTTATTCTTAGGAAAATATAAACGTTTCACACAAGAAGGATCGGGCGGCGGAATGAAGATTGACTTAGCGAAAAACTTCCGTAGCCGTCATGAAGTGCTAGCAGGTACGAACTTTATTTTCAAACAAATTATGGGCGAAGAAGTCGGCGAAATCGATTATGATGCTGACGCTGAATTAAAGCTAGGTGCTAGCTATCCAGAAGGTGAAGATGTAGCGGCAGAGCTATTATGTATTCAGCAAACTGAGGAAGAAGTGCAAGACGGTGAAGAAGGTGCCGAAGTAGAAAAAGCGCAGCTTGAAGCTCGTCTTATGGCGCAGCGTATTAAAGCAATGGTCGATTCAGGCTATGAAGTGTATGATCGTAAAACCGATAGTATGCGCCCAGTGCAATATCGTGATTTCGTTATTTTACTTCGCTCCATGCCATGGGCGCCGCAAATTATGGAAGAGTTAAAACTACAAGGAATTCCGGTATATGCTGACCTTGCGACTGGTTACTTTGAAGCGACAGAAGTAAATATTATGATGAACGTATTCCGCGTCATTGATAACCCGATGCAAGATATTCCGCTTGCAGCTGTACTTCGTTCACCGATCGTTGGACTAAATGACGAAGAACTTGCGACGCTTCGTGCTCATGGAAAGAAAGGCTCGTTTTATGAAGTGATGAGCTCATTCTTAAAGGGAGCGCCGCTTGAAGAAGAACAAGAACTGCATGATAAATTAGAGTGGTTTTATAACTTACTGCAAGGGTGGCGTGAATTTGCGCGTCAACAATCTCTTTCTGATTTAATTTGGAAAGTGTACGGTGAGACAGGCTATTACGACTTTGTCGGCGGTTTACCAGCCGGAAAGCAAAGGCAAGCAAACCTGCGTGTACTTTATGACCGTGCAAGACAATATGAAGCAACATCGTTTAGAGGATTATTCCGCTTCTTACGCTTTATTGAGCGTATTTTAGAACGCGGTGATGATATGGGAACGGCGAGAGCTTTAGGTGAACAAGAAGATGTCGTTCGTATTATGACGATTCATAAAAGTAAAGGGCTAGAGTTCCCAGTCGTATTTGTAGCGGGACTAGGTCGTCGTTTTAATACACAAGATTTAATGAAACGTTTCTTACTGCATAAAGACTTCGGTTTCGGTTCACAATTTATCGATCCTCGTAAACGAATTAAATATACGACATTATCGCAACTAGCAATTAAGCGTAAAATGAAAATGGAATTAATCGCGGAAGAAATGCGCGTGTTATACGTAGCGTTAACGCGTGCGAAAGAGAAGTTAATTTTAATTGGAACGGTTAAAGATGCCAATAAAGAAATGGAAAAATGGCTCGATGCAAGAGAGCATAGTGAATGGTTATTACCAGACCATATACGCGCTGGAGCGTCATGTTATTTAGATTGGATTGCACCTTCCTTATATAGACACCGTGATAGTGAAAGGCTTCTTGAATTAGGACAAGGAAATATTCCAGGTGAAATTTATGAATATAGTGCTAGCTGGAAAGTAGAAGTTGTTGAAGGAAAAGATTTACTTGCACCAGAACCAGTTCAAGAAGAGAAACAAGAGTTATTAGAAGCGCTTCGCGATAAAAAAGCTGTTCCGTTAGAAAGTGAACGGAAAGAAGAAGTGTACGACAGATTGATGTGGGAATACGGGTATGCGGACGCGACATCTCACCGTGCGAAGCAGTCTGTTACAGAAATAAAGAGAAATTATCAATCTGAAGAAGGTAGCGATAACGCCTTTATTAAAAAACTTCGTGCACCAATTAAAACACGTCCGCGCTTTATGGAGAAAAAAGGGCTAACATACGCAGAGCGAGGGACAGCAGTCCATGCCGTTATGCAGCATGTAGATTTGAAGAAACCAATTACGATTGAAGTTCTTCAAGAACAAATTGCAAGAATGGTAAATAAAGAGCTATTAACATTTGAACAAGCTGAAGAAATAGCGATTGAAAAGGTAATTTCATTCTTTGACAGTGACTTAGGTAAAAGGGTATTAGCAGCAAAAAGTGTTGAGCGCGAAGTACCATTTACGATGATGCTTTCAGCAGAAGAAGCGTATCAAGATTGGCAAGGGAAGAAAGGCGAATCAATACTTGTCCAAGGGGTTATCGACTGCATGATCGAAGAGGAAGACGGAATTACTTTAATCGACTTTAAAACAGATACGATTGAAGGAAAGTTCCCAGGCGGATTTGATCTAGCGAAACCAATTTTAGAAGACCGATACAAAGTACAGCTTTCACTATATGCAAAAGCACTCGAGAAAAGCTTAAAACATCCTGTGAAAGAGAAATGTTTATATTTCTTTGATGGAAATCATGTTGTAAATATTGACGAATAGAGCTTAGAAAGGGGTTATGGATTATGGCGACGTTAAGAACTTGTGATCAAGGACACGAGTACTACAAAAGTAGCGATTGTCCAACTTGCCCAACCTGTGAGAAAGAGAGAAAGCCAAAAGAAGGCTTTCTTTCTCTTCTTTCAGCACCAGCAAGGCGAGCGTTAGAGCACCATGGAATAACGACTGAAGCAGAACTTTCAAAGTATAGTGAAAAAGAAATTTTGAAACTGCACGGTATAGGGCCAGCATCTTTACCTAAATTGAGAGCGGCTTTAGAAGATAAGGGATTATCATTTAAATAAAGAAAAACTAATCATTAGTGGGGAGTAGTATCTTCACTAATGATTAGTTTATATAATCGAATTGATTATAATATTAAGAAAGGAAGTGCAATACTATGGATTTCGAAACAGTAATGCAAGAGCTTGAAACTCTCGGCAAGGAACGAACTAAAAAAATATACATATCCAATGGTGCAAAGGAGCCACTTTTTGGAGTAGCTACAGGTGCTATGAAACCAATCGCGAAGAAAATAAAAATCAATCAAAGTTTAGCTGAAGAGCTGTATGCCACAGGTAACTACGATGCGATGTACTTTGCAGGCATTATTGCAGATCCAAAAACTATGAACGAATCGGATTTTGATCGTTGGATGGATGGGGCGTACTTTTATATGTTGTCCGATTATGTGGTGGCAGTAACTTTATCTGAATCAGATTTTGCACAAGACGTTGCTGATAAATGGATTGCAAGTGGTGACGAACTAAGAATGTCCGCGGGCTGGAGTTGCTACTGCTGGCTTTTAGGGAATCGAAAAGACAATGAATTTTCCGGAAGTAAGATTATCAGTATGCTAGAAGTTGTGAAAAATACAATTCACGATGCGCCAGAACGAACGAAATCCGCTATGAATAATTTTCTAAACACTGTGGGGATTTCATATGTGCCGCTACATGAAAAGGCAGTTGAAACTGCAAAGGAAGTAGGCATAGTGGAGCTAAAACGGGACAACAAAAAAAGCAATTTTCTAAATGCTTACGAAAGTATTCATAAAGAACTTGATAGAGGAAGACTCGGATTCAAACGTAAATATGTAAGATGTTAAAATTAAAAGAAACAGCCCTAGCTCTACACAAAATAGAGCTAGGGCTGTTTCTTTTTTACGCTGTTCCAATTTGATCTTGGTCTGCTACATCAGAATCAAATGTATTCGTTGCGCTAACACCGCTAAAGGTGTTGACGACAAATCCGACATTGGAAGCCCCAGATCCGTTATAAGCTTTCGTATTTTCTTTCGGAGACACGTTATAAAAATCTCCTAAGTTGAAAGAGCCGTTACTGTTTTGAACGACAAGATTTCCTACAACCGAAGGCATACCATCCACCTACTTTACTAAGCTTTTTAATTACTATATGAATTATTTAGAGGAAGGTTCATCAGTAATAAATTGGCGGATTTGTAGCGTGCGAGAATTATTAAAAACATAGTCAACATTGCCGATTTGGAAGCACGCGGAATTTAAAAGCGTTCGCAAGTGAACATCATTTACTTCAATAAAAGGGCACTCATTTACAATATTTAGTTTTACATCTGTTGTTCGCTTTGGAATTGTAATGTGTTCATCTGTAAAGATTTTAAACGCATCAAAACGACCTTCACCTTTTATATAACAAGGGATTTCTCGATGAACGATAAGCGCTCTATTTTTTAATTCTATTTGATTAGCATCCCCGGCCTGGAAGACAGCTGCAACCCCCATAGAAATGATAGAAACATTTTGTACAACTGAAGTATGACGGAGCATAATTTTTCCTCTCCTCAACCTGGAGTCGGAGGGACATCTGTTACTAATGGTACAAATGGTCCCTCTGTAACGGATTCGAATGGCGTATCAAGAATAGAAGAAAGGATGAGAAGGTTAGCATCTCCAATTAAAAATAATGCGGAAGAAGAAACCCCGTTCATTTTAATCTGCCCTACTTTTAACTCGCGGTTCACAACATTTAAATTCATACATACTTACTCCTTTCGGAAATTACCTGGTATGTGTTGAATAAAGGAAAGAAAGGCTTTGTCAATATCTTGTTTCATTGCTTGAATAATGACGTCTCGTAAATAATCGGGATCTGAGGAAATACCCTCATACGATTGAACTTGTGATAAATAATATGGAAGTCTATGTTCCATCTGTTTTTTTATGTCATCCACCATCATTTGTCGATACATCTCATCAAGCGGCGTTCTCTCTTCTTGTTCAAAATGGAGAATTCGACTATATGCTTCTTCATCTAAATAGCGATGCATTTCTTGAAGGATACCTTGATAAAAATCTGGATTTGTTTCTGTTTCAGGATTTACTTTTAATGTTTCTGTATCCACTTGAAAATCTTCAATTTGTTGCCCCTTTGATGAAAATGGATTCAAGCCAATATTTAAAGTGCCGTTTAAATTTTCTACTTTTAATTGATCGAATTTATATTCCACTTTTCCTATAGAAGAGGAGGGACGACTTTTTAACTCATTAAGCTCTTCTTGTAGTAGGCGAACTTGCTCTTCAAGGTTTAGAATAGTTTGCTGCTGTATTTGGAGAGCTTGTTGAAGTTGGTGTAGGTAAGTATATATATATTGATTCATTTGTGAAACCTCCTTTTCAATAGGGAGGGGAAATATATTCCTGCTATATATTTATGACAAGGATACCTTAAGAAGAACTAGTTGATGGTTTGATGGAAATAATTTGTCCTTTCGCCTGTAATGGACGAAGAGGTTCTGTAAATCCGCCGGAATTTGAGAATTTAGAAAGAGCTTTAATACTACCTGCAGTTCCAATTTGAAAAACGGAAGAGGTCGTAATGCTATCGATTTTAATGCTGTTAATGATGATACTTTGGTTCACATAAAAATTCAATGCAATCGCCCCCTTTAGTTCGAACCAATTATTGCTTGATCAATTACATCTGAATCATTGACGGTCGTTGAGCTTTGATAATTGTAGACAGAGACGTTATCCCCAACATTAAATGAACCGGCTCCGGCAAAAGCGCGTGAATAACTAATAGGCCTAATCGCAAATACATCTCCAATATGAAAAATACCACTTGATCCAATGTTAACGATACGAATATGTCCGACCATAGCTGGCATACAAAACACCTTTCGTTTTTAAAATTTTCTTTTCTACTATTGTATGGGCGTTTTCAATAAAATGTGTATTTTTTCGAAATAAAAGAAACACATACGTTATTGCGTATGTGTTTCGAACATTTGAGTATGTGTGCAATCTGTATGTATAGGCCAAACAACATTTAAGAGCCTGTCCAATTCCTGGCTACAATCTACTGTTTTTTGAGAAGTCATTCCGTAGCGTTCAGCAAAATAGATCATTTTTTCGCGTTTTTTTTCGATAGCTTGCTCAAACATTGAAATCGGCTCCATCTCTCAATAAATTTTATGTATATATGTAGTACATATTATACAAAAATCCCATAAAAAAGAAACATCTTCGCTAAAAAAAGTATAATTTCTACATTTTATGTCAAATAACGGATGAGGAACAAATGTAAGAATGGTTGAATATTGTAAAAATTAGCGTGTATAAGAAGGTTTTTTTCTTAAGGATGCGAATACAATTATAGGGTATGAGTTTTAGGATGGAGAGTGGGAATGTTGCGTTTTGTAACGGCGAAGAAAGAAGAAAAGGTATTTGTAGGTATTGTGGATGAAGAGGAAGAAAAAGTATTACATTTAAGAGAAGCGCAAAGACAAAAAGGGGAAAAGGTTACTATCCCTATTACCATGTTAGAGTGTATTGAAAGAGGAAGCGAATGTCTTGAGAAAGTGTGCGACATTGTAAATTGGGCGAAGGAAAATGCGGGATCGGCGTATTATCCGTTAGCAGAGGTGAAAATATTAGCACCGATTCCAAGGCCGAGAAAAAATATTCTTTGTGTTGGAAAGAACTATCGTGAGCATGCGGTAGAAATGGGCGGAGTAGAGTCTATCCCTGAAAATATAATGATTTTTACAAAGGCGCCAACAACAGTTATCGGAATTGATGAGCAAATTAATGGTCACCCTCACGCGACGAATGAACTTGATTACGAAGGTGAACTAGCAATCGTTATCGGTAAGCGAGGGAAACAAATAAAAATAGAAAAAGCTCTTGATCATGTTTTTGGATATACAGTTATAAATGATGTAACTGCTCGGGATATTCAAAGGAAACATAAACAATTTTTCCTAGGGAAAAGTTTCGATACATTTTGTCCGATGGGACCGTATTTAATTCATAAATCGATGGTTAGAACGCCGAATGCATTACACATTGAAACAGTGGTAAATGGAGAAGTAAGGCAAACTTCAAATACGAGAGAAATGATTTTTTCAGTAGAAGAAATTATTTCAACTATAAGTAAAGGCATGACATTAGAGCCAGGAGATATCATTGCAACAGGGACACCAGCTGGTGTTGGTAAAGGTTTTACACCACCGAAGTTTTTACATGCTGGTGATGAAGTTGTTATTACAGTAGAGGGAATTGGTACGTTAAGAAATATAGTGAAATGAAAAAAGAGCTATCTTGTGAAAAGATAGCTCTTTTCTATGGGCGTGGATTAACGGAGTAATCTATAATGGCGAAAATATACAATCCGATTAATGCTAAAGTACAAATTCCAATTAGCATAACTGCAAGTGCGCTTCTCTCACGGCCAAAACCGATAATTGTAAGGAAAACAGCAGCCCAAAATGATGTTTTGAGTAGTGTGAATGTATTAGGAGTTGAATAATGACTGAGTAAAGTTGTAGATAATATGAAGCCGATGAATGTCATAGAAATAAAAATTGTAGCTAAATTATTAATGTGTTTACCGTATTTCAATAGCATACAGTTACCCCCTTTTTAACAAAAACAGAATATTCAATTTTATTTTACGATAAACTACTAAAAAAAGAAAGAGGTTGTCCTATATTTAGGACAACCTCACTATAATTAAGATAGTACAGCTTTAATTTTTTGGAACGCCCACTCTAAATCTTCTTCAGAGATTACTAGAGGTGGTGCAATACGAATTACGTTTTCGTGTGTTTCTTTACATAATAGACCAGCTGCTTTTAGTTGTTCACAGTAAGGACGAGCTGGCTCGTTTAATTCGATACCGATGAATAAACCTTTACCGCGAATGTCAGTAATCATTGGGTTATCAATTTCTTTTAATTGCCCAACTAGTTTTTCTCCTAATTGAAGAGAACGCTCTGTTAATTTTTCTTCTTCTAATACTTCAAGAGCTGCAATAGAAACAGCACATGCAAGTGGGTTACCACCGAATGTAGAACCGTGAGAACCTGGCTCGAATACACCTAAAATGTCGCTGTTTGCTGCAACACAAGAGATTGGGAATACGCCGCCGCCAAGTGCTTTACCAAGTATGTACATGTCAGGAGTTACATTGTCCCAGTCGCAAGCAAATACTTTACCCGTACGGCCTAAGCCTGTTTGGATTTCATCTGCTACGAATAAAACGTTTTCTTTTTTACATACTTCAAAAGCTTCTGTTAAGAAACCAGCTGGTGGAATGTTAATTCCTGCTTCACCTTGGATTGGCTCTAAAATGAATGCAGCTGTATTTGGTGTAATCGCAGCTTTTAACGCTTCTAAATCACCGTAAGGAATTACAATAATGCCAGGAAGCATTGGACCGAAGCCGCGCTTGTACTCTTCGTTTGATGACATAGAAACAGCACCCATTGTACGTCCGTGGAAGTTATCTTCACAAACGATGATTTCTGCACGGTTTGCTTCTACCTTTTTCACATCATAAGCCCAGCGACGAGCTGTTTTAATTGCAGTTTCAACAGCCTCTGCACCTGTATTCATAGGAAGTACCATATTTTTATTTGTTAGTTTCGCAACTTTTTCGTACCAAGGACCTAATTGATCGCTATGGAAAGCACGAGAAGTTAACGTAACACGATTTGCTTGGTCAATTAAAGCGTTAATGATTTTTGGATGACGATGACCTTGGTTTACTGCAGAATATGCACTTAGTAAGTCCATATAGCGGTTTCCTTCAGGATCTTCTACCCAAACGCCTTCTGCTTTAGAAATAACGATTGGAAGTGGATGGTAGTTATTTGCCCCGTATGTGTCTGTAAGTTCGATAATATCCTTAGTTTGAATCATGATTGTTCCCCCTTTTGTTATTACAAGAAGTTTGTAAATACTCTAAATATTATAGCATTTAAATATAAAAAAGCGAAACATTTCCTGAAAATAAATGAACATGTTATCATATAGAGTGAAAAAGTGTGAAAAGAGGAGGCAGGGATACGATGGTACATATGCATATTACAGCATGGGCGTTAGGATTAATTTTATTCTTCGTTGCGTATTCACTTTATTCAGCAGGAAGAAAAGGTAAAGGTGTACATATGGGGCTTCGCCTTATGTATATCATCATTATTGTGACAGGTTTCATGTTGTACATGAGTATTGTGAAGACGGCAACAGGTAGCATGCACATGTGGTACGGCATGAAAATGCTAGCTGGTATATTAGTAATCGCTGGAATGGAAATGGTTCTTGTGAAAATGAGCAAGAACAAAGCAACAGGGGCATTTTGGGGATTATTTATTGTTGCACTAGTAGCGGTATTTTACTTAGGACTAAAATTACCGCTTGGCTGGTACGTATTCAAATAAAAATAAAAATAAAAATAAAACCACCTTATAATCTCACATGTTTGGGAGATTATAAGGTGGTTTTTTACTTTATGTCGCATCGATATGTAACTCTTCTCCGTTTACTTTCGTAAATCGCAAAATATTTTTATTAGAGGAAGAGTGGCGTACAAAATGATGCTGCAATGTACAAATCATTTCGTCGTTATCGAATAAAAGAATATTTACTCCTTCACCTGCTTCATCTTTCGGCAAGAATGATAAATAATTATGACAATACATGCAATCATATAAAGAGTAATGAAGCGATTGCAATGATTCGGTTAATAATGTAAAGACAGAGTCAGGTAATTCCTCAAGCCATTCATTATAGCTAAGAAGTAATTTTTTTCGAATTCGTATCATTTCCCCGTTTTGGAGAGAATGTTGTTCATTTGCAATTTGTAATATGTCTTGTTCATAAAAACGAGCTGGTAGCCAATTGTTGTTATATAAAATTTCAAAACCATCTTCAGCAATATCTTCTAATAGAAAAGCCTCATCATTTTCATCATCAAAGAATACCCATTCTTTGTTTATATATTCTACATTACCGACTGTATGAGCGCGCGGTTGGTTATACAAAATATGTTTGCGTTGTATCATAGTTCATTTCTCCTTTTATAGAAATAGTTATTCTTGTTATGGACAGTTCGTACGTTCTTTATAACTAGACACACCTAAAGATAGATGGGCATACAATAAAACACGCTTTACACTGTGAAACTGCTATTCCATATATGGATAGTTAGTTATCGTCAAGTTTGTTGTTTTTATGTATCCGCACTCATAGGGTGGGGATTACTGCACGTTCAGAAACAGATATTAGATTAGGAAGGATGATTCTTATGTGCGGGATTACAGGATGGGTGGATTATAAACGCTCATTAGAAGGGGAAAGGGACATCGTGACGAAGATGGCGGAAACGCTAGCGAAACGCGGTCCAGATGATAATAAAGTTTGGATTAAAGGGAACGTCGCATTTGGGCATAAACGGTTAATCGTTGTAGATCCTGAAGGTGGTAAACAACCCATGACTTGTTTAAAAGACGAAACGAGTTATGCGATTTGCTATAACGGAGAGCTCTACAATACAGAAGATATTCGCAAAGAGTTATTAAGAAGAGGTTATACATTTAAAGGGCATTCCGATACAGAAGTACTATTGGCATCTTATATTGAATGGAAAGAAGAATGTGTCGATCATTTAAACGGTATATATGCGTTTGTAGTATGGGATGAGAAAAATGAAAGAGTCTTTATTGCCAGAGATCGATTAGGTGTAAAACCGCTTTTTTATAAATATGATAGCGGACGATTATTATTTGGTTCAGAGTTAAAAGCGATACTAGCGCATCCAGATGTGAAGGCGGAAGTAACGTTAGAAGGGTTGTCAGAAATATTTGGCCTCGGACCATCTAGAACACCTGGTCACGGTATATATGCTGGTATTCAAGAACTGCGTCCGGGTCATGCAATGACGTTCTCAAAAGACGGTTTATGCATATGGAGATATTGGAATGTAGAAAGTAAAAAACATGAAGATTCATTTGAAGAAACAGTAGAGAAAACTCGTTTTTTATTACAAGATGCGATTACGAGACAATTAGTTTCTGACGTACCACTATGCACTTTTTTATCAGGAGGTGTAGATTCAAGTGCTATCACAGCAATTGCCGCGAAAGAGTATGAAAGATCAGGGAAAGGTCAATTGCACACGTATTCTGTTGACTATGAAGATAACGACAAATATTTTAAAGCGAATGCGTTTCAGCCAAATTCAGATGCACCATTTATTAATTTAATGACGGAGACGTTTCAAACAATTCATCATCGCTGTGTCATTTCTAATGAACAACTAGCACAGTATTTAACAGAAGCAGTACTCGTTCGCGACTTGCCTGGTATGGCAGATATTGATTCTTCATTATTATGGTTTTGCCGTGAAATAAAACAAGATTTTGTCGTCGGTTTATCTGGAGAATGTGCAGATGAAATATTCGGCGGTTATCCGTGGTTTTATAGAGAAGATGATTTACAATCAAGTGCATTTCCGTGGATGCGTTCTACAGAAGCGCGTGAACAACTTCTGAAGAAAGAATGGAGAAATAAATTAAATTTACAACAATATGTACAACAACGCTATGAAGAATCCATTCAAGAAGTTCCTATTTTAGAGGGAGAAAGCCCATTAGAAGCGAAGAGACGACAATTATTTTATTTAAACATGGTATGGTTTATGACAACATTATTAGACAGAAAAGACCGTATGAGTATGGGGGCAAGCTTAGAAGTACGTGTTCCATTTGCGGACCACCGACTTGTCGAATATGCGTGGAATATTCCTTGGGAAATGAAAATGTATAAAAACCGCGAAAAAGGTCTATTGCGTAAGGCGTTAGAAGGATTACTTCCAAATGATATATTATATAGAAAGAAAAGTCCGTATCCGAAAACGCATAATCCGCACTATACGAAAGCAGTAACAGTATGGCTCCAAGATTTATTAACGGATAAAGGCTCAATTTTGCATGAATTGTTCGATAAGGAGCAATTGAGCGGATTGATCCAGTCTGGCGGCAGTGCATTTCAAAAACCGTGGTTTGGACAATTAATGACTGGGCCGCAACTTTTAGCTCATTTAGCGCAAATTCATGTTTGGTTTAAAGAGTATGGGGTAAATATTAAAGAATAGGGGAAAGGGCGGCTTACAAAATATATGTAAGTCGCTTTTTTATTAAATGAATTGTCATATAAAATTCGAAATTATATTAGAAATAATACTTATTTAGAATTATTATTTTGACGTATTTATTATTGTTTGTTATACTTGGAAACAAATGTTCTTGAAAAAGATTCTCATTTCCAAAATTGAGGTGTTATATAGATGACGAAGAAGAAACTAGGTTTGCTTGTGATGGCGTATGGAACGCCGGAGTCATTAGATGATGTACACTCACATTCGTCACGGGCGTAAGCCGTCGGAAGAAGCGCTCCAAAATTTAATCGGACGGTATAAAGCAATTGGAGGAATTTCACCGCTTGCGAAAATAACGAAAGAGCAGGCACATAAATTAACAGATTCAATGAATAAAATGTTTACAGAGTATGAATTTGTTTGTTGCTTAGGTTAAAAACACATTGATTCATTTAGAAGTTTTATATGACAACGATTATGAAGATAAAGTTGTAACTGATGAATTAAATGCCGCATATTTTAGACTAAATATGCCCAATTCACAATCTGTATTTATTGATTGTTTAGCTGAAATTGTTTCCAAAAAAATGAAGGAAATAGTTGACAAGGATTTAATTTTGAATAATAATTAGTTTGTAATAATTTTAAATAAATAATAATTACTATTAAAGAAAGAGGAGGATCCCCCTGATGAATCCAAATAATCGCTTAACAACAAACCAAGGTGCTCCAGTTGGAGATAACCAAAACTCTCGTACAGCTGGTCGCCGTGGACCGGTATTGTTAGAAGACTATCATTTAGTAGAAAAACTTGCTCACTTTGATCGTGAACGTATTCCGGAGCGTGTTGTGCATGCACGTGGTGCAGGTGCTCACGGTGTATTCGTAACGAAAAACAGCATGAAGCAATATACGAAAGCAGCGTTTTTACAAAATGAAGGAACTGAAACACCTGTATTCGTTCGTTTCTCAACGGTTATTCATGGTCAAGGCTCCCCAGAGACAGCTCGTGACCCTCGTGGTTTCGCTGTTAAATTCTACACAGAAGAAGGAAACTACGATATCGTAGGTAACCATTTACCAGTTTTCTTCATTCGTGACGCAATTAAATTCCCTGACATGGTGCATTCTTTAAAGCCAGCACCTGATACAAATGTTCAAACGCCAGATCGTTACTGGGATTTCATGACGTTAACTCCAGAATCTACACATATGATGACATGGGTATTTTCTGATTATGGTACACCAGCAAACTACCGTGAAATGGAAGGTTTCGGCGTACATTCATTTAAATGGATTAATGCAGAAGGTAAAATTGTTTACATTAAATATCATTGGAAGCCACAGCAAGGTGTGCGTAACTTAAGTGCAAAAGAAGTCGAGCAAGTACAAGGAAAAGACTTCAACCATGCAACTCGTGATTTATTCGATGCAATCGAAAAAGGAAATTATCCAAAGTGGGATTTACACGTACAAGTAATGCAACTAGATGAAACGGACTCTTTAGACTTCGATCCACTAGATCCAACGAAAGTATGGCCAGAAGATCGTTTCCCATTAATTGAAGTAGGGACGATGACGTTAAATCGTAACCCGAAAAACTTCTTCGCAGAAGTAGAGCAAGTGGCGTTCTCTCCAAGTGCAACTGTAAATGGCATCGAACCATCTGAAGATAAATTATTACAAGGGCGTTTATTCTCTTACCCAGATACACAGCGTTATCGCCTTGGTGCAAACTACTTACAAATTCCTGTAAACTGCCCATACGCAGCTGTTCATAACCAACAACGTGATGGTGCAATGCAAGTAAATCAAAACCCATCTACAGTAAACTACGAACCGAGCCGTCATACAGAAAATCCGGTTGAAGATCGGGCTTACCGCGATTCAACTATGAAAGTAGAAGGCTACGTATCTCGTGAAAAAATTGAGAAACCAAATGACTTTAAACAAGCAGGTGAGCGTTACCGTTCATTCTCTAAAGAAGAACAAGACAACTTAATTGCAAACTTAACAAACGACTTAAAAGACGTAAATGAGCGCACGAAATTATTAGCTGTTTGTAACTTCTTCCGTGCAGATCAAGAGTACGGCATGCGTTTAGCAGGGGCGTTAAATGTTGACATTACGCAGTATGTAGGGAATGTTCCGAAGTAAAGTGAAACTTTAATCAGTGGGGGGCATCCCCACTGATTATTAGCCTTCACAAATCGGGCTTTTACGGGCAGTTAATCCCTCGCCTAACTTCTTCGCTTTCGCTGAATTTTGAGGTGGGGGATCTTACTGCCCGCAAATAGCGGGATAAATAGGAAAAGACGACTGGAAGAATTTTCGGTCGTCTTTTTATGTAAAGGATTTTTTATATTATGTGTAAAAGATGTTATACTTTTGTCAAATGAATTTTACATATAAGAGGTGTATTTTATGAATGTTGCTATTTTTATTATTGCTGCATGTGTATTTTTATTCGTAGTATTTGCTATTGTAAAAATGTTTATAGCAATCGGGAAACAGGGTGATGAGCGCGCCACGTTTATAAAAAATAAAGCGATGGCTGAGACGTTTCAAATTGCGATGGGGTTAATGGTACTTGAGATGATATCTTTTATTTATCATCGGTTTAATGAAACGGTAGGGACACCGTTTAATCCAGTTCGCTTTTTAGCTGTAATAGCGATTGCGTTTCTTATTATATTAAGCTTGAACAAAAGTAAGTACGGTGATTCATAAGTTGTGCAGAGGTATTTCTCCTTTGAGTTACGTAGAATTTTGCAGATAAATCGATATGTTGTGTCGAAAAGTCGATATAATAGAAGGAAACGATCGGTATATTTAAAAAATCGTTGATATATTTTCTATAATACTAGATGGGGTATACATGAGCGCAAATGCGAATAAATTATATGTATAAATTTCGCTATATAGCAAAAACGATAAGTGTAATAATTTCCTTTTACTTAGTAAAACTAAGTGGCCTGAGTTCTACATCAATAGGAACTCAGGCTTTTTTATGCGAAAAATTTATGAAGTCTTTTTGGAATAAAACTTAGGACAAGAAAGAGTGCGATTTCACCTAAAATAGCGACAGTAATATTGAATAAGAAGGTGCGGAAATTTACAGTGATGTGATTGAGGATAGCGTATTTCCAGTAGGATAAGCTCATGAAAATCACTCCTTATAGTGTTTTTTATAGTATATAAAAGTTGTTTCGTAAAAGTGCATGTCCTTGTTTATAATTTGTAAAAATACAAAATGAATTCTCAACAAAATCTCAACAATTGAGTAAGAAAAGTTTATGGAATATATTACTTATCCCATTACGTAGAAATAGAAGTATTTACAAAATAATCTTCAGAATTAACATAAAATTTACAAAAAACTAATAAATTGTTGAAATAACACAAACAAAAATATATACTCTTTATATACTTTTTACAAAATAAGGGATGTGATGAAATGGTTTACAAGGTTACTTAATTGTATATGAATTGTTCGTTTTAAAGATTCGAAATAACTTTAAGTGAGGAGAAATGAATATGTTTCGATTTATGAAATCTCCAATTGGTATAGCGATTGGGGTAGCAGCGGTTATATTGGCATCACCAAAAGCAAGGAAAGGATTACGAAAACTAGCAGTAAAAACAGTATCAGCTTTTCTTGGTGCGAAAGAACAAATTCAAAGTGCTGGTTCAGAAATGGAAGAAGCTTTACCAAAAGTGAAAGAAGCGGCACGTAAAGTGGCTGTGAGAACAGTATCACCAATTTTAGGAGCGGTAGAAGCTGTTCCAAATACAATTTCTAAATTCCAGGAAAAATGGGTTTCTCGTGTAAATGCGTATCATTCGGAGCAAAATATAGATTATGAAAATTTGCCTGTCAGTCCTTAAGTACCACATGAGCAATAAACCTTTTTACTTCCTTCAAGACGATAAGGAGGATGATGATGCAAAGTAAATCATTAAAAACGAGATTTATACGATCGTTACCTGGAAGAATTCGAATTGAAATTTACAAGCTAAAATACAACAAGAACATGGCGAACTTGATATTAGACCGATTTAGTCAAGCGGAAGGTATTTATCAAGTAAGTCCCTCAATTTCTACAGGAAGAGCCCTTATTACTTACGATATCAACAAGACCTCTCTACATAACATTTGCAAAATAATTCAACTTATAGAAGAACAAGTGACCAAGCGAAAGAAAACTAGTACAAATAGCAGTGAAGAAAAGAAGGAATTAATAGATTATTCATCTAGTGTAGTTTCTCGTAATAATGACACGGTTCATAGTAAAAAGGATGAAGGTGTGCCGTTACCGTTAGCACTTTCGATTGTTGGGTTAGGTGCTTTCGGCATAAAACAATTATTTATGGGTAGATCTGCCTTAGCTAGAAGTCCTGGTCTTTTTTATGTATCTGGAGCTTTATCTGTTGTGACGGGTTATCCGTTCTTGAAGCGAGGATTCAAAAAAATGGTTGCTAGCAAAAAGATGAATTCTGATCTTGTGCTTGGTGTAGGAACACTTGCACTTGCGCTCGCGCGGGAGAATATTGTCGTGCTTGCCGGTCTTAGTCTATTAAACTACTTAAACTGGAAGCGTAGTCAAGCAAACATAAACGAAGAAAATGAAGTGTATAAAGAAAATCTCCTTTCTCCGGAGATTAAAGCCTATAGTGAAAAACAATCAAAATGGGGAATGATTTTTGGGGGAGCAACTTGGGCTTTCACTAGAAATCCTTTGCGCGGAATGGCAGTTTTATTAGCTGCTAATCCCAAACCAGCTGTCTCATCGGCAGAATATGCGTGGCGACAAGGTGATCTTGTTGCAAGAGAAAGAGGATATGTCATTCCGAGTGGTGGGTCGTTATCGCAATTGTCTCGGACAAAAACGATAGTATTGGATGATACATCTCGTATATTCCAGGTCTCAGCAGAGGGAATGAGTTGTATTTCACAAGATGAAAATGACGGGCAAGTTTGGTGCACAGCCGCTTCTCTTATTGAAAAAAGTGAGCATGTTTGGAAAGAAGAAGTCGTGCAACAGGCGGCGAAAACTGGAAGAACGTTAAGAAAGGCGTTTGAAGTTCAAGTAGAGAATGAAGGGATAAAAGGTGAAATTCAAGGGATAACTTCCTTTTTCGGAAGTAAAGATTTTGCCGAGCGAAATGGTGTAGATATAAGTGCGTATGAGCTGGAAGCGAAGAGACTTGAAAAAGAAGGTTTTCAAGTTCAGTTCGTCGCTAAAAATAAAAAATGCTGCGGTCTATTAGTTGGATCGAAGGTTACCATTATTCCTGAACTCAAAGAAGTAGTCAATGGGTTACGTAAAAATAAGTGGAGTATAGGCGTTTTGCAAAATAGTTTACATGTAAATCGTAACATTCTTTCTCGATACGGTGTGGATGATAGCTGGCAGCAGGGTGATGCTACCAAACGGGTGGAATTGCTTCGTTCAAATGGAGAAGAGGTATTATTTGCAACTGATCAAAATACCGATTTTTCGTCTATATCATTTGAAGAAATAAAAAATATCTCTCAATCTACAGCGTATGCAAACCGAATCAATATGTTGGTGAATGAGCATTTCCGCGCAGCGAAAGTGTGGAATGTGGTGGGAGAGATGTTAGCAGTTTGGTCTATATTCACAGCACCTGTAATCGCCTTATTTGCAAATGCTTTATCGTTAACGTTCTTATCTAGGGCGAAAAGAATGAGCGAGAAGATATTTTCTTATGGAGAATTGTCGAAAATGGTTTCTTCTCAGCAAAAAGTGATTCCTGCTAAACAAGATCAAATTCCGTGGTATACATTTAATCAAGAAAAAGTGATGAATAGATTACAAGTTGAGAAACAATATGGATTAAGTGATGCACAAGTGAATATGCGAAAAGAAGAATACGGAATGAATCAAATTGAACCGAAACCGTCAGTTCCTTGGATTGCATCATTTATGGGCCAATTTAAAGAATTTACATCGCTTATTTTACTTGGAGCAGCCGGATTATCTGTTATATCTGGTGGGTGGTTTGATGGATTAGCAATGGGGACAATTCTCGTTGTAAATGCAATAATTGGGACGCTTCAAGAACGGAAGGCGGAAAAGGTAGTTGAGGCTTTAAATCAATTCCGCGCTCCTATTTGTAAAGTAATAAGGGAAGAAGCGGAAATAGAAATATCAAGTAGTGAACTCGTTCCTGGGGATATCGTCTGCCTTAAAGCAGGAGACCGTGTACCTGCTGATCTTCGCGTTGTTAACTCTTGGAACTTAGAAATTAATGAAGCGATGTTAACGGGAGAATCACTTCCAGTTGAAAAGAAAGCTGACGCTATGCTAGAAGAATGTTCGTTAGCAGAGCGAAACAATATGCTCTTTATGGGGACGTCCGTAACACGCGGTAAAGTGGTGGCAATCGTAGTGGAAACAGGTATGCGTACAGAGATGGGCTATATGATCTCCTTAATGAAAGGGGAGGAAACAGAGCCTACGCCATTACAGCAAAAGGTGACATCTATTAGTAAAACATTTATTAAAGGGGCATTTGTAGCTGGTGGTCTTGTGCTTGTAGCGGGTCTAATTAGGGGACTGCCAATTGCGCAAATGATTACAACGTCGGTTGCTCTTACTGCTTCTGCTGTTCCAGAAGGCTTGCCAATTATGATTACGATTGCTTTAAGTGCGGGTATATTCCGTATGCAAAAGCAAAATGCGCTCGTTCGGAAGCTTTCAAGTTTAGAAACGCTTGGTAGAACAACGGTTATTTGTTCTGATAAAACGGGAACTCTTACGAAAAATGAAATGACTGTTAAAGTAATTGCTACGCCAAATCGTTTATGGAGTGTAACGGGTAATGGGTATGAACCAGTAGGGACAATTGCGGATGTAACTTCATCTAAAGTTGCTGCTTCTGTAGATATGGATGTAGAAGATGCTATTTATCATGAAACGGAAAGTATGCCGCTAGAAAATCCTGATTTAGCTCGCATTCTTCAAATTGGTGTCCTTTGTAACAATAGTAAATTAGAGCAGGAAGATGACCTATGGGTTGTGAAAGGTGATCCGACTGAAGGGGCTTTATTAAGTTTAGCTTCTAAAGCGGGTGTGCTGCATGAAGATATGGCGTCATTTGAACGCCATCATGAAGAACCGTTTGATTCTGAGACGAAAATTATGAGTGTTGTTTGTAAAGAGAGTAACGACGAAGAGTTGTATAAGTTCTCGAAAGGTTCTGTAGAGGCAATTCTTCCTCGTTGTAAATGGTATCAAGATAACGGTCAAATATATCCGTTATGTGATAAGGAAAAAGAAGTCGTTTTACAACAAAATGAAAAATTTGCGGAACAGGCATTACGAGTATTAGGTTTTGCGTACAGTGCTAACGAAAATGATGATCTTATTTTTGTTGGGTTAGTCGGTATGGTTGATCCGCCGAAACCTGAAGTGGAAGAGAGTATTCATGAAGCGATTGAGTTAGGTGTGAAGCCAGTAATGATTACGGGAGATCATCCGACTACAGCGATTTCTATTGCGAAACAAACTGGGATTTGGAATCGTGAAGATCGTGTTTTAACGGGATTAGAAATTGATAACATGACAGATGAGGAATTAAAAGAAGTTGTAAAAAGTACATCTGTTTTTGCTCGTGTGACCCCGGCTCACAAATTACGAATTGTAACTGCATTCCAAGCTGACGGTCAAATCGTCGCTATGACTGGAGATGGTGTAAATGATACACCGGCTATAAAAAAGGCGAATGTTGGTATTGCGATGGGGCAAACCGGAACAGAAGTAACGAAAGAAGTTGCTGATTTAATTTTGAAAAAGGACCATTTTGGTTCAATCGTTGAAGGGGTAAAAGAAGGTAGAACGATCATCGGAAACATTCGCAAAGCAGTTGGTTGTTTATTAACGGGCAATTTAGCGGAAGTATTAGTGACGAGTGCGGCTGTTATTGCAGGAATGCCGATTCCGTTAGTACCAATTCAAATTTTATTAATGAATCTTATTACCGATGCTTTACCAGCGATGATTTTAGCTGTAAACCCTGGAAACAAAACGAAGCAAACGAAACGCCAAGATATTGTTGATAAAGAATTGTATAAAAAAGTTGTGACAAGAGGAGTATTGCTTGGGGTAGGTTCGCTCGCTGTATTTGGTATTAGTTTAGCGGCTGGAGTACCTCTTCCAGTAGCGCAAACATCAGCGTTTGCGGCTTTAGTTGCCGGACAGCTCATTCAAACTTTCTCCTGGAGACAAGAGGGATCAGAAGAAACAATTCGCGATTGGTCAAAAGACCGTTTCTTTATTGCAGCGTTAGGAACGTCTTGGTTCGTATTGTTATCAGCTATATATGTACCGCCGTTAGCTCGTATATTCCATACCGTTCCGTTAACACTGACGCAATGGATACCTGTTCTTCTTGTAGCGGGTACAGTATCTAAAATTTCGAAGCCTATTATTAATTTAGTTTCATATAAGAATAATAATCTAGTAAAGCCGATAGTTTCTGGATCTGCATTATTAAAAACAGTGTAAAGGAGCAATGAAAATGATACGAAAAGTTGTTATTGGATCTACTTTAGCGTTAGCGAGTGCGGCTTTATTACCTGTCGTAAGAAATACACTTCGTCCGCTTGTTGAATCAGGAGCAAGAGGTGTGAAGTCTACTTTTGAAACAATTAAAGAAGAAGTAGAAGATATTATTGTGGAAGCGAAAATGGATAGGATGCAAAAGCAATTTGAAAAAGAACTTTCTTATGTGGAAGATGACACAACTGATGAACAAGAAATTATAGAAGCGGCAGCTGAACAAGCGCAAGATGAAGAGGAGGAGATTAAGCATGATGCATAAAGCTGTAGAAAAAGATGTAGATTATCATTTGGAAAAAGCGTTAGAGCATTTTGAGCAGGCGTTAGATTTAAGTGTAAAAGCGGCATCAGAAAATAAAGCGATGCAAAAAGAGGTTGCTACGAAAATGGGATCTTTCACTGGTGAAATTTTTCACTCTGTTCGTGAAAAAGGAAAAGCAAATCGTATGAATGTAATGAAATGGTTCACTCTTCCTCGCTTTTAAGCGAGGAGGGGGATTAAGTGGAAGGAATATAGGGAGTTTGTATCTCCCTTATTAATATTCCATACTATGTATGTCAAATAAGTTATCTTAATATTCAGAAATATATTTTGCGCGGAGGAGTGAATGAATTAAATGACAGCATGGATGATGGTATTAGCACTGACATTTTCATCAAGCATTGATAACTTAGGAGTGGGAATTTCTTACGGCATTCGCAACATACGAATTAGTCATTTTTCCAATCTTATCATTTCGGTTATTTGCTTTTTGTTTAGTGTGGCCGGGATTTATTTTGGGTTATGGCTTTCGAAAATTTTGCCTGGGATTATGCCAGTAGTCATTGGTTCTTTCTTATTAGTTGTCATTGGTCTTCGAATTGTATTATTAGCAATTCCTCGTAAGGTGGTAGCTGAAGGTGCAGAAGGTGAAGTAGCATCTACAGAAATAAATGGTTTAACGAAAAATATAGGTGAATCTGGAGGAATCGGATTTGTAGAATCCATCTTTCTTGGCATTGGTCTGTCTGCTAATGCATTAACGAACGGATTAGGTGCTGGTTTATTCGGTTTGAATCCGATAGCGATATGTGTTGCTGCGGCAATTGGTAGTTTCATAACAGTTTGGGGCGGAGTTGCATTAGGGAGAAAGATAGCTCACGTTCGTATTGGGAAATTTACTTTAGGACAATTTGGAACATTGATTAGCGGAACGTTACTATTAATTATTGCGTTTGCTGCGTTTTTTGATTGATTTATCCCGCTATTTGCGGGCTTATAACCAGCAGGGATGATCATAACCTCCACTGATTAAAGTTTCACTTTATAGAAAGAGAAAGGAATGATATTTTTAACATCAGATGAATAGAAGGTGAGCGAAAGTGAGATTACTTTATAAAAGGTTGAAGTACTCTGAACTTGAGGCTGAATTACAATTAGTAGAAAGTGTTTTAAGTTCAGGATATTTTATTTTATTAGATTTATTCTTTTTGTCTTCGTTATTAACAGTGCTAACTTTTTCCTTGCACCATTCATTTCTAGTAGCATTTTTCACTTTTATTAGTTCTTATATTGTTTGTAGTAGCATATTTTTTTTATTGAGAAAGTGGTTGCAATAAGTTGCTCTATTAAACTACGCAGAAAAAGCCGTCTTAAAAAATTTCGATTTTTTGAGATGGCTTTATTTTATGATTCGTAATATATGTTTACAAAATGTAAACATATATTACGAATCCCCATCTTGTAACTTGGCAAAAAAATTTGTTAATATAATTGTATAGAAGTTGTAGTTATTTTGCATGTGACAACTATGATTATTCTCATGAATAGAGGGGAATGGAATATGTCTGAAGGAACTGAAAGAAGTAATCTTGGGTTGTTATTAAAAGAATTACTGAAGGAAAAATCTTTATCGATGCGAAAACTGAGCGCGCTTACTGGAATTGATACTGCTACTATTTCAATGATTATAAATGGTAAGCGAAAAGCAAATCCAAAGCATTTGCAAAAGTTTGCAGATTGCCTCGGTATTCCGATCGCAGATTTGTTTGTGGCGGCAGGTTATTCTATTGGAACAAAGCAGGAAGAACAATCTGATATTCATGTATCTATTAATAACATTGAGCATTTACTTGAATCTTCACAGTTATATGATCAAAAGTTTAGTATCGCGAATGTAGAGCAACAATTGGCTAATTACGAACAATATTCGCAAACAGAAGAAGGACAAGAAACGATTGAAAAGGGGTTTACCGAGAAGATTCAGAAGGTAAGCAGTATTGGACCATTTATTAATGATCTGAAAGAATTGTATGAGAGATTTATGAAAAAGAAGGGGACACCTGTAGAACTAGCTTTAATGGGAAGTGCTCTCATCTATTTTATTCTATCAGTCGATGTGATTCCAGATTACATTTTTCCTATCGGTTATTTAGATGACGCTGTTGCTGTGCAACTTGTTTTAAATTCGCTATTGAAAAGATAAGATGCTTATATGAATAGATAGATAAAGATATTTATATACCAATAGTTTGGAATATTTGTGTTGTTATGAATATACGAAAAAGGTGTACCCCGTGTTAGAACGGAGTACACCTTTTTCGTATGTTTGTAAGTTTTAGTTCACAGATCTCTCTGTATACTCATAAGCTTTCTCCCCGTGCATCGAAATATCAAGCCCCATTTGTTCTTCGTGCTCATCGACGCGAACAGGGAGGAAGAAGTTAATCGCTTTAATGATGGCGTACGTCATTATGATTGTGAATGCATATGTTGCGCCGATTGCTACAAGTTGTTTGAAAAGGAGAGATGCGTTTCCGTAAAATAATCCGTTAGCGCCATCACCGTTTACAGTAGTAGTTGCAAATAGTCCAGTTGCAATACCGCCCCAAGTTCCTCCGATGCCGTGGCATCCAAATGCATCAAGTGTATCGTCGTACCCGAATTTGTTTTTTAAGAAGAAGACAGCACCAAAACATAATATACCGCCAATTGCTCCGATAAGAAGAGCGGAGAAAGGTGTAACGAATCCGCAAGCTGGCGTAATTGCGACTAAACCAGAAACAACCCCGCAAGCAGCTCCCATCGCAGTCGGCTTCGATTGGAAGAACCATTCAGAAAGCATCCAAGTTAAAGTGGCGGCAGCGGCGGCTATATTTGTATTAATAAATGCAGTTAAAGCTACGTCATTTAAAGATAATGCACTACCGACGTTAAAACCGAACCAGCCGAACCAGAGTAAGCCTGCGCCTAACATTGTAAATGGTAAATGATGAGGAGAGGTACCGCTTATGTTTTTTCGTTTTCCTAGGAAAATAGCCAATACGAGACCAGCAACTCCAGATGTGATGTGAACGACGTTACCGCCAGCAAAGTCTAGCGCACCAAGTTCTCTCAGCCATCCGCCAACGCCCCACACCCAATGAGCGACAGGATTGTAAACGATTGTTGTCCAAAGCAGGATAAAAATAAGAAAGGCAGAAAATCGCATTCTTTCGGCGAATGCACCTGAAATTAAAGCGGGAGTTAAAATAGCGAACATGAGTTGGAACATCATAAATAAATTGTGAGGAATAGTAGATGAGTAGTCTGGGTTTGGTGCGTAGGTAACTCCGTTTAGACCGAACCAATCGAGATTGCCGATAAGTCCGTGCCAATCTGGTCCGAATGATAAAGAATAACCGATAACAATCCATTGAATCGAAACGATAGCCATTGCGCTATAACTGTGCATTGTCGTGCTGAGTACGTTTTTACTGCGAACCATACCCCCATAAAAAAGTGCCAATCCTGGTGTCATCAACATGACCATTACTGTCGTTACAAAAATAAAAACTGTATCCCCCGTATTCATTCTCTCTCCTCCTATGATGTTAGAAAAAATAACATCTATATGTTATGTTTCATATCATATTCGAAAAAAAAGAAAAATCAACTAAAAATTCAGAAAACTTTTTAGGTAATGTTAGAAAACCTAACATAATGTATTTTGGAGGGATAAAATCAACGTATGCGATTTGCTCTAAAAATTGGTATAATATTCTTACAATTGGAAGTTTGGGGGATGCGTGTGAAAAAAATATGGACTAAGGAACTATTCATTTGTTTTTGTTTAGCTGTTATTTTGTTTGTACCAGTACATACTTTTGCGGAAGAAAAAAGGGAATGGCGAGATGAAGTTATATATTCCATTATGATTGATCGCTTTAATAACGGAGAATCGAAAAATGACAAACAGTTAGACGTTGGTAATTTAGAAGGGTATCAGGGCGGAGATATACGTGGGATTATAAAAAGATTGGACTACATAAAAGAAATGGGATTTACTACTATTATGCTTTCGTCGCTTTTTGAAAGTGAAAAGTATGATGGATTAAGCGTTCGAAACTTTCAAAAAGTAAATGAACATTTCGGAACAGAAAATGATGTGAAAGAACTTGTAAATGAGGCTCACAAAAAAGGAATGAAAGTTGTCTTTCAATTTCCGTATGAAGAAAATGAACAACAATTAATTGACTCGATGAAATGGTGGATAAAAGAAGTCGATTTAGACGGAAGTTATGTGATACATAGTGAAAAAAAGCCGCGTGCTTTTTGGGATGAAGTACAAAAGGATTTGCAGAAGGTAAAGAAAGATTTTCACATTATGACAAAGGAAGATAATGAGTACTATAAAAAAATAGTAGAGTCATTTTCAAAAGCAGATATGTCTGTGAAACCTTTATATGATGTGAGTGGAAAAGAAGAGGAATTCGCTACGTTTTTAGATAATCAAGAAACAAAGCGATTTGCACGTATTGCAAAAGAAAATATGTATTACCCGCCGTCTCGTTTAAAACTAGCGATCACTTACTTATTAACATCCCCGGGGATACCGAATTTTTATTACGGAACTGAAATCGCATTAGATGGGGGGGATGCTCCAGATAATAGACGATTAATGGATTTCAAATCTGATGAAAAGTTTATGCAGCACATAACGAAGCTAGGTGAACTTAGACAAACGAGACCATCTTTACGACGTGGTACGTTTGAACTTCTGTATGATAAAGATGGAATGAGTATACTAAAAAGAAAGTATAAAGATGAAGTAACACTAGTAGCGATTAATAATACGAAAAAAACGCAAAAGGTTTCCTTACCTGTAAGTGCAATTGGTGAAAAACAAGAGTTAAGAGGATTGTTAGAAGACGAAATTATAAGAGAAGAAAACGGAAAGTTTTATCTTGTTTTAAAGCGCGAAGAGTCGAATGTGTATAAAGTTAGCGAAGAAACAGGTGTGAATTGGTTGTTTATCTCCTTAATAGTCGGTGTGAACGTATTATTTATTGCTTTTTTAATTGCGGTTAAAAAGAAAAGATCCTCTGTATAGATAGAGGATCTTTTTTTCTTAGCGATAGTTAATGAATTGTACGTCGATTGGTAAGTCAACGCTGCGAACGGCTGCAATTACTGCTTGTAAGTCATCACGGCTTTTCGCTGTTACACGTACTTGGTCATCTTGTACTTGTGTTTTCACTTTTAATTTCATTTCTTTAATGATGTTGTTGATTTTTTTCGCGTTATCTTTATCGATACCTTGTTGCAGAGTTGCACGTTGGCGAACGGTATTACCAGATGCAGTTTCAACTTTTCCATAGTCCAAGTTTTTAATTGGAACGTTACGTTTTACAAGTTTAGAAATTAGAACGTCTTTTACTTGGTCTAATTTGAACTCGTCATCAGAAGTTAAAACAAGTACTTCTTTTTCTAATTTAATATCACTTTTACTACCCTTAAAGTCATATCGGTTTTGGATTTCCTTTAATGCGATGTTAATTGCGTTTGTTACTTCAGGTAATTCTACTTTCGAAACGATGTCAAAAGAACTCTCTTTTGCCATAGTTAGCACCTCCAAATAAATTTCTATCTTTTCATGCACCTAAATAGGCTATGTAATATACATATTAAAGTATAGCGGAAAATACATCGATTAGATAGAGTGTTGCAACTTAAGTGTTTTGACGGATCATCCGTAGGGGAATATAGTCCTATAGATACAGTCTTTATTTAATTATAGTGAATTTTGGGCAGTTGGACAAATAAAGGAAAAATCGTGTTATAATTAACTTTTGTTTGGAATGATAAAAAAGATAATTTTATATATATAGAAGGGAATTAAAAAATATGTATTTGCAATTAGGATCGATTGAACAGGTAACTGTTTTACGCGAAACGGAAATCGGATATATGGTTGGAAACGAAGAGGAAGAAATCTTCCTACATAAAAACGAATTAGCTGGAGAAATTGCAGAAGGCGATACGATTGATGTATTCTTATACCTTGATCACCAAAATCGTATTTCAGCAACAATGAAGGAACCAATTATTACAACGCATGATTGGAATTGGGTAAAGGTTGTAGAAGTTATTCCTAGTTTAGGTGTGTTTGTTGATATTGGTGTATCGAAAGATATACTAATTCCACTTGATGAGTTTCCAATTTATATGCCAGTATGGCCTCAGGAAGGCGACGAATTATATTGTACGTTAAAATTAACGAATCGAGATCGTTTAATTGCTCTTCCGGCAAGAGACAGTGATATGCAAGAAATTATCGTAGATGCAACGCCATCTATGCGCAATAAAAACGTAAATGGACGTGTGTATCGCTCACTTCAAGTTGGTTCATTCATACTAACTGACGAGCATTTCCGTGCTTTCTTACACCATACAGAAAGAAAAGAACAAGTCCGCATCGGTGAGCGCGTAACAGGCCGTATTATTGACGTGAAAGATGACGGCACAATCAACATTTCACTTCTTCCTCGTAAAGAAGAAGGAATGGAAGATGATGCAGCAGTACTTTATGCATATATGGAAGAACGAGGCGGAGCAATGCCGTTTTGGGATAAGAGCAACCCAGAAGACATTAAAGAACGTTTCAATATGAGTAAAGCTGCCTTTAAACGCGCACTTGGTAAACTGATGAAAGAAGAAAAGATTTACCAAGAAGAAGGCTGGACTTACTTTAAGAAATAAAGTGGACTAAAAAGAACTATCTTTTCTCTAAGTTTATTAGGGAAGAGATAGCTCTTTTTGCGTTCAGTAAAATAAAGACGACTTAATAGATATATTAATCGAAGTAGAGGCAGAACTAGATCACATCAATTGGCATTATAAAAGTCTGAAGAAAAAGCACGACCTTATTTGAAAAAATAAGATCGTGCTTTTTTTTAGTTCTCTTTCCCAAAAAGATGAGAAAATGTATCTTTTAAGTCACTATCGTTTATTTTAATATCCGCCTTTTTTAATTCATCTTGTAATAATTTTTGACCGAAGGAAGGGTCGGCAAGACGTTCTTCTTCTAAGTCTTTACGTATAGAGTCTTTCACTTTATCGTAAGGTTGTAAATCTTTTTTATCAGTTAGTTTAATAATGTGATAGCCGTTTGGTGATTTTACGGGATTGCTAATTTGGCCGGGCTTTAATTTGTAGGCAGCTTTTTCAAATTCAGGTGTCATTTTGCCTGCCCCGAAGTATCCGAGGTCTCCGCCATTATCTTTTGATGCTAGATCTTGAGATTCTTGGTTTGCTAATTCTTCAAATGAAGTGCCGGTATCTAATTTCTTCTTTATCTCTTTCGCTTCATTTTCGTTACTTACTAAAATGTGACTAGCTTTAATTTCTGGTTTATAGTGGTCTTTCACATCTTTTTCTGTAACGCTTTGTTTAATCGCTTCATTCAATGCAAGTTTGAATTTAATTTGATTTTTGAAATCTTCTTCATCTTTTAAACGATTATTTTCTAGTGTTGCTTTGAATTGTTCTCCATATTGATCTTTTGCTTTTTCTACTTCTTTATCTACTGCATCATCAGATACTTTATATTTTTTAGTAATAACATCTTGTGCTACCATTTCGTATAGCGTGTCTTTTCCGTATCGATCTTTCAATTGTTTTTCGAAATCGCTCTTCGTAATGGTTGAGTTTGTTGTTGTAGCGATTGTGGCCGAGTCACTTTTTTGTCCGCAAGCAGATAGTATTAATATACTTATTAGTGCAGTGATAATGAATGTACTTTTTCCTTTCATGCTAACACCTCATCCGAATATGTTATCGCTATTGTAGAATATAGAAGTGAACATGAAGTGAATTTTTAATGTTTTTTCCCTGTAAAATGTAAAAAAAGTACATCAACATTAAAGTTGATGTACGATGTAATCAAAGGTGATCGGTTTTCTTAGAATATGCACGTTTTCCTTGCTGAATATTTTTTTGCTCTTGTTCATTTTTTTGAGTGCGCTTTGCATTATTGTCGCGTGCTTTTTTGTCGTTATCGCTAGTATGTGGCATATGTATCAACTCCATTTCTAAACGTTGTATGTTTATCATTTCCTTTTTCGTAAAGACTATGTATAGCGGTGCATTCATGAATACTAAAGGTGGATTAGAAATGGATTTGAAGCTGAATTATACTGAACTTATTAAGAAGTTAGTCGTTGTAATTATTGCGGGTTTATTAAATGCGATTGGGATGAATTTATTTTTAACACCAGCGAAAGTGTATGCGAGTGGTTTTGCTGGATTGTCTCAATTATTGTCACAAATATTAGGTGACTTTTTATCTATTCATATATCTACGGGGGTATTGTTTAGTTTGTTTAATATTCCTGTCGTTATTTTAGCGTGGAAAAAGGTTGGGAAGGCCTTTACATTTTTTAGTTTTCTTTGTGTTGTATTTATGACTTTGTTTTTAGAAATTATCCCAGTTAGAGCGGTTTCGAACGATATTATATTGAATGCGATTTTTGGTGGTATTATTTCAGCGATTGGGGTAGGGGTTGCTTTAAAGTGGGGGGCTTCTACAGGTGGCCTAGATATTATTGCCATGATTTTATCAAAAATAAAAGATAAGCCTGTCGGTACGTATTTTTTCTTCTTTAATGCACTTATCATTATCGCCGCTGGCTATGTGTATGGATGGGAAAAGGCATTATATACTTTAGTCACTTTGTATGTATCAACGAGAATTATTGATGCGATTCATACCCGTCATGTGAAAATTACGGCATTAATTGTTACAAAGAACGGGGCAGATGTGCGAAAAGCGATTCACTCTCGCTTAGTGAGAGGGATTACAACTATACCAGCAACAGGTGCTTATACAAATGAAAATAAAGAAATGTTAATGATTGTTATCACTCGTTACGAGTTGTACGAATTAGAGAGGGTTATTAAACAAGTGGACCCAGGTGCATTTACAAATATACTGCAAACGGTCGGTGTGTTTGGATTGTTTAGAAAAGATTAAAGAGGACCAAAGCTGGTCCTCCTTTTTTAATGCGAATTCGTAATGTTTTGCAATTGCTCCTGCATTTCACGTAGCTGAACTTTTTCAGCAGTTGAAGAGTTTGCATAAGCAGAGTGCAAAGAGTTTTTTGCTCTATAAACGAGTTCCTGTTGTTCAGCACCACTTGAACAAGAAACGGCACTTGAAACAGCGTCTCTAGCTTGTTGGAATAGTAAGTTCCCCATTTAAACCCCTCCAAACGAAGAGTTACTTCTCGCTTTTTCTGCCTCAGCTAATGTACCTCTGTACGGGAATCTTGCATCATGCTTCATAACAGCATCGGCTCCTTGCTGGATAAAACGTTTTGATTTGTTCTTTTTACCCATTCGAAAAACCCCCTTTATTTAGCTGAAAACAATTGACGCGCTGACTTTTGCGTCTAATAATAGTATGAGCGTTTGGCGAGAAACTATAAGCAGGGAATTTTTAGATTACAATCCAAGAACCTCTTCTAAATATAGAGCGATACCATCTTCTTCATTCGTTAATGTCGTATGATTTGCAAGTGATTTTAATTCAGGAATCGCATTACCCATTGCGATTCCATGACCAGCAAATTCGATCATTTCAAAGTCGTTATCCTCATCACCAAAAGCGATAATTCGCTCTTTAGGAATGTTATAATGGCCTGAAATTTTTTGTAATCCGACAGCTTTATTTAATCCGCTTTTTACAATTTCAATAATTGGCCAAGGTGCACCCCATTTTCTATGGTCGATGACTTCAGCATGCATATCTGTTAAATGCTGGCGAATTGCAGCAGAATGCTCGTCATGTGCATCGATTAATAAGCAAGTTGGATGGTCGTTTAAAATATTTAATAAATCTCCTGTGAAAATCCTTGGAGAACCGAATTCAAAAATATGTTTTTTATCTTCATCAATTTCACGGACATACACATCATCGATGACTTCAGCGTAGACATTTTTCACGCCGAAATCAAAGCAAGCTCGGACGATTTCTTGCGCTGTTGAAAGTTCAAGAGGAGAGTGATGTGTTCCCCAACTTGAATCAAGAGGGTGATGCACGTAAGCTCCATTAAAGTTTACGATTGGTGTGTTAAGGCTAAGTTCTTTATAATAATCGTAACTAGCGCGGAATGGACGTCCTGTTGAAATAACGACAATATGTCCTTGTTCTTTTGCTTTTGCAATTGTGTTTTTCGTTCTTGGAGAAATTATTTTGTTGTCTGTTAATAAAGTTCCGTCTAAGTCTAATGCGATTAAATGTTGTTTGTTCATAATTTCACCTCTTATAATAAATTTTTTGATTCTATCTGTATTTCCGTTTTTAATATGCAGAAATAAGAGGTTAGACTGGGTGAAACTACTGTAGATGAAAGTTTCACTATATATCCATTTTACGTCGCGAAGCGCTGTGGTGTCTACTATTTCTCGTTGGAAATTAGGAAAAGTCAATATCTTTTTAGAAAGTTCAAACAATGTTTCTTTCATTATGTACAATTTGTGAAAAGGGTTACATTGTTTGAATGATGCGACTTATAATGAACATGTAATCTTCTCGTATATGTTTGACTCTCCTTTGAAACTGGCCTAAAGTAGGTTGGTTTCTTTTTTTTCAACAAATATGCCAATAATTCCTGCTTAAGCTTGTGTAATTATATATATGTACATGGGTAAACGGTAGTACTTGTTTCCTAAACATGACAGAAAGGCTTTCTTTTAAAATGGATATACTAATGAGGCAAGACGTCATGGAAGGAGAATGAAAATGGGACAAAATCGCAGGTTTCGTTCAGGGCAAAAGGCGCCAAATGATGGCATTTACGTAGAAATTGGTGAAACGGGAAGTATGGTGAAAAATCCGCAAATGGTACAATTAACTGCCGGTGAAAAGTTTCCAGAGAACGCAAATCATAACCGTCAGTGGACATATAAAAGAAAACCGTAACAGAAGCCGCAATCGTTATTGCGGCTTTTTTGATTAGGAAAATGAATGTTACTTTTTTCTTTTTCCAATAATAAGTTTGAACTACATAAGCAAAATTATTGTATAAAAAAGTCAGTTGGCGTATAATCAAATCAAAGGTCAAAGAAAGTCAAACATTTGGAGGGCTGTAAAGATGGACTTAAATCAAATGACAACGAAAACACAGGAAGCGATTATGAGTGCTCAATCTTTAGCGGTATCTCATCATCATCAAGAAGTAGATACTGTTCATCTATTGCTTACGTTATTAGAGCAGCAAGACGGATTAACAGTACGTATTTTTCAAAAAATGAATGTCGATATAGAAGCGTTAAAACAAGGTGTAGAAAGTTTAATTAAGAAAAAGCCTTCTGTAACTGGAAGCGGGGCAGAGGCAGGGAAATTATATGTAACAGGTGCTTTGCAACAACTGCTTGTAAAAGCGGGAAAAGAAGCGGAGAAATTGCAAGATGACTACATTTCAATCGAACATGTATTACTTGCTTTTTCTGAAGAGAAAGGCGATATAAATCAATTATTTGCAAAATTTTATATTACGAAAGATAACTTATTACAGTCTTTAATGACAGTTCGGGGGAATCAAAGAGTGACTAGTCAAAATCCAGAAGCAACTTATGAAGCGTTAGAAAAATATGGCCGTGATTTAGTGGCTGAAGTAAGAGCGGGGAAAATTGATCCTGTAATTGGCAGAGATAGTGAAATTCGCCGCGTGATCCGCATTCTTTCACGCAAAACGAAAAATAACCCCGTTTTAATCGGAGAGCCAGGTGTTGGTAAAACAGCAATCGTTGAAGGATTAGCGCAGCGTATTGTGAAAAAAGATGTTCCAGAAGGATTAAAAGATAGAACAATTTTCGCTTTAGATATGAGTGCACTTGTGGCCGGAGCAAAATTCCGCGGTGAGTTTGAAGAACGTCTGCAAGCTGTATTAAATGAAATTAAAAAGAGTGAAGGTCGCATTTTATTATTCATTGATGAACTTCATACAATCGTCGGCGCTGGTAAAACAGAAGGAGCGATGGATGCGGGAAATATGTTAAAACCAATGCTAGCGCGTGGTGAACTGCATTGTATCGGGGCAACGACATTAGATGAATACCGTAAATATATTGAGAAAGATCCGGCGTTAGAAAGACGTTTCCAACAAGTGTTAGCAGAAGAGCCAACTGTTGAGGATACAATTTCCATTTTACGTGGTTTAAAAGAGCGTTTTGAAATTTATCACGGTGTAAATATTCATGACCGCGCGATTGTAGCGGCATCTGTTTTATCAGATCGATATATTTCAGATCGTTTCTTGCCCGATAAAGCAATTGATCTTGTTGATGAAGCTTGTGCAACAATTCGAACAGAAATTGATTCTATGCCAACAGAATTAGATGAAGTAACGCGCCGCATTATGCAGCTGGAAATTGAAGAAGCTGCTCTTGGGAAAGAAAAAGATTTAGGCAGTCAAGAGCGCCTAAAAACATTGCAACGTGAATTATCGGATTTAAAAGAAGTTGCAAGTAGTATGAGAGCGAAATGGGAGAAAGAAAAAGAAGACATTCACAAAGTGCGTGACTTACGTGAGCATTTAGAGCGCTTGCGCCGTGAGTTAGAAGAAGCAGAAGGAAATTACGATTTAAATAAAGCAGCTGAGCTTCGCCACGGGAAAATTCCAGCTATCGAAAAAGAGTTAAAAGAAGCGGAAGAGATGGGTGCACATAATAAACAAGAGAATCGCTTATTACGCGAGGAAGTAAGTGAAGAAGAAATTGCAGACATTGTTTCAAGGTGGACTGGTATTCCTGTTGCAAAACTTGTTGAAGGTGAACGTGAGAAATTATTACGTCTTGAACAAATTTTATCAGAGCGTGTTATCGGTCAAGAGGAAGCGGTAAGCCTTGTATCAGACGCAGTACTTCGTGCTCGCGCTGGCATTAAAGATCCGAATCGTCCAATTGGTTCATTTATTTTCTTAGGCCCTACAGGTGTTGGTAAAACTGAGCTTGCAAAAACGTTAGCGCAAACATTATTTGACAGTGAAGAGCAAATGATTCGTATCGATATGTCTGAGTATATGGAGAAACACGCAGTGTCACGCTTAATTGGTGCGCCTCCTGGATATGTTGGATATGAAGAAGGGGGACAATTAACAGAAGCAGTAAGACGTAAACCGTATTCTGTTATTTTGTTAGATGAAATCGAAAAAGCACATCCAGAAGTATTCAACATTTTATTACAAATGTTAGACGATGGCCGCATTACAGATTCACAAGGACGTACAGTAGACTTTAAAAATACGGTTATTATTATGACTTCAAATATTGGATCTGCTCATTTATTAGAAGGGCTAGAAGAAGATGGTTCTATTAAAGAAGAGTCAAGAGAACTTGTAATGGGACAATTAAGAGGACATTTCCGACCGGAATTCTTAAACCGTGTCGATGAAATTATTTTATTCAAACCTCTGACAAGGAATGAAATTAAAGGTATTGTTGATAAGATTGTACAAGAATTACAAGGGCGTTTAGCAGATCGCCACATATCATTAGAATTGACGGAATCTGCAAAAGAATTTGTTGTAGAAGCTGGATTCGATCCGATGTACGGAGCTCGTCCGTTAAAACGATACGTACAGCGTCAAGTTGAGACGAAATTAGCGAGAGAATTAATTGCAGGAACGATTACTGACAATAGTCACGTAGTGGTTGATGTAGAAAATAACGAATTAGTCGTTCATGTAAAGTAAAAAAAGAGTTCGGATAAAATCCGGACTCTTTTTAGTGTTGTTCTACTGGCTCGTTTGGAATCGCAGCTGCAATCGCTAATACTAATACCGCAAGAACAACTGAGAAAATAGACGCTTGGTTAAAATCGTATGTACCGCCAGTCATAGAGCCGATTACGTAGCTCATCATATGTACAAGCGCGAACGACCAAATTAATGCCCAAATGAAACGCATATTTTACACCTCTATTCGTTCAATCTGTCCTTATTGTAACACAATTGAAAAAAGAATATAGAAAAATATTTGTAGATTTTTCAACGCAAATTTGCATTCTGTTCATACAGTATAAAAGAGTACTTTTATACGTTTAGAAAATAAGGCGGGAGAAAAATGAGTATTACGGAACGTTTTTTTTACTTAGAAAAAGAACCATGTGTAATTTATTTACCGGAAAAGCCAAATGGATTTTCTGTTATGCTCCTAGGAGATTATAACTATTTTATTGAGAATGGTACAAGTTTATGGACACAGCATGCAGGGAGAGCTTATTTTTTACAGGGCCTTATTGAAAAAGGCTATACGGTCTTTTCATCTAACTTATATGGAAGGCATTGGGGGAACGACCGAGCTGTTCGTCTTGCAAAACGTTTGTATGATGTCGTTCTAAGAAAAGAGACATTGAATGCGAAAATGCACATTATGGCAGATGGTATGGGAGCGCTTGTAGCGCTGGAGATGATGAACAAATACCCTGAATGTATACGTTCTGTCGTTATGTTAAATCCGTGTTTAGATTTACCAGAATATGTGGATTTTGAGAAAGAGCATAAGTTTTTTTACAAAAGATTAGTGAAGGAATTAAGTTTGGCGTATGATTCCAAAGAAGAAGAATTAGAATCAAAAATAAATAAGAAATCATTTGCGCTTCTGCCGTCTTGTGTACCTGTTAAAATTTTTGTCTCAACACAGGAAAAAAGAGGAAGAAAACAATTGTTACGTAAATACGAGAAAATGAGGCAATTTAATCAATGCGATACTTCTGTTTTATTCCATCTGCAAGATGTGAAATATAAAATGGTTAGACAAACGACTGATTTCTTTAAAAAATATGAAGAAGAATTGTGAAGCTCCCATATACATAAATGAGGAGCTATTTGTTTCAAGGGGAAAGGGTTGGTGGTATGAAACGCGTGCTGATTATAGGTGCACTTACGTTTGTAGGTTATCACCTTGTGAATAAAATGATTGCGGAAGAAGTAGAAGTATATGGTCTTGATTTTGATGAATTTGATAGTATGACAAAAATTAATGAAGAGAAATTATTGTTGATTGGGCGGAATGCGTTATTTACGTACTATTCTATAAGGGATGAAGACGGATGGCGATCGGTAGAGGAAGAGAGTTTCGATACAGTTTATTTTTGCTTGTATGAGCCGAATCAGCAAAGTGGATTTCGGAATGAAAGGGTCATATTACAATATTTAAAACGAATCGTAAGGATGTGTGAAAAAAATAAAGTAAAGTTAAATCTAATTTCTTCTATTGAAATAGGAAGCACTGAAGAATCCGAAAACAAACATCTATTTTCGAAAGTGGAAGAAGGGTTGAAAAAAGGCGAATTACAATATAGTGCATATCGAGTTCCTACATTATATGGGCCGTGGCAACCGTCGTTTATGATGTATCATCAGCTTATTTTATCAGAACTTGATGAAAAAGAGTGCCGTTGTATAAATGGAGAAAAAGGAAGTGATTTACTTTACGTTGAAGATGTATGTGAATATTTATGGGAAAATGGAATGAATGTAAAACACCTCGGTATATATAATTTACTTAGTGGAAAAGAAGAGTTATGGGAAAAAGGTATGAGTCTTTTACATGCAGATGATAAAGTAAATAACAAAAATGTGGAAGTAAGAGATGAAGCTGTAGAGGCTATTTCTATTCAAAAAAATACACCAGTAGAATTCGGTTTAAATAAACAATTGGCACATATGAAAAAATATAAAGAGTTATACGAAGGGTAGCACGCGTGTTACACTATTGTATGGATAATTGATTGAAAAGCTTTAATGGAGAGGAAGAGATTACATGAACGAAAAAAGTATGCAATTTTTACAAATCGCAATGAAGCATTTACCAGAAGCAAAGGCAATTTTAGATTCTAATGGAATTGCACTTGATATGGAGAAAGCACAGCCGGTGTTAGAGCTATTGATGAAAGTAATGGGCGAAGCATATGAGCTTGGGAAAGCGGATAAAGAATAAAACCAAACAAAACCCTTCTTTTTTGATGGGAGAGAGGCTCGAACCGTGGATAGAAGCGGTAAGGGCCTTTTTTTGTTTCGAGCGGAGTGAAACCAGAGGGATGAGGTAGTTAAGGGAGAATGTTATGAGGAGAAGGTCTTAGTTTTGAAGGGAAAGCAGATAAAGAATAAAACAAAACCCTTCTTTTTTGATGGGAGAGAGGCTCGAGCCGTGGATAGAAGCGGTAAGGGCTTTTTTGTTTCGAGCGGAGTAAGGTCAAAAGTATTGGGAAGTTTATCTTTTGAAAGGATAGGAATTTTTCTGTTTCTTTTAATGAAAAATAAAGTTAGTAATACGCTGTCTATTTTTTTAGCTGAAATATATTCTAGACAAAAGTACATTTATGTTTTAAAATTAGTACCAAGTCATAATAATTGATATAAAACGGAGGGCTGCGATGTGAACGTGGGCATTTTAGGGATCGGAAGATATGTGCCAGAAAAAGTAGTCACAAATCACGATTTAGAGAAAATCGTAGATACATCTGATGAATGGATTCGTACGAGAACGGGAATTGCAGAAAGACGCATTGCCGATGATACAATAGATACTTCATATATGGCGGTAGAGGCTTCTAAAAAAGCACTTGAAGATGCCGGGATTAGCGGAGAGGATATCGATCTTATTTTGGTGGCAACAGTAACGCCAGATCGCGCATTCCCAGCAGTAGCCTGTGTAATCCAAGAAGCAATTGGCGCAAAACACGCAGCCGCAATGGATTTAAGTGCAGCATGTGCTGGCTTTATGTACGGAATGATTACAGCGCAGCAATTTATTCAAACGG
Organism: Bacillus sp. 05T21; assembly: GCF_056396785.1. NCBI lineage: Bacteria > Bacillati > Bacillota > Bacilli > Caryophanales > Bacillaceae > Bacillus > Bacillus sp. 05T21. The sequence goes on along the minus strand of NZ_JBFTMD010000002.1, from coordinate 465,574 downwards.
GAACTTATAAAAATGTATTAGTAGTTGGTAGTGACAAACTATCTAAAATTGTAGACTGGAACGATCGAAATACAGCCGTACTATTTGGGGACGGAGCAGGTGCTATCGTAATGGGAGCTGTTTCGGAAGGAAAAGGTGTACTTTCTTTTGAATTAGGAGCGGACGGAAGTGGCGGTAAGCATCTTTATCAAGACGAGTATGTTATGATGAACGGCAGAGAAGTCTTTAAATTTGCTGTTCGCCAACTTGGTGATTCCTGTCTTCGCGTGTTAGAAAAAGCGGGACTTACGAAAGAGGATGTGGACTTCTTAGTACCACATCAAGCGAATATTCGTATTATGGAATCTGCAAGAGAAAGATTAAATTTACCGAAAGAAAAAATGAGTATGACAATTGAAAAGTTCGGTAATACATCGGCTTCTTCAATTCCAATTGCAATGGTAGAGGAATTGCAAAATGGACGTATTCAAGATGGTGATTTAATTATACTAGTCGGTTTTGGCGGCGGGTTAACATGGGGAGCAGTAGCTCTTCGTTGGGGTAAATAAGGACTGAGAGAAAAAAAGGAGTGTATTTTGTATGGAAAAAAAGAGGGTCGTAATTACAGGGCTAGGAGCTGTTACACCGATCGGAACAGATGTTGAAACAGCTTGGGAAAACATTAAAAACGGTGTATCCGGAATCGGACGACTTACAAGAATAGATTCAGAACAAATTCCTGCAAAAGTAGCAGCAGAAATTAACGACTTTGAAGTCGAAAAATATATAGATAAAAAAGAAGCGCGCCGTATGGACCGCTTTACGCAATATGCAGTAGCAGCAGCGAAAATGGCAGTTGCGGATGCGAAGCTTGAAATTACAGAAGAAAATGCACCACGCATTGGTGTATGGGTTGGTTCTGGTATTGGTGGTATGGAAACATACGAAGAACAATTTAAGATTTTTACTGAAAAAGGTCCACGCCGCGTGAGCCCATTCTTCGTACCAATGATGATTCCAGATATGGCAGCAGGTCAAGTGTCAATCGCTACAGGAGCGAAAGGAATTAATACTTGCTCTGTAACAGCTTGTGCATCTGGAGCAAACTCAATTGGTGATGCGTTTAAAGTAATCCAGCGCGGTGATGCTGATGCGATGATAACAGGCGGAGCAGAAGCGCCATTAACAAGTATGGCATTCGCTGGGTTTAGCTCAGCGAAAGCATTAACATTCAATGAAGATCCAGCAACGGCTTGCCGCCCATTCGATAAAAATCGTAGCGGTTTCGTAATGGGTGAAGGATCAGGAATTCTTATTCTTGAAGAATTAGAGCACGCATTAGCACGTGGTGCTCACATTTATGCGGAAATTGCTGGTTATGGTGCAACTGGTGATGCGTTCCATATTACAATGCCTGCTCCTGGCGGTGAAGGCGGAGTTCGTGCGATGCGTCAAGCTTTAGTTGATGCAGGTCTAGAGCCAAAAGATATTGATTACATTAATGCACATGGTACAAGTACAGATGCAAATGAAAAGTATGAAACGATGGCAATTAAAGAAACTTTCGGTGAGCATGCATATAAAGTAGCGATTAGCTCAACGAAATCAATGACAGGTCATTTATTAGGAGCAGCTGGTGCTGTTGAAGCGATCTTCTCTATTAAATCAATTACAGACGGAGTAATTCCTCCGACGATTAACTATGAAACACCAGATCCAGAATGTGATTTAGATTACGTACCAAATACAGCGAGGCATCAAGAAGTGCGAGCTGTATTAAGTAATTCATTAGGATTCGGTGGTCATAACGCAGTATTAGTATTTAAAGCATATAAATAATATGTACAATAAGGTGTCTTTTCGTAAAGTATTACGAAAAGACACCTTATTTATTTTTAATCACCTTTACGTTCCTTTCTTTTTTGCATATACATAAGAAAAGGAGGGATGAAGGTTGGGGGTTGTTGAAACGGCAGAATGGTTACATCTGTATTATGGACGTCCAGAGAAGCTTTGTGAGAAATTTACAAAGTATATTCCATTGCCAAAAGAGAGACTGTATCGCTTTTTAATCTCTAAAGGTATGTATCGCCCAGTAATGCGGGGGGAGCAGGAAATTAAAGAGTTAGAGAAGAAAGAAATTTGGAAAGAACTTAGCATGGAGTATGAAAAATTGAAAGGTTGGCTAAAAGGTCCAGATGTCCCTATCTTTATTTTATTATCAGATTCATACAATCGAACTGTACAAGAGGAATATAACGGGAAGGCTGGCTTATCTATGCGTCACGTTATTTTCTTATTCGTATGTGGGCGTAATTCAGTAGAGGAACTAAAAGCTTTATTAACGCATGAATACCATCATATATGTAGGTTACATCAAATTGAGACGAAAGAAACAGAGTATACATTACTTGATACGATGATTATGGAAGGGTTAGCTGAACAAGCTGTGTATGAAAGGTATACAGAAAAAAGATGTGCACCGTGGACTACTTACATTTCAAAAGAAGATGCTATTTATTATTGGAGGAATTCAATACAAGAACGAATAGGCGTAAAGAGAGGTACGAGGGAGCATGATGTTTTATTAAATGGACTGCACTCGTATCCGAAAATGCTTGGCTATGCACTTGGATTTCATATTGTGAAAGATTGTGTAGCATTTGAAGGAGAAAATACACTTTCTTTATTATCTATAGATGCGAAAGAAATATTGAATAAAGCAAATACATTTCATGTTTCATGAAAAACAGGGGAGCTATCTCCTGTTTTTTTAATATTATAGAAGAAAAAATAATAATTAGAATATATTTCCTCAAGTGGAATAAAGTTAAGCAAAACTGAACATAATGATTGGTACAAACAGTAGTGAAGTGAGGGGTAGTGAATGTTATATCTACATGATGTATGGGTAAATTGGTTTGAAGGTGAAGAGAATGGGTATAACGTTTGTCATTTTTACGAATGGCGGAAAGATGATACGATTGAGCTATTAGATCAAGTGCCATTATTAAAAGTAGATGCCACATTATATCATTACATCGAGAACGAATTATTAGAGCTTCCGCAAAAATTATTGGAAGACGTATATCATAAGGCTTATATTCGTAAAAATCACGAACGCTTGCAACAAGAATATTGTTTTGTAGTTACAGATGGAAAAGGAATTATTGCGATTGATTCAATCGGCTATAATGTGCCAATTAGAAAAAGTAGGCTTATACCGCGTCAAGAACAGATGGTATATGAGATGGTAGAGAATGTGCAAGCAGAAAAGTATGAGTTCCAAGTGGAAGAGATTGAAAAAGAACATCATATTTTATCGCCGTCGCCTTTCATTATGAACGGCCTAACTCGTAAAGAAAGACAGTTAAAACAATTATTATTTATGGCATTAGATCAATTACATACAACGAAAAATCCAGCCGAAATTCGCTATTGGTTCACAGAGTGGGATCCATCAGCGTACGGAATGGTCCAACATATGGAGTTTGAAGATATTTGGGCTAAACTTTATGATGAAGCGAAAACTGGATGGTCTGAGAAGCACGAGCAATTATGTGAGCGCCTTGTAAAAGGACAGCCGTTTTTTGAAAAGTTATGGGAAATGGAAAATGAGCAGAAGGTAAATTAAAAAAACCGCCAATTGGCGGTTTTTTTTATGGAGGTGACAAGAATATTCGGTGGCTTCGCGCCTTCCTGCGAGGCAAAAAACGCCTCTGCGTCAGGAACTCCATCCTCCTCACATTCTGAACGAGCCGCTTCCGCTTTATAAGTTACCTACGTTTTCTACTTAATCCCATTGCGTTTTCTACTTTGCGTAGTTGTTTGAATGCAACGCGGTTTGCTTTTTCTGCACCTTTGTCTAGAATTTCGTCTAGTTCTGGTGAGTTGATTAGTTCGTTATATTTGTCTTGGATTGGACGAATTGCTTCTACGACTACTTGTGCTAGGTCGCCTTTGAAGTCTCCGTATCCTTTTCCTTCGTACATTGCTTCTATTTCTTCAACTGTTTTTCCAGAGAATGAAGAGTAGATTGTTAATAAGTTAGAGATTCCAGGTTTGTTTTCTTTATCAAATTTCACGATACCTTCAGAATCAGTTACAGCACTTTTAATTTTCTTTTCAATTGTTTTTGGTTCATCAAGCATACTGATCATTGCTTTTGGATTCGGATCAGATTTACTCATTTTTTTCGTAGGTTCTGTTAATGACATAACGCGAGCTCCTACTTTTGGAATACGAATTTCAGGAACAGTGAACACTTCACGGAAGCGTTTGTTGAAACGCTCTGCTAGGTCGCGTGTTAATTCCATATGTTGTTTTTGATCATCACCAACAGGTACGATTTCAGTGTTGTAAAGTAAAATATCAGCAGCCATTAATGGTGGATACGTTAGTAATCCAGCTGGAACTGAATCTCTACCAGAAGATTTATCTTTATATTGCGTCATACGCTCTAATTCTCCAACGTAAGCAACTGATTGCATAATCCATCCTAGTTGAGCGTGTGCTGGTACTTCTGATTGTACAAATAAAGTAGCTTTTTCAGGATCGATGCCGCATGCTACATAAAGTGCAGCAAGACTGCGAATGTTTTTACGAAGTTGTACGGGATCTTGAGGTACTGTAATCGCATGTTGGTTTACAATACAGAAATAACAGTCGTGTTCATTTTGAAGCTCTGTAAATTGCTTCATAGCTCCTAAATAGTTTCCAAGTGTAATCGTTCCACTCGGCTGAATACCAGAAAAGATAACTGACATAAGTAATTCCTCCTAAATTTGAATGCGTGATGGGGAAGAGAAGGCAAACAAAAAAGCCCATTCATCCCAAAAAACTATAGGGACGAATGGACCGCGGTACCACCCTAATTATTTCACTACTGTGAAATCTCTCTAATCCATAATAACGTTTGGATATAACGCCAAAGCCTACTACTTTCGGTTCGGTTTGGTGCTCAAAAGCCCATTCCATACTGCGCAATTACTTGTTCACACCAGCCACAAGCTCTCTGAAATTGCCTCAATATGTACTCTTCTTTATCATCGCATACATGTAAAATTATTTATTGTTACCTAAGCTCTTTTAATATGAAAGAACTAAAGTTTTATAACAAAATGTTTTGCTGATTATTATATCATATGGGATAGTGTTTGCAAACTACATCAAAATAGTAAAGCTAATGAGGATCGAGAACAACCCAAGTACGATACCGGTAATACAAATCGGATACGTCCATTTGAATGAATATGTTTTATAAATACGTTCTTTCTTATCGATAGGTTCCTCTGCTTCTTCAATTAAAGAGTCAATTTTTTTATTCGTACCAAATACTCTTTGGAATGCGTAAATTGTTACGTTAAAAAATCCGTTTTGAAATATGAATAAAAAACCACCTATAAGAATAAAAAACAATGCAATATAGAATGAGATGTTGACAAAATTCAACAAAAAATGAGATGAAACGAGGAATGCGCCCACACTAGAAGCGATTATCGCAACCAAAAATAGTATACAAGTATGAAAAAAAACTTTATTCAAAATATTCCCCTCCGTCAAAATATTACTAGAATTATTATACTATAAAAGTTATAATAAGTAATATAAATAATTTTTTGAAAATTATACGCAATTGAGGTTCTAATTTCAAGATGATGGTAGCAATGTTAATGTATCCCTTTACAAAAAATTAAAAATATAAACATTTTATTAAAAATTTTAACAAAAAAACAAAAAACTATATTCACAATCGTCATATTATATGTATAATGAAAATTGTAGAAACTTGGAGATTATTCTTTCAATTCTGTTTTTCTACAAGTGAGGGTACAGGAAGTGCAATTAGGGGAGGCAACACAGCATGAAGAAAAAGATACCGCTATTGCTTGCATCGACGTTGACAGTAAGTGTGCTAGGAGCCTGTAGTTATCAAAAAGATGATAATAAGGCAAGCGTGAAAGGATCCAGTACTTCAAATAAGCAAGTATTGAATCTAACAGAAACTGCTGAAATACCAACAATGGATACGACGCTATCAACGGATGCAGCATCTTCTAACATCATGAATAACACAATGGAAGGATTGTATCGTCTGGGGAAAGACGATAACCTCGTTCCAGGAGTCGCTAAATCTTATGAGAAATCAGAAGATGGTAAAAAGTATGTATTTAAATTACGTGAAGATGCGAAATGGTCGAATGGTGAACCTGTAACAGCGAAAGACTTCGTTTATTCTTGGAGAAGAGCTGTTGATTCAAATACGGGTGCCAAATTTGCTTACATACTATTTGATGTGAAAAATGCAGAGAAAATTAATAAAAAAGAATTACCAGTTGAGGAACTTGGTGTAAAAGCAATTGATGATCACACACTTGAAGTGGAATTAGATAATCCTGTTCCTTATTTTGTAAGTCTAACAGTCTATCCAACATTTTATCCTTTGAATGAGAAGTTTGTAAAAGAACAAGGAACAAAATTTGGATTAGAATCCAATACGACACTTTATAATGGGCCATTCGTTTTAAATGAATGGAAACATGAACAAAGTTTCCACCTTAAGAAAAATCCAACGTATTGGGAAAATAAAGAAGTGAAGCTTGAGGAGATAAACTTCAATATTGTTAAGGATCGTTCAACTGCTATAAACTTATATGAAACGAAAGCGATTGATCGTGTAGTATTAACATCAGAATTTGTAGATAAATACAAATCAGATGCTGATTTTAAAACAATTAAGAGACCATCTACACAATTCATTCGTTTAAATGAAAAAAATAAATTTTTAGCAAATAAAAATATCCGAAAAGCAATTGCGATGTCCTTTGAACGTGAAAATATCGGGAAAGTTATCTTAAACGATGGTTCAGAAGGAATGTATGGTTTTGTTCCGAAAGGTTTGGCAAAAGGACCTAACGGAAAAGACTTCCGTGAAGAGAACGGAAAGCTTATAAAAGAGGATGTTAAAGAAGCTCAAAAATATTGGGAAGCTGGTAAAAGAGAACTTGGTGTAGACAAAGTAGAGTTAGAGTTATTAAACTTTGATACTGATGATGCCAAAAAAATCGGAGAGTATTTAAAGGGACAATTCGAAAAGAACTTACCAGGCTTAACAGTTTCAACAAAAATGCAGCCATTTGCACAAAAGTTAAAACTTGAAGCAAGTGGAGATTATGCGATGTCATATGCGGGATGGAGTCCAGATTATATGGATCCAATGTCATTCCTTGAAATGTATACAACAGGTAATTCGCAAAATAAAGTGAATTACGCAAACCCAGCTTATGATGAACTAATTAAGAAAGCCAAAACAGAAGTAGATGTACAAGCTCGTTGGGATGCTCTATTAAAAGCAGAACAACAACTGCTTGAAGATGCAGCGATTGCTCCAGTATATCAACCTGGAAAGGCATATTTACAACGTAGTTCAATTACAGGCCTATTAGAACATAAATATGGCGGAGAATTTAGCTATAAGTGGGTTGAACTCAAAAACTAAAAATGGTTTCCATCATGAATAAGGGTATATGCCTATGATGGGCATGTGCTCTTATTTTAAAAAAATAAAAGTAAGAATATTTCAAACTATCTTATTGCTTTTGAGAAAAACGGGGAGGTGCTTGACTATGGGACGTTATGTATTAAAACGTTTCGTGTACATGGCTTTGACATTATTTTTAATTACTACACTGACTTTCTTCTTGATGAAATTACTACCGGGTTCTCCGCTTAAAAACCAGGAGAAGCTATCACCGGCACAAAAAGAAATCATTCTTGAAAAATATGGATTAAATGATCCAGTACCAGTTCAATATGCACGTTACTTAGGTAACTTAGCAAAAGGTGATTTAGGGGTATCATTCCAATATGATAACCGCCCAGTAACAGATATGATTGTGGATCGTATTGGACCATCAGCACAACTTGGTTTACAAGCGATTATATTAGGAACATTTATCGGTTTAATTTTAGGAATCGTTGCGGCGCTTCGTAACAATACGTGGGTCGATTATGGGGCGACAATTATTTCCGTACTCGGGATGTCGGTACCCTCATTCGTATTCGCCGCATTACTACAATATTTCGTAGGGGTAAAACTTGGTTGGTTCCCAGTAGCATTCTGGAAAGGACCGGAGTTTACAGTAATGCCTACAATTGCCTTATCGATGGCAGTTATCGCAACAATCGCACGTTTCGCTCGTGCAGAGTTAATTGAGGTTATGCAAGCAGACTACATTTTAACAGCGAAAGCGAAAGGAATTAGCCAAGGCGTTATCATTATCAAGCACGCACTGCGTAACGCATTAATTCCAGTTGTAACAATTTTAGGACCAATGGTTGCAGGATTAATTACAGGGACACTAGTTATTGAGCAAATTTACGCTGTACCTGGACTTGGGGAACAATTCGTTAAATCGATTACAGTAAATGACTATACAGTTATTATGGGAACTACAATTTTCTATAGTGCGATCTTCATCTTAGTTATTTTCATTGTCGATATTTTATACGGAATTATTGATCCTCGTATTCGTTTAGCGGGAGGGAAAAAATGATGAAAGATGTACAAAAATTATCTCCAGATTTATTTCAACCAGCCAATCAGAGTAATGTTGATAATGAAGTCATTGCCCGTCCAAGCTTAACGTTTTGGCAAGATGTAAGAAGACGTTTGTTCCAACATAAAGGTGCAATGTTTGGTTTCGTATTATTAATGCTTATTGTACTATTAGCAATTTTAGGACCGATGGTAAGTAAGCATTCTTATAAAGAGCAGGATTTAGGTCGTGCGAAAATGCCACCGAAAATTCCAGTGATTGAAAATGTTCATTGGCTACCATTTGACGGTACAGATCAATATGGTGTTGACCAATATGAAAAACGTGATATTAAAGAGTACTTCTGGTTTGGTACAGATGATCTTGGCCGTGATTTATGGACAAGAACATGGGAAGGTACACGAGTATCATTATATATCGCTCTTTTAGCAGCAGCGATTGACTTAGTAATTGGGGTTGCATACGGAGGTATTTCAGCCTTCTATGGCGGCAGAGTAGATAATATTATGCAACGTATTATGGAGATCATTAACGGTATTCCATACTTAATCATCGTTATTTTAATGGTAATCATTATGGGATCAGGTATTTGGTCAATTACACTTGCGATGGCAATTACAGGTTGGATAGGGATGTCGCGTATCGTTCGTGGACAGATCCTAAAATTAAAAAACCAAGAATATGTATTAGCATCTCGTACATTAGGGGCAACGAATACACAGTTAATTGTGAAGCACTTAATTCCGAACGTAATGGGACCAATTATCGTAATGACAATGTTTACAATTCCAACAGCGGTATTTGGTGAAGCATTCTTAAGCTTCATCGGACTAGGTATTCAGCCACCATTCGCATCACTTGGTTCTCTTGTAAATGATGGTTATAAATCAATTCAAACGTATCCACATATGATGTTCATCCCAGCGGTTGTCATCAGTATGTTAATCTTAGCATTCAACTTAATTGCAGACGGATTACGCGACGCGTTAGATCCAAAAATGCGTAAGTAAAAGAGGGGAGAAGTAAAAATGAAAACATTGCTAGAGGTAAAAGATTTGCAAGTCTCCTTTGATACACATGCAGGTGAAGTACAAGCTGTACGCGGTGTTACTTTTGATTTGAAAAAAGGAGAAACATTAGCGATTGTAGGAGAATCTGGTTCTGGTAAATCAGTTACTTCTAAAGCGTTAATGGGATTAATTCCGAATCCTCCAGGACGTATTAAAAACGGTGAAATCGTATTTGAAGGTCGTGACTTAACGAAACTAACAGAAAAAGAAATGCAGCAAGTACGCGGTAAAGATATTGCGATGATTTTCCAAGATCCAATGACATCATTAAATCCAACGATGACTATTGGTAATCAGATTATGGAAGGTCTTATTAAGCACCAAGGGATGAGTAAAGCAGATGCACGTAAAGTTGCGTTAGAATTAATCGACCTTGTAGGTATTCCGAATCCAGAAGCGCGCTTAAAACAATATCCTCACCAATTCTCAGGTGGTATGAGACAGCGTGTAGTTATTGCGATGGCGTTAGCTTGTAACCCGAAATTATTAATTGCCGATGAGCCGACAACAGCGCTAGACGTTACAATTCAGGCGCAAATTTTAGAACTTATGAAGGACATTCAGCAAAAAACAGAAGCAGCAATCATTTTCATTACGCATGACTTAGGTGTAGTGGCAAACGTTGCAGACCGAGTTGCGGTTATGTACGCTGGTAAAGTTGTTGAAATTGGAACTGTTGATGAAATTTTCTACAATCCAAAACATCCATACACATGGGGCTTAATCGCATCTATGCCAAGCTTAGATGGTGCAGAGGACGAGCTATATGCGATTCCAGGAACGCCTCCAGACTTATTAAAACCGCCAAAGGGTGATGCTTTTGCACCACGTAACCCGCAGGCATTGAAAATTGATTTTGAAATGGACCCACCTTTATTTAAAGTAAGTGATACACACTATGCGGCAACTTGGTTACTTCACGAGCAAGCTCCAGAAGTCAAACCACCGGCAGTCGTTGAAAAACGCATTCTTCAAATGAAAGCAGGTGAACAACATGACTAAACAACGTGAGAAATTAATTGAAGTAAAAAATGTAAAGCAGCACTTCGACGTGAGTGGTGGTGTTGTCAAAGCGGTTAATGATATTTCATTTGATATTTACCGCGGAGAAACATTTGGTCTTGTAGGAGAATCAGGTTGTGGTAAATCGACAACTGGAAGAACGATTATTCGTTTATATGATGCAACTGCTGGTGAAGTGTTGTTCGATGGTGAAAATGTACATGGTAAAAAATCACGTGCAGAGCTGAAGAAGTTCAACCGTAAAATGCAAATGATTTTCCAAGATCCATATGCATCATTAAATCCTCGTATGACAGTAGGGGATATTATCGCAGAAGGTATTGATATTCACGGACTAGCAAAAGGCAAAAAAGAGCGTATGGACCGTGTTCATGAATTATTAAATACAGTTGGTTTAAATAAAGAGCATGCAAACCGTTTCCCGCATGAATTCTCAGGCGGACAACGTCAACGTATCGGTATCGCTCGTGCACTAGCTGTAGAACCTGAATTTATCATTGCTGATGAACCAATCTCAGCACTTGACGTATCGATTCAGGCGCAAGTTGTAAACCTACTGAAACAGTTACAAAGAGAAAAAGGTTTAACATACTTATTCATCGCCCATGATTTATCAATGGTAAAATACATTAGTGATCGCATTGGTGTAATGTACCGTGGTCAAATCGTTGAGTTGACAACAAGTGAAGAGTTATATGCGAATCCAATGCATCCATATACAAAATCACTACTATCTGCAATTCCGCTTCCAGATCCAGATTATGAGCGCAATCGTAAACGTATCGTATACGATCCAACTCAGCATGATTATGGTAGCGAAGCACCAACAATGCGTGAAATTCGCCCAGGACATTTTGTATTATGTTCTGAAGCAGAGTATAAGAAATATAAAGAAATCTATCAATAATAAAGTAGAGCCATTCTTCTATTACAGAAGGATGGCTCTATTTTTTTATACTAATTAAACTTAATTTAGTATAAAGAGATTTTATCCAAGTTCTTTTTCTGTTTAAAGACAGCAAATTAAGAGTTTCCAAGAATGAAGAAAAGGCGACTGAAATCCAGCCGCCTTTTTCTTCATTTAGAAACACTTTTATTTTACTGCGCTTGAACAGAAACACTCTCATCTTGCTCATTTGGTTTAACAAGTGCATAATTTTCCCACGATCTACTTCTCCAGCGGAAGAACATAATAATTGCTCGTGTCCATTCGTCGATAGCAATCGCTAGCCAAATACCAACGAGCCCCATGTCTAAATGGAAGGCGAAAAAGTAACCGAGTGGTAAGCTCATTAACACCATGGAGAATGCGCCGATTAAAACAGGATATTTTGCATCGCCAGCTGCACGAAGTGAATTAATGATGACGATGTTCATCTTCCGTCCTGTTTCAAGTAGTACACTTAGTAAAAGAACGCTTGCCCCTAGAGCGATAATATGAGGATTATCCGTAAATAGTCCCATTAATTGTGTGCGGAATGTAACAACGAGCATGACCATAAATAGAGTTACACCAATCGCCCATTGTACACTTTTCCATACGCGTGTGTAAGCTTCATCCTTTTCATTTCCGCCAACTAGGCGTCCAACGATAATAGCTGTTCCCATACCGATAGCAATGGCGAATAAATAAGTGAACATGGAAATGTTAGTAGCGTATTGTCTTGCAGCTAACGATTCCGTACCTAAGTATGTTGCGTAATATAAGAAGACAATTTGACAAGCTTGATACATGACTTGCTCGAATGCCGATGGAATGCCGATCTTTAAAATTTTGCCAACGTATTCTTTTGATAAAGCGAAGTAATATTGTAATTTCACACGGTATTCCATAACGCGGTACAGTAACCAGAAGAAAACGATAAGTGCGATTAACCGGCTGACAGCAGAAGAAATAGCAGCCCCTTGCACACCAAGTTCAGGAAAACCGAATTTCCCGAAAATAAGTACGTAGTTTCCGGCGATATGAATGATATTCATTCCAAGCGAAACAAACATTGCTTGCTTTGTAAAGCCGTGAACGCGGATAATTGCGGCTAATGAGTTAATAATAGCTTGAAGGAAAATAGCTCCTCCGACGATGGATAGATAGCTTTGTGCATACGTTAGTACATCGCCTTGTAAATTCATTGCCATCATCATATGTTTTGAAAATAAAAGAAAACCAGCGCTTATAATGAGTCCGACCACTAAATTTAATGTGACGGCTAATGCTGATATTTTTGATGCTTCCATAAAGCGTTTAGAACCGAGGTATTGGGATACAACGATAGCTGCACCATTCCCGATGACTTCTAGTACTAAAATCGCGATATGAAGGTATTGATTTGCTGCACCAACCCCAGATACAGCATCGTCTGATAATGCACTTAACATGAAAGTATCAGCGATCCCCATCAGCATAAAAAGAAAAACTTCTAGAAAAATAGGCCATGTTAATAAGAATAAACTTAATTTCTCTGTTGGCCCGTTTTTTGAGCGAATTGCTGTCATGTCCGTCCCCTCTTTACCGATATCTATTTTTAGCAAAGTGTATCGTAACACACTTTCATATCCTTTGCACTTATTTTAGTCTACATATTTTCAATATGAATAAACCTTCATTTTATGACGGAAAAGGAGGAATAATTATGCGTAAGATATTATAGAATATAAAATTTGTTTTTCTCTGATAGTTTAGAAGAGTGTAAAAATCGTCATTTTTAACACTTTAATTCAATAAAAACGCAGTATGAAACGTTTACAAATACACAAAGTGTTAACAGGAAATTTTAATAAAATAGAAATATAAATATACAAAGAATATATTTGTGTGTATAATATGAATTATTAGAACATATATATATTTCTTTCTGTTTGAAAATGAAAGGGCTAACATTTTTTTGGAGGGTGGAAGTATGAAAAAAAAGATACCAGTTTTTGTAGCATCAACAGTAGCAATGAGCATGATTTTAGGGGCATGTGGCTACCAAAAAGATGAACCGCAAGCGAACGCAAAAGGGGATAGCGGGAAAAGCGGTGCGAAGCAAGTTATAAACTTAATTGAAACGCAAGAAATTCCAACGATGGACCCAGCGTTATCAGCTGATGCAGTTTCTTCAAAAGTAATGAACAATACGATGGAAGGTCTATACCGCCTTGGGAAAGATGATAAATTAGTTCCAGGTGTAGCGAAAGAATTCCAAAAGTCAGAAGACGGTAAAAAGTATACATTTAAATTACGTGAAGATGCAAAATGGTCAAATGGTGAACCTGTAACGGCGAAAGATTTCGTGTATGCATGGCAAAGAGCAATTAATCCAGATACAGCTGCGAAATCGGCGTACATTATGTACGATATAAAAAATGCTGAGAAAATTAATAAAAAAGAGATGAGTCCAGACCAATTAGGCGTGAAAGCGATTGATGATCATACATTAGAAGTAGAATTAGATAATTCTATCCCATATCTTATTGATTTAATGGTCTATCCGATCTTCTATCCTGTTAATGAAAAGTATGTGAAAGAGCAAGGGACGAAGTTTGGTTTAGAAGCAAATACAACACTTTACAACGGTCCATTTACATTAAGTGATTGGCAACATGAACGTAGTTTCAAAATGACAAAGAGCCCATCGTATTGGGACAATAAAGAAGTGAAACTTGAGGAAGTAAACTTTAATATTGTAAAAGATACGTCTACGCCAATTAATTTATATGAAACAAACGCAGTCGATCGAGCGACGTTATTAGCAGAGTTCATCGATAAATATAAAGGAAAACCAGATTTCAAAACAGTAGAAGAGACATCTGTATTCTTCCTTCGTTTAAATCAAAAAGACCCATCTTTAGCAAATAAAAATATTCGTAAAGCAATTTCACTTGGCTTTGATCGTAAACCATTCGTTGATACATTATTAAATAACGGTTCTAGGCCAGCGACAGGATTAATTCCTGATAATTTCATTAAAGGTCCGGATAAAAAAGATTTCCGTGCTGAAAATGGAGATATTATAAAACCAAATGTAAAAGAAGCGAAAAAGTATTGGGAAGCTGGTAAAAAAGAGCTTGGTAAAAATGAAATTGAATTAGAGATGTTAAATGAAGACGTTGAATTATCGAAGAAAACTGGTGAATATTTAAAAGGTGAGTTAGAAAAGAATTTACCAGGCTTAACAGTGAAAATTAAACAACAACCATTCGCACAAAAACTAAAATTAGAAGATGCAGGCGATTATGTAATGTCATTCTCTGGATGGGGGGCAGACTTCCCAGATCCAGTTACATATCTTGATATGTTCGTAACTGACGGAGCGCAAAACAAAATGAAGTATTCTAATCCGAAGTACGATGAGATTATTATGAAAGCGAAAAAAGATGGAAGCGATGTAAATGCTCGCTGGAAAAACTTACTTGAAGCAGAAAAAATGCTACTTGATGACGCTGCGATTGTTCCGGTATATCAACGTGGTAGAGCATATTTACAAAGAGAAACAATTAAAGATATGTACAACCATAAATATGGCCCCGATGTAAGCTTTAAATGGGCATCAGTAGGAAAATAAGAAAAAAGCAGGTGATTACCTGCTTTTTTTAGTACGTACGTTTTTTATAAATGCCTTTTCCGCCAACTTGGTTCCAGCCAGATTGTACATCTAAACTTTTGTTAACAAACTTCATTTTTTCTTTCCCACCAAAGAGTTTTTCACCGATGCTATTTGTAATGACACCAATCAATGCTGTTATTCCGATGATGAGGGTAGCAACAATGATAAAATCAGTAAAAAAAGCGATCATATGCAAATTCCCCCTTTGTCTGTCTGTATTTTTATTGTATGAGATAAATGGTAAAAAAGAAAGAAATGTCAGAAAAATATTCGATTTACTTTAGAAAGCATATAGACATGAGCGGAGAGATTTGTTAAAATGAGAACAAATGTTCCTTTTGTTTCTAACCTTTAGAGTCTTACATTTCTCAATTGTTTTGTCGGGAAAAGGTAAGAAAACGCTCTCTTTTTAATGGGGAAGATTATGAAACTGTAATTGTATATCAAGTGAAGATTATTGTAGAAAGTAAGTATCAAAAGGGTTGAAGACCGTTGTTAAAGGACAGTTTTACTCAGTATAATCATGTTGCATAGCAGTGGAGTACACGGAGAAATTTTCTCAACTAGCAGTAAATTCACTGTATATTTCTTGCAAAAACTATTGTATAATGATTATAGAAGTTACTTATTAAAAGTAATTATTGTTGCTTACATGAATTGCGATTTTTTACTTTGCTATAAGACAAGTTATCGCGAAAAATTGCGGAAGTTAGAAATTTAAACTGTAATTAGTACAGAATTTGTACTCTTTAAGGAGAGTGAGCTTTGTATGGTAACATTATATAGTTCTCCAAGCTGTACGTCTTGTAGAAAGGCGAAATTATGGCTAGAGGAAAATCATATTCCTTATACAGAACGTAATATTTTCTCAGATCCATTAACGATTGATGAGATTAAAGAGATTTTACGTATGACAGAAAGCGGAACGGATGAGATTATTTCTACTCGTTCAAAAGTTTTCCAAGAATTGAATGTGAACTTAGAGTCTTTACCACTTCAAGATTTATATAAGATGATTCGTGATTATCCAGGTATTTTACGTCGTCCAATTATGATTGACGAAAAACGCCTTCAAGTAGGTTACAACGAAGATGAAATCCGTCGTTTCTTACCACGTACAGTAAGAACGTTCCAATTACGTGAAGCACAGCGTCTTGTAAATTAATTATAATAATATGAAAACCTTCTACCTATTATAGAGTAGAAGGTTTTTTTTTACTGTTTAACATTACGTAATCGCACTTGTTGAACGATAAAGCCTATGCATAAAATGGTGAAAATGAACAAATAAGGGATACTTGTGGCAAAACTAGGATTATGATGAAAAAACGTTGCAAGTCTGTCTTCGTGTGTAATCATTTTTCCTGCTGTATAGGCGAGAACTGCTGCTCCGCAATAAATGAGAAATGGAAAGCGTTCCATGAGTATTAAAATAAGTTTGCTTCCCCAAATGATAATCGGGATAGAAATGAATAAACCGATAATTACGAGTGAAAGTCTTCCGTGAGCTGCTCCTGCAATGGCAATAACATTGTCAAACCCCATAACGAGATCCGCGAATACAATTGTACGCACAGCTTGGAATAAAGTCGTTTTTCCTTTGATAGAAGAAAGGTCGTTGTTATTATCAGTGAGTAAATTGACCGCAATTAATGTGAGTAAAATTCCGCCGGTGAGTTGTAAAAATGGGATATCAAGTAAATAGACAGCTAGTATCGTGAGGAGAATTCGTAGCACAATTGCTAACATAGTACCAATCAAAATGGCTTTATTTCGTTTTGCTTCAGGTAAATTTCGGCTAGCTAGTGCGATGACAATTGCGTTATCGCCACCTAGTACAACATCGATACCGACAATCATTAGTACAGATGTTAAAAACTCTAAGTCCATTCGTCTGCCTCCATTTATGATGTTTTAATAAGCGAAATATATGTATGTGGTGAAGAAAGTTTGTCTAGTTTTGATCCCGCGCGCCTGGGGAAAAAATAATCACCTCTAATAGAAGTTTCACTTTATTACAGTGTACGAGGGAATATGGGAATGTATGTCCAAATTTTTTGCGAGCAGTGAATTGGTATAATGGTATATTTATTCCGATTGGTGCGAGCTAATAATCAGTGGAGGATGAAAAAAATACTGATTATTGTTTCACTTTATGTAAAAAGTCGAATACAGATAGGTATATAACTATTTTTGTAAAATAAATCGATTTTATTTCCCTTCTGGAGAATCTTATCATAAAATGAGAGTACAAGAATCTATTGTTTTGTCATATGAGTGGGGAATCCCTTCATAACAATTCTAAGCAGGAAGGGAGCGTTGTATTTTGGATATTGAAAGAATTAATGACCATACGATGAAATTTTTTATTACGTACATTGATATAGAGGACAGAGGGTTTAATCGTGAAGAAATTTGGTATGATCGCGAACGAAGTGAAGAGCTCTTTTGGGAGATGATGGACGAAGCTCGTGATCATGATGATTTCTTTATCGATGGGCCGTTATGGATCCAAGTGCAAGCAGTCGATAAAGGGATTGAAGTACTTGTAACGAAAGCGGAGCTTTCAAAGGATGGACAAAAGCTGGAATTACCAATAGGTGTAGACAAAATTATAGACATTCCTCTAGATGAAGGCATCGAATCATTATTCCAGCAAGAATTAGTGGAAGAGGTAGAAGAACAAGTAGGAACAAACTTTAATGAAGATGGTACGTTTGGCTTTTTAATTAAGTTTAATGATTTTGAAGATGTTATTTCATTAAGTCATCGTCTTATCTTTGAAGATATAAAAGATGAATTACATTCATTTGAGGACCGCTATTATGTATATGTGGAATTCGATGAAGTGCTACATGATGAAGAAGAGATTGATCGTATTTTAAGTATTGTTTTAGAATATGGAGAAGAATCTACTTTAACGATTCACCGTGTAAGTGAGTATGGGAAACAGGTTGTGAAAGAGCGTGCGCTTGAGACAATTCGCAACAATTTCCCTCCTAAAACGTAGGCCGATTTCTATAGTATGAAATCGGCTTTTTTTATGAAGAATAGGAAGGCTTTCTTATTAGGGGGGAAGAGATGAAAAATACACTAAAACTACTTTTCTTTTTTCTACTACTGTTCGCATTATTTGTTTCATTACGCATGTTTATTGATGTAGCATTTTATTCGGATGTCATGGGGATAAAGGATGTTTCGATTTTAGGTATTATTAGTATTTTATTTACGGTTTCCGCATTTTTAATTGGATGTGTTATTTTCTTAGAAAATCGCCATCCGTCAAAAACACTTACGTGGTTAATCGTACTAGGTATTTTTCCAGTGTTCGGTTTCTTTGCTTATCTTTTATTTGGACAAAACTTTCGCAGAAAAAGAATGTTCCAAAAGAAGGCATTACTCGATGAACAGGCGTTTTTACAATATAAGGGACACGAAGATTACGAAGAACGGATTTTACGAAATCATAAGCATCAAGAATTGTTATTTCGTTTAGCAGATCGATTGGGTGCTTTAAATATTTCATTTCAAACTGAAACGAGGACATTAACAAATGGAGACGAAACGTTTCAGGCAATTTTAGATGGGTTAAATCGAGCGAAACACCACATTCATATGGAGTATTACATTGTACGTGATGACAAGCTCGGTACAGAAATTAAAGATATTTTAATAAAAAAATCAAAAGAAGGCGTTGTCGTTCGTTTTTTATACGACGCGGTTGGAAGCTTTAAATTATCAAATTCGTATATTGCAGAATTGAATGATGCAGGAGTAGAAATGATTCCATTTTTCCCTGTGCGCTTTCCAATTTTAAACGATAAAATTAATTATCGAAACCACCGAAAAATCGTTATTATAGATGGAAATGAGGGGTTTGTAGGTGGATTAAATATTGGTGATGAGTATTTAGGGAAGGATAAATATTTCGGTTTTTGGCGAGACACGCATTTATATTTACGCGGTGAAGCAGTTCAAAGTTTACAGCTAATTTTCCTTCAAGACTGGTTTTATATGACTGGTGAGGCGGTATTAGCACCTGAATATTTACAAGCGGAAGCAGTTGAGGGTGATCATTGGGGCGGAGTCCAACTTGTTGGAGGTGGACCGGATAATAAATGGGAAACAATTAAACATTTATATTTTGCAATGATTGCTTCAGCTAGGAAATCGATTTGGATTGCAACACCATACTTTATTCCAGATGATGATATTTTATCTGCATTAAAAGTAGCTGCACTTGCTGGTATCGATGTTCGTTTGTTAATGCCAAGTAAGCCAGATAAGCGGACTGTCTTTTATGCATCAAGATCGTACTTTCCGGAGTTATTAGATGCAGGAGTAAAAATATATGAATATGAAAAAGGGTTTCTTCATAGTAAAGTTGTCATCGTGGATTCTGATCTCGCATCAATTGGGACAGCTAATATGGATATGAGAAGTTTTCATTTAAACTTTGAAGTAAATGCCTTTTTATATGATACAGGTAGCATTAGAAAGCTCGTTCAAGATTTTAAAGACGATTTAGAAGAATCCAGTGAAATTCATGTTGACCGATTTCATAAGAGACGTCTTCATAGGCGGATTGTTGAATCGACGTACCGGTTATTATCACCTTTATTATAGAAAGAGATGTCCTAATTTAGGACATCTCTTTTTTTGAGAGGAATTTGTAGTAAATTGTAGAATACAAGAAGTTGAAAGGGTGTGATGGTGATGTTTATTGCAAGGAGAGAAAACGGAGAGAAAATTCATCTATTATATAACCGGAATGAAGAACGTTTACGCGAAATGCGTAAACGAGAAAAATTCTTTTGTACAGCTTGCGGAAAAGAAGTGCAAATGAAATTAGGAAAACAAAAGAGCTGGCATTTTGCTCATAAGAAAGTGGATTCATGTCTTACCTTTTATGAAGCAGAATCTATGTATCATATGCACGGTAAAGAATTGTTATATAGATGGTTGAAACGTCAAAATTTTCATGTGGATATAGAGCATTACCTTCCAAAAATCCAGCAAAGACCAGATGTTTTCGTAGAGAGAGCAGGTAGGGAAATTGCGATTGAATATCAATGCGCCAATCTCTCCATAGAACAGCTTTCTAAACGAACATACTCGTATTGGCAAGCTGGTATACAGGTCATCTGGATCATTGGTGGAAATCAATTAAAAAAGCAATCTGCATATTGGATGAAATTTTCCTCACTTCTGGCTTTCTCCTTACAATCTTATCCTCAGCCATTTCTTATTTTCTTCTGTCCGAAACAAAAATCATTTATGAAATGCGCCTTTATCACTCCGTTTTCTACAAACGTCTCTTTCTCACATACTATTTATTTACCAACTGATACGACTACTGTTGACATGCTCTTTTCCCCCGTTCCTTTCCAAAAAGAGGTATTAGGACAAGAATGGAAGAGAAAAAAGAACCATTTTCGGCAAAACGCTCTATCTATCTGGAATTATAATCATAAGTCACTACTCCGCCTCTTATATCAATATAAATGTACCCCAGCGAGTTTTCCTTCTGAAATCGGTGTTCCGCTCCCATCCGCGTTTGCTTTTCAAACAAATCCATTTATATGGCAAGCTTCTCTTTATATGAAGTGTATAGGTATGCTTAAGGTAGGGGAGTATATTTCTCTGCAATACGCATGTAACTATGTAGCAAAATATACGAAGAGGCGTCTACTTCCGTATTTTGCACAACATATATGGAAGGTAGCAGTTGCGGAGTATATGGCATTTTTATGTTATGCAGGTGTATTAATAAAAATAGGTATTAATAAGTATCGAAAAATAAGAGATGTTGTGTTGGTAAAAACAGAGGGAGAAATTATGAAATATGATGAAATTGGCTTAGCGCACGCACTATCTCTATTTGAGACAAAGTTCAACATGAGAGAAGAAAAAGGGGATATAATAAAGAATGAACGTGAAGGAATTACATAAGAAAAACAGAATTGTACTTAAGTAGAGATATTTAAAGGAGGGCTTACAGAATGTCTGAACAAAATAAAGCAAAAACATTACCAGATCGCAATGAGATTGAAGAAGCAAGCACATGGCGATTAGAAGATATTTTCCAAACAGATGCAGAATGGGAAAAAGAATTCCAAGCTATTAAAGAGCTATTGCCAAAGTTAACTGAATTTAAAGGGAAGCTTGGCGACTCTGCAGACAATTTGCTTGAGGCATTGCAATATGAAGATGAAATTTCAATGCGATTAGGTAAGCTATATACATATGCGCATATGCGTTACGATCAAGATACAACAAACTCTGTGTATCAAGCACTGAATGATCGCGCAACAAATTTATACTCACAAGTATCTAGTAGTACAGCGTATATCGTACCTGAAATTTTATCTATTTCAGAAGATACATTGCGAACATTCTTACAAGAAAATCGAGAACTAAGTGTATATGAGCATGCATTAGAAGAAATTACCCGTCAACGCCCGCACGTATTATCTGAGGCAGAGGAAGCGTTATTAGCAGAAGCATCTGAAGTGATGAGTGCATCAAGTAATACATTCGGTATGTTGAATAATGCGGATTTGAAATTCCCATCTATTAAAGGTGAGGATGGAGAAGAGGTAGAAATAACACATGGCCGTTACATTCAGTTTTTAGAAAGTGATGATCGTCGTGTTCGCGAAGATGCATTCAAAGCTGTATTTGAAACGTATGGGAAATTTAAGAACACATTTGCAAGTACGTTAAGCGGGGCAGTGAAACGTAATAATTTCAATGCACGTATTCGTAAATATGACTCTGCTCGCCAAGCAGCATTAAGTAATAATAATATTCCTGAAGCAGTATACGATCAACTCGTTGAAACGGTAAATGACAACTTACATTTATTACACCGTTACATTGATATTCGTAAGCGTGCACTAGGACTTGATGAGCTTCATATGTACGATTTATATACACCACTTGTACAAGAAGTGAAAATGAATGTGAAGTATGAAGAAGCGCAAGACCTGTTATTAAAATCTTTAAACGTACTTGGTGATGAATATGTTGAAATTTTAAAAGAAGCATATGAAAATCGCTGGGTAGATGTGTACGAGAATAAAGGCAAACGAAGCGGAGCGTATTCATCTGGTGCATACGGAACAAATCCGTATATTTTAATGAACTGGCATGATAATGTAAATAATTTATATACACTTGCTCATGAGTTTGGTCATTCGGTGCATAGTTATTACACAAGAAAGACACAGCCACACGTATACGGTGATTATTCAATCTTCGTTGCAGAGGTAGCATCAACTTGTAATGAAGCGCTTCTAAATGATTATTTATTAAAAACGACAGAAGATAAAAAAGAGCGTCTATATTTATTAAATCATTATTTAGAAGGATTCCGTGGTACTGTATTCCGTCAAACAATGTTTGCAGAGTTCGAGCATATCATTCATAAGAAAGTACAAGAAGGACATGCTGTTACGCCAGATATGTTAACGGAGATCTACTACGATTTAAATAAGAAATATTTCGGGGACGCTTTAGTAATCGATAAAGAAATCGGTTTAGAATGGTCTCGTATTCCGCACTTCTATTACAACTATTACGTATATCAATACGCAACAGGATTTAGTGCAGCGACAGCTTTGTCAAAACAAATTTTAGAAGAGGGACAACCAGCAGTAGAACGTTACATTAACGAATTCTTAAAAGCTGGAAGCTCTGATTACCCAATTGAAGTGTTGAAAAAAGCAGGAGTAGATATGGCATCACCAGAACCTGTAAAAGAAGCATTACAAGTATTTGAAGAGAAGTTAAATGAATTAGAAGCGCTATTGTTTGAAGAGAAGTAATGAGAAAAGACGAGGGATTTTATCCTCGTCTTTTTTGTTTGAAAATGTATTTTGTCGATATTTGTCGATAAAATAAGGAGGATTTCCTTACTTTTTCTAAATTAGAAGGCAGTTTTACAGTTGATTTTTGTAATTAAAATCCTTTAAATCGTTTTCTATAGTTGAAATAAGAGACAGCGATGACGATAACTCCGAATAAAAGAGGGAAGGCAATAATTTTAGGAAAAGCTTGTAGTAGAGAAAGGATGTACAAGAAAAAAGAAACAATGAAAGCTAGAAAAATTAGAGCGATATGAGACTTTTTCATTAATAAAACCTCCTAAATGTTCTTTTTTATAGCTTATTCAAAAATGAAAACGTTTAGAATGTGACAAAAATGTGAAATTCGACAAAAGGGGTTGTCATCTGACGTCGAATCTTGTAATATAATAAGCGTGAACGAATTCACATACAAACATATACCCCTTTGTTTGAACGTGAAAATTTCTCCCATCCCCTTTAATATTTTTATAAGCCGTAAAGAAAAAGACCTGGTGTTTACACCGGGTCTTTTTCTTTTGCTATCCATTTCCAATAACGCTCGCACTTCACTTCAATCATTTGTACTTTTCGTTTTAGTTGTAATTTCTTTAGTTCACGCTCTATTTCTTGTTGAGGGCAGTCATATATAAATGAGATTTCCTTTGAAGAAATAAATTGTGTTGCTTCTAGTAATACTTCTAAAGGAGGTAATGGTTCTGGCTCAATCTCGCACTTTATAAGTTCTTTTAATAACTGTACGTATACATCATAGGAATAAATTCCCGCGATTTTAATACCTTCCTCATCTGAATTTGCATGAAAAAATAGGAGGGAAGGTATTTCTGTAATATGCATCTCATTTGTGAATTTTAGGTCGCATTGGAAAGCTTTTTTTGCGCTAACTGAGTGTAGGTCTTTTTTAAATTCCTCTACATCAATGCCACTATCTTTAGCGCATGTAAGCAATAATTCACAGTCAGGGTTTGATACATTTTCAAGAAGAATGTATTCTTGGAGTTTTCGCAAAAATTTCGAACCTGCTT
The DNA here is from genome assembly GCF_056396785.1 of Bacillus sp. 05T21. Taxonomy (NCBI): domain Bacteria; kingdom Bacillati; phylum Bacillota; class Bacilli; order Caryophanales; family Bacillaceae; genus Bacillus; species Bacillus sp. 05T21. The sequence continues at coordinate 441,465 of NZ_JBFTMD010000002.1, read as the reverse complement.
TTCGGCCTTGCAATTCCGCCGCCTTAATTGCCATCGAAACTAAATATGGTGTTGACGATGCCTCTTGCATATGTACTTTTCCATCACATGAAAAACCTTGTAAACTTGTTGTTTTTTCCCACACAAATCGAATATTAGCAGGTTTATTCCATTTGTGTGAGGAAGCGTTTGCTCCGTCCACTTTTCCTGTTACGATATGACGAATAGAGAAGTATTTCCCATACTCAAGCCATAGTTTAATAATAAATGGCTCGATATCCCAGCAATCTTTACAAAGTGGATCAATAAATAAATATGCTTCTACAGATTTATGCTCGCATGTGGAAGGAGAAGGCATATTTATATGCTTTGCTTCCTGCTTATCCATTACACTTCACCTGTTTCATTTGGAGTATTGACCATATGTTGAGCAGTTAATGCTAAACGTTCAAAAACAAACTCTCTTATATGACCGTGCACTCCTGTATCATCCATTGCTTGCTCCATACATGACAGCCAAGCTTCTGCGCGTTTTGGAGTAATCTCAAACGGAAGATGGCGTGCTCTTAGCATAGGATGCCCATGTTCTTCAGTGTATAAATTAGGACCACCTAAATATTGCGTTAAAAATTGTTTCTGCTTCCTAGCAGTTTCTGTTAAATCATCCGGGAAGATCGGAGATAAGTCAGGGTGTTCACTGACATAGGAATAAAATGTATCCACTAATGTTGCAATGCATTGTTCACCGCCAATTGCTTCAAATGGTGTCATCGGTTGCTTGCTCATCCTTTATAAACTCCTTTTTCCATGAAATGTATATCTATTGTAGCAATGGAATGTTATGAAGAGCAACTAAACAGCCTTCATAACATTCTTTGCTTATTCTATATGTTGCTAATAAATCTTTTGCTTTTCAAAAAGGTGAAATGTAGCCGTAAGTACAGCTCTTCTTCACTGATGGAAATTTTACTTTAGCGCTCTTCGTTTTGTTTGGCAAGGAAAAAGCGTTTTACTTTGTTGTTTGTATGACGAACTGGTACGTTATGTTGCTTTAATAACCTTATAAATGCTGCTTTACCGATCTTTTCATCTTGCACTTCGTATTCAATTTCATAATCATCGTGATTGTAATAGAAACTATGATCAAAGACAAGCGTTCCGCCTTCAAATAATATTTCAGCTCTTTCTGTTGTTAAACTACCCATATAAGTTAAAGAGGAAACGGGAATTTGTAATTTGTGTAGCTGATCCATTACAGTTCCTTGAATGATTGTGTTTGTTTCCATCATAAGTTGTGCTTCTTTTTCTGTTACAGACTGATGAGTTTCTAATAAACCAATTTCAGCAGGTTGTTTTAATGTTAATGTATAAGTTCCATCTTTATGACGAATACGAAGTGCAGATCCCGTATCTTTTAAAGAGAAGTGAGGCGTTTCAAAGTAGTGATTTACTTGTTTTGTAAATGCTTCAATAGAAAAAGATTTGCATAATGTTTGGAATTCTTCCTCTGTAACCATATTTTTAAATTCAATTTCAATTTCTTGTGTCATTGTATGCGCTCCTTTTGAAAAATAATTCTTTCCACATTATCGCTTTTTCGCAAATTTGGTTCAATGTTTTATTTGTTTGCGTCCATGTTATGATACAATAATACTGTTAAGTAAGACAGGAAGTTGAGATGGAGGAGTTCGAGTATGCAAAATAAAATTCAAGTTAAGAGCGTAGAAACGAGAGAGAATGCGCTTATTTTTTGTGCGGAAAATACTGAAATAGAGGTAAAGGAGTTAAGTGCGCGTAATCACGTACTTGTAGACTCAGACAATTTATCATTTTTATATATCTTAGAAAATGAATCATCTTTCATTTATGTAAGTATTCCGCATACATGCTGGGAAGCAATGCATGAAGCGATGAATAAAGATACAGCGATGTTTATTCGCGTGAATGATGTTGAAATAGAATTAGAAGGATTAAAAGAAGAAGTAGAATATTTAGTTGAAAATATTGAAGGTAATGCAAATTACGGAGAAGAACTAGTAACTGCTGTAGAAAAAGTGTTTCTATAAGCAAATGGATTGATTTTGGTGGTGGTTGAAATGAATCGTAATTGGGAAGAATTTTTAGCACCGTATCACCAAGCGGTGGCGGAGCTGAAAGTGAAACTAAAAGGAATGCGTACTCAATTTGCAATGTTAACGGAGCATTCTCCAATTGAGTTTGTAACAGGAAGGGTAAAGTCGGTTGCAAGTATTATTGATAAAGCGGAGAAGAGAAATGTACCGCTAGACCGAATTAGAGAAGATATGCAGGACATCGCGGGCCTTCGAATGATGTGTCAATTCGTAGATGAGATTAAGCCTGTTGTAGAATATCTTCGAAAACGAAATGATTTTGACATTGTAGAAGAACGCGATTATGTAACGCAAAAGAAAGATAGCGGCTATCGCTCTTACCACGTTGTCATTAGTTATCCTGTTCAAACGATACAGGGGGAGAAAAAAGTGTTAGTTGAAATTCAAATTCGCACGTTAGCAATGAATTTTTGGGCAACGATTGAGCATTCTTTAAATTACAAATATAGTGGACGTTTTCCTGAAGATATTAAAATACGCTTACAACGTGCAGCGGAAGCGGCGTTTTTATTAGATGAAGAAATGTCTTCCATTCGTCTTGAAATTCAAGAAGCGCAAAAGGTCTTTTCACGAAAGCAGGAAACGAAAGATTCTGAATCATAAACTAAAGGGTGTTGGGCGATGAAATTTACAATTATGTCAAAGGGAGATCAATCATCAGATACACTAGCAAGTACGATGAAAGAATACTTGTTAGATTTTGGGTTTACAATGGATGAAAAGGAACCTGATATTGTAATTTCTGTTGGGGGAGATGGAACGCTTTTATATGCATTCCATCGTTACTATAATCGATTAGATGAAACCGCATTTGTTGGTGTACATACAGGGCATTTAGGTTTCTATGCAGATTGGTTACCCACGGAAGTAGAGAAGTTGGTGATTGCAATCGCTAAAACACCGTTCCAAGTGGTTGAATATCCACTTTTAGAAGTGATTATTCGCTATGTGAATGGTAGTAAAGAGTCGCAGTATTTGGCGATGAATGAAGCGACTGTAAAAAGTGCAGAAGGTACATTAGTAACAGAAGTGGAAATACGCGGAGAGTATTTCGAAACGTTTCGCGGAGATGGTCTTTGTATTTCTACTCCTTCAGGAAGTACCGCTTATAATAAGGCGCTTGGCGGAGCAATTATTCACCCTTCTATTGAAGCGATTCAAATTGCAGAAATGGCATCTATCAACAATCGTGTATTTCGTACGGTAGGTTCACCGCTCGTACTGCCGAAGCATCATACATGCGTTTTAAAGCCGGCTGCAGGAATGAACATGCAAATTACCGTGGATCATTTGACGATGGTTCATCAAGATGTGAAATCAATTCAGTATCGCGTTGCAAACGAGAAAGTACGATTTGTTCGTTTCCGTCCGTTCCCATTCTGGAAACGTGTTCGTGACTCGTTTGTTGCAGATAAATAGAGAGGGTTTATATATTTGAACAGATTTACATTGAAATGGGATATAGGGCTGGCTGAAGAGGGAACTTTAGTTAGAGAATTTTTGAAAACAAAAGGGATTTCGAAAGCTGCTTTAACGGATATAAAGTTCCGCGGGGGAGCAATTGAAGTAAACGGTCAACACACAAGTGTTCGTCACAAGTTACAAGCTGGTGAAGAGTTACAAATCTTTTTTCCAGTGGAGGAAAGAAGTGAAGGGATGGAAGTGGAAGAGATCCCTTTATGTATCGTATATGAAGATGATGCGGTTCTTGTTATAAATAAAGAAGCAAATATGTCGACGATTCCGTCTAGGGAGCACCCGTCAGGAAGTATTGCAAACGCTCTTTTATATCATTATGATAAACAAAATCTTGCAAGTACGGTGCACATTGTGACGAGGTTAGACCGTGATACTTCAGGGCTTATGTTAATTGCGAAAAATAGATTCGTTCACCACCTTTTATCGAAGCAGCATCAACAAAAAGGGGTGAAACGAACGTATGAGGCAATCGTTCATGGGACTATTTTAGAAGAAGTAGGAACGATTGACGCGCCAATCGGACGAAAATCGGATAGTATTATCGAGCGAACTGTCTGTGAAGATGGTCAAAGAGCTGTTACTCATTTTAGAGTGATGGAGAGTTCTTCCGATAAGACGCATGTAGCGCTTGAGCTCGAGACGGGAAGAACACATCAAATTCGTGTACATATGGCATATATAGGACATCCGCTACTTGGGGATGATCTATACGGTGGCCGAAGAGATGTGATAAAACGTCAAGCGCTGCATAGTACATCTTTGACGTTTTATCATCCTATTTTAGAAAAGGGAATGACTTTTACCGTAAGTATCCCAGAGGATATGCAATACGCTTTACATAACAATTAAAAGGGAACAAAATTCTTATCATAAAAAGAATTTTGTTCCCTTTTTTTAGCGAAATAATATTAAAATTTGATTTTCACCAGTACGTTTTATAACGAAAAAGCCACTTTCAGCTTTTGTGGCAATGCCGTCATCATTTGGACGACAATATCCGTGTGTTTCGCAAGTGCCGTCATCACGTACTAACATTTGTCCAATTAATCCGACAGGAAGCCACTCAGTACGGTCTCTTCTTGATATATACTTACAAGCTGGATCCCATTCTGTATTTAAAAGGGGTTGTATTTCTTGTTTGTTAGTACGTGTATATTGACGTTTTCCGAAGCTGTCTGTTTCATAGCGTTTTTGCCAACTTAAAGCACCGCTATTTCCTATGAGAGCAGGAGTAGCGCTGGATATGCCTAATATGAATGTATCATTTGAAGTAGCTTTTCGAATTTTTTCTTCGCTACTAAATGTAATGAAATAGCCGATATCAATAGGGCTATGATCTGCTGCCTCAAACATTTGTGCAAAATCAGTACCACCTGCATTGTAAGAAGCACCATCGATATACATTTCTCCGTTATGGGCAAGCCATTTGGCACCTATATTATAATCAGTGTCATTTGTCCCATTTGCGATAAACCAGGAATAAGCTTCTTCTGCTGTACCAAATTTCCCCATAATATGGCTGCCTGCAAAATTAGCTGTTGATGTATGATTTCCTTCCGCATGAGATGAGAATCCGTTAGCGATAGTTGCGGTTCCTTCTGCATGTGCTGCTTCTCCCAAAGCAATTGCATGTTTTCCTTCTGCATGAGAATAAGAGCCGCCTGCTGTCGTTTCACTTCCTTCGCTATGCGAACTATGTCCAGTTGCCTTTGTTTTTGTCCCTTCTGCATGAGAAAAGGGACCCGTTGCATGTGTAAGAAGCCCTTCTGCATGTGAAGCGATTCCATCAGCTTTAGAGTGAAGTCCTTCTTTATATGCGTGACGAGCTCCTTTGTTATTTTCTTTTTTTATAGGTGTAGGTACAGGAGCCTGAATAGGGGCGGATCCTTCTATTTGTACATCGTTGCCCGAGATTAATGCTTCTTTTATTTTTTTTACTTGATTTATAATAGTAGCTGGAATTTCTGGTTGTACTTTTTCCTTTATTGCTGCAGGAATGTTTTCTTCTATATTTTCTTGTATCTTTTCCGAATTAAGCACAGGTTCATCATTATTAGAAGCGAGCTTCTTTTTTTGTTTTGCTTTTATTTTCCTGCTATCTATAATTCGCCTCATAACAGCATTTTCTAAAGAGATATATTTTTCTCTCGGTTTGCTTTTTTTTGATGACTCTTGTTCTTCTATTTCTTCTATAGCTGCAGCTCGAATACTGCACCAGTTGTTAATTCCATACATGGGATGGTATAAAGGGTGGAATTTTCTTTTTTGTTTAGAAGATTTTTTCTTCATTCCGTCACCTCCTGCGACAGTATATGCCGTGCAATTAAAAAAAGATGCACTTTATTGCATCTTTTTTTAATTGCTTTATCTAGTTTTAGTGTGGAATATGTCTAGAAAACACCATGATCCTCTGCAAATTGTGAATTGTATTAAGTAGAGGTATTTATCCCGATTGGTGCGGGCTCATAATCAGTGGGGGATGAACAGAACCCCCACTGATTAAAGTTTCACTTTATGAAATTGGGCGGAACTTTTCAGGGACAAAAGGTAGGGAAGAAGGGACAGAAACGGTCTCCAACTCAGGGTAACGTAGTCCAGTTAGTTTACCACCAAATACAGCACCAGTATCAATATTGACTGTATGATTCACAAAGCGAGGTTCATTGACAGGTGTATGTCCATAAACAATCCATGTTTCACCCTTATACTCTTTCGCCCAATCTCGGCGGACAGGTGAGCCATCAGGGTGTTTTTCGCCTGTAATATCACCATATAGTACAAAGGTTTGTACTTTTTTATCTTGTCTTCCTATGTAATCTTGCCGAATACCAGCGTGACAGACGGTTAATTTTTTTTCATCCAGTATGTGATATAGCGGTGATTGTTCGTAAAGAGTAATGAATTTTTCTTTTATTATTTGTTGCTTATTAGAAGGCAATGCTTCATATTCTGCAACAGTTGTTTCGAGCCCATGAGCGATTGTAACATTACGTCCAAGGAAGAAACGATACAGTTTATTACAGTGATTCCCTGGAGCATAATAAGCATCTTTTCTATTTATTACGAGCTCCCATACAATTTCAATCATCCGTAATGAATGAGGACCTCGGTCTGTAATATCACCAACGAATGCAAGCCTTCGTTTTGCGTTATGAATTGGGATACCACTATCCCAGCTATACCCGAGTTTCGTTGTTAAATCTTGAAACTCTTGGAAGCATCCGTGAATATCACCTATAATGTCATATTTCATATTTAAACCTCCAGCTCATTTTTTCATTAGTATATCTAAAATGGACATAGAAAAAAACCATACCGTTTTTCGATATGGTTCATTTAAACATAAAGATTTTAGTTCTTGAGCGTACGTTTAAAATAAATCCAATAGCAACCATATATGTGAGCAGTGAACTCCCGCCGTAGCTCATAAGCGGTAACGTTATTCCTGTAATAGGGAGTAAACCAATTGTCATCCCAATATTTTGGAATACTTGGAACGTAAACATTCCAATTGTACCAGCACAAATATAACTACCGAAAGGTTCATTGCTTTCTAAAGCGATATGGATCATTCGGTAAATGAGTAAGAAAAAAAATGAAATAATAACACTTGCTCCTAAAAAACCGAATTGTTCAGCGATATTTGTAAAAATAAAATCTGTATGTGGCTCTGGAAAATATACTTGTCTATTTTCCCATCCTTTTCCTTGCATCTCTCCTGATCCAGTAGCTAAAAATGCTTGTCTTAATTGGTATCCTTGTGCGTCATATTCATAAGGTGCAAGCCAACCATAGAAGCGATTTAATTGATATTCTTTTAGAATGTGCTCTTTAAAGAACTCTGTATGCGTGAAATAAATATATGTTAAGGTAGAGCCTATGGCGAAAATACCGGAGGTTAATCCGAGGATAAAGCGCCAACGTATACCAGAAACTAAAACCATTGTTGCAAGCATCGCTGAAATGACCATTGTGTTTCCTAAATCAGGTTCTTTTGCGATTAGAAGTAGTGGAGGTAAACTAGCTGCAAATATTTTTAAAAGTAAAATGAAATCTTCACGAGTTGTCCGAAAAAGGTATTTTTCATTATGATTCGCTATAATTCGTCCAACGACGATAATCAAAAATAATTTCATAATTTCAGAAGGCTGAAAGTTTCCGATGCCTGGAAGTCTGTACCACGCGGTAGCCCCTTTAATTGTAACGGCGCCAGGAACTTGAAGTTCTAGGCCAATTAGAAGTATGAGTGCAAAGCTATATAAATACCAAGCAATTTGTTTATAGCGATCGAAATCAATAACCATAATAACACCAATGGCGATAAATCCAATGGCATACCATTGGATTTGTTTTAATACAAAATTTACGTTTTGTAAAAATGGTGGTAAAGAAGCTTGTGCACTTGCGATAGCAAAGCAGCTAACAATCCCAATGGCAAATAAAATGAATATTAATATGTAGTCTATTTGATATTGAGTGTTCGGATCTTTCACTGTATGAATTCCTTTCTACTGCTCTCTATATTAGTGGGTTTTAGTTGGTGCATCACATAGTTTAAAAAGAATGTATGAACTATACGCATTATTCACGTAAAGCTCACACATTTTATTTTCGCAGAATAGACTAATGATGTAGCTCTTTTATAATTATGTCCAAACAATGGGAAAGACGTACATGTGTATCTGGAATGAGGTTTGGTAGCTGGCTATAATATTCTAAGGAATTTTTACACCATTTATAAGCGCTAATTAGACCTAGTCTATAATCTGTATTATCTTGTAAAAATCCGTATTCTTTTGAAGTTATAACGAGGTGCGTAAAATCCTCAGATCCTTCAAGGAGCTTGCTGTGTATTTGTTGCCCAGTATGGTAGCGAAATTGGCTTAAAGGTTCGGATATGTATACTGCGTTTCCTTTAGAAAGTAAGGAAATCCATGATGCCATATCGACACTACAAGAATAGTGCCTTCCTTTTAGCGTGCCGAAAGGTTCAGTGAGTAACTGTTTTCTAAACAGAATAGTTGTAGGCTCACCGATAATGTTATGTCCACCTTTTAACATCCAGTCGCCTAAAAATATTCCGTTTAATTGAATGTCTTCGCTATATAATCTTTGTGTTGGATGAGCATCTCCAATTAAATTCCCGTGATCATCAATACGTACTCGATAAGAAGTTATAAGAGCGAGATTTTTATTTGTGTCTTGCTCAAAATAAGCCATCATTTTTTGTATTTTATGATTATAAAACACATCATCGTCCATTAAAAAATTTATATACTCCCCATTAGATTTCTCTAAGAGCATAAGATCGTTATGAAATTGTCCTAAAGTAGTGGTATTTCGAATGTATGTTATGTTTTTATAATTAGGTAAATACTGTTCATTTATTAAGATTTCTGTTTCATCATTTGTACTATCGTCTCCTATAATAATTTCAATGTTTGGATAAGTTTGTGCTAATGCACTTTCTAGAGCGATTTTGAAATAATGTGGTCGATTATAAGTGGGAATAAGGATGGAAACGAGAGGTGGCTTTTTTTCATTATTCATACGAAACTACCTTTCAGAAGCTTTTTTTGTAAGAACGATATCTTGATAACTTGTATACTCATTTCTGCCGCACCATAAACCATAATGCGGTTTATTAATTACCTCTAAGCCATATTTATTTAATAAGATGCGGATATCTTCTTCAGGATAGGCAACTGCAAAATTAGGAATATCTTTATTCACAACATAACAATTTTCAATTTGATGATAAAAACCTAATGTACTTAGCCCTGAATTTAAGTAATAGGATGATTCAGGGTTAATGAGAAAGAAGGTAATAAAACATCTCCCATCTTTTTTTAGAACACGTACAATCTCAGATACGTAATGTTCTAATTCTTTCGGAAGGAGATGGGTAAATACAGAAGTTAAAAAAACAAAATCGAATGAATCGTCTTCATATGGAAATTTGTATTGAGAAGCATCTTCTTTTCCTTCTGGGTTGTAGAATTGATTATATATATCAACGTGTTCAAAATGAAAATTGCTACGGGCAGCTGAAATATTATTTTTGCACCATGTAATGCCATCTTTAAATAAATCAAATCCATAATAAGCTCCATCATCACCTAAGTAATTCATTAATGGAACCGCCATTCGACCGACACCACAACCTACATCTAACACTGTTTCATTGGATTTTAAAATACCAATTTGAATAAAATGCTTTATGAATTCTTTTCCAACCTTTTGAAAGTCGCCACCTACATATTGGACGAGTTCGGGAGGTGGGATTAATGCGATTTTTTTTTCAAGCTCGCTCATAATTTCACTCCTTCCTTGTAGTAAATAGGGAACCAACATTTTTAATATGCAGCTAACATTTTATAGTGGGAGGGGAAACGATATTAGAACTGTTGTGATATGTAAAAAGCTCCCTAGAACAACTGGAAATAGTAATGGGAGCTTTTGTTTTTATTTATCATGCTATTGGCGAAGGCTAATAATTAGTGTGAGATGGAGAAACCCTAACTGAATAAAGTTTCGCCCTATTCTTTTCGCCAATAAACCCCGAATACATCAATTTTAGTAATAGGAGCTTTTAAGTTTCTTTGATTTCTAAAGTCTGTCACAGCCTCAGCACATGGTGGTAGCCCATAGTCATCGATAATTATATAGCCGCCCTTAGAAACTTTATCGTATAAGTTTACGAGACCATCCATCGTTGATTCATACATATCACCGTCAAGGCGAGCAATCGCAATTTTTTCTATCGGTGCTGACGGTAAAGTATCTTTAAACCAACCTTTTAAAAACTTTACCTGGTCATTTAATAAATCGTATTTTCTAAAGTTTTCTTGTACTTGTTCTAAAGAAACACGTAAATAATCAAAGCTGTGTAAGTAATCGTCGAAATCTCTCGGGTATTGTTCTATATTTGGTGTTGGGAGGCCCTCAAATGAATCGGCAACCCATACATTGCGATCAGTAATGTTGTTTGCTTGTAAAAAACCATTCATAAAAATGCACGATCCCCCGCGCCACACACCTGTTTCAATAAAATCACCTTCTATATTTTCACGGACAACTGTTTCTAATGCTTCATGTAATTGATTCATGCGTTCCCGGCCAATCATACTGTGTGCTGCTCTTGGCCAATCCATTCCATCTTGACGTTCACTTTTTGAAACGTTAGGTTTAACAATTTTTAAATTATGATTTTCTGCATATTGTTTAATAAATAAAGGGAGTGGAACTGTAACTGGTTCATAGGGAAGTTCCTTAGATATGTGTAACGAAGCGGGTAAATATGGCTCATACTCTAGCCATATTTCAAACAAAATTGTTTTCTTTAACAACTCGAGATAAAGCTGGACAGCAGATTTGTTTTCCATATAGGTGCCTCCTGCGAAATGTCATACAACAATATGATTATGTAGACAGTGAAAGCTTCATGATTGAATTCATAATTGAAAAAGCAGTAAAACTAATATCAGTTTTACTGCTAAGGAAAAAATTAAGCGATTTTTTCAATGATAATTGATGCACTCGTACCAAGAGCTAACGATAATCCAAGCCCTGTAACAACCGCTTCAACCATTGATGGAGTTATTGTAATTTGTGTAATTGCTTGGATAACGATAGGTGCTCCAAGTGAGATTAAACTTGTTCCAGATCCAGGAATATTAACACCATTCACTTGAATTGAAAGGCCACCTAATACACTTACTAATGCAGTATATGCGATAACAGTAATCTTATAGAATCCAGTTTCACTTATGATGAAAGTATCAGCATCTAATTGAGAAATTGCTGTACCAAACTGAGATCCAACAGTGTTAAATGGTACTGGGTCATTAAATCCAAGAGATATGCTAATTGCAGCAGAGTTAAATGCGTACAATCCTGCCGGAAGTCCTAATCCAGATGGTCCAGTCGGCCCGGTTGGTCCAGTAGCACCAGTCGGCCCAGTAGCACCAGTGGATCCAGTAGCACCAGTCGGCCCAGTAGCACCAGCTGATCCAGTGGCACCAGTCGGCCCAGTGGCACCACCTGTACCACCTGTACCAGCTGGCCCAGTCGGTCCAGTCGGCCCAGTCGGTCCAGTCGGCCCAGTGGCACCACCTGTACCACCTGTACCAGCTGGCCCAGTCGGTCCGGTCGGTCCAGTCGGCCCAGTGGCACCACCTGTACCAGTCGGTCCGGTCGGCCCGGTAGGAAGGGTAAACGGCGGTATTGGCGGTAAAGTCGGTCCTACAAGATTAGGATCAAATGCACTAGCTGATAAGGATTCATCGGGATTTAAGCCATCTGAATAATTATTATTTGACATAAATTCACCTCCATAAAGCTTTCATTATATAGTAGATGCAAAACCGTAAGAAAATGACACGGACATTTGAATTATTGAAAAGAAATCTTAAATAGCTTGAACAAGTTAAAAAAATGGAAAGTTTATTGTATGTATAACATATGATTGAGTTGGAAGAGGGTGATTATGTTGAACAAGCAAGGAATTACAATTAGTCTATGTATGATTGTTCGAGATGAGGAAAATACAATAGATCGATGTTTGGACGCGGTAGAAAAAATTGTTGATGAAATTATTGTAGTTGATACAGGATCCACTGATCGAACGAAGGAAATTGTAGCAAAATACACTTCTAACATACACGATTTTCCGTGGGTTGATGATTTTGCGGCAGCTAGAAATTTTGCTTTTTCAAAAGCAACGCAAGAATATATATTATGGCTAGATGCGGATGATGTTTTATTAGAGGATGCTCAAGAATTACTGAAAACATTAAAACGAGAGTTAGATGGTAAAGTTGACGCTGTTTCTATGCCTTATTATCTTGTAATGGATTCTAATGGGAAACCTTTATATTGCACAAGAAGATATCGACTTGTAAAGCGTGAAAAACAATTTCAATGGTTTGGAAAGGTACATGAGTATTTAGCTGTTTCTGGTGAGATTTACAATAGTAATGTCGCTATTACACATAAAAAGGAAAAAGAAGTAACGAATCGTAATTTAAAAATTTTTCAAAATGCTGTAGCAGCTGGAGAAGAATTAAGCCCGAGAGATTTATTTTATTACGGTAATGAATCTATGGATAATCAAAAATATGACGATGCGATTCTTCTGTATGAAACATTTCTTAATCAAGAGGAAGGCTGGCATGAAGAGAAAATTTATGCATGTGGTAAGTTAGGGGATTGTTATGCGAAGTTAGGAGACTGGGAGAAGGCAGTTGAATCTTGTACGAAGTCGTTTCGTTATGGTATTCCTAGAGGAGAGAATTGTACAAGAATAGGATATGTATATATGGAACAACAAAAGTATAATGAAGCGATATTTTGGTTTAAGCTAGCAACTGAAGTGCCGCTAGCAGAGGATAGTCCTTTTCACAGTCCGGCTAGTTATACGTGGATTCCATATTTGCAAATGTGTATTTGTTATAGCAGATTAGGAGATCAAGATAAAGCTTATTATTATAATGAATTAGCAGCTTCTTATGTTCCGAATAATGCTGCGATTGAATATAACCGTAAATATTTTAGAGGCGTCTATGATAAACAATATAAAATGTGATTTGTTCTATTTTTAGGAAATGACTTGTCGCTATTCTAACGATAGTAGATTGGCTATATATTAGAGTATCGGTAATGCAACCAATAGAGATGGCATCCTTTGTAGAATGTATTTTATTTATATTTCAAATTCAATTTGCATAAGGAGTGTGTGAAATGAATCGGGAGAAAAGTTCTTTATACGAAGAAAAAGCTGAACATTATTATAATGCGATAAATCCTAATTTATTAAAGCATATAAAAAAGGAATGGCAAGAAGTTCTTGATATTGGCTGCTCGAGCGGTGCATTAGGAGCTGCTATAAAAGAAAATGGAGCACGTGTATCAGGAATTGAGGCGTTCCCAGAGGCTGCCGAAAAAGCGAAAGAAAAACTAGATCATGTTATCTTAGGTGATATAGAAACAATGGATCTTCCTTATGAGAAGGAACAATTTGATTGTGTCATATTCGGGGATGTATTAGAGCATTTATTTGATCCGTGGGCTGTCATAGAAAAAGTAAAACCTTATATTAAACAAAATGGAGTTATTTTAGCTAGCATACCGAACGTTGCTCACATTTCAGTGTTAGCTCCTTTATTAGCTGGAAATTGGACGTATACAGAATATGGTTTGTTAGATAAAACACATATTCGTTTCTTTACATTTAATGAAATGCTAAGAATGTTTTTAAAAGCAGGATATTCTATTAGTAAAGTAGATCGTGTATATGTTGATCATAAAATATATGAGCCACTTATTGAAGAGTTATATGGAATTTGTAAAAAGTATCGTCTTGGAAGTGGCTTCATGGCTGAGACAGTTGTATTTCAATATATTATTGAAGCAGAAAAATCACAACTATGAATAATCCTGATAGAACGATTTTGATGGTGACATGTGTAAATGATTCGAAATTGTATGCACAATGCGTGAGACATATATTGAAATTGGCAGTACCTCCAGGATATAGTGTACAATTCATGCCGATTCGCGGTGCAAAAAGTATGACGAGCGGATACAATCAAGCACTTTCGAATCCAGCGAAATATAAAGTGTATTTACACCAAGATGTTTTTATTGTAAATGGGGCTTTTTTATTTGGATTAATTCAATTATTTACGGAACACGAGCATCTTGGGATGATTGGGATGGTTGGAGCCCAGTATGTTCCCCCGCACGGTGTATGGAACGAAGGAAGAGGGATAGTTGGGAAAGTAATTGGTTACATGAACGAGTTATTTTATATGGCTAGTTTAGAGCAACCATTTCATGAATCAAAAACGTTTATTCCTGTGGAATGTATTGACGGTTTATTGATGGCGACACAATATGATATTCCGTGGCGAGAGGACTTATTTGATGGGTTTGATTTTTATGATGTATCCCAATCTTTTGAATTTAAAAAAGCTGGGTATACAGTCGGTGTCCCTGTGCAGCGTGATGCTTGGTGTATTCATTATCATTTTGATGTGAATATGACGAACTATGAAAAGTATAGAAAAGTATTTGTAGAGAACTATATGTCAGATGTGAATAAGGAAGAATAGAGGGCTAGAAAATGAAAGATCATACAATATTAGTCGTTGTTTGTGTAAATAATGAAGAGCTTTTCGAGCAATGTGAGAGACAAATAAGAAACATTTTTGTTCCCCCTGGCTATGTAGTGCAAATTTTTCCGATACGAGATGCGAAAAGTATGGCAAGTGCGTACAATCGAGCACTTTCATATCCGGTGAAATATAAAGTATATATACATCAAGATACTTACCTTATTAATCGTGATATGTTTCATACACTTATTTCTCTTTTTAAAGAAAATGAAAAGCTTGGTTTAATTGGAGTAGCTGGTGCTCAGTTTTTACCGAGTAACGGGATATGGTGGGAAGGGAAAAATTTAGTAGGGAAAGTGATTGAATACAGAAGACAGAATTATCAATTATTAAATTTGGATCAGGGGTTTTATGGAAATCAATCTTTTATGTCAATGCAAGCAATCGATGGTTTATTCATGGCAACGCAGTATGATATTCCGTGGCGAGAGGATTTGTTTCAAGGATTCCATTTCTATGATGTGTCACAGTCTTTAGAATTTCAAAAGGCTGGATATTTAATTGGTATCCCTAATCAAGCAAATCTATGGTGTATTCATTACAACGGAGATGAGTTTGATGCGGATACATATGAGAAATACCGGGAAATTTTTGTGGAACATTATAAAGATGTGCTATCTCCATCATAAGGGAGAGATGAAGGATGAAAGGGATTATTTTAGCAGGCGGGACAGGGTCGAGATTGTATCCAATAACGAAAGTAACAAATAAACATTTACTTCCCGTTGGGCGGTATCCGATGATTTATCATGCGGTATATAAGCTGAAGCGATGTGAAATTACAGATATTATGATTATTACCGGTAAAGAGCATATGGGAGATGTTGTGAGCTTCCTAGGAAGTGGTCAAGAATTTGGTGTGTCCTTTACGTATCGTGTGCAAGACAAGGCGGGCGGGATTGCGCAGGCGCTAGGACTTTGTGAAGATTTCGTAGGAAATGATCGGATGGTAGTTATATTAGGAGATAATATCTTTTCAGATGATATTCGCCCGTATGTTAAAGAGTTTGCAAGTCAAAAAGAAGGGGCTAAAGTGCTACTTCAATCTGTAGAAGATCCCGAGCGATTTGGTGTAGCGCATATTCAAGGCGGAAAAATAATTGAAATTGAAGAAAAGCCGAATGAGCCGAAAAGTTCTTATGCTGTTACGGGAATTTATTTGTATGATTCGAAAGTCTTTTCTTATATAAAAGAATTAAAACCTTCCGCAAGAGGGGAACTTGAAATTACAGATATAAATAATTGGTATTTAAAACGAGGAGTACTTACTTATAATGAAATGAGCGGCTGGTGGACTGATGCGGGAACGCATGCTTCTCTTCAAAGAGCGAATACGTTAGCGCGGGATATAAACTTTGGGAAACAGTTTAATGGAGAATAGGTGAAAATATGAAAGTTGTAGAAACAAATTTTACCAATGCGAAATTGTTAGAACCGAGATTGTTTGAAGACGAGCGAGGTTTTTTTACTGAAAGTTATAATAAGAAGATGCTAGAAACGTTAGGAATTACGCATTCATTTGTGCAAGATAACGTATCTTATTCAGCGCATTCGGGGACGATTCGAGGGCTACACTTTCAAAAAAATCCGAAAGCACAAACGAAACTCATTCAAGTTATGCAAGGTGCAATATATGATGTTATCGTTGATTTGCGAAAAGATTCACCTACATTTAAAAAGTGGAGAGGTTATATTTTAAGCGCAGATAATCATAGGCAATTATTAGTGCCGAAAGGATTTGCTCATGGTTTTTGTACAATTGTACCTCATACAATTGTTATGTATAAAGTAGATGAGTATTATAGTGCTGATCACGATTCCGGTTTGCTTTGGGAAGATAAAGAATTATCAATTCCATGGCCGGTAACAAATCCTATCTTGTCCGATAAGGATCGAATATTACCATTACTTCAGGAATATGAAGATAGTTTTTAAGTAGGAGAGTTGTTTATGAAAATATTAGTTACAGGTGGAGCTGGATTTATTGGAAGTAATTTCATTCACTATATGTTAAAAAACTATGAAACATATAAAATCATTAATTACGATGCATTAACATATAGCGGGAATTTAAATAATGTAAAGTCTATTCAAGAAAATCCTAACTACTCATTTGTAAAAGGGAAAATCCAAAATGGAGAGCTGCTGGAACATGTTGTTAAGGAACGTGACGTGCAAGTAATTGTAAATTTCGCAGCTGAATCACATGTGGATCGTAGTATTGAAAACCCAATTCCTTTTTATGATACGAATGTAATAGGTACAGTCACGCTGTTGGAGTTAGTGAAAAAATATTCACATATTAAACTCGTGCAAGTATCAACAGATGAAGTATACGGTTCTTTAGGGAAAACCGGGAAATTTATAGAGGAAACCCCGCTAGCTCCTAATAGTCCATATTCTTCAAGTAAAGCGAGTAGCGACATGATAGCCTTATCTTATTATGAAACGTATCAATTACCAGTTATTATAACGCGTTGTTCTAATAACTACGGACCGTACCAATATCCTGAGAAATTAATTCCGTTAATGGTTACGAATGCGCTTGAAGGAAAGAAACTACCATTATATGGTGATGGATTGAATGTAAGGGATTGGCTGCATGTAACGGATCATTGTAGTGCAATTGACACCGTTTTGCATAAGGGATGTGTAGGAGAGGTGTATAATATCGGCGGAAATAACGAAAAAACAAATGTAGATGTTGTGGAACAAATTATAAAACTTTTAGGGAAAACGAAAACAGATATTGAATTTGTAACAGACCGTTTAGGTCACGACCGTCGTTATGCGATTGATGCACAAAAAATGAAGAATGAGTTTGAATGGGAACCGAAGTATACGTTCGAACAAGGATTAAAAGAAACGGTGGAATGGTATAAAAACAATGTGGACTGGTGGAAACCATTAAAAGAAAAGTAAGGGGCATGTAGATGAAAGAACGGATTATCATAACGGGAGCGAACGGTCAGCTAGGGAAGCAACTACAAGAAGAGTTGAATTCTGAGGAATATGACATATATCCATTTGATAAAAAGTTATTAGATGTAACAAATATATCCCGAATTAAGCAAGTGGTACAAGAAATAAAGCCACATACAATTGTTCATTGTGCAGCGTATACGAAGGTAGATGGTGCTGAGAAAGAACAGGATCTTGCTTACTTAATAAATGCGATTGGAGCTCGAAATATAGCGGTTGCTTCACAATTAGTAGGGGCTAAGTTAGTGTATGTCAGTACCGATTATGTATTTCCAGGTGACAAACCGGATGGCTATCATGAATTTCATAATCCAGCACCGATAAATATATATGGAGCTTCTAAATTTGCAGGAGAGCAGTTCGTAAAAGAGTTACATAATAAATATTTTATAGTTCGTACATCGTGGTTGTATGGTAAGTATGGAAATAATTTTGTGAAAACGATGCTACGATTAGGAAAAGAGAGAGAAAACATATCTGTTGTAGCGGATCAAATTGGCTCTCCTACGTACGTGGCAGATTTAAATATGATGATTAATAAGCTCATTCACACTTCTTTATACGGTACGTATCACGTATCCAATAGAGGATCATGTTCTTGGTTTGAATTTGCCCAAAAAATATTTTCGTATGCAAATATGAAAGTGAATGTATTACCTGTTTCAACTGAAGAATTCGGATCGGCGGCTGCGAGACCAAAATATTCTATCTTTCAACATAACATGCTACGATTAAATGGTTTTTTACAAATGCCTACTTGGGAAGAAGGATTAGAAAGGTTTTTTATAGAAACAAAAAGTCATTAACAAAAATTTATGTTAGTGACTTTTTTGTTTGCCTTTAAGAGGTTTTATGGTACTATAATTATAGTATCAGGTACTAATAACAAGTATAAGTATTTCTGGGAGGATATATCATGGAACTATTACAAGGGAAAACATTTGTTGTTATGGGCGTTGCGAACCAAAGAAGTATTGCATGGGGAATTGCTCGCTCTTTGCATAATGCAGGTGCAAAATTAATATTCACATATGCAGGAGAGCGTTTAGAAAGAAACGTTCGTGAACTAGCGGAAACATTAGAAGGACAAGAATCACTTGTATTACCTTGTGATGTAACGAATGATGAGGAACTTACAGCTTGCTTTGAAACTATTAAGCAAGAAGTTGGTACAATTCACGGTGTTGCACACTGTATTGCTTTTGCAAATCGTGATGATTTAAAAGGCGAATTTGTAGATACTTCTCGCGATGGATTTTTACTTGCACAAAATATTAGTGCATTCTCTTTAACAGCTGTAGCAAGAGAAGCGAAGAAAGTGATGACAGAAGGCGGAAATATTTTAACTTTAACATACCTTGGCGGCGAGCGCGTTGTGAAAAACTATAACGTTATGGGTGTTGCGAAAGCTTCATTAGAAGCTAGCGTGAAATATTTAGCGAACGATTTAGGACAACATGGCATTCGCGTTAATGCTATTTCTG
The DNA here is from genome assembly GCF_056396785.1 of Bacillus sp. 05T21. Lineage (NCBI taxonomy): Bacteria > Bacillati > Bacillota > Bacilli > Caryophanales > Bacillaceae > Bacillus > Bacillus sp. 05T21. Next base: position 422,232 of record NZ_JBFTMD010000002.1, on the reverse strand, counting down.
CAGGACCAATTCGTACGTTATCTGCGAAAGGTGTAGGCGACTTTAACTCAATCTTAAAAGAAATTGAGGAGCGCGCACCACTTCGTCGTGCGACGACTCCAGAAGAAGTTGGAGATACAGCAGTATTCTTATTCAGTGATTTAGCACGCGGAGTAACAGGTGAAAACATTCATGTTGATTCAGGATATCATATTTTAGGATAAATATAATAGGAATTAAAGTTTAAAAAGGACAGTCTCTAAACGTTGAGACTGTCCTTTTTAATTGTTCCCAGAAAGAACGATTTTTAACGAAAGTTCTAGCCACGTTATGAATATAACTATAATAGTACACGATTTATCCAGCTACGTATGGAAGTGGGAGGGACGAGTGTGAAGAATAAAAATAAAAGTTCAACAGTTGGAAAACCGTTGTTATATATTGCACAAGTAAATTTAGAACTCGCTGCACCGAAAATAAAAAGAATTATTTTAACGAATTTTGAAGATGAGGATCAAAAAGAGCAAAGTAATAGAAATGAAAGTATTGTAAGTAGTGCTGTGGAAGAAGTGGTAGAACAAGAGAAACAAGAACCACGAGAGGAGCCTCAAGTGGAGGTGGAAGAAAAAGTAGAGGAAGAGCAAGTGAGAACGGTCCCTTACAATAAATCCTTTAAGGATATGAATAATGAAGAAAAAATTCATTTTTTATTAAATCGTCCTCATTACATTCCGAAAGTAAGATGTAGGATAAGAACGACTACCGTCTCATATATAGGATCGATTATATCTTATCGTAATGGCATTGTATCCATTATGCCACCAAATAGTATGAGAGATGTTCGGTTATCTATAGAAGACATCAAAACGATTGATATGGCCGGTTTTTAAATATGTAAAGGTGGTAGAAAGCTTCTACCACCCCAATAGTTTTTTAGTTTACTTAACTATAGAAACGTCGCGTAAGCACTGAATAGCACAGAAGCAGCTTAAATCAACAGTAATGCAAGTAGATGTCGAGATTAATCTTGCATTTGGTACAGCTAAAAACGTACAAATTGGATCGTCGCCAGGTGGTACAGGAGAACCATCACCTAATACTACAGTTAACACACGTAGGACAGCACAGCTATCGTCATCTACGCTTTCTACACGGAAAATTGGAGATTGGCAGCTAGTAAGGCTTGAAGATGGTGCAAATGCTTCAAATGGCGTTCCAGCTTTTGTGTATAAAATAAAAGGGCGTGTATTTGCTACTGCTGCAGTATTGTGTGCTCCTAAAAATGGAATTTCACAACCAGAACCACATGTTGAACTAGAGCAATCTTGTAATTCATTGATGAATTTTACGACGTCAACTACGCAGTGAGAAGAGCTATGGTGTTTATTTTCGTTACAACTCATTAATGTCACTCCTTATCTTCTTGTTTGTATTTACATTAATAAGATATTGGAGTGGGGGAGATTTGGTCACAATCTTAAGACCTTTTTTTTTAAATAGGCTAAAGAGGATAGGGAAGGTGGAATTATGTTATTTACAAGCTGGCTTTTATTTTTTATTTTTGCGCTAGCTGCATTTAGGTTAACTCGTCTTATTGTTTATGATAAAATTACAGCTTTTTTGCGAAGACCGTTTATTGATGAGTTAGAGATTACAGAGCCTGATGGAAGTGTATCGACTTTTACAAAGGTGAAAGGGAAAGGATTAAGAAAGTGGATTGGAGAATTATTAAGCTGCTATTGGTGTACAGGTGTGTGGGTTAGTGCTTTTTTATTAGTTTTATATAAATGGATTCCTATTGTTGCAGAGCCTGTACTAGCATTATTAGCCATTGCAGGTGCAGCAGCGATCATTGAAACAATTACAGGATATTTTATGGGAGAATAATAAAGTGAAACTTTAATCAGTGGGGGCATTGCCCGCTTGTTATTAGCCCGCACCAATCGTGATAAATCTTCATGATGTTAGAAAAAGCGGAGTTTAAGAGGATGCGGGAACGGAAATAAGGAGTTGTTCATATAGTAAATAGACAGAATTGACAGTAGAGGAGATGTTTGCTGTGAGCAATAATCCAAGGCAAAATTCATATGATCTACAGCAGTGGTATAACATACAGCAACAGCAACAAGCACACCAACAGGCATATCAAGAACAGTTACAGCAACAAGGGTTTGTGAAAAAAAAGGGGTGCAACTGTGGGAAAAAGAAAAATAAAATAAAACAATATGAAGAATGAAACACTCATGTTACTGTGAGTGTTTTTTATTGTAAAAATAAAAAGCGGTATTTCAATTAAGAAATACCGCTTTTTACTAGCTAATTTGTGCAACTGTTAATGCTGCAGCACGAATGTCTACAGTTCCAAGCAGTTCAACTGGTACAATTTGAATTAAGTCACCAGGGTTTAAGTTAATAAGAATAACACCACTGGATACGTCTACTTCACCAGTACCAATAACGTTAGAGCGAACCGCTGTACCTGATCCAGGAATAATGTTAGCTGGTGTACCTAATGATAAGAAGAAACGACCAGCTTCTGGTGCAGTAGGAACGTTATCAAGACTGATCGTTAATGTATAACTGATTTGATAAATACCAGCTACTTGAATTCGAATACCGTCTCCGACACTTACTGTATTATTTATTACAGGAACAGTAATATTTGGGTTTGGACTTACGCTAGGTAATAGTAATGGTGTGAATAGTGAAGCGAACTGAGGTGCAGAAGCGTTGAAAGCAAAACCGAAGGCAGGTAGTGTACTAGCTGGTTTCGCCTCACAATCAATGTTATTAAATTCGCAATCAGAAGAGAACATGTTTTTCACTCCTTTATCTGTTTCTACTTTTAGTTAATGAAAAGGACAGGTTCTATGTTCTAGACAAGTTCCCAATTTTATAAAAAATACATAATAATACCTTTTAAGCATGGATTGGGTGGCAGAATCATCTGCCACCCAATCCATGCTTAAATTAGTATTCAGTTTTATATAGAAACATCGCGTAAGCATTGAATAGCGCAGAAGCAACTTAAATCAACAGTAATACAAGAGGAGGTTGATACTAATCTTGCATTTGGTACAGCTAAAAATGTACAGATTGGATCGTCACCAGGTGGTACAGAGGTACCATCACCTAAAACTACAGTTAATACACGCAATACAGCACAGTCATCATCATCTATACTCTCTACACGGAAAATTGGAGATTGGCAGCTAGTAAGGCTTGAAGATGGTGCAAATGCTTCAAAAGGTGTTCCAGCTTTTGTGTATAAAATAAAAGGACGTGTATTCGCTACTGATGCAGTGTTATGTGCTCCTAAAAATGGAACTTCGCAACCAGATCCGCAGGTTGTGGTTGCACATTCTTGTAGTTCATGTATAAAACGAACGACATTTGATACACAGTTGAAATCACAATCATGGTGATGATGATCTTCATTACAATTGCAGCTCATTATGTTCACTCCTTATCGTGAGTTCTGACATACACTATTACAATATGAACGGGATATGGTTGATATTACGTTAATTCTCAGGATAGAAACAGGGAATTTATATAGAGGGGATGTACATATCGTGATATGGAAAAAAGACACCCATTATTTAATGGATGTCTTTTCAGGTAAATCTTTTTGCGTAGTATATAGAAAACGAGATATATCTAGTTTCTTTCCTCTGAAAAATTGCGGGGAGGAAATGTAAAGTTCTTCTTTTGCGCGTGTAATGGCGACATAGAGTAATCGTCGTTCTTCTTCTAATGCTTCAGAAGTCTCCGTCACACGGTCATTTGCATCTTTTAAAGAAGAAGTATGCGGCAATATACCATCGCTTGCTCCGAGTAAAAAGACGCATGGAAACTCAAGGCCTTTCGCGTTATGAATTGACATAAGCGATACAGCATCTTTTTGAGGCATTGTTTTTAATGCTTCCATTTCTTTTTGACCTTGAATGGCCTCGTTAATAAATTGTAAGTAAGCTGGAATATCCGTAAAGCGAGTTGCTGATTCCATTAATTCTTCTAACATTTCTTCTTGTATGTCCTTATGCATCGTAAAGGAAGAACGATCATTACTTTGTAAGTACTCTAAATACTTTCCTTTACCATGAATAATTTCTTTCAATGCTTTTTTCGGTTCAAGTTCTTTTATAAACTTAATAAAATCGATTCGCTCATTTACTTTTTTAACTTGAAAAGGTTTCAAGCTTGGGTTTAGTAATAGAAAATGAAGAAGAGAAGGGAAACGGCCCTCACCATATTTCCATTGTTCACGTTCAATAAATGAAATGCACTCATCACGGCCAATATACATTGTTGGTAATATATTTGAAAGTGATTCGAGGCGGAACGGTTCAAGCACGAGTCGTAAGTGATCTAATACGGGCCTAATTAAAGAATGTTCGTAGAACGATTGGCTCGCTCCATGTTTAATAAATGGAATCTTATGAATTGTAAGCTGATCAAGTAAAGAACGGCTTACAGAATGTGTACGATATAATAAACAAAAATCTTTATAATTTCGTTCACCACTATCTACTTTTTCCTGAATGAGTTGCAAAATTTGATTTGCTTCATCAAGAGTTGTAGCTGGTCGTGCGTAAAATGGTTGTACACCTTCTTCACGAACAGAATATAGCTCTTTATCAAAACGTTCTTGATTTAGCTTAATAACTTCATTTCCAAGTCCGACGATAAATGGATTAGATCGATAATTCGTATTAAGTGCGATAATCGTTGTATTATCAAATTCCTTTGGAAAAGATAAAATAATTTGGTGACTTGCCCCTCGCCAGCCGTAAATCGCTTGATCGTCATCACCTGCGATAAATAAATTATTTCTCGGCGTGGCTAACAATTTTACGATTTCATATTGTGCATACGACGTATCTTGAAACTCATCTACTTCAATGTAATGAAAACGCTCTTGTAATTGAGTAAGCAGGGGAGCGTTATTTTCTAACATATAATACATTTCTAATAAGATGTCGTCAAAATCGATATAATTGTGTCGTTGTTTTACCTCTTCGAAACGTTCGTATACTTCTTTGAACTCTTGTTCAACCGGTGTTTTCGCTTTTACATCTTTCGGACGATTCAATTTGTTTTTCTCAAGTGAAATCATAGCGAGTATCGTTTCGGCATCATAATCGTCTTTTAAGCGCAATTCTTTCAAAATTTTCTTTATCATAATTTGTTTATGTTTTTCATTTGCTAAAATTTGCTGATTATATCCTTGACTACGAAGCAATTTTAAAAAGACAGAGTGGAATGTACCAGCAACGACATAGCTACTTGCGGCATGATTCATACCAGGTAAATTCGCTACACGGCTTCGAATTTCTTCAGCTGCTTTTTGTGTAAACGTCAGCAGCAAAATATTTCGCGGATGGACATGTTTTACATTAACTAAATAACCAACGCGAGTTGTTAAAACAGATGTTTTACCACTTCCAGCACCAGCTAGTGTAAGGACAGGTCCTTCTGTCGTTTGCACTGCTTCTAACTGTTTTTCATTTAAATAAACACCTTGCTGTTCTAAAGCGCGGAAATACGCCGCATCTGCATCTTCTTCCATAATTAAATGGGTAGATGTTTTCGGAATATGATACGTCGCTTGCGGAATACCAGCGTGTGTTAACGATTTTTGTGAAAATTTTTCTTGTGTCATATATTCACCTTCAAAACTATAGCATCAACATTTAACTTTAGCGGAAGAAAAAGAAAATAGCAATGTAAAAAACAGGAGGGGCTACCTCCTGCTACAAAATTATAATTCTTTTATCATTACGACGTGCGGGATATTTGCTTCCATAAACACATCAGAAGCCGTCACGTATCCTAGCTTTTTATAGAAAAATTCAGCATGTGTTTGAGCATGGAGTTTCAATTTCGGTAGAGACTCTTCCTTCGCATACGCTTCAAGTGCATCCATAATGATTTTACCAATGCCTTTTTTACGATGTGAAGCTAGTACGCAAATGCGCTCCATTTTTCCTATTCCATCAACGATGCGGAAGCGACCAGCACCAACTGGAACATCATTATCATATATAACAACGTGTGTTGAAATCTCTTCAAACTCATCATACTCTTCTTCTGCAGAAACACGTTGCTCATTCACAAATACTTGCTTACGTACAGAGAATGCATCTCTTAGTTGTTCGTCCGTTTGTACGATTTGTGCGTGCAAATTAGTTGTTCTCCTTTCCAAGGTGGAATGTTTCATGTACAGTCCACGTTCCATTTTCTAATTGGTATAGAAGGTGGAAACGATCGATTGGTTGCTCATAATAGAAATCTTTCATACGTAATCGACCTAATACATCAGCGTGCTCTGCGTCTGATAAGTCTTGACCGATTGTTAAATGAGGTACGAAAGAGTACTCGCGCTCTTGTGTAAAGAAACCATTATGCATTTCTTCATTTAAGAAAGTAAGTTCAGGTGTTTTTTCTACTTTAAAATAAAGAACATTATTAACAGGTGCGAATGAACCGACTTTCCCAACATGAAGGGTGAAAGGGCTCGTTTTATTTGCGATTGTATGTAACTCATTCACAATCGATTCTAATTGTTCATCTTGCGTCTCAAAGGGTGTTTTCAATGTAATATGTGGCGGAACTAATGCGTAATGCGGATCATAACGTTTACGTAATCCGTTCGCTTTATCTTGAATCATTTTTGATGGGAAAATTACAATTCCTAATTTCATGTTCCAATTCCTCCCTTTGCAAGTCTAGTTAGATTTTGAGAATAAATCTCTTTATCTATTATATCAAATTATTCTGAATACCGCTCTCTATTATTTCATTGATAGAATATGAGAAAATGCTTTTGGTAAATCTGCTTGCCAATATTTCCATGTGTGATTCCCTTCAAACTCTTCATAATGCGTGATGAAATTTCTATCTGTAAGTAGTTTATTTAACTCGCGATTTGGTTCTACGAAATCAGATACTTGTCCGTCTGTACGCTTGACAGCTGTTTCTTCGGTCCCAATTACGTGATAAAGATCTAGCGCCCCCGGATTTTTGAAATCTTTTGCTAAGTTCATGACTGTTTCATCAACAAATGGTGATTGCATAACGACCTTACCAAATGTATGCGGATACATAAGTGCGGTCATGAGGGAAACTGTACCGCCGAGAGAATCTCCAATTAAAACGCGTCCTTTACCCATTTGATATGTTGGATAATTTGCATCAATATATGGAGCAAGCTCATGAGCAAGGAAACGAATGTAAGCAGCATTCTTTACATCATTTGGGAAATATTTTTCCTTACGATCGTGTACATTTTTATATGGAATACCGACAATAATTGTGCGGTCGATTTCTTCAGTTTCACGAAGACGCTCAATTACACGGTGCGCTTTACCAAGCTGAAAATAATCTCTACCATCTTGTGCAATAACAACGGTATGCTTATGGAGTGGTGTGTAATTTACTGGTAAATAAACAAGAAGTGTAAGCTCCTCTTGAAGTGATGTACTAAAAAATGAAATTTCTTCAATTCTCCCTATTGTTTGATTCATGTATATCCCCCTAAATAAAAATTTACTGTAATGATTGTAAGAGCGACGCTTGTAGTGAAAAGGAAAGAAATAATCACTAATAGGTGCCTTAATTTCTATTTTACCATAATGGTACGAAGAATCTAAAAAATTAGTATTTAAGTTGTGAAAGAAAACGGATATAATGAAGTGGGATTTTTTACAGGTGAGAGGGGAGACAGGATTTGAAACAAGAAAGATCAATCGCACTACCACTAGCAATTTCCATTATAGCAATTTCATTCGCAGCTGTTTTTGCAAAGATGTCCTCAGCACCATCTTCCATTTTAAGTATGTATCGATTATGGATTATCGTACTTATTATGCTGCCGATCGTTTGGAAAAAACGGGAAGAGTTTAGTTGGATTCAAATAAAAGATTGGGGATTTTTAATTGGATCTGGTTTCTTTTTAGCTCTTCATTTTCTTCTATGGTTTGAATCCTTAAAGCATACGACAGTTGCTAGTTCGACGATTATTTTAGCACTTCAACCGATCGTATCTTTAGTGGGAGGTTTTTTCTTATTTAAAGAAAGAACAACCTATTCAGCAATTGCGACGATGGGAATTGCGATACTAGGCGTAATGTGTATTGGCTGGGGAGATTTAGGGCTAAGTGAGCAAGCAATTTATGGGGATATATTATCCTTTTTAAGTGTAATAGCAGTTGTCGGTTATTTATTTATCGGACAAACGACAGTAAAGAAAGTATCTCATTGGATTTATAGTTTCACTGTATTTGCCTTCGCTGGTATATTTATAGCGATTTATAACGTTATACTTCAAGTGCCATTTACAGGCTATACGAAGTGGGATTGGAGTATTTTTCTTTTACTTGCGATTGTACCGACAGTGTCACACGTCATTAATAATTGGTTATTAAATTACGTAAATGCAACAACGATTTCAATGAGTATTTTAGGAGAACCAGTTGGGGCATCTATACTAGCGTTCTTCTTACTTGGAGAAAAATTAAATGCAATGCAAATTATCGGTAGCATGCTCGTATTGTTTGGTGTATCTGTTTTCTTACTACAGCAACAAAAGCGAACAGCAAAAAATGTGGTGAACGAACCGGCTTATACACAGGAATTATAACGAGTTTATTCTAATATACGAAAAGAGAAGTTATTGGTAACTTCTCTTTTTTTTGTTCCATGCAGAAAATAAAACAGATTAATAGGGGGAATTCCCGCCATGTAGCATGAAAAAAGATAATATATAGTGGAGTTACATCATACGTTTCGCATACAAATATAGAGGGGGAAGGAGAGACTAAATGAAAGAGATTTTAATGAAATACATGACAAATCTTACAACATTAAGTGAAGAACAGCAGCGCATGATCGTAGAAGAATTACAAATTGAAGAGTATAAAAAAGGAACAGTGCTCTTAAGACAAGGAGATGTTCCATCTAAATGTTATTTTGTATTAAAAGGATGCGTGAGGCAGCATTGTATAGATGAATCTGGAAAAGAAGTTACATCAAATTTTTATACAGAAGAACAAGCAATCGCGAATTTCAACCATCATAAACAAGATAAATTATCCCCACATACGTTAACGTGCCTAGAAGATTGTCTAGTTGTAGTTGGCGATCTGTATAGTGCAAAGGACATGTATAAGAAATATTCACAGTTAGAAGAAATGACGCGCCAAATGATTGAATACAATTTTGGTGAAGTACAAGAAGAACTTACATTATTTATTACATCGACACCAGAAGAGCGCTACAAATCATTATTACAAAAACGACCTCATTTAATCGATCGTGTTCCTCAATATCAATTGGCAAGTTATCTAGGTATTACGCCAGAATCATTAAGCAGAATTAAGAAACGACTCAAACAGTAGAGTTTTTTCCACCTCTAAGCAATAGCCATATACTAAATCCTAGTTCACCTGCGATCATCGGTAGTTGAAAGACAACGTTAAGAATGGAAATAATCGCATCATATTGTGAAAACATCGTATGCATTACGTTAATGATGATATAGCCGATTGCAGCAATGAGCAGTAATATACTAATAGCCTTCGGTATGTTTTTAGATTGAAAGGTTACGTACCCTAAGGTGAGAAGATGTAAGCCGAAAATGATTAATCCTACAGACCAAATATATTCAAAAGCTTCTAGAAATAACATTGTATATGCTTCTGAATTAGCAACTGTGTTTTTTGAAAGAAGTAATACAAATATTAAATTGAATATAGCAATCCCAAGTATAGCTGTATACATAAGACGAAGACAGGCAGCTAGTAATGAGAGGCTAGTATGGATAGGTTTTAGAAAGAAATAAAGAGCCCACGAGGCGATAATATCCATAATGAAAATGATAATCCATCCGAAAATTTCTGCTTTGAAAAGTGAACTTGAAGTTTGAATATTATGGAGTGTCGTGCTCGCATCTCCTTGTACAACGAGATTTCCGTGAACAAAACCGTAAGAAAAAAATGCAGTAAATGCCATAATAAGAAGAGAAGCACCAGTAAATAAGGCAAACTTTCGTTCATTCATATGTCGTCCTCCTATTTCAATATTACTTTTATTTTAATAAGGGAAGGAGGAGAAGTCATTGACTTAAATCAAGAGAGGAGAGAGCGTAATGGAATTTCCATCAAAAAAAGATGTATGGTTATATCCAATCTTTTTCATTGTTTTAGGCGCCTGTTTCGCTCCAATATTTGCAGGGAGAGAATATTTTCTCTTATTTTTTACAATTCCATTAGCTATACTGTTTAGTTGGAGTTGGTTTTTAACAAAATATATCGTTAAGGAAGAAATAATTATAATTACATCAGGTCCCGTTAAAAAACGTATATTTATACGAGACATAAAACGAATTTCCAATACAAAAAATCCAATCGCAGCTCATGCACTATCATTCGATCGATTAGAAATTGTTTACGGATCATATGAAACAGAACTTATTTCTCCAAGAAATAAAGAAGAATTTATTTTGTTGTTAAAAAGAAAAAATCCTGGGATTGAAATAAAGTAAGAGAGTGGATTCATATCTACTCTCTTTATGTCACTTTGGATTTATCATATAAGGTTGCACGTGAACGACACATAAGTCGCGGAATTTTCCTTCAGCAGTTGTGACAATTACGACTGCTCTTCCTGCACTTTTTCCAGTAATCGTTACTGTCTCACCTTTCGGATAGATGGTGATGACGTCGGAGTTCATATTTGTCCAAATAAGCTCTTGATTCTTTGCCTGCATTGGCAAAACGGAAGCTGATAAATCGGCACTTTGTCCGGTTTTTATTTTAAGCTTATTTTTCTGTATATGAATACCAATTACAGATATAACAGAAGGAGCAATTGAAATTTTGGATGGATTAGGTTGAATGTTTAAACGAGAAGCAGAAGTATTTGTAATAGGTGAAAATTTTCTTATGTGTTGTTGCTGGAAAGCTGCTAACATGTTGGAGTCCCCTTTCTGTATAAGTGCTGATACTAATACTATAAAGGAGCAGTGTTATATTAAATTTAACGAAACATAAAGAATTTGTTAAATTTGAGAAGAAGATTGTCGAACTGTAAAAAGAAAGCTCTGCTGTTGCGATAACAGCAGAGCTTTCTTTTTATAGATTATTACGGTGTTGTTTTTCAAAATCCTCAAATTTCTCTTCAACTTCTTTTGAAGGCTGTGTTAGTAAACTAACAATTACGATTACTAGTAAACTAATAGCGAAACCAGGAATCATTTCATATAAGAAATCTTTTAAGAATTTAAACTGTGTCCAAATAATTACTGTGGCTGCACCTGAAATCATGCCAGCAAGTGCGCCCCATTTCGTCATACGTTTCCAATATAAGCTTAATAAAATAGCGGGTCCAAATGAAGAACCAAATCCAGCCCAAGCATATCCAACAAGAGCTAAAATCGTATCATTTTGTTTAAACGCTAATGCGCACCCGACTAAGGCGATAACAAGTACAGCCATACGACCGACAAATACAAGCTCTTTATCAGAAGCAGAACGTTTAAAGAATGTACGATATAAATCTTCTGTTATAGCACTAGAAGTAACAAGAAGCTGAGATGAGATTGTACTCATAATCGCTGCTAAAATCGCTGCTAATAAAAATCCAGTAATAAGTGGATGGAATAAAATTTTTCCAAGTTCAAGGAAAATTGTCTCTGGATTAGATAATGTCAACCCTTGTTGTGAATAGTAAGCAATACCGATAAGACCAGTAAACATAGCTCCGACAACAGAGAAAATCATCCAGCTCATACCAATTCTTCGTGCGCTTTTAATTTCTTTTACAGACGAAATTGCCATAAAGCGTACGATAATATGAGGTTGTCCAACATAACCAAGGCCCCATGCGAATAAAGAAATCATTCCTAAAGTAGAGGCACCTTTAAAAATATCTAAACGTGTTGGATCTACAGATCGAATTGTGTCAAACGCAGGTCCAAGTCCGTTCGAATTCATAATTGTTACGATAGGAACAAGAATAAGAGCAATTACCATAATGATTCCTTGCACGAAGTCTGTCCAACTTACCGCTAAGAAACCACCAAATAATGTGTAAGCCACGACAACTGCTGCGACAATGAATAATCCAACATGATAGTTCATACCAAATGAATTTTCAAATAATACAGCACCTGAAACTAGTCCTGAAGCTACATAAAAAGTAAAGAAAATCATAATAACAAGTCCGGATACTAAGCGTAGCATATGAGATTTGTCGTGGAAACGGTGTTCCAAAAATTCTGGGATAGTAATAGAGTTGTTTGCCATTTCAGAGTAGGTACGTAAGCGAGGAGCGACATAAAGCCAGTTTGCGTATGCGCCTAGTGTTAGGCCGAGCGCAATCCAACTACTACTTAATCCAACGCTAAACATTGCACCGGGTAATCCCATTAAAAGCCAACCACTCATATCGGATGCTCCAGCACTTAATGCTGTTACTGCGGGGCCTAGTGTACGCCCGCCAAGCATATAATCTGTTAAGTTGGACGTTCGTTTGTAGGCGAAATAGCCGATTACTAACATCCCGAGCATGTAAATAGAGATAGAAGTTAAAGTTAACATCTGCGTACTCATGTAGTTCCCCTTCCTTTTGTCATGTCTTTTGATGCGTTATGCATATTTATAATCTATCATGATTATTCTGAAAAATCCATTCGAAAATACGAATTTTCTGAAATGTAAGCGTTTTTCGACAGTGTTTTTCTTTTGTAATATATAATTTTCTGACAAAAAACCTTAATTTTAATAGAGTATTTATTATATTTACATAAAAACAGGTTGTTTTGTCAATATAATATCGGATGAAGAAAAAATATTTTTTTTGGAAAAAGTATTGACTTATTAGAAACGTGAGGAATATAATGAGTGCAACTTAAAAAAATGCAAGCGTTGATGAAGAAGAGTACACATGATGAACATGTCAGAGAGCTGATGGTTGGTGCGAATCAGTATGGAATTGATGTGGAATGGGCTTCGGAGCTTCCAAACCGAAACGAAAGAAGTAGGCTTTGGCGACATGATCTCATCGATATAAGAGACACGTATTATTTTTGATACGGCAAAGTGCGTTACATTCGTAACGAATTAAGGTGGCACCACGGGAGTACCCGTCCTTTCTATAGGATGAGTACTCCCTTTTTGTGTATAAAAAATTAAATAAGCTAAATCGTTTAAGTAAGAAGAGTACGTATATTTGGAGACGTTACAGAGAGCCGGGAGCAGGTGGGAGCCCGGTACGGTGCCATATACCGAATGGGCTTACGAGAGGTATGCTGAACAATTTCTATTCAGTAGGCAACCCGGGTTCCGCCGTTAAAAGGATAAGGTATATATTTTGTACCTGAATAAAGCGGGATGCTTTTGCGTCCAACCTGAGGTGGTACCACGGTAAATTTATCGTCCTCTACATATTTCGATATGTAGGGGACTTTTTTATTTTTCAGAGTGAGGTGAAAGGCATGATGACAAAAGAGGAATTTATGAAGCAAAAAGAACAAAGAAACACATTTTTAGTAATCGCTGAAGAAGAAGGAGATAGCATTACGCCAATTTCTTTATATAGACGTATGAAGGGAAAGAAAAAGTTTTTATTAGAAAGTTCGCAGCTTCATCAAGATAAAGGGCGCTATTCTTACTTAGGATGTAATCCGTATGGTGAAGTGAAAAGCGTTGGTACGGAAGTGGAACGAACGATTTACGGCCAAACAGAAAAGTTGCAAGGTAACGTACTACAAGTGTTAGAGGAAGTAATCGCGTCAGCACAAGTAGACAGTCCATTTCCGTTTTGCGGGGGAGCAGTTGGATATATTGGCTATGAAGTCATTCGGCAGTATGAAAACATTGGAGCAGATTTACACGATCCATTAAATATTCCAGAAGTACACCTTTTACTATATCGTGAGTTTACCGTTTATGATCATTTACGCCAAAAGTTGTCATTTGTATATGTATGCAGGGAAGACGATTCAGCTTCTTATGAAGAAGTATACGAAAGATTGCAAGTATACAAAGAGGAAGTGCTAAAGGGAGAAAAAGCGGAAGTAAATGAAATACAATCAATATTATCATTCACTTCTTCAATAACTGAAAAAGAATTTTGTGAAATGGTAGAAACAGCGAAAGAATACATTCGGGCCGGAGATGTTTTTCAAGTTGTATTATCCCAGCGTTTGCAAAGTGAATGTATTGGAGATCCATTTGCATTATACCGGAAACTTCGAATTGCAAATCCATCGCCATATATGTTCTATATCGATTTTCAAGATTATGTTGTACTTGGCTCTTCGCCGGAAAGTTTGTTATCAGTAAGAGAGGATAAAGTGATGACAAATCCAATTGCTGGTACGAGGCCGAGAGGGAAAACGAAGCAGGAAGATGAGGAAATCGAAAAAGAACTGTTAGGAAATGAGAAAGAGCGAGCAGAGCATATGATGCTTGTGGACCTAGGACGAAATGATATTGGCAGAGTAAGTGAAATTGGCTCTGTGACGATAGATAAATATATGAAAGTAGAAAAATACTCTCACGTTATGCACATTGTATCTGAAGTTTACGGAACATTGCGAAAACAAACGAGTGGATTTGATGCATTAGCGTATTGTTTACCAGCTGGTACAGTATCAGGTGCTCCGAAAATTAGAGCGATGGAAATTATTAATACGTTAGAGCATGAAAAAAGAAATGTATACGCCGGAGCAGTTGGATATATTTCATTCTCAGGAAATCTTGATATGGCGCTAGCAATTCGAACGATGGTTGTGAAAGATGAGAAAGCGTACGTTCAGGCAGGAGCGGGTATCGTCTACGATTCAGACCCGGTTGCTGAATATGAAGAAACATTAAATAAAGCGAGAGCGCTTTTGGAGGTTATGAAATGATTGTACTTATCGATAATTATGATTCATTCACATATAACTTGTATCAACTGTTAGGCGAGTACGAGGCAGAAATTGTTGTCGTAAGAAATGATCAAATAACAATTGAACAATTAGAGGAGATGAAGCCGAAAGGAATTGTGCTATCACCAGGACCTGGGAAACCAGAAGATGCTGGAATTTGTATCGATGTTATTCGTCACTTTTATAAGAACGTTCCCATCTTAGGAATTTGCCTTGGCCATCAAGCAATCATATCCGCATTTGGAGGAGAAATTGTTAGAGCAGAGCGCATTAAACACGGAAAAACATCGCGTGTGAAACATAACGGAACGTCAATCTTTTCGTACGTAACGCAGCCGCTAACGGCAATGCGTTACCATTCACTCGTCGCAGCGCAAAATAGTTTACCACAATGCTTTGACATACTCGCGACGGCGATGGATGACGGAGAAATCATGGCAGTTCGTCACAACTATTATCCGCTCTTCGGATTACAGTTTCACCCAGAATCAATTGCAACAGAAGAAGGCGGAAAGTTAATACGTGCCTTTTTAGCACAAGTGAAAGAGGAGGAGAGAGTATGAACAGTTATCTTCGAAAATTAGTCGAGGGACAACATTTAACAGAAGAAGAAATGTATGAAGCGGGACTTCTTTTATTAAGTGACAACATATTGGAAAGTGAAGTTGCAGCTTTCTTAGTATTGCTGAAAGCGAAAGGCGAAACAGCAGAAGAAATATACGGTCTTGTGCGTGCTCTTCGAGAAAAGGCATTACCGTTTTCAAATCATATAAAAGGCGCGATGGACAATTGCGGAACGGGTGGTGACGGTGCACAAACATTCAATATTAGTACAACATCGGCATTTGTACTTGCCGGAGCTGGTGTAAAGGTTGCGAAACATGGAAACCGCGCTGTTTCTAGTAAAACAGGAAGTGCTGATTTATTAGAAGAACTTGGTGTAAACATAAGCTGTACGCCGGGTGAGATTGACTATTTATTAGAGAATGTAGGTATTGCCTTCTTATTCGCACCAGCGATGCATCCAGCATTAAGACGTATTATGAAAATAAGAAAAGAATTAAACGTTCCGACGATCTTTAACTTAATTGGCCCTTTAACGAATCCTGTTAACTTAGAAACACAATTTGTCGGTATTTATAAGCGAGATATGTTATTGCCAGTAGCGGAAGTGTTGCAGAAACTTGGCAGAAAACAAGCGCTCGTCGTAAACGGAAGTGGCTTTTTAGATGAAGCATCATTACAGGGAGAAAATCATGTCGTCGTTTTAAAAGATAATGAAATAGTAGAAATGAGTATTGATCCAGAAAAGTATGGTTTTTCAAGAGTGAAAAATGAAGAAATTAGAGGCGGGAATTCGAAAGAAAATGCAAAGATTACGCTCGGAGTATTAAGCGGAGAAAAAAGTGTCTATCGCGATACTGTTTTATTAAATGCAGGTCTAGCCCTTTTCGCAAATGGAAGAGCAGAAACGATTGAAGAAGGAATTACACTAGCGGCACATAGCATTGACTCTGGAAAAGCATTAGCCAAACTAAACTTATTAATTGCAGCAAGCCATGAAAAATTAGAAAGGGTGAATTAAAATGGGGACGATTTTAGACAAAATTGTAGAGCAAAAGAAAGTAGAAGTTGCGGAGTTATATGAAACATATTCACCAGTGAAAGAAAAAAGGAAAACACACTCACTTGTAAAAGTTTTAGAGCAGTTTACTGTAATAGCAGAGGTAAAGCGAGCGTCTCCATCAAAAGGCGATATTAATTTACACGTTGATGTGCCAAAACAAGTGAAAACATATGAAGAATGCGGTGCTGGAGCAGTTTCGGTTTTAACAGACGGTCAATTTTTTAAAGGGTCGTTTCACGACTTACAAACGGCAAGAGCAGAAAGTAACATTCCGCTTTTATGTAAAGATTTTATAATCGATAAAATCCAAATTGATAGAGCGTATGAAGCTGGTGCAGATCTTATTTTATTAATTGTTGCAGCATTGTCAAAAGAGAAATTAAACGAGCTTTATAACTACGTGCTAGAAAAAGGATTAGAAGCGATTGTTGAAGTTCATGATGAACAGGAATTAGAAATTGCAATCCGATTAAATCCGCACGTTATCGGTATTAACAACCGTAATTTAAAAACATTTGAAGTAGATTTAAGCCAAACTGAAAAGCTCGGAAAACGACTGAATGAGGAAAACCTACTTTGGATTAGTGAAAGTGGTATTCATTCAAAAGAAGATATCATCAGAGTCAAACGAGCTGGTGCAAAAGGCGTATTAGTCGGAGAAGCGCTTATGACATCATCTTCTATCAGTACCTTTTTTGAAGACTGTAAGGTGAGCATATGAAAGTGAAGATTTGCGGCATCACTGATATGGAAACAGCGAAAAGTGCGTGTGAATATGGCGCAGATGCAATCGGATTTGTTTTTGCAGAAAGTAAACGCCAAATTACTCCAGGGCAAGCGAAAGAAATTATTGGGGAAATTCCAGCCCACGTTTTCAAGGTCGGTGTTTTCGTAAATGAATCAGTAGAAGTGATCCAGAAAATTGCAGAGGAGTGCGGGTTAACGCATGTGCAACTACATGGGGATGAAGACAATGATCAAATCATAAGATTGAATATTCCGTCTATAAAAGCGGTAGGAGTAGCTTTAGAGAAAGATATTGAATGTGCGAAAAAATACGATACAGATTATCTGTTATTTGATAGCCCGAAAGAAAAGTTCCACGGAGGAAACGGAAAGACATTCTCATGGGAGTTACTTGCACATATGCCAAAAGCATTGCGAGAGAAAACGATATTAGCTGGCGGATTAAACATCCTTAATATAGAAGAAGCAATTCGAACTGTTCGGCCATATATGATCGATGTGAGCAGCGGAGTAGAGACAGAAGGAAAGAAAGATTTGGAGAAAATAAAACAATTTATTAAAAAAGCGAAGGAGTGTTCCAAATGAATTATGCATATCCAGATGAAAAAGGGCATTACGGTATATACGGAGGACGATACGTTCCAGAAACGTTAATGCAATCCGTATTAGAACTAGAAGAAGCATATAAAGAAGCGATGCAAGATGAAGCGTTTCAAAAGGAATTAGATCATTATTTACAAACGTACGTTGGAAGAGAAACACCGCTTTATTTCGCTGAAAATATGACGAAGTATTGCGGCGGAGCAAAGATTTATTTGAAACGTGAAGATTTGAACCATACGGGAGCTCATAAAATTAACAATACAATCGGTCAAGCACTTCTTGCGGTAAGAATGGGTAAGAAGAAAGTTGTCGCTGAAACAGGAGCAGGACAACACGGAGTTGCAACAGCTACTGTATGTGCACTTTTCGGTTTAGAATGCGTCATCTTCATGGGAGAAGAAGATGTGAGACGACAAAAATTAAACGTGTTTCGAATGGAATTACTCGGAGCAAAAGTAGAAAGCGTTGCGGCAGGTAGCGGCACGTTGAAAGATGCGGTAAACGAGGCGCTTCGTTACTGGGTTTCACATGTACACGATACGCACTACATTATGGGATCAGTTCTCGGGCCACATCCATTCCCGCAAATTGTTCGTGATTTCCAAAGTGTAATTGGGAAAGAAACGAAAAAGCAATACGAAGCGTTAGAAGGAAAATTACCAGAAGCAGTCGTTGCTTGTATTGGCGGTGGTAGTAATGCAATGGGAATGTTTTATCCGTTCGTACACGATGAAGAAGTTGCTCTTTACGGTGTTGAAGCAGCTGGAAAAGGTGTTCACACAGAAAAGCACGCAGCCACTTTAACGAAAGGAAGTGTCGGTGTTTTACACGGATCGATGATGTACCTTCTGCAAAATGAAGAAGGGCAAATTCAAGAAGCACACTCTATTTCGGCAGGGCTGGATTACCCAGGTGTTGGGCCAGAACATAGCTTGCTAAAAGATATTGGCCGCGTTTCTTATCATTCCATTACAGATGAAGAAGCGTTAGAAGCATTTCAATTATTAACGAAAAAAGAAGGGATTATCCCGGCATTAGAAAGTTCACATGCTGTTGCATACGCTTTAAAACTAGCGCCGCAAATGAAGAAAGACGAAGGACTTGTCATTTGTTTATCCGGCCGCGGTGATAAAGATGTAGAGAGTATAAAACGTTATATGGAAGAGGTGTAAAAAATGGGAGTAGAAAAAATTATAGCAGCGTTTGAAAATGGCAAGAAAGCATTTATTCCGTATGTAATGGGCGGAGATGGTGGACTTGAAAAGTTAAAAGAAAGAATTCGTTTTCTTGATGAAGCAGGAGCAAGCATCGTTGAAATTGGTATCCCATTTTCAGATCCAGTCGCAGACGGTCCAACTATTCAAAGGGCAGGAAAAAGAGCATTAGATAGCGGTGTAACATTGAAAGGTATTTTTCAAGCATTAATAGAGGTGAGGCAAGAAGTTCAAATTCCATTTGTACTTATGACATATTTAAATCCAGTACTCGCATTCGGAAAGGAACGTTTCATTGAGAGCTGTCTTGAAGCAGGGGTGGACGGTATTATCGTTCCAGACTTACCGTATGAAGAACAAGACATTATTGCACCGCTCCTTCGCGTGGCGAATATCGCTTTAATTCCACTCGTTACCGTAACGAGCCCTATTGAACGAATCGAAAAAATTACGAGTGAATCACAAGGATTCGTCTACGCCGTTACAGTAGCGGGTGTAACGGGAGTACGTCAAAATTTTAAAGATGAGATTCGTAGTTACTTAGAAAAAGTAAAAGCACACGTCCACTTACCAGTAGTCGCAGGATTCGGTATTTCAACACGAGAGCAAATTGAAGAAATGATTACAATATGTGACGGCGTTGTCGTTGGAAGTAAAGTCATTGAGCTGTTAGAAAATGAAAAGCGAGAAGAAATTTGTGAGTTAATACATGCAGTAAAAGAAACAGAAGAGGCTTAAGTCTCTTCTGTTTCTTTTGTGTAATAAATGTTAAAATATACAGAAAATACTTATAACTTAGAGGGTGAGAGGGCATGCTAAGACGTAAACTATTATATCTTTTTTTAACTGTACCATTATACGCTTGGCTCATTAGCATGACGAAAATAGAGTTGATGGCTCTGTTTTTAGGATATGTATTCATCTTTTCCCAATTAAATCGAATACAAGAGCAATCTATTTTAGAAGTATGTATATTTTCGGTTAGTATAGAACTATTTAGTATCGTTTCGATTGTATTATTAAGTGAATTATTCCAATGGATCCATTCATTTGAATTAATAAAACTTGGGAATATTGTATTGCAAGTAATATGTGCTTATATTGTGTTTGTTGTACTAGAAAAAATGATTGGACAGCAGACGGTTTTTCAGGATAAAAGATAAAATATTAGTTATTCAAAAAAGGAGCCAAGCGGCTCCTTTTTTAAATCTGTTATAAAAATAATTGAAAATCATAACATCTGTTATATAATAGTTAAAAATTGCACTTTTTACGAAAAGAGATGATAGCATGGCCATATTGTTGGCACTTATCCCGATTATGATGATTTTTATTTGTTTGTTTTTGTTTAAACAAACGTCATTAAGAGCCTCATTAATCTCTTATGCCGTTTCTGTCGGAATCGTTTTACTCTCGCCAACGTTTCAATTAGGGATAAGTGAAACTGTGCACGCAACAATTAAAGGGTGGTTAATTTGTTTCATTGTCGGATACGTTTTATTTTTCGGTATTTTTTTATTTCACCTCATGAACAAAATGGGATACATTGATCAAGTAGCACGGTTTCTAGAACAAGTCACGCGCGATCGATTATTGCAAATGCTTCTTATGTGTTTTGGTATTTGTCCACTTATTGAATCAGTGAGTGGATTCGGAATTGGTTTTATGGTTGCAACACCTATTTTTCTTTCGCTCGGTTATAAACCGTTTCAAGCTGTGCTACTATCGTTTATCGGTTTACTTGCAAGTTCATGGGGCGCGATGGCAACGGGTACGATTATCGGTTCTCAGCTTATTAACATGCCGCTCACAACTCTTGGTACAAATACAGCATTATTAAGCATCCCGATTTTCGCATACTTTATCTTCCTTTCTTTATACGTTGTCGGTGGCTGGCAGGCAGTTATAGAAAAGTGGAAGGAAGGAGTAGGATTCTTTCTATTATTTTCTCTCGGAATCTATCTTTCTAACGCATACGTAAGTGTTGAACTAGCAGGGATATTAAGTTCTATCGTTACCATTTCATTTGGTTTTTTAATCATTAAGTTAAAAGGAAAAGATGAGCAAAACCTTTTAACAGAACATGCGGCGGCTACGGAGAGAGAAGTATCCATTATAAAAATTATTAGCCCTTATATATTCTTAACAGTTTGTATTTTACTTTCTCGCCTCGTTCCAGCATTACATGATTTTCTTAGGTCATATGCAGTTCTCGATTTAAAATCATATTCTTACAAACTAGAGCTACTATATTCGCCAGGATTTTGGCTCGCCATGACTTGTTTATTTACAATTATTTTCTTCCGCATTCCATCTAATGTTATTAAACAATCACTCTCGCAAACGATAAAACAATGGATTCCTTTCGCTATTACAACGACGATGTTCATTGCAATTTCAGAACTAATGGGCGCATCTGGTATGCATTCATTACTCGCAAAAACAGCTGGTGAAACCTTTGGTACCTTTTTCGTTTTCGTTGCTCCATTCATAGGCGGAATTGGCGGTTTTTTAACTGGTAGTAACGCAGGATCAAATGCGATGTTTATAAAGCTACAAATGCAAACAGCCCAAAACGTAGCACTCCCGTGGCAATACGTCACGACGCTCCAAAACACCGCATCATCAGTAGCGACAATCGCTTGTCCATCACGGATTACACTAGGCGCGTATTTATGCAATATCCCGTATCGTGAAAATGAACTATTAAAGAAGACGACGTTAATGATTTTTGGTGCGGTGTTACTTGTAGTAGTGGAAGTTTTCTTTTGGTATATATTGAGAAATTAAAAATCCTCCTAACATAGGAGGATTTTCTTTATGACTGGATAATGTTTTAAATATGAAAAGCTTCTACTAAATGAATAGGAGATGAAAGGTATGCCCTTAAAAAACTACGGTGTATTAAAAGGTACAGTTATACAATCTAAGATTGGAAAAGGCAAAACACCTCATTATCAAGTTCATTTACAAGGTGAAGCAGGAGTAGATTATCGCATTGCAATTAACGTGAAATCGCAAAGTTATCCATCGGAAGTTTTATATTTTGCGAGCGACGATATTCGATCAGAGGCGATTCATATTTTACCGACATTACCGTTCGGTTTTACAGAAATAAAAAATAATGAACCGAAAGTAGCTTTAGATTATGTAAGAGGTAATTTATTTGATTCAAAGCAAATGATTCCTTTACCTGCTGAAAAAGCAGGAGTTGATAATGATTTAAATGAAAAGATAGAGCGTTATATAAAGCGAGCAA
This sequence comes from Bacillus sp. 05T21, assembly GCF_056396785.1. Taxonomy (NCBI): domain Bacteria; kingdom Bacillati; phylum Bacillota; class Bacilli; order Caryophanales; family Bacillaceae; genus Bacillus; species Bacillus sp. 05T21. The sequence goes on along the minus strand of NZ_JBFTMD010000002.1, from coordinate 399,865 downwards.
TAGAAGAAAAGGCGATTATTTATGCGTTTGGTGAAAGGTGGGGACCAGAAGAAAAGGTTCCGGATTCGTATTTCCACTTTACACCTGGAAACGGTATACACGATATTCACATGAATCAAGGGAATGTAGAGAAATGGCAAGGGGATAATGGTATATGGCAAGATGGTGGTTTGCTCATTCATTTTGAAAAGAAAGAAGAGTGGGTAGGTATTTTCCTTGCTTTTCAGTCGCAATCATGGTGTACGGATGAAGAAGGGCATGCTCGTGTTCCGGTTGAGCATTGTGATTATAAGAGAAATAATTGATGGGAAGAGGGCGTTCACAATGAACGCCCTCCTCTTATTTTATAAAACACAAAACTCACAAGTGTAGAAATACAAGAGAAAAGAAGCGCCACACTAGAAAACGCAATGAGATACATATTATACTTCATCATTTTTCCGATGAGTTGGTTACTATCGTACTGAAAAAGTCCTGCAATTATATTGAATAAAAATAACATGATAAACATGACGATAACACCGTCTATTGATCCTTTAATGTCTGGTTTACTTAAAGCGATATGTGCAGAAATACAAATGGCGATAAATAAAAATAACCAAAATGAAGGATTCAATAAATTGTTAAATGTAAATAAGCTTTTCAATAATACAAACGTCGATAGTAGCATGTTTTGGATCATGTCTAAGTTAATAGAAGTCGATGTAACAGTTTTTTCCAGATTCGTATTAAATAAATAATATGACTCTGGTACGAAATAGCGCATTAAAAGTATTAAGGCAGTAATACCAGAAATAATAGGACCGATGCCGATAAAGAAATTACCGATCCGTTGATATACGCTTTTTTGATTGTATTGATGTTGGACGTAACCTAAAGCTCCTTGACTTGTATCTGTCGGGAAGAACTGAGTTGCTACAATTTTATGGCGGAATAATAGACACATAATTGCATGCCCAAGCTCATGAACGGGAACACCGATCCATGCAGTTAAAAGAAATCCCTTCCTACCAAAAGCTCTCGACCAATACGTTCGTGTGAGAGATTCTAAATAACCTAATATAAATCCAATTACAATGATGACACCAATTAAAGAAAATAATTGGATCACGCTTGTAAGGAGTGTTTGAAAAATCGAGTTTACAAATTCCACTGTCTTCATCCAATCTGTTTAAAGTTTCACTTTATTTGCTCTGTTTCATAATACCATTATTTTTCTATAATACTAGCACACATAGTTTCGTTTAAAAGAAGGATTTCATATTCTTTTTCTTGTAGTCATGTTTTATGTACAAAGTCATATATTGAATTTGTAACACCCTATAAGGTATATGCTTAAGGAGGGATGAGAGAATGAAATGTCCGGCATGTCATACTGAAAATGCAGCGGAAGCAAGGTTTTGCGGGAATTGTGGACATTCGTTAACGGAAGAAGTGGTAGCGAGTGGTGGGCAGGAAGAAGGGCAGCTATCGCGCCCGGCACGAGTAAAGGAAACTCGTCCGAATGAAACGGTAGAGCAAGCGAAACAATTTGCAAGTGGCTATTTTCAGTTCTTTAAAAATGCTTTTAAATCACCATCGGCCATTATGGAAAGTGGAAATATTGAAGTGCGAAATGGAATTGTAAGTCTTGTGCTTATTTGTTTTTTAGGAGCGTGTATTTTTTATAGAATGATGAGCGCAGCGGCGACTGTTACGAGGACATTAGTGCCAGATATAGCTACTCCTACTTTCTTTGGAGAATCTGTAATGGTCTTTTTCTTTTTATTAATTTTAACTTTATTTGTCGGATTTATTATTTTTGTAAGTGGTAAGATGATGAAATCATCTTTTTCTTTTCTTGAAGCATTCGGTATATGGGGGACAATAGCGACGCCAGCTATTGCTATATTAGTGCTTTCTTTTCTTTTTAGTTTTTTATTAATCTTCTTCTTACCAATCTTATTAGGGCTGGCTACAACGTATATGGGAATTAGTATAATTGTAGCTATATTAAAACTAGACAACGGCGGATTAGATCCTGTTTACACACTTATGATTGCAAGTGTTTTAATCGGAATTGCAACGTTTCTTGTATTTTGGTCTTACATTAACACGATAATTCAAACCTTTACTGGGGGATTAACAGGCTTCTAATGAAAAGGTGGTTGAATGGATGAATGTATGTACTAAGTGCGGAGTTCAGTATGAAGATGGAGTGCAATTTTGCCAAAACTGCGGGATGAAGAGGGAAAGTCTTGTAGTAAAGAAGAAAATGAGCGGTGGTACAAAAGTTGGCATTACACTCTTAACATTACTTGTTATAGTAATTGTTGGATTGTATTTGTATGGATCATCGTATTATAAGCAGACGGCACAAGTAGACCGAATGATTACTATTTTACAAGAGAGGGACGGGGAGAAATTAGCTGAGATCACCACGACAGATGATCCAGCCGTTATTGTAACGAGAGAGAGTTTAACGCCTCTATTTTCATATATAAAAGAAAATCCATCTTACGTGAATGAATTGAAAGAATATTTGAGGCAAGGTGAAAAACAAGGGGATGGAATAGAAAGAGCAGATTTTTCTTTAACGAAAGATGGGAAACATTTCTTTTTATTTGATCGGTATAAATTGAAAGCGAAGACGTATTATACGACTCTGCTTACAAATGAAAAAGGTACATCTTTAAAATTGAACGGAAAAGAAATTGATAAGACAAATGACAAAAAGCTTGAGAAGCAATATGGACCGTTTCTTCCTGGAACTCAAGTATTTCAATCTGAATATAAAAATGACTATGTAAAACTATCACGTGAGGAAAAGGTTGTACTTATGAAACAAATTCAAAATAATGTAACGATAGATTTAACGTTACAAGGGCAATATATTACAGTTCAAACGAATGCGCCTGGTGCAACATTATACGTGAATCAAAAGCCAGTTACAGCATTGACCGGAGAAGAAATTACGTGGGGACCGATAGCGACTGATGGAAGTGCGGCGATTTATTTAGAACGAAATGGAGAAAACGGAAGGGAAACGACAAAGGTAGAAACGGTAACGGCACTGTCGGCTTATAATCTTCCATTTCAAAAGAAAAGTGTAGAAAAAACAGTTGTTTACAATGTTACTCCGCCTACGACTGGGTATGTATATAATGGTTTCATCTTCCCTGATAGTGATATTCGAAAATTAACGAGTGCGGACTTAACATATTTATCGAAAGAACAGTTGAAAATTGCTAGAAATGAAATATACGCAAGGCATGGACATATGTTTCAAACGAAAGATATGCAAGCGTATTTTTTAAAACAGTCTTGGTACAGAGAAAATCCGTATTTTACAGGAACGTTAACGAGTGTGGAATCTTATAATGTTGAACTGATTAAATCAAGAGAATAGAGTGCATGAAAAAGGTACAGTGTATATTACTGTACCTTTTCTATGGTTGTTTAGCTGGACCAGGATCCCTTGAGAAAAAGATGTGAAAGAGGAATGTGACTTTACTTGCTCCTCCTGATGTACTTGCTTGCACATCAGATAAAGAACTAGACGTTAAAGCAGCTTCAGAACGAGGGGGAACGACTATTTTGAGTGCATCATCTGATTCTGATGATATAGTAACCGTTATTGTATCCTCAGAAAAGTTCACAATTTTAACAGTACCAACTGGGAAGATGGATTTGCGAGCGTGTGAGGCAGAAGCAAAGCGAGTCGATTTCCAAATAGTTTGTGAGAAAGTGTCATTATCAGATAACCAAGCACGTGCACTGTATAAAGTTACACTAACGGTAAACTCTTGTTCAAGCGGGAGGGCGGGTCTCGGTTCTATCGGTTCCTCTGGAAGCTGGACGAGAAGGCCGGCGCACATGTATATTTCACCTACTTTCAATAGTTGCTGTTATAGCATATTAAACATCTTGTTTATAAGACACGACGGATACCTATTCATGCATAGGTTTGTGCACCAAATTTGTAGATAGAATTCTCTTTCTTTACAATGGAAGTAGGTGTTATTTCTATAAAATATGGAAATCGTAAAGAGTATGTAAAAAAGAAGGAGTGGTAAAGTGAACTATGTCATTATTGGCGGAGATGCAGCAGGTATGAGTGCAGCAATGCAAATTGTTAGAAACGATGAAACGGCAAATGTTGTAACGTTAGAAAAAGGTGAAATCTATTCATACGCTCAGTGCGGATTACCGTATGTGATTAGTGGTGTTATTGCTTCTACTGAAAAGTTAATTGCACGCGATGTAAAGACGTTTCGTGATAAATATGGAATTGATGCGAAAGTACGTCATGAAGTAACGAAAATAGATACGGAAAAGAAAATGGTGTACGCAGAGCATACGGAGACGAAAGATGTTTTTGAATTTCCGTATGACCGTTTATTAATTGCGACTGGAGTGCGTCCTGTTATGCCAGAATGGGAAGGGCGAGAGCTACAAGGCGTTCATCTTTTAAAAACAATTCCGGATGCTGAGCGCATATTAAAAACGCTAGAAACGAATAAAGTTGAGGCTGTAACTATTATTGGCGGCGGTGCAATTGGACTAGAGATGGCAGAAACATTCGTCGAACTTGGTAAGAAAGTAAGAATGATTGAGCGAAACGATCATATTGGCACAATTTATGATGCCGATATGGCGGAACATATACATAAAGAAGCAGATAAACATAATATTGAAATTTTAACAAATGAAAATGTAAAAGCGTTTAAAGGAAAAGAGAGAGTGGAACAAATTGAAACAGATAAAGGTACGTATAAAACAGATCTCGTTTTAGTATCTGTCGGTGTACAGTCAAATACTGATTTTCTTGAGGGGACAAATATACGTAAAAACCATAAAGGTGCAATTGAAGTAAATGCTTATATGCAAACGAATGTGAAAGACGTATACGCTGCTGGTGATTGTGCAACGCATTACCATGTTATAAAGGAAATGCATGATCATATCCCGCTTGGAACGACTGCGAATAAACAAGGGCGACTTGCCGGACTCAATATGGTTGATAAACGAAGGGCATTTAAAGGTACGTTAGGTACGGGCATTATTAAATTTATGGATCTGACGCTCGCAAGAACAGGCTTAAATGAAAAAGAAGCGAAAGGGCTAAACATCCCGTATAAGACGGTCAATGTAGATTCAACAAATATGGCGGGCTATTACCCGAGTGCTTCGCCACTTCACTTGAAATTACTATATCACGCCGATACGAAACAATTGTTAGGCGGACAAGTAATTGGAGAAGAGGGCGTAGATAAACGTATTGATGTTATCGCAATGGCACTTTTCAATAAAATGAGTATTCACGATTTAGAAGATGTCGACTTAAGTTACGCACCACCATATAACAGCGTTTGGGATCCAATTCAACAAGCAGCAAGGAGAGCGGAATAGCACTTTTTAAGTGCTATTTTTTTGTTAAAGGGGAATAAATAAAGTTTCACTTTATTGTGAATATACCGTTCACCCTTGAAAACATAGTACGTATCGCTTATATTGTCATATAGTATTTATTTTTTAATAAAGCAATGAACGAACCAGGGGGCACAGTATGGCAATTAACATGAATACAATCGAAGAATGGATTGCTGAATCAAATGCAAGAAACGAAGAAGACTTAGGAAACGTTTTTGAAGAGATGAAAGAAGTATGTGTCGGACTTGATAACGCGACATTAATTTATACGAAAAACGTATTTTGTTTCGGTAAGAAAGTAGAAGTATTCTTCTTCTTCCAAGATCACGTCGTTATCGGAGAAGAGAAGGAAGAGTATATTGAGATTGAAAAATTAAAGTATGATGACATTACAAATAGCAACTTAAAAACAAATGACAAAAATACAACGTTAGAACTAAAGTTTTCTAACGGGAAAGCTATTAATTTAGATAGTCTAAATGATAACTACGGTACGAAAAACTGGTTATTTGCAAGACAAATTAAGAGTATTTTTAAAGTAATCTAGTAAAAAAGGCAGACCTTGAAAGGTCTGCTTTTTTACTTATTTCCTATTAAACAAAGGCATCCTCTTTCTTCGTAACATTTTACGTTTGTAAATCCCGTCTTATAAAAAAGGTTTACTAATTCTTCGGTCGTCTTAAATTTATCCATATGATATTGGATTTTGAAAGTTTCAGCAACTAGTAAAAAGGATCCATTCGGTTTTAAGACGCGAAATACTTCTTTCATATCGTGTTCAAAATCGGGCCAAAAGTAGTGGGTTTGAAAAGCGGTAATGAGATCAAAGAAGTCCGGATGATATGGAATAGAGGAGACGCTTGCTTGATGAATAATTACTTTCGCTGCTTTGACATCCTTCATATTTGCTTTCTTTGAGTTTTCAACAGCTTGATTGGAGTAGTCGATCCCGTATATTTTCCCAAGCGGAGTTCGTTTTGAAAGAGTCTGTATGGTTTTACCACCCCCACAACCAATATCTAAAATAACTGCATTTTCACGTATATGTATTTTTTGTAAAGCCCAATTTGTTAGTCCCGTATGCGCAGCATTCATAATGCAAAGCATAGAGGAACCAATTGTCCCGCGAGGATTTTTCGCTTGCTCGATTAATCTTTGTAAAATACTCAATTCAAACTCTCCTTTTATATAAGAATATGTATTTATTTCGCTTTTAATAATTTAACTCCTTTAAAAAAAGCACGCCATTAATCGGCGTGCTTCTAATTATGCAAGGACCCTTTTAGCCAATTTCGCGCTCGATACGCCCCAACCGGAATTTGAATGAGTGAAGTTTCATTTCCGGCATCAATCCCGTACAATTGATCGCATGAATTTGTATCAAAACTTAGTAACGGATGCCCGCCCATCCCCATAGCGGTCGCAGCTAAAACGAGTTTATGAACGAGCATGCCAGCTTCCATTTGATGAATGCGATATCCTCTATAACCTAATTTATTTTTATAGTAATCTTTATTTCCGATTACATGTAGACAAAGTGGTACTTGAAAAAGGTTTACGTTATCCATCGTCATACTAGATTGCAGAGAATAACGAAGGTCTCCGTACCGAAGTGGCTGTATGGAATGTGTCCTACTGTTATAAGCGTAAGCGCCGTTTTCTATGTCTTTTACGTTATAAAAACATCCATATAGTGAGACTCGTGCGTTTTCATTTACATACTTGCCATCAAGGTCGTTGTAATAAGGGAAGGAGAGGCTCGCTTCTTGTAGTAAAGTAGCGAGCTCGGCTGCATCCCATTTCGTTAAAATGAAGTCAGAATCAGGTGAATATCGTTTTTTACAAAGTTGTAAAAAATCATATGATAAACGTTCCACTTTAGGTAGCTGCATAGCGTGTGCACTATATTGTTGTCGTTCTTCACAGGTAAATGTTTGGAAGTGTTCTGTTGATTCAATCATAGATGCCGCGTTTATTTTTTTTATCATCGGATATTCATCTACATATTTTGAGCGAACGAAATGCTCATGTGTTAACGGCGGGATTTGTTGCAACAAGTCATGAGAAGTAATAGTTTTATTTTCGTGATGATTATCGTGAAACCAATCTGTATTCGGTTCTGTACTTAAAGGAATAACAGCATACACACTTTCTTCACCTTCTGACAGTCCAAGTAAATGATTCATTGCCCGGTCTAGAAATTGAAAATATACACCATTTGTATAACCGAATTGTTTTGCGCATTCAAGTAATTGACCGATTAGAACACCACTATCTAATCCTTGCAGACGATACGAAAAGTTATTGTATTTAAAGAAGTTTTTCCAAAACATAGTGGATACAAATGCAGCACCAAAACAAGAATGTATGTTACAACGATTGCCGAGTGCTTCTGTAAGATAAGAATCAAAATTTCCTTCACGAAGTAAGATAAGACGGTGGTGCGCGGCGTCGTAATGGTAAATGCCGTCTGGATAATGATCAATTTTTAAATACATATATAATTCATTTGGATATAAAGCACCCCCAGAAGGGATGAATCTTCGAAATAGAGTCGTTGTTTTATTATTTTCTAGGTTAGTAGTAGGCTGACATAATTGTGTTAAACCAAATGAGTACCAAAGATAATGACCGATTTCCTCTAAGGTAGGTTCAGTAGAAGAATTCCGCAAAGTTAATGGGATTTCTAAAGAGAGAGGGATTACTGGTAAATTTCGATATAATTTATAAGGAAGTGGTGCGTCTTCCCAGTCAATCTCTTTATCGGACGACATAATTTCATTAATAGAAAAATGGAGATGATGTAAAAAAGTATCAGGTTGCATCAAATTTCCCCCTCACTATGAATTATGGAAACGGATGCGGATGTGGATTTAAACTTTCATTCGTTAAAGGCTCAGCCCAATATCCAAGTGTCATCGGTACGGTATACACTCTATCCAGTCCTGTAACCCGAGTGAGATGGTGACCGAACGTCATCGGTAACATGCCTGGAATAATTACTTTTACACAATGTAAGCCGTTCTTTTCTATAAGGGGGACCGTTTGATCTACAACAATTACTTCAAGTCCAGATTGATGTAACCTGTTTAAAAGTTGATGAAGATCAGATGTTAAATCCATATCAAATGATTGTAATGCATTCATTTCTTGGAACGTTTGCACCGGAGCATCATCACGTAAAAGGAAGTGAAGACGTTCTTCCGCTTCTTTCAATCCATACAGCATACTATGGTCTTCCATTTGCGAAACAAGATATGGATCTTGTAAACAGTTTTCATATTTCTCTCTTTTTTGTTCAAGCTCTTCATCTGTTATAAGTAACATGCCCGCTATTTCATGAATTGCATTTTTTACAGCTCGAATTGGTTCCATATGTGCGCCGCCAGCACAGACGAGATTCATACCATCTTGCCTTGTATTTTTCGCAATGACCCATATGCTCGGAATACCATGTTCCATCGTCGCGTTGAAAACGTATAATTCATATCCAGTAATTGTGCGTAAGCGTTCAATCATTAATTGCAATTCAGTATCATTGGCTGAACTAAGATCGAGACGGGGAAGAGGTAATTCGGCATACCAAGTGAGCAAAAAGGCGTCACGCTCTACAATTTCTAAAATGCCGTGAAAAATTGCTTCTTCTAAACTACCACCAATGGCACATCCATTTGATGTTTCATACACGAAAGCATCTCTATGACCAAGGCTATAATAAGCGATTGATTCTGGAACTAGGAGGGGCCTGCTTTGTAATAAAGAATATCCCCATACCCAGTTTTGCTCATAATCAGGATCAAACGGCTTAAATGGAAAACTATCACGATTGTAATGTTCATTTGTATGTACACCAAGTGTGAGGGGATTCAGTGCAACATCTTCTAGCTCACGAAAACTGCCATGTACATTTGTTTTTTTTCCACGAGGCGACATACCGCAATAGCGTTCTAATCCTTCTAAAATAGCGGTTGCTTCACTAAGTGAAAATGAATGAGTCCGGCCCGCGACACCTTCATTTCCAAACAGTAACGGCATGTTTATAATGACATCAGCAAACGGTAATAAAGAATGTTGCATTTGGCCGTTTAAAATACCAGTCCGGTAATCTAAATAGTCTCTCGTTAAAAATGTGTTTAGCTCATGAATGGAACGACAGCGATACGTTGCAGTACTCGTTTTCAAACTTGGTTGTAAAGAAATTTGCGCTGCATCTGCTGTATCGTCAGACAAATTGCTGCATACCGGACAGAGAGGGTCTGGAAGAAACGAATTCCGGGTACATTGTAACGTTTGTAAGTCCAGTAAAATGAGTTCGTTTTCTAAAGAAGAATATCCATGAGCTAATATTTTCTCTGTTTCAGCATGAATGAGCTGGCACATTTGTAACATTCCATTTTGGGTGGCGCGTACATCACGCCTCGTCACGTTCTCTGCTTTTAATGCATATTTTCGTTGTAGTTCCCACATTTCTTTTTGATCAAAGCCAGCTATAAACCGGCGTCCATCAGCGCAGTGGGAACATCCAGTTGTAAGAGGCTTCACGTAAGGACCGATAATACCTTCACCAAACGAAGTAAACGCGCGAAGCCACGGAATATTATTTGAGCGAAAGATAAGCTCAGCATCGCGATGTACGGAAGAAGGAGACCCGTCATGTAAAACGAGAGCAAGATGAATGTTTTCAGGAAGAGCTTCTGTAATTGTATGCTGGCGGATGAGTGAATATTGCTTACACAATTGTTCATGTACATAGTCTGTGAGTAGGCCATCTCCTATAAGTAGTATGTTTTGAGTCATTGGTCATCCTCCTTTGCAATTAATACTCCATATACACCGTCTAAGCTGTCTCTTAAAAATGACTCAATAGCTAAATCAAAAACGAATGGATACAAGTTGTTTTCCGCTAAATTTTGCAAAGCAACTTGTAAAGACTGTACGCCTGGAATTTCTTCCTCTTCTTGTATTGCTACTCTAACAGAATCCGTGCTATATAAAACAATGGATGATTCCGGTAACATATTAGCTTTATAAGGAATCTCTTCATTTTGAATATGAAGGAGTGCTTGTTGCAGAGCATTTCTTAATGCGAGTGTTATATTAATATTTGCCGCACCATACCATCTATCATTAATACCGATCCAAACGACAGGAAAACCAAGTAACTCCTCACTCATGCCTACTTTAGGTATTTCATGAATTGTAGAGAGAGCATCGTAGTAAAACCTACAATGTTTATCATGAATTTCGGTTAAATCAAGCTCTATAATCTCTTCTAGCATATGTGATTGGCGTTCGTATAACTTATTATTTAAATGTTTTTGGAGTGCTCGGTATACACCTTCTGTCATCGTTTCCCCAGCACCAATACCGATATCAGTATGTTCGGGGATAAGACGATGAATCATTTCAGCTACATATGTTTCAACTCCTGTTAAACCAGCTTCGCGGCGTGCTTCATTATGAGTTAATCCACCGCAAGTTATAGTAGGAAGGGGAGAGGTAGGTCCGTCTGATAATGGATTTGCAACTTGAATATTGCACTGTGATAAAGGCAATTGGTGTAAATCTTGTTCATCCCACATGTGGAATATGCCAGCTTCTTTAGAAGTTAACGTATCAAAAAAACGAAAAAGTTCAGTTGAAGTATATTGTCCGGAACGTTGGGCAAGGTTTTCTTGAAGATTTTGCACCGTATCAATTGTAAAGATTTCATCGGTTGCGAGAAGATGTTTTATGAAAGGGTGCCACTTTCCTTCAAGTGTTTCCAAGTTTAATAAAAAGAATTGAGGATTATGCTGCCTATGTGAATCTTCAGCGACATGTTTAAATAACTCAAAAACGATAACATTTGCTAACAGTGCAGATGCAATTGGTGAGAAAGGTTCAGGTGGATTTTCACTTTGTAAAGTAGTTTCGTGTAGACGATGCCAAGCTGATTCCCAGCATTCTTCAAGGTCTGTGGTTACGACGGGTCCAGCTAAACCAATTCTTAATAAGCAAATAGCTGGTATGAAATTTTTCTTAAACTCTCTACAAATAGTATGGATTGCTCTTAAACTTTCAATATCTCCATTTTGGGAAACGTATAAAATCCAGTCGAAAGGCTCGAATACTTCATGTAAAGGGCGATCAATTGTAATATCTATTTCTTGAATAAGTACATTGTCATCATTTGCATATGCACGTTCGCTTAGTTCATGAATTCGATCGTAGTTTGTTTCAGCACGATCTGTAACAAGATAATGGAATGTAGGTAAACCAGATTCTAATAAAGAAGAAACTAGGGAAGTAAGCATATCGCCAGAACCAATTATAAGCACATTTGCTGCGCGGTACCTTTCGAATTTTAAAGCGCCTGAATGGGAATCAGCTTCTAAAAACTCAATTTGCGAAGCATATCTGTCGAGTAATGCACTGTTTAATTCGTGGGGAGCATCTTGGCTTACATCACGAATGAAACCATTTTCATATAAAATCTCTCCAATTTCAAATACACGATTTTGATAGGGGAGAGGGAGACCATCGGTTATTTCTGTCAAAGAATGATTACCGTTAAACATAGGCATTAATTTCTCAATCCAGTCATAAATTCCATCACCATCCATACGGAATGAACTGGAGTTATTTCGAAAGTAAACACCCCCGTTTGAATCGGGGAGGAAGAAAGTATCCTTATTTGCTTTAAGTTTTGCATGAACTGGAAGGTTATTCATGTTTATCCCCCTTACGTTTTAGGCATACATTGTTAGTCTATGTAGTGTGATTTGTCCCATATGAACATAATGAAAAAAGGCTGTAGAATGATTCATTCTACAGCCTTTAATAGATTAATAATCTATCAACCTTCTAATAATAATGATTTTGGATCTTCAAGCATATCTTTAACAGCAACAAGGAAGCTAACTGCTTCTTTACCATCAACAATACGGTGATCGTAAGATAGTGCAAGGTACATCATTGGACGGTTTTCCATACGCTCGTTATCGATCGCAACTGGACGTACTTGGATTTTATGCATCCCTAGAATACCTACTTGTGGACTATTTAGGATTGGTGTTGACATTAGAGAACCGAACACGCCACCATTTGTAATTGTAAATGTACCACCTTGTAGCTCTTTTAATGAAAGTTTATTATCGCGTGCTTTCAGACCTAAATTACGAATCTCGCTTTCAATTTCAGCGAAGTTCAATTGGTTAGCATCGCGTACAACTGGAACAACTAATCCATCTGGAGCTGCTACTGCAATACCGATATCATAGAATTTTTTAATGATAAGCTCATCGCCTTGAATTTCAGCATTTAATAATGGGAACTGTTTTAATGCTGCAACAACTGCTTTTGTGAAGAATGACATAAAGCCAAGACGTACATCATGTTTTTTCTCGAAAGCATCTTTGCGTTCTTTACGTAATTCCATGATTGCACTCATATCAACTTCGTTAAATGTAGTTAACATTGCAGATGTTTGTTGAACTTCTACAAGACGTTTTGCAATTGTTTGACGGCGGCGGGACATTTTCACACGCTCAACTGGTTTTTCGAATTCAGTTTTTGCAACTGGAGCAGGAGCTGGACTTTTTGGAGCAGCTGGTGCTTCTTTTGGCGCTGCAGCGTGAGCTTGTACGTCATGTGGTCTCACACGTCCAAGTGGATCTGTGCTGCGTACGTCGTTTAAGTCGATTCCTAATTCACGAGCCATTTTGCGAGCAGCTGGTGATGCGATAGGACGATTTGTATTTGGTAAACCTTGTAACGCTTTATTTTGTTCAGCACTTGGAGCTGCTGCTTTAGGTGCTTCAGTAGTTTCTTGTTTTGGTTGCTCAGCAGGTGGTGCTGGTGTACTTACTGCAACTCCTGCGCCGTTTGCATCTAAAATTGCGATAGTAGCGCCAACTTCAACTGTATCCCCAGGTTCGCCTAGTAACTTCGATACAATACCTGAATCCTCTGCAATGATTTCTACATTGACTTTGTCAGTCTCAAGCTCAACAACGCTGCCACCTTTCTCAACTTTGTCGCCTACGTTGATAAGCCATTGTGAAATAGTTCCTTCTGAAATAGATTCTGCAAGCTCAGGTACTTTAATTTCGATCATTTTAAATGTCCTCCCCTTATTTGCCTAACGGTGTGTTTTGTCTTCTTTAATCTTCGGTAATCTCCATTTGTTAGCCTGGCTGTGGCAGACTATCTGCCACAGCCAAGCCTGAAAAACTCATTGTTACTTTCAGTTGCTGAAAACTTCAATTTCTTGTTTATCTTGACGGAAGTTGTACTTCACATCTAAAGCGTGTGCAACGATTAATTCTTGCTCAGCTTTGTGAGCGAATGGATCGCCACCAGATGGGCTAGAACGATCCGGGCGTCCAATGTAACCTGTTTTCACTTTATCCCCAGCTAGTTCGAACAGAATTGGAGCCATGTAATGCCATGCGCCCATATTACGAGGTTCTTCTTGAACCCAAATGATTTCTTCTAAGTTTTTAAAGCGTTTAATCATAGATTGAACTTTTTCAGCAGGGAATGGGTACAACTGCTCGATACGAACCATATGAACTTCATCTAGGCTGTACTCATGCTTACCACTTTCGATTTCTGCTGCTAAGTCAATTGCCATTTTACCTGTACTTAAAACAAGACGTTTTACTTTATTTGGCTTTGTACCAAGGTTTTCTTGTTCTAAAGCAGGTTGGAAACGTCCTTCGCTTAACTGACTAGCAGTTGAAAGCGTAAGTGGATGACGTAATAAACTCTTTGGCGTCATAAGCACTAACGGTCGAACAGCTTCTGTTCCTAAGATAGATGCTTGACGACGTAAAATATGGAAGTATTGTGCCGCGCTCGTTAAGTTTGCAACTGTCCAGTTGTTCTCAGCAGCTAATTGTAAGAAACGCTCTGGACGTGCACTAGAGTGTTCTGGCCCTTGACCTTCATAACCGTGTGGTAATAGAAGAACTAAACCAGATTTTTGACCCCATTTTGCTCTTCCTGCTGAAACATATTGATCAAATAATGCTTGCGCAGTATTTGAGAAGTCACCGTATTGAGCTTCCCACATCACAAGAGTTTCTGGAGCAAATACGTTGTAACCATATTCGTAACCAACAACAGCAGCTTCTGATAACGGACTGTTATGAACAGAGAATGATGCGTTAATGTTCGGTAAACGGTGTAATGGTGAATATGTTTCGTTTGTATCAGTATCGTGTAATACGATATGACGGTGCGCGAATGTACCACGCTGTGAATCTTGACCAGTTAAACGAATTGGCGTACCTTCTTGCAAAATAGAAGCGAATGCTAACGATTCAGCAAGTGCCCATTCAATTTTACCGTTCTCTTCAAGAGCATCTTTACGGCGCTCAAGAATTTTCTTCACTTTTGGATATACGTTAAAGCCTTCAGGCCAAGATAATAGTCCTTCATTAATTGCACGAAGTGATTCAATTGAAACACCAGTGTCAATCGGCTGGATTCCTTTTGCAACAACCTCTGGAACTTTAACGTGAATTGTTGCAGCACTCGTATCAGCTGGTGGCACTTGTGCGTATTCAGCCTTTAATTCCTCTTGTATAAACTGAGTAATTGTTTCAACCTCATCTGCATTCAGAACGCCAGCAGATTGTAATTGATCTGCATAAATTGCTCTTACAGTTGGGTGATTTTTAATTTTTTTGTACACTTGTGGTTGTGTAACTGCTGGATCATCCATTTCGTTATGACCATATCGGCGGTAACCGATTAAATCGATTAAGAAGTCCTTTTTGAATAGCGTACGATATTGGATCGCAAGGTTTGCAGCAGCAAGACAAGCTTCCGGATCATCAGCATTTACGTGAACAATCGGAATATCGAAACCTTTTGCAAGGTCGCTTGAATATTTAGTAGAACGAGAATCATAGCTATCAGTCGTAAAGCCGACTGCATTATTTGCGATAACATGAATAGTTCCGCCAGTTTGGTACGCATTCAATCTACTTAAGTTGAGTGTCTCAGACACAACACCTTGACCAGGGAATGCAGCATCACCATGAACTAAAATTACGAATGATTTTGTAGTATCTTGTTCTGGAAGACCAGATTTTTTACGATTCTCTTGAGCTGCGCGTGCGAAACCTTCAACAACAGGGTTAACGAACTCAAGATGACTCGGATTATTTGCTAATGTAACACGAGTGCTAACTTCTTCATTACCAACGACTTGTTCTCTACCTAAATGGTATTTCACGTCGCCAGTCCAGCCAGCATTTGCCACTGCACCTTCTATTTTTGCATGTTTGAATTCTGCAAACATGTGATTATATGGCTTTTCTAATACGTGAGCGAGTACGCTTAGACGACCACGGTGAGCCATACCAATCATGACATCTTCAACGCCGCCTTTAGCACCTTCTGAAACAATTTCATCTAGTACAGGTACAAGCATATCAACGCCCTCTATTGAGAAACGTTTTTGACCAACGAATGTTTTATGCAAGAATTGCTCGAAACCTTCAACAGCAGTTAAACGTTTTAAAAGAGCAGTTCGTTTTTTATTTGATAATGGTTGACGCAATGAATTTGATTCCACCATTTGATGCAACCACGCGCGTTCTTCACTATCTTGTATATGTGAGAATTCATAAGCTAAAGATTTTGTATAAACGTCTTTTAATCTATGAATTACATCAAGTGCAGTGTGAATACCCTCTGGTGCATCTTGCCATACTGTTTTTGCTGGAATCGCTTTCAAGTCAGCATCGCTCAGTTCGTTCATTGTTTTCTCGATAAGAGATTGTCCGTTTGCAGCATCTTCCATCGGATTAATGTGAGCCAATGTATGCCCGAAAGAACGAATCTGTTCAACAAGTTGAACGACTTTAAGAATCTTTTCAATGTTCCCTGTGTTTTGAGGAGAAAAATGTGTTGCTGTGTTGTCCCCTGTTACGACATCATCTTGAAACGAAGGAGCTCCAAAAATTTCAAAAAGCTCTTGTAATTCCGGATCAACAGAACCTGCTCCAGTTACGTAAAGATCATACTGTTCAATAACATAACCAAGGTTCGGACCATGGAACTTGGCCCAAGGGTTTGTCGTTGTATTCTTCCTCGTCATTTGTTTAAACCTCCCAATGCATATAATCCTTTTTCCATACAAAAAGGTGCATTTTGCTCTTTTCAATAATTGATGAACCAATAATCAATGTAAATGTTTTTCTTTACTCTTATGTTATTACAATAATTTACATAATACCAAACACTATTACTTATCTGTTTTGTAAAAAAACATTCACAATAACTTATCACCCAAGTTAATCTTTCATGTTATAAAGTAATTTCACGGGAAAATGGGGTGGATATATTTGGTATACCTACATTAATAACTATAATTGTTGCATTTAAATATAAGTATAACTATCAGAATGTTTCGATAAAGTTTAGTTCGAATTATGTATATTGGAATAATAAGCGCTTTCATTGATATTATACAACAATACAACGGAATATAGTATAAAAAATAAAAAATTATGAATTTACCATAAACTTTATCTCGATAGTGTTAAATATCGAAAGGAAAATGAAGGATTTCTACAAAAAAAGTGGCTATACATAAAAAATGCTTCATAAACCGTTAGTTTCTATAAATATGGCGAAAAACAACGTAAAAACAATAGCGCATTTCACCCGATAAAGAGCAGAATGAAACATTTTAAAAGGATAAAACAAATATGGAGATATTAAATTTTCATAAAAACGGAGAGGAGATATAGTAACGGCTATATACATTGTTCCATGTTTCATTTCAAAATAGACGTGCTGAATTTGAAAAAGTTTCTTCTATATAAATAGAATGAAAAATAAACGAAATGAATGTAAAGGAACCTTGACGTAAAGTTTCCTTGACGTATATACTCGGTATAAGGAAGGAGGGAGAAATTTCCTTGGAAAATAAAATGGTCGAATATCGAAAAAAACTTGGACTATCTCAAGAAAAATTGGCTGAGAAACTTGGAGTTTCCAGACAAACCATTATCTCAATTGAAAAAGGGAAATACGATCCGTCACTTCCGTTAGCATTTGAAATTGCAAAAACATTTCAGACAACGATAGAACATGTATTTATTTATGAGGGAAAAGAAGAGGAGGAGAAAGGATGAATTATTCACAAAAGTACTTTGTAATTATGGGGATTATTTTTCTATTTATGAGTGGATTTATGATATTAACAGGTATAATGACGCATTCTGCACCGCCAGCTATAACTTATCCATTGCTTGGGATGATGATTATGAGTTTCTGCCTAAGTTACTTGCACCCACAATTTAAAGAAAAAGACGAGCGAATGAAGCTTATTCGTTATAAAGGGATGTTCGTGACCTTTTTTGCACTAACCGCATATTATCTTCTTTTCTCTATCGGCTTAAACTTAAAAATACTTACACTATCTGCTACTGAACTATTGAACATACTTATGGCACTCACGATGAGTACAGTTTTTATATCGTTTGTTGTTTTATCGAAAAGATATTAAGATGTAAAAGAGAAAGGAAGATTAACATATGCAAATGATGTACGCTTTTGGCATGGGGCTTGTATTATTTTTAGCGGTATTCTTATTTATTCGTAAAGACGTTCAAGGCGGAACGTTAACGAAACGAGGATTTTATAAAATGATCGGCTGCTTAGTTGTTATGTTTATAGCGATTATCGTAATGATCGTTTTAATAAATCAGTCACTATAGAATTTAAAAATGGAACCTTACTTTTGTAAGGTTTTTCTTTTTGAAAATAAAACTAAAAATCACCATAAAATCCATTTGCTATCTATATCTTGTATTATATAATCCAATAAAATGATAGATAAGGAGAATAGTATATGAATAAAAAAGCTATCTTCTTTTTATTAACATGTCTACTACTTATAGCTAGTATTACTTATATAATATGTAACAAATGAGAACAAGTTCCACCTATATTAGTATGGGAGGGCCAGGAATGCTACGTTACGAATGAACCTGCTAAAGTAGAAGAAATCGGGCAAAAACTTGGCGAAGTAACAAAGAAAATTGAAACAAGCAAAAAGCCTACTAAAGATAGTGAAGCCAACATATTACAAGAAAAAACAGAAGTATTTGAGATGATTTTAGAAGAAGAGGATGAAAGGCCACCTATACTCGTAAAAGAACCTAAGAGTGAAGAATATAGAGTAGCGAGGCCGATGTTAAAGTAAGTACTATAATAATGAAGAAACAAATTTTTAATAGAGAGTAGTGAGCGTTATGAGATGGAAAGCAGGAACTTTTGAAAAAATAGAAACGAATGATTTATCTATTGAGCAGCTTATAAATACATTTAAGAAACAAAACTTAAATGGTGGAGCAGTAATAAGCTGCTTTAAAGTACATAACGAAAATTTTTTCAAAGAAATACCTTATGAAATAGACAGATACGAGCACTTTTTCAAAAAAGTCTTCAACTCTTTAGATATAATCAATAACTTAGAGGAATTAAAAATACATACATCAGAAAAATATAAGTTTCAATTTGAATATAATAGCGCGGTAATGCTTGATGGGAGTATCGCATTTCAAATTATAAGAGGAGGAGCATATAAAGGCTTTTCGGAGAGACCAGTAATGGCGAAGCAATTAGCGAACAATGTATGCCAATACATGTTCCAAGATCGATATGAAGATATTACAGTGTTCGAAAACCACAGCCCTTGGACAGAATGGTTTTACGATGTTGCATGGGATAATACTTGGATGGTATTGGATAGTAAGGAGCATAAAATGTGGTTAATTTGTGCTACGGATACGGATTGAAAGATAAAGAGCTTTGTAGAAATACTACAAGGCTCTTTATCTTTTGGGAAAGAATAGAAAACAAATCATATAAATGCTATACTAAAAAATGTTTGTAATGTCAGTTTCATACTATTGTATAATGCTGACTTACTAGAAAAGATAAGAGGAGAATGAACGTGAAAAAGATACAGAAATTATTGCTGTTAATGATGGTAGTAGGATTAACAGTAGGTGTTTTAGCAGGGTGTGCAAATCCGAAAGATACTACAGAAGAATTTTTAACAGCGATACAAAAAGGTGATGTAGAAAAGGCTCGTACATTTGTTGAGAGTGACAAGGAATTTAATAAACTAAATGAAAAAACAGATGATGCTGAGGCAAAAGCAATGCTGAGTGCAATTACGAAAAACTTTAAATTTGAAAAGCCAGAAGAAGTATCGAAAAAGGATGACAAAGCAGAAGTGAAAGTGAAAATTACATCTGCTGATCTATCCGTTGCTGTAACAAAAGCAGTGGGAGAAGTTATGCCAATGGCCTTCGCTAGTGCTTTTAGCGAAGACAAAGAACAATCTGAAAAAGCAATCGAAAAAACAATGACATCAACTATCGTCAAAAACTTAGCGGATAAAGATGCAGCAATGGCAACTCGCGAAGTTACATTGAACTTAAAGAAAAACAAAGATGGCGACTATAAAATCGTTGCTGATGATAACTTGAAAGAAGTATTATTTGCCAATGCGAAGTCTTTGGAGAAGATGTTTGGTGGGAAGTAATTAACTGGTAAGATTTTTAGTTTTTATAAGAAGTGCCTTGGATAAAAAAAGACACGATATCACCTAGTAGGTTGATATCGTGTCTTTTTTTATGACCCCGGAGAGGCTCGAACTCACGACCTCCACCCTGTCAAGGTGGCGCTCTCCCTGCTGAGCTACGGGATCTTCAAAAATGCTTATCTAATAGCATCTTTAATAATTATGCTAAAGCAATTATATATAATTAACTGAAATTTTACAATATTTTTGTGGTAATCTTTTAAAGGTAAAGTATTTGGAATCAGGCTAGTAGTGTATTAAGGAATATATAAGAAGAGCATTTAATTGAAAGTGGATTTTGAATAAACCGGTTATATTATGATTTCCGATACCAATCCAAAGGACCTTTATCGCTTAAATCAACAAGAAAAGGGAATAAGAAGTGTAAAGGTAAGCTTATAAGTTCTGGCATAGCGTTCAATGTTTTCTTTGATAGATATTGTCTTCCGAAACAATACGGACAATCTTTTTCAAATGTCACGAGTATTGACCATACATCTTTTATTTTCCACTTCGTTTTACAATACGTACAACGCGCCATGGAGTTCCTCCTCATTTTAAGGTATTTTCTAATATATTCGATTTCATTGTACTAAAGTCAAGTGTGTTTGGTGTGATATAATGTAAGTTGGTTTGTTTTTTTATATGGATGTATTCCGTAATTTATGACTAAATGAATGTAGTGTGAGGGTTATATAATAAGAGATTTTCATTTTTAATATGCAAATTGGCCAATATATCCTTTTTACAATTTTCAAGAAATCATGTATAAAAGAAGTACAAGATATTTATAACTATTCAGGAGTAGAGGGAGAATAATTGTAATGGTAAGAAAAACGTTCAAGATGCGTGTGTCTAGAAATAGAACGATTTCGATTGATGGTTCGATTCTTGATGTGGATGTGACGCATGATGAGTTTTTGCAAGAGTTCGTTGAGTGGGTCGATTCTAAAGGGTGGTCATTTATGGGGATGACGGATGAGATTACGGCCGAGGAAGCTGGACAAAAGTTAATAGATTCGTTGATTGATGAGAAGGATAAGAAAGAGTAATTCCTTCTTATTTTTTATTGTATATTTATGTTATTCATCGTAAAAATATGATATAGTGAAAAACAGTGAATATTCTTCCAATTTAATACAAATTACATATAGATTGGTAGAGTCATTTTATAGAGTGTGAAAGTAAAGTGAAAAGGGAGAGTCATATGGTTAATTTTAAGGAAATTCCGGCTTTTATTATGGTTATTTGTTTATTTTTTTTGACACCTATGACGTTATATGCTGAGACGAATGTTGGAGTGAATCCGGAGCAAGTGGCACCACCACCAGCGGAAGGGCCGAATGTTTTTAGTCAGTTTGCAGCTACGATTGATGCGAAAACAGGGGATGTGTTGTATGACAAAAATGCACATCATCGTGCGTTTCCGGCTAGTATAACGAAAGTGTTAACGGCAATTTTACTTATGGAGCATACGAAGCCAGAGGATCAATTTACATTTTCGCAATTAGCATTAGATCAGGAGAAGAGTAATTATCAAATTGAGTTTCAACCTGGTGAGACGGTGAATAGAAATACTGCGCTTATGATTTTAATGGTGCTAAGTGCGAATGATGTGTCGTATGCGATTGCGGAGCGTATTGGAGGAAGTGTTGAAAATTTCGCTAATATGATGAATGAAAAGGCGAAGCAATTAGGGGCTAAAGATAGCCATTTTGTAACGCCAAATGGATTGCATGATCCAAATCATTATACGACGCCATATGATATGGCCATGATTACGAGAGGTGTGCAAAAGTATCCTGAAATTTTACAAGCGATGAATACGAAAAGAACGACGGTTATGACATCTTCGCAAACAGTTTCTATTTTTAATAAGTCTACTTATTTTGAAAATCCATATAGCATTGGTGGTAAGACAGGATTTACGAATGAAGCGCGCAATACGCTCGTTTTATTAAATGAGAAAGATGGAAATCGTATTATAAATGTAGTAATGGCTTCTCAAAGACCTGAAATCTATGAGGATTTAAAGCAGATGGCGGAATATTCTTTTGGGCAATTTACGAAACAAACGGTGCTAGATAAACATAGTTGGCATCAAAAGACAACATATTTAAATAAAGATGTTGATTCTGAGTTAGAAAAAAGTGCTGAGCTTATGCTTAAGAAAGATGAAGGGAAAAATGTGAAAACTATTTTTCGAGCCGCTTCATTAGATAAAGACTCTTTGTATCATAAGGGAATCCATCGTGGTGAGATAGTTGGTGCAGTTGATATTACGAAGAATAATCAAACAATTGCGACGATAAATGTTCTTTCAAAAGAAGATGTTACTTTTGCGATGCCTAAAAAAGATACAGTTGCACCTGAAGTAAAGGTATCGAATGTGAAAGTGATAAGTGTTGGGATCGGTGCGATTGTATTATTTGGAGCGATTTTATATGTAGTGCTGCGCCGAAATAACCAAGGGATGAAATCAGAAGAAAAATAAATTGCTAGTAGACCGTGATGAGATTTTGTCACGGTCTTTTTTGCATGCATTTCAAAAGTGATTTAACTAATAATTGTAAATTTTCACCTTGCATTTCTTATTTGTTCGTTATATTATTTGTTTATGTTCTTGTTAAAGAACAATTAGAGCGTTATTAATTTCAAAATGATATAAAACAACAGAGAGGGAGAGAGATGATGAAATTCGTTTGGAAGATTATTAGCAACGTTATCTCATTTGTTTTATTTGCATTGATGGTTTTTTTAGCTTTTGTGGTTATTTCGTCAAAAGCGAGTGGCGGGGATCCGACTGTTATGGGATATCAATTTAAGAGCGTTCTTTCAGGGTCGATGGAACCAACATTTTTAACAGGATCCATCATTGCGATAGAGCCTACGAAAGATGGATCTAAATATAAAAAAGGTGACGTTATTACGTTTAAAGAGAAAGATAACAAAATTATCACTCACCGTATTATCGGTGTGAAAGATACAAATGGAAAAGTAATGTATGAAACAAAAGGTGATAACAACAACGGACCAGATTTAGCACCAGTACTTGCAGAGAATGTAATCGGAAAATATGCAGATATTACAGTTCCATACCTTGGTTATGGACTGAATTATGCGAGTTCAAAAGCGGGAGCAGCATTACTTCTTATTATTCCAGGAGTCTTTTTACTTGGTTATTCCGCGATTTCTATTTTTGGCGCTATTCGTAGCATCGACGGAGAAAAGAAAGATAAAAAAGTAGAACAATCCGTATAGTTAGTTTGGTTATATCTTCCTATTAGGAAGTTAACAAATATATATTATGGGGGATTTGGACATGACTTTAAAGAAAAAATTAGGAATGGGTATCGCATCAGCAGTACTAGGAGCAGCATTAGTTGGTGGAGGAACATTTGCATTTTTTAGCGACAAAGAAGTGTCAAACAATACATTTGCGGCTGGTACACTTGATTTAGCGGCAAACCCATCGACAGTTGTTGATGTATCGAATTTAAAGCCTGGCGATACAATTAAAAGAGATTTTAAACTAGAAAATAAAGGCTCTTTAGACATTAAAAAAGTTTTACTAAAAACAGATTACAAAGTAAGCGATGCGAAGGGCGACAATAAAGATGATTTTGGTAAACATATTAAAGTAACATTCTTAAAGAATGTAGATAAGCATGAAACAATTGTAAAAGAAACAACGCTAGATAAATTGAAGGGTGACACACTTACAGCGGTAGACAATGATTTATCTGCTTGGTTCTGGGATGAAAAAGGTATTTCTGCAGGTAAGTCAGATAAATTTACAGTGAAATTCGAGTTTGTTGATAATAAAAAAGACCAAAATGAATTCCAAGGCGATAAACTAAATTTAACTTGGACGTTTGATGCACAACAAACAGATGGTACAGAAAGATAATATAATGTAAAAGGGGCTATCACCTTGATAGCCCCTTTTACATTTAAATAGCGTGGATTGGAATGTATTTTCTAGGATATGGCTATCATTTTGTACAGGTCTTTATTATAATGAAAGTAACGTTCTGTATAAAGAACACATTGTTCGATGGGAGAGATTAAGATGCTGAAAACACCTCGCAAATTAAAAAGGATGCTTATATTGCCGTGTATGTGCTCTATTACGTTTTATTTAGGCTCTCAAATGATGACGTATACAGAAGCTTCATTTATTCACGAAACGAAAGTAGAAGCCACTCTTTCTACAGCGATTATATTTCCGAAAACAGTTGATACGTTAAAAGAGCAAGCTGAGCAACATAAACAGCTTATTGGACATGAGTATGGAGAAATGAAAGCGAAATTGAAAGTTACTTCTATTGAAGAAATAGAACAAGCAATTGTTGTATGGCAGCAAGGGCGTGAGAAAATTGCTTCTGAGAAGGAGTCTTTACAAAAAGTATATACTTTAATAGAAACGCCTTACAATCAAATACAAGAAGAATTGAAAGTGAATAAAAGTGAATCAATTCAGCAAGTATCCTTGTATGTGAACGAAGGTTTTCATAGCATTAAAGAGAAGCGTGATTATGTTGATAAAGAGGCTAGTTTGCAAGCCATTGATGAACAAATTCAGGCGTTACAACAACTATTAAAAGATGAAACAGTAAAGAAGCAGAATGAAACAGAAGCACAGAAGAAGCTAGAAGAGCAGAAAAAAGTAGAAGAACAGAAGAAGCTAGAAGAGCAGAAAAAAGTAGAAGAACAGAAGAAGCTAGAAGAGCAGAAAAAAGTAGAAGAACAGAAGAAGCTAGAAGAACAAAAGAAAACAGAAGAGCAGAAGAAAGTAGAAGAACAGAAGAAAGCAGAAGAACAGAAGAAAGCAGAAGAACAAAAGAAAGTAGAAGAACAGAAGAAAGCAGAAGAACAAAAGAAAGTAGAAGAACAGAAGAAAGCAGAAGAACAAAAAAAGCTAGAAGAGTAGAAAAAATATAAATAGAAAAACAGTCTGATCAAATGGATCATGAAACGGCTGGAAAATAATAATGTGGTGCAAGAGAATGCGAATACATTAGCTGTAAATAGTTATAAAAAAATATTAATGTTTATATGAGTGTGAGGGAACGCCAGCCCTCACCTCTTTGTTTTACTTTCTTTTTCTTATAGTATTAAAAATGAATAATTGTTAAATTATTAAAGTATCTCTTTTGGATTTCTGAAAAGTCAAAATAATATTGAGAAATAAAAATAATCAAAAATATATTGTACTTATATAGATTTGTTCGTTATAATGAACTTAAGGTTTTTAAAAAAGAACAAATATTAGCTAAGCTAATATAGTTTTAGTTACACCTCTTATTTTGAAATAAGAGATAAAAATACAAAAAACAGCTAGGGGGAATTGATTGTGAGTCTGAAAAAGAAATTAGGTATGGGAGTTGCATCAGCAGCATTGGGGTTATCTTTAATTGGTGGAGGAACATTCGCTTACTTTAGCGATAAAGAAGTATCAAACAATACATTTGCAGCTGGGACGTTAGATCTTACATTAAACCCTAAAACGCTTGTAGATATTAAAGATTTAAAACCAGGGGATTCTGTTAAGAAAGAGTTCTTATTAAAGAACGACGGTACGTTAGCGATTAAAGACGTTAAATTAGCGACAAAGTATACTGTGAAAGATGCAAAAGGTGATAATGCTGGTGAAGACTTCGGTAAGCATATTAAAGTGAAATTCCTTTGGAACTGGGATAAACAAAGTGAGCCTGTATATGAAACAACTTTAGCAGATTTACAAAATGTGGATCCAGATGTTTTAGCTAAAGACATCTTTGCTCCAGAGTGGGCAGAGAATGGTGGTCTAGCACCAAATTCAGAAGACTATCTATGGGTACAATTTGTATTCGAAGATGATGGTAAAGATCAAAACAAATTCCAAGGCGATTCATTGAACTTAGAATGGACATTCAATGCTAACCAAACAGATGGAGAAGAAAAATAATAAATAAAAAAAGCGGGGGATTCCCCGCTTTTTTTTATAAAGAAAAAAAGAAGTGCCCGTTTTAAGCACTCTTTTATATGTATTATTGTTGATTTTTCTTCCATTGTGTAAATTCGAGAAATTCACGAAACTGTTCTTTTGAGACACCAGAGCTCATCGCATCTTTAACGAGCTGTGTCCATTCGGAGTCTAGATGACTTTCCGTTGTTGTTTCATCGTGAAGTAAAGTATCAACTGGAATTTGTAGAACAGCTGCAATTTTTTCAAGAAACTGAATAGAAGGGTTTTTTTGTAAATTCCGTTCTATAGAACTAATGTAAGATTTAGCGACACCAGCTTTTTCGGCGAGTTCTGTTAATGAAATGCCTTTTTGTAAACGAAGGCGTTTTATACGTTCTCCTATCATATTTGCGCACCTTTCTATCAATATGTAGTCGTCTTATGATGTGATTATTATAACATAAACTTCGTTAAAAAGAACGAGGCTATTGAGCCTGGCTCGTATGCTTCATACGTTGGAAAAAGTGTTCAATATCTTGCAGGGCAATGCCAGCATCTAGAGCCTCAAGTATTAAATCAATCCATTCTTGATCTAGTGAGTCAGCCTTATCTTTGTACAAATGTAATTCCTCCCTAATTATTGGTCATAATTGCTGCTACATAGTAGACGATAATTAACCGAATTTTATATTTTATGTGTCAAATTATCGAATATTGTGTAGATGAGACAAAGATAAAATCCCCATTAAATTCCCTCTATGGCGATTATAAAGTTTCTGACAAATATTTTCAATATTTTCTGAAAACATTGTTGAATTGTGATATATTCATATACTAACTATGAAATTTTTACAAATATATTAAAAAAATTACATAATATAACTAAATATTGAAAATATATCGAATTTTTAATAATATAAAATATGTAATACATATTTTATATTAGGGGAGGAAATAAGGGATGAAAAAGAAACCATTTAAAGTGTTATCATCAATTGCTTTGACAGCTGTTCTAGGCTTGTCACTTGGTGCTGGAAGTCAGCCTACATATGCTGAAACGCCGGAGAACAAGACAGCTACAAGTCCAGTTGATGATCATTTAATCCCAGAAGAGAGATTAGCAGATGCACTGAAAAAACGTGGGGTAATTGATTCATCTGCTTCAGGGACAGAAACAAAGAAAGCTGTCGAAAAGTATGTAGAGAAGAAGAAGGGTGAAAACCCTGGGAAAGAAGCGGCAAGTGGGGACCAACTTACGAAAGATGCATCTGACTTTTTAAAGAAAGTGAAAGATGCGAAAGCAGACACGAAAGAAAAAGCAGAGCAACCAGCAAACGGGACTGCAGCAGGAACAGGTCCAGTTAAAGGGGGCTTAAATGGTAAAGTACCAACTTCACCAGCAAAACAAAAAGAGTATAACGGTGAAGTTCGTAAAGACAAAGTACTCGTTTTACTTGTAGAGTACGCTGACTTTAAACATAACAATATTGATAAAGAGCCTGGTTACATGTATTCCAACGATTTTAATAAAGAGCACTATGAAAAAATGTTATTCGGTAATGAGCCGTTTACATTGGATGATGGAAGCAAAATTGAAACGTTTAAACAATACTATGAAGAGCAATCTGGTGGTAGCTACACAGTAGATGGAACGGTTACAAAATGGTTAACAGTTCCTGGTAAAGCTGCTGATTACGGTGCAGATGCTGCTACAGGTCATGATAATAAAGGACCAAAAGGACCACGTGATCTAGTGAAAGATGCATTAAAAGCAGCTGTAGATAGCGGTATTGATTTATCAGAGTTTGATCAATTTGATCAATATGATGTAAATGAAGATGGAAATAAAAATCAACCTGATGGTTTAATTGACCACTTAATGATTATTCATGCGGGTGTTGGACAAGAAGCTGGCGGTGGTAAATTAGGTGATGATGCAATTTGGTCACATCGTTGGACAGTTGGACCAAAGCCATTCCCGATTGAAGGAACAAAGTCTAAAGTTCCATATTGGGGCGGAAAGATGGCTGCGTATGACTACACAATTGAACCAGAAGATGGCGCAGTTGGTGTATTCGCACATGAATATGGTCATGATTTAGGTCTTCCGGATGAGTATGATACACAATATAGCGGTCAGGGTGAGCCGATTGAAGCTTGGTCTATTATGAGTGGAGGAAGCTGGGCTGGTAAAATCGCAGGCACAACGCCAACAAGTTTTTCACCGCAAAATAAAGAGTTTTTCCAAAAAACAATCGGTGGTAGCTGGGCGAATATCGCAGAAGTAGATTACGATAAGTTAAACAAAGGTATCGGTTTTGCAACGTATTTAGATCAAAGTGTTACGAAGTCGGATCGTCCAGGCTTGATTCGTGTTAACTTACCGGATAAAGATGTAAAAACGATTGCACCAGCATTCGGTAAACAATATTATTACAGCACAAAAGGTGATGACCTTCACACAAAAATGGAGACACCGCTGTTCGATTTAACGAATGCAACGACTGCGAAATTCGATTACAAATCATTGTATGAGATTGAAGCAGAGTATGATTTTCTTGAAGTACACGCTGTAACAGAAGATGGTCAACAAACGTTAATTGAAAGAATTGGTGAGAAAGCAAATAGTGGAAATGCAGCTACGACAAATGGAAAATGGATTGATAAATCATATGATTTAAGTCAGTTCAAAGGTAAGAAAGTGAAATTAACATTTGATTACATTACTGATGGTGGTTTAGCGTTAAACGGATTCGCTCTTGATAATGCGTCATTAACAGTAGACGGTAAAGTTGCATTCTCTGATGATGCAGAAGGTACACCACAATTTAAATTAAATGGTTTTGTTGTATCTAATGGAACGGAGAAGAAAAAACATAACTACTATGTAGAGTGGAGAAACTATGCTGGTGCAGATAAAGCATTGAAATTTGCGCGTGGTCCAGAATATAACACTGGTATGGTTGTATGGTATGCGGATTCAGCTTACACAGATAACTGGGTGGGTGTACATCCAGGACAAGGTTTCCTTGGTGTAGTTGATTCTCACCCAGAAGCAATTGTAGGAACTTTAAATGGTAAACCAACAGTTAAGAGTAGTACACGATTCCAAATCGCTGATGCGGCGTTCTCATTCGATAAAACGCCAGCTTGGAAAGTTGTATCTCCAACGCGTGGAACGTTTACGTACAATGGTTTAGCGGGCGTACCGAAGTTTGATGATTCTAAAGCGTATATTAATCAGCAGATTCCAGATGCAGGACGTATTTTACCGAATCTTGGCCTGAAGTTTGAAGTAGTAGGACAAGCTGATGATAATTCTGCAGGTGCTGTTCGTTTATATCGTTAATACAGTAAAACTACCGAAAGATTTTCTTTCGGTAGTTTTTTTGTGAGCAATGAATTTTATATAAAGGGAAAAGTTATATATAATGTAACTTTAAGAATAGAAATTTGTTACATATAAAGTCTATATAGATAATGAAAGAATTGTATAAAGTGAAACTTTAATCAGTGGGGGGGTTGTCCATCCCACTGATTATTAGCACGACCTCGCCTAACTTCCTTGAATTCGCTGGATTTTGAGGTGAGAGTCTTACTGCTCGTTAATAGCGGGATAAACATGGCGGGAGAAGGTGAGTGAATGAGTATTTCCTCTATTGTAAATAAACAAAAGGAATATTTTTATAAAGGACATACGAGAAGTGTAGAGACGAGAAAGAATAATTTGCAGAAGCTTTATGAAGGAATTCAGCGTTTTGAAGGTGAGATTTTTCAAGCGTTGAAATTAGATTTGAATAAATCAGTTCACGAATCATTTACAACAGAAATTGGATATGTACTAAAAGAGATTTCTTTTCAAATGAAGCATATTTCATCTTGGAGTAAACCAAAGCGTGTTCGCACAGCTCTTACTCATTTTGGATCGAAGGGGAAAGTAGTGCCAGAACCGTATGGTGTGACGCTTATTATCGCACCGTGGAACTATCCGTTCCAATTAGCAATTGCACCACTCGTAGGAGCATTGGCAGCTGGCAATACAGTCGTTTTAAAGCCGTCAGAGTTAACGCCAAACGTTTCAAAAGTGCTTACGAGAATGTTAGGTGAATTATTCCCAGAAGAGCTTGTATCGGTAGTAGAAGGCGGCGCTCAGGAAAGTACTGCACTTTTAAAGGAACCGTTTGACTATATTTTCTTTACAGGTAGTGTTGGTGTTGGAAAAGTTGTGATGGAAGCAGCGGCGAAAAAATTAACGCCTCTTACGTTAGAGCTTGGCGGGAAAAGCCCATGTATTGTACATAAAGATGCAAAGCTAGATGTAACCGCAAGACGTATCGTTTGGGGTAAGTTTTTGAATGCTGGGCAGACGTGTGTAGCGCCTGATTATATGTATGTTCATTCTTCAGTGAAAGAGCAGTTAATCGAGGCATTAAGACATGAAATCGCAGAGCAATATGGAAAAGATGCTTTGCAAAATGACAATTATGTGCGAATTGTAAGTGAGCGTCATTTTGAACGTCTATGTACATTTTTACAAGACGGTAAACCTGTGATTGGCGGGAATTATACGAAAGAAACATTACACATCGAGCCGACAGTGTTAACGAATGTTACATGGCAAAGTGCTGTTATGGAAGATGAAATTTTTGGGCCGATTTTACCAATTATAGAATATGACAAAGTAGAAGAGGTAATTGAAACGATTCAGCACCATCCAAAGCCGTTAGCACTATATGTATTTTCTGAAGATAGAAAAGTGCAAAAGAAAGTGACGAGTAATATTTCATATGGCGGAGGATGTATAAATGATGTCGTATATCATCTTGCAACGCCATATTTACCTTTTGGGGGCGTTGGAAGTAGTGGATTAGGCAGCTATCATGGTGAACAAAGTTTTCGGACTTTTTCCCATTATAAAAGCATTTTGTCCCAATCTACAGCATTCGACATGAAAATTCGTTACTCTTCTACAAAAAGTGCTTTAAAATTCATACGAAAGTTGTTAAAATGATGATGGTGTTTATCAGTAGGCGTAGCCGTATGATAAAAACCCCTTCGCAACTGAAGGGGTTTTTCTGTTCGACATATGTATCATGCGAAAATGAATCAAACATACTACATAAAGAATAGAAGAGAACGCTGCTAAACAACCATTTTTGTTTGGATCGAAACAAAAAATAGTCTATAGAACATAAATATTTATTCATGAATATAAAAATTAAAATTTAAGGTAGATAGGACGGGAAAATGAAAAAGATTATTAAAGTTGAAGCAGTAGAAAAACATTTTGGAAATCAAGTGATTATCCCCCCTCTTTCTTTAGATATTAAAGAAGGAGAATTTTTAACAATTTTAGGACCGAGTGGTTGCGGGAAAACGACTTTACTTCGTATGATCGCAGGATTTGAAACCCCAACTAAAGGGAATCTTTTATTAGATGATGAAAAGATTAACGATTTGCCGCCATACAAGCGTCATATGAATTTAGTGTTCCAACATTACGCACTATTCCCACATATGAATGTTGAAAAAAATATTTGTTTCGGTATGAAAATGCAAAAAGTATCAGCAGCAGAACAGAAAGAACGTGCGGAAGAGGCAATGCGTTTAACGCAGTTACTTGAGTTCCGTAATCGTAAACCTTCGAAGCTTTCTGGTGGACAGCAGCAGCGTGTAGCAATTGCAAGAGCAATTGTAAACAACCCACGTGTATTACTATTAGATGAGCCACTTGGAGCGCTTGACTTTAAGTTAAGAAAAGATTTGCAACGTGAATTGAAAAACTTACAACGTAATTTAGGAATTACATTCATATATGTAACGCACGATCAAGAAGAAGCGATGAGTATGAGTGATCGTATTGTCGTTATGAATAAAGGGCATATCGAACAAGTCGGCACGCCTAAAGAAATTTACAATAAGCCGAAAACATTGTTTGTTGCGACGTTCATCGGTGAAAATAATATCGTGAAAAATGGGGAAAACTACGTAGCAGTTCGCCCTGAACATGTAAAAGTTCGCTCGGTTGAAGAGCCAATTTTAAAAGAATACCATCTTGGACATATTGAAGATATTGAATTTGTTGGAAATATGGAAAAGCTATATGTACGTGAGGAGAAAACAGCGGAATTACTAATGGCATACCAAACTGCTGAAGAAGCAACGCAGTGGAGCATTGGAGATAATGTATATGTAGGCTGGGAGCAAGAGGACGAGGTGACCTTAAATTGAAGAAAGGGAAATTACTCGCATTACCTACAGTCGTATGGCTGTTACTCTTCTTCCTAATTCCACTTCTGTTCGTATTAGCATTTGCCTTCATGCAGCGCGGAGCATACGGGACAGTGGAAATGAAATTTACATTAGATAACATAGCACGTGTGTTTGATCCATTATATATGGGGACATTATGGGAAACAGTGAAGATAGCTGTTATTACGACAGTACTATGTTTATTAATCGGTTATCCATTCGCCTATACAATTACAATTGTTGATCGTAAATATCGTTCTATCCTTCTATTATTGGCAACGATTCCGTTCTGGATTAACTTTCTTGTTCGTTCATACGCATGGATTGTTATTTTACGTTCACAAGGACTTGTAAACACATTGCTATTGAAACTAGGTATTATTAGTGAACCTTTAAATCTGTTATACAATACACCTTCTGTAATACTCGGAATGGTATATTCTTTATTACCATTTATGATTTTACCAGTGTATGCAGCAATTGAGCAGCTTGATAAGCGTAAGCTAGAGGCAGCTTATGATTTAGGAGCAACACCAGTAAAGGCATTTTGGAATGTAACAGTACCGATGACGATGTCAGGGATTACTACGGGTTCTATTTTAGTATTCGTTTCGTCTATCGGAATGTTTGTTGTATCAGACGTTATGGGTGGATCGAAAGTAGCATTAATCGGAAACGTAATTCAAAACCAATTCTTAGGTTCACGTGACTGGCCGTTTGGTTCCGCGTTATCTATGATTGTTGTTCTATTCTCTGTTCTGTTAATTTACTTATATTATCGTGCAACGAAAGTATATAAATATGATGGAAACGGAGGGGAATAGGCAAAAATGAAGAAGTTTTTAGTTTCTTATTCTTGGTTAATCTTATTGTTTTTGTATTTTCCAATGATGGTTTTAATGGTATATTCCTTCAATGATTCTCGCATTAATGCGGAATGGGAGGGCTTTACACTCCATTGGTATACAGATTTATTTCAAAAACAAGATGTTATTGATGCGTTTGTAAATAGTATTACGATTGCTCTTATAACGACAATTGTGACGACAGTTTTGGGTGTGATTTTTGCTATTGCAATACACCGTTACAAATATCGTTTTGAAGGGGCCATTAACGGTCTTGTATATTTACCAATTTTAATTCCTGATATTTTAATGGGATTATCTTTACTTATCCTATTTAGTCAATTAGGTATAGAACTTGGAAAAACAACAATTATTATTGCACACATTACATTCAGTATTTCATTTGTTGTTGTTATTTTAGCGGCACGTCTTTCTGGTATGGGACGTGATTTAGAAGAGGCTGCAAACGATTTAGGAGCAACGCCGTGGCAAACGTTTCGTTATGTAACGTTTCCAGCAATTGCACCAGGAGTTATTTCAGCCGCATTATTAACATTCACATTATCGATTGATGATTTTGTAATTAGTTTCTTCGTATCAGGACCAGGATCAACAACATTGCCATTATACATTTATAGTATGGTTAAGCGCGGAGTATCACCTGAAATTAATGCTCTTTCTACAATATTAATTGTTGTAATTGTAGGATTAATGGTGCTATCGGAAATCTTCCGTAATAAAGGTGCAGACGGTGAAGAAAACTCTGGAGGACACCTTCCTTTATAATACGAATGATATAGAAAGAACGAGGAGGTAATAAACCGATGAAATTAGTGAAGAGATTAGCTGGTATAGCAATTAGCTTCAGTCTTGCTGCAGGTGTACTTGCTGGTTGTGGTGAGAAAAAAGAAGAATTAAACATTTATAGCTGGGCTGACAATTTTGATGAGCAAGTTTTAAAAGATTTTGAAAAGAAATATAACGTGAAAATTAACTATGATAAATATGCAAGTAATGAAGAAATGCTTGCGAAATTACAAGCTGGTGGCGCGACATATGATTTAATTCAGCCATCTGATTACATGGTGAAAACGATGGCGAAGATGGACTTATTAGCGCCTTTAGATAAGAAGAACATCCCGAATATCGAGAACCTTGTTTCTAACTTTAAAACACCTGCGTTTGATCCAGAGAATAAGTATTCTCTAGTATATACTTGGGGTGTAACAGGCATTGCATACAATAAAAAGTATGTGAAAGAAGCACCTACAAGCTGGAATGATTTATGGAACGATAAATATAAAGGACATGTTACTTTATTAAATGATTCTCGTGAAGTATTAGGAATGGGACTTAAGAAAAATGGTTTCTCTAATAGTACAAAAGAGGATGCACAGTTAAAGACAGCGTCTAATGATTTACAGAAGCTACTTCCAAACTTATTAGCATTTGATACAGATAATATTAAACAAAAATTCATTACAGAAGATGCGTGGATCGGGACTGTATGGTCTGGAGACGCAGCATTTATCGCGAAAGATAACAAAGATGTAGGATACGTTGTACCAAAAGAAGGCGGCACAATTTGGGCTGACACGTTAGCGATTCCAAAAGGTGCGAAACATAAAGAACTTGCAGAGAAGTTTATGAATTACTTATTAGATGAAAAAGTAAGTGTGAAAAACTATGAGTCAATTGGTTACAGTAATCCAAATGAAAAAGCTCGTCCTCTTCATAGTAAAGAATATCGTGAAAACCACATGATTTTCTTAACGAAAGAAGAATTAGATCGTACAGAATGGCTTGTTGATGTAGACGATAAGTTAAAAGATTACGATCGTTACTGGACAGAGCTGAAAACAAAAGGTAAATAAGTAAGAAAATGCGGTTTCTAAAGTAGAAATCGCATTTTTTCATAAGTAGGAGGAAATCGTTTGAAGAAAAAGTTACATCGATATGAGTTCATTTGTATGATTTTATTACTTGCTTTATTCGGCATTATCGCTTGGAGAGTACAAGCAAGCGGAGTTACAGCAGTGGATACATATGCCCGAGAGATGGTAAAAGGATTACAAACAGAAAGCTCAATTACATTCTTCACATATTTTACAAAGTTAGGATCTGCAATTGGAGTTATAACGACACTAATTATAAGTTTGCTCGTTTTTTGGAAAAAACGTTATTATGCTGCTATGATCGTGTATCCAATGGCTATATTAACGACACATCTTGTTAATAAAGGGATAAAAGAAATTGTAAAAAGAGACCGTCCATCATTAAACGAGGCACTTGATGCACTTGGATATAGCTTCCCAAGTGGACATGCAATGCTATCTATTATGACATTTGGTTTTCTTGCCTATATCATTGCTGCGAATTTGAAGAGTGTAGCTGGAAAATGTGGTATTACGATTTCAATGGGCATATTAATTATATTGATTGGATTAAGTAGAGTCATTTTAAATGTTCATTATCCGACTGATATTTTAGCTGGTTACTGCGCAAGTGGTATTTTGTTAATTATAGCAATTTATTGTCATCGTTTACTTACCGAGAGATTGGGACTTAATAACGAGAGATAGAAAAACGTCTAGAAAAACTAGTATTATAGTTTTTCTAGACGTTTTTTGTTTACGGGGAGATGTGATACAGTATAAATGACAAGTGAATTATATAAAGTAGGTGAAAATGTGTGAAGACAAATGTACATAAAATTGATAAGTGGGGGAAGTTAGGAACTTTTTTGTATCAATTTCGTTATACAGTAATTGTAGCATTACTACTACTTGCGATAGTGCTCGGTATTTTTGCTCCAAAACTTCCAGGAGTATTGGGCGGTGATGGTTTCCAAACAGAAGGGGATTATCAAAAGACGAAGGAAATTTTAGATAAAGATTTTAAGCAGTCTCAGGATACACTTTTACTCATTTTTGAGAAGAACAAGAATGCTTCACATGAGGAGTTTCAAAAAGGTATAGAGGGAATTATAAAACATATTCAAGAGAAAGAAACGTATGAGTCTTTCCATCATCCGATAGAAAATAAAGTGATGCTACAAGATGATATCGGTTATGCGACGATTTTATTTTCCGGGAAAACAAATAAAGAACGAATGGAAAAGACATTACAATTTGCCGGAAAAATCGAGAAGGAAAGTAATAGCGTATTAAAAGTAACACCGACAGGATATCCGAAAATTAATCAAGAGATTAATGAAAGAACGCAAAATGATTTAAAAGTAGCAGAGATGATTGGATTACCTATTGCTTTTCTCGTACTATTATTCTCATTTGGTAGTCTGATTGCTTCTATTTTACCGATTGTAAATGGTGCGCTTAGTGTAATTAGTACGATGGGGATTTTATATTTTATAGGTAGTGATAAAGAGCTATCTATTTTCGTGTTAAATGTTGCGCCGATGATTGGGCTCGCATTATCAATTGATTTTGCACTGTTATTTGTAAATCGTTTTCGAGAGGAAGTTGCGAGGAGAACAGTGAAAGAAGCGATAGCGATTACGTATCAAACGGCAGGGCGTGCTATCGTATTTTCAGGGTTATGTGTATTCGTCGGTTTATCAGGCTTATTTTTCTTTAAGATAGATTATATTCAGTCTGTTGCTATTAGCGGGATGATTGTCGTTATTATGAGCATTTTGTTTTCGCTCACACTTCTTCCAGCGTTATTATCTTTAATTGGTAAAAGGATATTAAAAAAGAATCAGGCGGCGCCTACCCCATCAAATGTATGGCGTAAATTTGCACAGTTTGTAATGAAACATCCAATCGTCATGATTATTGTTGTTACAACATTTATTGTTATTTGTTTATTACCGCTACGTACAGCTAACTTGCAGTTTCCTGGTGTTGAAGCGTTACCTGAAAAGAGTGATACGAGAGTTGCATTTGAGAAGTATGAAGAAGCCTTTAATAAAACTGTCCAAACACACGCTGATGTTACATTAGTAGTAGAGACGAAGAAAAACATAACAGAAAAAGAAAGTTTACAAAAGATAGAAGCTGTTGTTCAAAAGTTAAAAGATGATAAGCAAGTATATAAGGTGAAAAGTGTATATGACGGGCTAAATGGAATGAAAGCAGATCAAGTTGCTGGAATATTGCAGTCGCCAGAAGCTGCGAAAATAGCTCCTGTATTTGAAGCGTATACGAAAGGAAATAAAACAACAATGGAAGTCTTTTTGGATACGAAGCCAAGTACAGAAACTGCAAAACAATGGGTTCGTGATTTCAAAAAGAATTATAAAGAAAATGATGTTACTTATTATTTGGGCGGTATGACAACGTTCCAGCAAGAGTTAGAAGATGAAATTAAAGATAAAGTTGCAATTGGTATGTCTGTTATATTTGGATCAACCTTTGTCATTTTATTATTCGCATTCCGCTCTATACTCATTCCAATTAAAGCTATTATTATGAACGTACTTAGTTTAAGTGCAACAATTGGAATTGTTATTTGGTTATTTGAAGGTGGCCATTTCGGATTAGAAGAGAGTTCAGTTTTATTTGTATTACCAATCTTTATTTTCGGCCTCGTATTTGGGCTTAGCATGGATTATGAAGTATTTCTTATTTCACGTATTCATGAGCTTTATGAAGAAACAGGAGATAACGATCAAGCAACGTTAGAAGGGCTTGTATCGACAAGTAGAATTATTACGTCCGCTGCTTTAATTATGATTGTTGTTACCGGTGCGTTCGCCTTTACTGATATTTTACCAGTAAAGCAGATGGGGCTTGGGGTTGCATTAGCAATATTTCTTGATGCAACAATTATCCGTCTTATGCTCGTACCAAGTTTAATGAAATTGTTTGGGGATTGGAACTGGTGGCTACCATTTCGAAAGAAAAGAGAAAAATCATCATAAAAAAACTCATCTATAAGATGAGTTTTTTTATGAATAGCAAGGCCTATATTTTGCGCATAGTATGTGATAAGAAGATTACATACAAGTAGGTGAAGGCAATGTTTCGTTATTTTAAGTTTAAGCTAAATGATACAGTACAGTTTGCTGAAAACGATGGGCATATGTATCGCATTGTCGGTTATCGGTTAGAAAAAGGGTTTTACCCAAAAGATGAATGGACTCATATTATTTATGAACTACTTAGAGAATTTGACGGGTATACGATGGATGCGGAAGAAGAGGAAATTGTAAAAGTTATTCAAGTAGAGGATGAGTATTATAAAATACAAGAAGTATCGGGGTATCGTTATCCAGTAAAAATGAAGCAAAAGCAGCAAGTTATGAAAGGAGAGAAAATAGACGACTTATTAGATACGTACAACGACTATAAACGATTGGCGGATTTCTTTAAAGATTTGTTGTATGAACAAAAAGCTGAAGAAGTGTTGCAGGAGATGAAAAGGCTTAGAGCGTGAGGGGACAGTCGATTATAAGACTGTCCTCTATTTTTGACGGTGCATCAAAGTATGTTTTCCGTTACAATGAGAGAATCAATAGAAATAAGGTGATTATAGTATGGAAACAAAGAAAAAGGGCGAATGGTGCGAAATTACGGTTCCAGCGACGTGGAATGGTATAAGTATTGAGTCGTTGTTAAAAATGGAATGGGAAGTACCAAAAAAGTTATTACATCAACTTCGTATGGAAAAAGGTGTTACGGTTAACGGAGAACAAAGGAGATGGAATGAACTTTTAAAAGAAGGAGATAAGTTACAAGTTCATATGTTTATGGAGGAGGAGTACGGCGTAGAGCCGGAATATGGTGAATTAAATGTAGTGTTTGAAGACGATCACGTACTCATTGTAAATAAGCAGGGGCAAATGGATACACATCCTTCTGAAAAAAATGGGACGGGAACACTTGCCAATCTTGTTGCTTTTCATTTTCAAATGCAAGGTTTAGAGACGAAGGTTCGGCATATCCATAGATTAGATAAAGATACGACAGGTGGTGTTGTATTCGCAAAACATAGAATTGCGGGTGCAATTATGGATCGTTTATTAATGGAACGGAAAATCAAAAGAACGTATATGGCACTTGTTGAAGGAAAAGTAAAAAAGAAGCAGGGGACAATTGATGCAGCTATCGGAAGAGATCGACATCATGCTACAAGGCGTCGTGTTTCTCCAAAGGGAGACCAAGCTATAACGTATTATAAAGTAGAGAAATATTTTAAAAAACAAAATGCGACGCTCGTAACGTTACAGTTAGAAACCGGTAGAACGCATCAAATTCGCGTTCATATGAGCTATAATGGAAATCCATTAGTTGGGGATGTATTATATGGTGGGCAAACAACATATATGTCCGGGCAAGCGTTACATGCGATGAAGATTAATTTTTTGCATCCGATTACGAAAGAAGAGATCGTTGTTGACGTACCTTTCCCTACAAATTTAAACGATACAATGAAAAAATTTGAAAGAGAAAATGGGTAAAGTGTAAATTTAAAGTTGAAAAAGGTAGATTTTTGCAGGGATTTCTCTAAAAGAGGCGAAGCCGTTAAGAGAAAAGAGAGGTGAGAATTACTTGATCAAATATAAATATATGCTAGGGATATTTTTCGCTTGTCTTTTACTTACTCTATGTATTTATCCATATTTACCAACTCGTATGGCAGTGCATTGGAACGAGAATGGTGGAGCTAACGAGTTTATGAGTAAACAAGTTGTCGTATTATTTATCCCTGTCCTTATTATTATTTTACATGGATTAGTATATGTTATTTTACATAATATATATAAGTTTAATGAAGGGGAGTACTTCATTATAAATGGATTTATAAAGAGTATTACTTTATTTATGATGTTTGTCCATATACTAATTCTCTTTATTAATTTGGGAAGTATTATATCCTTTCAGACAGGACTAACGATAGGAATTAGTATGTTTCTTTTTATGTTTAGTAAAGTGTTTAAAAAGGTGAAGGATAGAGAGAAAGAACCGATCAAATTACAAAAAATCCGTTTAGTTAGTAGGCGAATCTTTCAAGTGATGGCATGTAGCATATTATTTTCGTTGCTTTTGAGCCTGAAGTGGGGATTTTACTTGTTAATTAGTGTAATAATTTGCGGGGCTATTTTGTTTATGTTCTATATTTTATACGCATACATATTAGAAAGCTATGAAACATAAAAAAAGAGTCTTCTAGGAGAAGACTCTTTTTCTATTTATTTCGTAATAAATTGTTGTGTCCAGTAGTTTCCGCTTTCTACATAGCCAACACCGATATGAGTGAAGCCACTATTTAAGATGTTTGCACGGTGTCCAGCACTGTTCATCCAAGCTTGTACAACTTCTTCTGGTGTACGTTGACCTTGGGCGATGTTTTCACCTGCAGATTTATAAGAAATACCAAATTTCTTCATCATGTCAAACGGAGACCCGTATGTAGGGCTGTTATGATCAAAGTAGTTGTTTTTTTGCATATCTTCAGACTTAATGCGTGCTACTTTGCTTAATTCAGTATCGATTTGTAATGCTGATAAGCCTTGTTTTGTACGCTCTGCGTTTGTTAATTCAACAACACGTTGTTCGAATTCGCTTAAAGATTTTGCTTCTTCAGCAGGCTTTTGTGTTTCAGTTTGAGTATTGTTATTTTCAGCAGGTTTTTGAGCTTCTGGTTTTTGAACTTCTTCAGCAGGCTTTTGTTCAGCTGGTTTTTGAGTTTCCTCAGCAGGCTTTTGAGCTTCTGGCTTAGCTGTTGGTTGTTCAGTAACAACATTTTCAGTAGGCTGTTGACCAGGAATGAAGCAATCTTGTTGGAATTGACCTTGATTCCATTGTGCTAATGATTCAACTCCCATAGATTGTAAGAATGCTTGTAATTCTTGTTGGCTCATTTGCTTCATCATCATTTTTGAATGCTGAATATTTTGAACCTTTATGTTAGATGGTTGTACTGTTGCAGCTTGTGCATCTAAAGAAGATACTCCTAAAGTAAGAGCTGTTGCAGCAGCTACAGATAATAAAACACGCTTTTTCATGATGTGTGTCCCCCTATATAAAGTTTTAATTTGTTTTCACACGATTTGTTTTTGACAGCCTGTCTGACTGACCAATTCATCGTAGCATACAATTTGCGAGAAAAAAGATGGAAAAAAATTCATAGACTTAAAATTTTCCTAATTTATCCTAAGAGGAGGAAAGGGATGAAATAAGAGAAACATAGAGTATAAAAGGAATTTTTAGCATTTTTATACTTGATTTTAAGAGGGGGTTTTTGGATAAATGTACCTATATTAAAAATGAAGAATCCTATTGTATCAATGATTTTAGCATTTTTTTGAGGAATATACTGGATGTATTTTTACAAAACTGTAATGTTTCTGTTGTTCTTTTTTATAATAAAGTAACATATTTTTAATGTTGTAGCAGACAAAAAAGCGGCTATCTCTTTACATAGACGAAGGAGATAGCTGTTTTCCTATTATTACGTATGTTACGAGTTGGTTTCAATTGCTTCTAATAATAGATCTACAATGTGAATTCCTCTCATTTTATGAGAAAGATCTTCTCGTTCAATACCTAGTTTCATTTGTAATAGACATCCAGGATTTGCAGTAACAATTGTCGCTGCCTCTGTTTCATGCACACGGTCCATTTTGTAATCTAGAAATTCCATTGATAACTCTGAATGAACAATATTGTAAATACCAGCAGAACCACAGCAACGGTCCGCATCTTTCATTTCGCGGTATGTTGCGCCTTGAATGGCTTCTAGTAATGTACGAGGTTCCGAAGATGTTCGCATAACATTGCGTAAATGACAAGAGTCTTGATACGTAATGATTTGCGGCGTGAGTCGTAAGTCATTACGTTTATGGAAATCTAGTTCTACTAGTATGGCAGTAATATCTTTAATTTTAGAAACAAATTGCTTTGCACGTTCAGCCCATTTGGGATCATCTTTTAACAGATAATCATAGTCTACGAGGTAAGCTCCGCAACCACCTGCATTCGTAATAATATAGTCGATGTTTAAATCTTCGAATGCTTCTATATTTCGCTTCGCTAATTCTTTTGCTCCACTTTTTTCACCAGCATGTCCGTGTAATGCTCCGCAACAACTTTGTGTTTTCGGAATAACGATATCACAACCAGCAAGTTGAAGAAGTTTCATCGTTGCGTTATTTGTTTCTAAAAACATCGTATCCATTAAACAGCCTGTGAAGAATGCAACTTGTTTCTTCTTT
Source organism: Bacillus sp. 05T21 (assembly GCF_056396785.1). Taxonomy (NCBI): domain Bacteria; kingdom Bacillati; phylum Bacillota; class Bacilli; order Caryophanales; family Bacillaceae; genus Bacillus; species Bacillus sp. 05T21. Next base: position 357,626 of record NZ_JBFTMD010000002.1, on the reverse strand, counting down.
GCCACCTCAGCAGGTAAAAATTCAGGACGATCTTTCATTGCTTTCATTTTAGGGACTTTTGGCAAAACGAGGTCCATCGTTGCAAGTGTTTCAGGGAATAACTTCATAATACCTGTTTTATGTGTTAGCGTTTGTAAACCAGAACGCTGGTAAAATCCGATTAGTCCTGTTAATGTTCGCATTCGGTTTTGATGCGGGAATAGTCCTTCAAAAACAACTTTACGAACAGCTCTCACGGGCATGGAGAACTTTTTATTTTGATTAATAATATCACGAGCTTCTTCTAATAAATGTCCATAATTCACACCAGATGGACAAACAGGTTCACAAGCGCGGCAGCCAAGGCAAACATTTAATGTATCTTCAACATCTTCATCCGGCTCAATTAAACCATCAGCGACGGCTTTCATTAAGGCGATACGTCCGCGTGGGGAATGTGATTCTTTATACCCAGATTGAATGTAAGTAGGGCAAGTTGGTAAACAAAAGCCGCATCGCATACAGTTTAGTAGTTCATCTTCACTTAATCGTTCTTTAAATTCCTTTTGAATGTTTTCTTTATTTAATGTGGTCATCGCTCAACCACCACTCTTTTACGAGAGTCTTTCGCGAACATCTTTCCAGGATTCATAATGTTGTTTGGGTCGAAGGCTTGTTTAATCCCTTGCATAGCAGCAATACCTTCTTTACCTAATTTCATTTCTAAATACGGAGCTTTCATTGCGCCAACACCATGTTCACCAGTAATCGTACCACCAAGCTCAATCGCTTTCGCAAATATTTCAGCAAAAGCTTGTTCGGCACGATGCATTTCTTCTTCATTACGGGCATCTGTCATACAAGTTGGATGCAAATTGCCATCACCAGCATGACCAAAAGTACAAATAGGAATATTATATTTCTTTGCAATTGCATTAATTGCTTCAACCATTGGAGCGATTTGTGAACGTGGTACAGTTGCATCTTCTAATATTGTTGTCGGTTTTAGTCTTGCAAGTGCTGATAGTGCACTACGGCGTGCTGTACGAAGCGCATCTGCTTCGGCTTCATCTTTTGCAATGCGAACATCGACCGCATTCATAGCACGGCAAACGTTAGCCATTTTTTCAATATCTCGATTGACAACCTCGGGCGGGCCATCTTGTTCAATTAATAAAATTGCTTTGACATCAGTTGGTAAACCGATTTGTGCAAACTCTTCTACAACTTCAATTGTCGGTTGATCTAAAAACTCAAGTGTCGCAGGAATGATTTTATTTGCAATAATAGCAGAAACAGCTCGAGCAGCTTCGTTAATATCTTCATATAGCGCAAGCATCGTTTTCTTCGTTTCAGGCATAGGGACAAGTTTTAATATAGCTTCCGTAACAACACCAAGTGTTCCTTCAGAACCAATAAATAAACGAGTTAAATCATAACCAGCTACATCTTTTGCTAATTTACCGCCAGTGCGAATGATATCGCCGTTCGGTAAAACAATTTTAAGCCCCATTACATAATCACGTGTTACGCCATATTTTAAACCACGTAATCCGCCGGAGTTTTCATTAATGTTACCGCCGATTGTAGAAATTTTCATAGAGCTTGGATCTGGTGGATAAAATAAACCTTTTTCTTCTACTGCTTTAATAATATCAAGTGTAATGACACCAGCTTGTACGGTAATTGTTAAATTCTCTTCATCAATTTCTAAAATATTGTTCATATGGCGGAAAATAAGGACGATACCGCCTTCTAGTGGACAAGTTCCTGCACAAAGGTTTGTTCCAGAACCACGAACATACACAGGGATTTTGTGAGCGTTACATACTTTTAACACTTCAGCTACTTCATTTGTATTACGAGGAGCAATGACTGCATCAGGCATCGCTTGGAAGTTTGGAGTGGCATCATAACTATAAGTTAAACGCCCCATATTGGATGTATCTACATTATCTTCGCCAACAATAGATACGAATGAATCAATAATTTGCTTTTCTAACATTGGAATCCCCCTCAAACTGTTAACGTATTTCGTCATAATAAAAAACGTTGTAACAGTGCTTTCATTATAATGATAAAAAAGTTGGGAGATTCTTTCTATGTACAATCATCTAAAGATTAATCTATTTTATCGTTATTTTTTGTGTGATTATCTAATAAGAGGAGTGCGAAGTATAAAACATTTAAATCTTTGAATTGTTTCGGGTCAAGTCCTGTATGTTCTTCAATCTTTTTTAGCCTGTAATGCAATGTGTTAATGTGTATATGTAATTGCTCAGCTGTCTGCTTATAAGATTGGTTATAATCGATAAATAAACGTAAAGTGTGCATAAGCTCAGGAGATGATACTAAGTTTTCAATGGTACGCTCTAGAAACTGTTCTCGAGTTTCAGTAGAAATATCTTGTAAGCACATTTCTAAACGTAAATCTTCATTAAATACAATTTTTTTCGTTTCAAGTGATACTGAAAGGGCGCGTAATGCTTGTTCGTACGATAAGTTCATATTGCTTGGCGTAACTGTTTGTCCAATCCCGATATATAAAGTAATAGAAAATAAAGTTTCACAGTCTTGTTTTAACCGTTTTAAAAATTGAAAGGTTTGCTCTTTGGATTGGATTGTTGTAAACAAAATAAACCGATCATTTCCCCAGCGAACAAATAAATTTTCTTTTGCTAAAATGTTGCGCATATGTTGCCAAATTTTACGCTGGAGCATCGTATTATCTTGGGCGATTGATAATAAAATAAGTTGTTTCTTCTTATATAAATCAATGCCAAGCGTTTTTGCACGATCGAGAAAACTTGGAGACCAGTCTGTATTTTGAAGCCAATCAAAGACAAATGCTTCATAAGAACGGTGCTCAAGTTCTAGTTGTTCTAAAAAGTAGTTTTCATGAATTAATAATTCGGTCATCTTACGTAATATTTCTCCGTATTGTGAAATATTTTCAGGTTCTCCTGTAATTCCAATCACGCCGATTACTTCGTCATGGAATAGTAAAGGAAGATTCATCCCAGCTTTTACACCTTGTAGTCGTCGTTCATCATCTTTTGTAATAATGACAGTTTTTTTTTGTTTCGCACAGCGGAGTGCACCTTCATGAAATTGACCGATTCTTTCCGCATCTGTACTTGCGATAATAACGCCTTGTATATTAATAATAATAATGTTTTCAGTAATTAATCTGCGTACTTCACGTACAATTTTATTCGCTAAATCAGGAAAAAGCATAATTTGCACACCTCAAATTCTATTTGTTGTACATTATATATGTAAGTTTATTAATAAAGGAAGATTTCACATTTTCCACACATTTATTTGTTACTTTACAATTATAACGAAATCATCCGAAGATGGAGGGAATCTTTTGAGAAAGTATGTTTTTCTTCTCTGTTTTTTATTTCTATTAGTAGGGTGTCAAGGAAGTTCGTATACACCGATTGCTAAAGATAAAAGTGTTATTATAACAATGAATATAAAGGAAGGTAGTATTAGTTTTATTGATAAAAAAACAAAGAAGCTATTAACAACATGGGAATTAAATGAGCCGATTGCGGGGGGGACGCTACTTCCAAATGGCGAAGAAATACTTGTTTATGGTAAGCAATTAGAATATATGTATGTATATTCACTAGCAGAAGGAAGACAAGTGGACAAATATAAGACTGGAAAAGGAATTGCTAATGTTATCGCATCAGATGATGGAAAACAATTATTTGCTGCCGATCAAAATGAACAAAAGGTAAGGTTCTTTACGATAAAAGGAAAAGAGACAGGGAGTGTTTCAACAGGAAAAGGGCCGATAACGATGGTAGAGCATCATAACCAGTTATCAGTACTCAACTTTTATGATACGAAACTAACGACCATTGATACAAAGAAAAAAGAAGTGATACAGTCCTTTATGATTCCACCAGCATCAACAGGAGCAACGGTTAGCGCTGATGGGAAAGAAATATGGATTGGTGGACATGGTGATGGAAGTCAAGTGAATGAGAAAGTATTAGTGTATTCTTTACAAAGCGGAGAGATGATGCGTTCTTTACATGCTCCGTTTATGCCTGTGAATATAACAAAGGATGATAAGTATGTATATGCGCTAAGTCACGGTTCAAATACGCTTAGAAAGTTTGATGCAAGTACGTATCAAGAGGTAGGATTTGCAGAAGTAGGATCTAATCCATTTGCATTTTTGAAAAGCGGGGCAGAAGGATATGTAGCTAGTTATGATAGCGATGAAGTATGCGTAATGGATATGAAGAATATGAAAATAAAACAAACAATTAAAGTCGGAAAAGGACCGTTTCAACTCATAGAGAGAGAAGGGGAAGGACAATGAGTAAATATAACGTGCTAGTCGTAGATGACGAAAGTGATATGAGGCAACTTGTCGGAATGTACTTAGATAACTTCGGATACGAGTGGGGAGAAGCTGAAAATGGAAAAGAGGCACTTCGAAAATTAGAGACGGATCATTACGATTTCGTTGTACTAGATATTATGATGCCTGAGATGGATGGGCTTTCAGTTTGTAAAGAGATTCGAAAAACGTCGGATGTACCTATTATATTTTTAACAGCAAAAGGTGAAGAGTGGAATAGGGTGAACGGCTTACGTATGGGAGCAGATGATTATATTGTAAAGCCATTTAGTCCCGGGGAACTAATTGCTCGTATGGAAGCTGTTTTAAGACGATATACAAAGCAAGAACAGCAAGAAGAGATTCAATTTGGACCGATTCTTATTAATGAAAAAAGTAGGAGGGTCGAGACGAATGGTGAGACGATTCCTCTTACGGTAAAAGAGTTCGATTTACTATATTTTCTTTGCCAACATAATGGACAAGTATTTAGCCGGGAACAATTGCTTGAAAAGGTGTGGGGATATGATTATGCAGGAAGTACAAGAACGGTAGATACGCATGTGAAAACGATGCGTCTAAAGCTAGGAGAAAGTGGAAACTACATTCAAACCGTTTGGGGTGTAGGTTATAAATTTGAGGTGTAACGTATGTTTACGATGGTACAAAAGCTTTGGCTTACAGTAGTATGTGCAGTATGTGTAACAGTTTCCTTTCTTTATTTTGTATCTTTATACTCATATGAAAAGTTATACGTTGATAATTTAAAAGATTCATTAGTAATGGAAGGGAAACGTCTTGCCACGCAATATGATAAGAGCGAAGGAGTATCCACTTTTGAAGAGAAAGTAAGGGCATATGATCAAATATCTAGTTCAGATGTCCTTTTCGTATACAATCCGCGTGATTTAAGCGCATGTTTGCCTTTTGATGTTCACCATCATTCTCTTATAAGTGAAGGGGATAGACAGGCACTATTAGATGGGAAAACTGTGACAAAGATAGGGTATGAAGAACATTTTGATCGTAATATTATGGGTGTTGTCATCCCTGTTTTAGATAATAAAAAATTAGTTGGTATTGTATACTCTTATATTCCTTTAAAAAGTATAAAAGACTTAATATTTGATATGGGTCTTATTTTAGCGCCGTTAGCACTTGCAATGATTTTAATTACAATATGGATTGGTAGAAAAATTATTATCGCCATTACGAGACCGCTTTCGCAAATGGAACGAGTTGCAAATCATTTGGCTACTGGAGATTTCTCAGAGCGGATTACAATTTCTTCAGAAGATGAAATTGGACGATTGGGAAAAGCCTTTAATAAAATGGCAAATTCCTTAGAAACAGAAGATGTAAAGCGTAAGGAATTTTTAGCTAATGTTTCGCATGAACTTAGAACACCGCTTAGTTATATTAAAGGATATAGTGAAGCTATTTTAGACGGTGTAGCGAAGGGGCCGCAGCAGGAAAAAGTAACGCAACTTATTCATAAAGAAGCAGGTCGCATGCAGCGCCTCGTTCATGATTTATTAGATCTAGCGCAGCTAGAAGGTGAACACTTTCCCCTAAAGAAACAACCTATCGTTTTTTCACAGCTTATTGAAGATGTACTAAATACGTACGAGTTACAGTTTGTAGAAAAAACCCTTCGTATTTCAACGAATTTAAATCCTGAAATTATCGTAATGATTGATGAGGATCGTATGCAACAAGTACTTCATAATGTATTAGATAATGCGATACGTTATACAAATCAAAGCGGGGATATCATAATAACATTAAAGCAAATCGATGATTATTGTGAATTGCACATAAAAGATACAGGAATAGGTATTGATAGAGAGCATTTAGAAAATCTGGGGGAACGCTTTTACCGAGTAGATAAAGCGAGAAGTCGTCAACACGGTGGAACAGGTTTAGGTCTTGCAATTGTAAGGCAAATTGTTCATATACATGACGGTGAGTGGAGAATAGAAAGTGAAAAAGGTAAGGGCACGACAGTTAGTATTAAATTAAAAGCACAAGATGAGGAGAGCATATTCTAACTTTTGGAATATGCTCTTCATATTGAAGCTAAATAGTTACGCGTAAATGTATTAATTAATATCAAACAAATATCAAAAATTTGACTATTTTATGAACAAAACATTTGTACTTCTTACTAATTCGTTCTAAAATAGTTATGGATGCTAAGTTCTTATAAAACGTTACAATTGTTGTTTGGAAGATACTGAGGTGATTTAACTGGAGTACAAATCTATTAAACCGAAAAAAATTTACGAAGAAGTATCTGAAGCTATTTTAACAATGATTAAAAATGGTACGTTAAAACCTGGTGACAAACTACTTCCTGTTCATCAATTAGCTGAGCAGTTTCAAGTTGGCAGATCTGCTGTTCGTGAAGCGCTAAGTGCGCTAAGAGCAATGGGCTTAATTGAAATGAAACAAGGGGAAGGTACATATGTAAGGAATTTCGATCCTTCTTCATTAACAAAATCACTAAATAACAAGTTATTAATGAAGAAAGAGGATATTTTGAATTTATTAGAAGTACGGAAGGTGCTCGAAGTGGGGGCAGTTCGAGCGGCAGCAGCAAAACGTACGGAAGCTAATTTGCAAAATATGAAGCAGTGGTTAGATGAAATGGCAAAGAGCATTGGAGATGAGAAGGCTGGCGAAAAAGCAGACTTTCATTTTCATATGGGAATTGCAGAATCTTCGCATAATAACATCTTGCTTGAGCTCATGAATCATGTTTCAGAGATGATTGCTGAAACGATTGGTGAATCAAGACGCATTATTTTATATGGTGAACAAACAACATCAGAACGACTTTTAGAAGAGCATCAATCTATATATGATGCGGTGTTAAAGCAAGATGTGGAATTAGCGCAGCAAGCGATGCTAGATCATTTAACAAATGTAGAACATATTGTCACAGGTAAAAGCGATATAAATTCGTAATTTAATCTTTTAAAAATCTAATTTTCTGATAAAATAGAGAGATTAAGTAAGCGTTTTCTTTAGAAGGGGGAGAGGATAGGCCATGGTTGAGCCTACTTCTTCTAATCTTAGTCATCTGATGACCATATGATTTTTGGCGGAGTTGTAATGAGGGGGAATTATAGTTATGAGAGTTACTTTATTTGTTACTTGTTTAGTCGATATGTTTGAAACAAACGTCGGTAAAGCAACAGTTGAAGTATTGGAGCGTTTAGGTTGTGAAATTGAATTTCCAGAAGCACAAGTTTGTTGTGGTCAGCCTGCTTATAATAGCGGCCATGTAGAAGCAGCAAAAGAAGCGATGAAACATATGATTGAAACTTTCGAAGATGCAGAATATATCGTTACGCCATCTGGATCTTGTGCGACAATGTTTCATGAGTATCCGCATGTTTTTAAAGATGATCCGAAGTGGGCTAAACGTGCACAAAAGGTTGCTGATAAAACATATGAATTTACACAATTTATTGTAGATGTTTTAAAAGTTACAGATGTTGGTGCAAGTTTACCAGGGATAGCTACTATTCATAAATCTTGTCATATGACACGCCTGCTTGGAGTAAAAGAGGCACCAGGAATTTTATTATCAAGCGTAAAAGGATTAATTGTGAGAGAACTGCCGAACGTGCAAAATTGTTGTGGGTTTGGGGGAACGTTTTCAGTTAAGATGAYTCCAATTTCTGAGCAAATGGTAGATGAAAAAGTAGATAGTGTAATGGAAACAGGTGCTGATTATTTAATCGGTGCAGATTGTGGGTGTTTGTTAAACATTGGCGGACGTATTGAGCGTTTAGGAAAAGAAGTAAAAGTAATGCATATTGCTGAGGTCTTGAATAGTCGCTCATGAAGGGGGAACATAAGCTATGTCTATGAAAATCAGTGAGAAAAAATTTAATGATCGCGTTGGCGATGGAATTCAAGATTCGTTTATGCGCGGAGCGGTATCTTCTGCACAAACGCGTTTATATACAAATCGATTAAAAGCAGCTGACGAGTTGGGAAACTGGGAAGAGTGGCGTGAACTAGGTGAACAAATTCGTCAACATACGTTAGAAAATCTTGATTATTATTTAATGCAGCTAAGTGAAAATGTATCAAAAAGAGGCGGTCACGTTTACTTTGCGAAAACGAAAGAGGATGCAGCAAAGTATATTCAAGACGTTGCAAAAAAGAAACAAGCGAAGAAAGTTGTAAAATCAAAATCAATGGTAACTGAAGAAATTAGTATGAATCATGCCCTTGAAGAGATTGGTTGTGAAGTGTTAGAGAGTGACTTAGGAGAGTATATCTTGCAAGTAGATAACGATCCACCATCACATATTATTGCGCCTGCACTTCATAAAAACAGAACGCAAATTCGTGATGTATTTAAAGAAAAACTTGGATATGAAAATTCTGATGATCCATACGAAATGACAAAGTTTGTTCGTAAACAACTTCGTGAGAAATTTATGGATGCAGAAATTGGTGTGACAGGTTGTAACTTCGCTGTTGCAAATACTGGCTCTCTTTGTTTAGTGACGAACGAAGGTAATGCCGATCTTGTCATGTCGATTCCGAAAACACAAATTGCAGTAATGGGTATGGAACGTATGGTTCCGACAATGGAAGAATTAGATGTTTTAGTTGGTTTACTATGTCGTAGTGCGGTAGGTCAAAAATTAACAAGTTATGTAACAGTAGCAGGACCAATTCAAGAGGAAGAGGTAGATGGACCAGAAGAGTTTCATTTAGTCGTTGTTGATAATGGCCGCTCTCAAATTCTTGGATCGGAATTCCGTTCAATATTGCAATGTATTCGTTGTGCCGCTTGTGTTAACGTATGTCCCGTATATCGTCACGTTGGTGGACATTCGTATGGATCTATTTATTCAGGACCAATCGGTGCGGTATTAACACCACTTTTAGGTGGTTATGACGATTACAAAGAGCTTCCTTATGCATCTAGTTTATGCGGAGCATGTACAGAAGCTTGTCCAGTAAAAATTCCATTACATGATTTATTATTAAAACATCGTCAAGTCATCGTTGAGCAAGAAGGTCGTGCCCCACTTGCAGAAAAATTAGCAATGAAAATGTTTAGTATGGGTGCTTCTTCAGCAGCTTTATATAAAATGGGATCGAAAATGGCACCGGCAGCAATGAGTCCATTTACATCTGGTAACCGTGTATCAAAAGGTGTTGGACCACTTAAAAACTGGACGGATATTCGTGAATTCCCAGCTCCAAGTAAAGAACGATTCCGTGATTGGTATAAAGATCATAAGAAAGGCGGGGACAAATAATGACAGGATTAATTCAAAACCGTGAGTCCTTTCTAGATAATATCGCAAAAGAACTTGGGCGCGCGCGTAAAACAGAAGGCGTAGAACGTCCAGCATGGAAAAGTAATGTGAATGTAGAAACGTTAAAAGATTATTCACAAGAAGAATTGTTAGAAGTATTTAAAAAGCAATGTACAAACATTCATACAACTGTTGTGGAAACGACAAACGACCGCTTACGTGAAGATATTCAAAAAGTAATCGTTGAAAACGGCGGAGGACCTATTATATTATCAGCAGATGAACGTTTTGATTCCTATGGATTGACTTCTTTATTTAAAGAAGAGCTTCCAAAGCAAAATGTTGAGGTAAATGTATGGGATCCTGAGAAAAAAGAAGAGAATATGCGTATAGCGGAAAAAGCGAATATCGGTATTGCATTTAGTGATTATACTTTAGCTGAATCTGGTACGATTGTTGTACAAAGTCATAAAGGACAAGGGCGTTCTTTACACTTTTTACCGACTGTATACTTTGCTATTATTCCACGTGAAACACTTGTACCGCGTATTACACAAGCAGTTCAACATATGAACTCACGTGTGGAAAAAGGTGAAGCAGTCGCATCTTGTATTAACTTTATTACAGGACCAAGTAACTCTGCGGATATTGAAATGAATCTTGTTGTCGGAGTACACGGGCCATTAAAAGCAGTATATTTCATCGTATAAAATAGGGGAAAGCAGGCCGGAAAACGGCCTGCTTTTTTAATAGAATAAAGATAATATGAAGTAGAAGTTCTCTCCTTTTTTTGTTATGTTCTTTTGGAAAGGAGAGGAAGGGATGTTCACTTATTTATATGCATTGTTAATAGGTATGGTGTTTGGTTCTTTTTTTATGGTGATTGCGATGAGAGTCCCAGTAGGGGAATCTATTATTACACCGCGTTCGTACTGTCATTACTGCAAGTATACGTTACAGCCGAAAGAACTTATTCCAATCATTTCATTTTGTATACAAAAAGGGCGTTGTACGAATTGTAAAAGGAAAATCTCAAGTTTGTACATAGTATTTGAATTTGTTACAGGCAGTTTATTTTTTCTTACTGTATATGTAATTGGAATGGAACGAGAGCTCATCATCATTTTATCGCTTTTTTCGTTACTTCTAATTATTTCAGTTACAGATTTAGTATATATGCTAATACCTAATCGTATTTTAATTTGGTTTGCGCTTTTGCTTATTTTAGAATGTATTTTTGTACCGTTAGTTACTTGGATAGATAGTTTAGCTGGCAGTGGAACTATATTCATTTTGTTATATTGCATGCAAAAGATTTATCCAGATGGTCTTGGCGGAGGTGATGTAAAATTACTTTCGTTACTCGGATGTATAGTCGGAGTGAAAGGGGTTTTTATAACTTTATTTTTAGCATCCTGCTTTAGTCTTTGTTTTTTCGGAATAGGTATAGCGCTAAAGCGTATAAAAATAAGAACTCCAATTCCGTTTGGACCTTTTATTAGCCTTGGAGCAATATGTTATGTGTTGGTCACATATGCAAAATAGAGAGGAGATAGAAAATGAATGTATATATGGATGATCAAAGAAGTTGCCCATACGGATATGTTTTGGCAACTACAGTAGAATCTGCCTTGCAAATTGTTAGGGACAATGAGGTGAATATTATTTCCCTCGATTATAATATGGGATGGCGACAAAAAAGTGGGTTAGATTTCGTAGAAGCTTTCTGCAACGAAGGTTTATATGCTAATGAAATTCACCTTCATACAAATGATGTTATCGGTATGCATCAGATGAAAAAGAGCATAGAGAGAGGGAAGGAAAACGGGGAAATCAATCCTTATATTGCCTTGAAATATGTAGGGAGCTAAAAACTCCAAAGTGAAACTTTGGAGTTTTTAATGTTTCATATGTGCTTGTAAAGGAATAATTTCCTCTGTTTGAGCTCCAACTAATTGAGTTTTCTCTTGTTCAACAACAGGTGCTTTCTTTGTTAAGTAATGATATACCATACCGACAAATACGGATCCGCCAATAATGTTACCGATTGTAACTGGAATTAAGTTATGAATAGCGCCCGCAAAAGAAATTGTCTCAGGATGTGGTGATACTAAAGATAAAGCAAACAGTGATAAGTTAGCAATGCTATGCTCATAACCAGATAAAAAGAAAGTGAAAACGAGCATCATCATCATTAATATTTTGGCTGTGTCACCTTTCACTTGAGAAGGTAAGAAGCAGGCAAGACATACGAGCCAGTTACATAAAATCGCTTTAAAGAATAATTGCATTGTAGGTGTATTCATCTTTCCTTCAACAACTTTATTCATTAAATGACTGTGATCAATTGCTTCGAAAATTCCAGTTGCGTAAAATAGTAAGGCAAAGAATAAAGCGCCAGCTAAGTTACCTGCATAACAAGCAACCCAGTTGCGAAGTGTATCAGAAATCGTTGTTTCTTTTCTTAAAGTTGCCACTGTGAAGTACATCGTATTGCCAGTAAATAATTCAGCGCCGCCATATATAATAAGTACGAGAGCAATTCCGAAAAACATGGAGGAAGCTAAATATGTTGCTGGTGAATCTGCAATATGAAAAAAGTTACCTAATTTAAAACATAGTACAATAATAAAACCGATATAAATGCCCGCAAGTGCAGCACGAATGAAATATTGCATTGGATTTATATCTAGCATTTGTTTTTTGCTCTTAGCCAGTTTTACAACGTAATCTAATCCTTGTTCTAGCATGAGTAATACGCTCCTTTAATACATCGTCTATAAATACTCCTTATATGAATAAGGTACATGGATTTGCTCATAGTTTCAATAAGTTTGTGCAATGTTTCACAAAAAGGACATACATCTAGAAGGGAAGCGCTTACAAAAAGTAGTATAATGGAATTTTTTCTAAAAATAGAGAGGGGGATTGAAACGAGAAAAAAGAAAAAGCGCTGTAATTACAGCGCTTTTTCGTCTAAATTCTTTTCTACTTTTACTTCTACTTCTTTCGAGAAGAACCAACCGCCAACTGCGATTCCAACTAATACAATCCAGAAAGTAAGTTTCCACGGAGTAGATGTTGGGAATGAATGCGGAATTACATTTAATGCAGGGTGTGCTAATGTATAAACTGCTAATTTCACACCAACCCAACCTACAATTAAGAATGCTGCAGTTTCAAGTCCTGGTTTACGTTTTAAAATTTGTACGAAAGCAGTTGCTGCAAATCGCATAATGATTAATCCGATAAGTCCACCTACAAAGATAACAATGAATTGTCCAGTATCAAGACTACCGATTGTACCTAATCCTGTTTTCGGTAAAGTCATTGCTAATGCAACAGCAGCTAAAATTGAATCAACTGCGAAGGCGATATCAGCAACCTCGACTTTAAATACAGTCCACCAAAAGTTCTCTTGTTTTTTCTTTGCTTCTTTTTCTTCTGTTTCTTCATCTGAATTCTTTTTAACATACGTTTTAAATAAGTGATTACCAGCGATAAACATAAGGTAAATTGCACCGATTGCTTGCACTTGCCATACATCGACTAGGAACGAAATCATAAATAGTGATCCGAATCGGAAAACGAACGCTCCTGCTAATCCATAAAATAGTGCTTTCTTTCGTTTTTCTTCTGGTAAATGTTTTACCATAATTGCGAGAACGAGAGCGTTATCAGCCGCTAAAATCCCCTCTAGTGCAATTAGGATGAGTAATACCCAACCATACTCCAATAATAATGATACATCCATGTAAATTCTCCTCTCATTTCTATAAAGTCTAAACAAGTGAAGAAGTTCCCACTGTTTAGTTTCCCCATACTCCTGCGCATCAACGGTGGAGGAAATTTGAAAACAAAAAAGACCTCTGCCGTTGATAGGCAAAGGTCTTGCTAGACATATGTAATGAAAATGCCAACAAAGCCGGAAGAACTAAGTTCTACGTAATGACGACTTTGTTTCCAAGAAATAGTTCTTGGACGCTACTCCCCTTTGGAGATATGCTATTGTACTCTCATTATATGGATAATTTATACGGTTGTCAACCTGTTAAAATATCTTCGTTTGGATATTTTATTTTTCTTTGTTTTTTACGTGCAAATGAAAAGGCTAATGTTAAAGGCCCCATCTTTCCAAAAAACATCATAAAGATAATAATTGTTTTGCCGATGATTGTTAAGTGTGGTGTCAAATTCATGCTAAGGCCGACAGTTCCAAATGCTGAAAATACTTCAAAAGCACTCATTAATAAAGGAACCTTCTCAGTGATGCTTAAAATTAAAATGGAAAGAAAAATAAACGAAATTGAAATAATAGTAATCGTTAATGATTTGACAATGAGCGTATCTTTAATGGATTTTTTAAACACGACAATATCATCTTGTTCTTGCAAAAATTTAAATACGCCGAAAAACATAATTAAAAAAGTTGTTAATTTAATCCCACCACCAGTAGAAGCACTGCCAGCACCAATAAACATAAGAAGCATCATTAATAAAAGTGATGGTTTAGATAGAGCGGCAATATCCACTGTATTAAACCCAGCTGTACGAGTCGAGATTGCTTGAAAATAAGCAGCCATACCTTCTTCAAATGGTGTAAATCCTCTCATAGAAAGAGAATTATGGAACTCGAATATAAAAATAAAAGCTGTAGCAATAATATTGATGATTAGAGTAGAAGAGAGCATAAGCTTTGAGTGTAAAGTAAGGTTTTTAAAGTTTTTCTTTCTTTTTATATCTACGATAACCGTAAAACCAATCCCACCTAAAATAATGAGGGAAGAAATAACGAGATTGACGAGAATGCTATGGGAGTGCGGCATTAAATTATCGCTCCACACAGAAAACCCAGCATTGTTAAAGGCTGAGATAGAATGAAAAAAGCTATAATATATACCTTTGGCAACCCCGTATTTTGGTACCCATTCAAAAGAGAGAAGTAAAGTAGCGATACATTCTACAGTAAAAGAAAATAAAAATAACGCTTTTGCAAGACGAATGATTCCGCCGACATTTGTTTGGTTTAATGCTTGTTGTAATAAAATCCGGTTTTGAAGGCCGATTTTTCTGCCGAGCATAATTGCAATTAAAACAGCAAAGCTCATAATGCCAAGTCCGCCAACTTGTATAAGTGTTAAAATGACACATTGGCCAAATAAGGTAAATACTTTACCAGTGTCCACAACACCAAGCCCTGTAACCGTACAAGCAGAAACCGTTGTAAATAAAGCATCGAGCCATGAAATAGACGTTGTTGTAGCAATTGGCAATTTCAATAGGCATGTACCGATAATTGATAGCATAATAAAAGATACAGTAAGAACACGGGGAGGACTCATGCTAATGTTAATCCGTTTCATTTCACATATCGTTCCTTTCGATTTGCTCTTACTAGTATGTGAAGAAGCACTATTATGTATGTTAAAAAAGAAAGAGGCAGAGAATATCTGCCTCTAAGCCATAGGTTATATAGTTATCCGCGTAATTGTTGTTGAGCTAAAGCAACAAGACGTTTCGTTACTTCACCGCCAACTGATCCGTTAGAACGAGATGCTGTATTAGATCCTAAGCTTACACCGAATTCTTGTGCGATTTCATATTTGAATTGTTCAAGTGCTTGCTCTGCACCCGGAACTAGTAATTTGTTTGTTTTCACCATGTTGATACACATCCTTAAAGAGTAATCCAGTTTAGCTAAGTGCTATCTGGTAATGTTATTTTATGTGTAAACGACGTACTCATACACGGAAGTAAACGGTGTGATTAGAAGTTCTTGGATAGAAAAAAGAGTAGCAAATTTGCTACTCTTTTTTCAGTATTGTCGCTGTACCTTCTACGACAATATCATCAGATTGATTATATATGTTTGTTTGCAATGTGATAATTTTTTTATCGTCCCGTTTTTTAATAACTTCTGCCACAACGCGAAGTGTATCACCGATTTTGACAGGAGCACGGAATGAAACGTTTTGTGATAAATAAATCGTATTTTTGCCAGGAAGTTTCGTTCCAAGAATGGTAGAAATAAAACTTGAAACGAGCATGCCATGGGCAATACGTTCTTTAAACATTGTCGTTTTTGCAAAAGAGTCTAGAATGTGAATAGGATTTACATCTCCAGTCAATTTTGCAAAATTGATGACGTCCTCATCCGTAATTTTTTTTGTAAGTGATGCTTGATCACCGACTTGAATCTCATCGTAACGAAGCTCCGGAACAGTTTGTGCTTCTTGAAATGGATTCATTTTGTCCTCCTTCTTTTCCATATCGAAAAATGTAAGCCATCTTGATGTAGTAGGAGGAAGAAAGAGTTTTGTTTGTGCTGCAGTTAGTTGCCACATTTTTCTTACTTGATGGAAGTAAATAGATTTTTTGAGTTTTCCTCGAACTGCTTTGCGAGTTCTAGTTGTTTGGACTTGAACTCTCCCAAAAAAACTTCTAACTGTTTTTGAACCTCTTCACGTTGCGACTGTTGTTGTTCGATAAAGTGTTTTGTTGTTTCTTCAAATTGGCCGCTAGTTTGAGTAAGAATAGACAAAGATGTTTTCGTAGGCGAAACAGTAAGTTGGTGCATTTGATTAGAAAGCTCATTCCACTTTTCTTGCCACTCGTTAATTTGATCATTTAAGGAGTTTCCAGTTAATTGCTTCACATAGTCTGTATATTGGTTATTGAACTGAGCAGTGAATTGGTGTAGTTCTTTTTCTAGTTCATCTACTCCTGATGTTAATTTATGCAAAGCGTCTTGTTGTTGTTTTAACGTTTCTAAAGTAAGTTGCTCTAATTGTTTCCCAGCTGAAGAGAAGAGGGAAAGAGATTGAGACCAGTTTTTCCAAAATGCATCGACTAATTCGTATGGCTTAGTTTCCATTGTTTGACCTCCAAATGTTTTTTTGCATATTGTGAACGCAGATTACTCTGCTGTACCACCAGGTGAAGATGAAGAATCCTTTTCATCCTTTTCTGGAGAAGTAGAAAATGGAAAGAATGCATTGGTGTATAACGTGAAAAACGTCCGCAACATATTTTGATAATGTTCAAAAGAAGTCGCACATGTTGTTAAATATTGCTCTCCATATTCTGTTAAAGAATAAATTCGTTTCGCTGGCCCGCCTTCGCTTGTATCCCAAGTAGAAGAAATAAGATTTTCTTTTTCTAATTTGCGTAGTGTCCTATACACATTACCTTGGTCAACAGAAGAAAAGCCGATGTCCATTAGCATTTGAATAAGTTTGTAACCATGAAGACTCCAGTCTTTTAGACAGAGAAGTAAGAAAGGAACTAAGAAGTTTTTTGGCATGGAGTTTGGTTGTTTCGCTTGGTTTTTTTCCAAACTTTCTGGGTGTTCTGGTTCATTATGTAGCATGATTGTGCATCACCTCATGAATCAGTTAGATGGAATTTTTTGCTTATAAGTGCAATTTACACCTATCTGTTTTTAATGTCAATACATTTGTTAGAAAATAAAGAAAAATAAAATATATACTTGAAGTTTTATTCGGAATATTAGAAAATAGTGAATAGGTTGAATTGTTTCAAAAACGAAAAAGGGAGTGTAGTCGAAGTGATTGATCAAAAATTCGATCCATTGCAAGCATGGAAAAATGCTTATGAACAAACCGAAACATTTTGGGGAAAAGCGCTCAATGAAACAATTAAAACAGAAGAATATTCTGCTTGGATGGGCAGCGTTCTAGATTTGAATTTGTTTTATCAAAAAGCATTAAATGATACGACAAAAAATTATTTAGAACAGGTGAATGTGCCGACGAGAGAGGATATCGCTAGAGTAGCTACGCTTGTTATTAACTTAGAAAATAAAGTTGATAATATCGAGGAAATTCTAGAAGAGAAAGTGGATTCATTAGGACAAGCTCCTACATTAAAGCGTGATGTTACGAAAGTAAAACAAGATATGCGCACGTTAGAAACGAAAGTTGATCAAATTTTAGAATTGCTAGAAAAGCAAAATGCAGTACTAGCTAAACTACAAGTACCTGTAAAAGAAGAAGTAAAGCCTGTAGTAAATAAGCCAGAAAATAAAAAATGATAATCGCGTTTGTTTATAACGTGTAAAAGAGAGAGGGAGAATCTCTTTTCATGTATAAACAACGAAACATAATTAATATATGGACTCAATTAGTATGAGTACCAAAATGATTCATAACAATCGTTCACAAATTCATTTAAGGGGGAAAAGAAATGGTTCAATTAAATGGCAAAGTAGCAATCGTAACAGGTGGGGCAAAAGGAATTGGAAAAGCAATTACAGTAGCCTTAGCAGAAGAGGGAGCAAAAGTAGTTATTAACTATAACAGCAGTAAAGAAGCAGCTGAAAACTTAGTAAATGAATTAGGAAAAGAAGGACATGACGTTTATGCAGTTCAAGCGGATGTTTCTAAAGTAGAAGATGCAAACAGACTTGTAGAAGAAGCTGTGAATCATTTTGGTAAAGTTGATATTCTTGTTAATAATGCTGGTATTACAAGAGATCGTACATTCAAAAAATTAAATCGTGAAGATTGGGAGCGCGTAATTGACGTGAACTTAAGCAGTGTATTTAATACGACAAGTGCGGTACTTCCATACATATCGGAAGCAGAAGAAGGAAGAATCATTAGTATTTCTTCTATTATTGGCCAAGCTGGTGGATTTGGACAAACAAACTACTCAGCAGCAAAAGCAGGTATGCTAGGATTTACAAAATCATTAGCGTTAGAACTTGCAAGAACAAATGTAACTGTAAACGCAATTTGCCCAGGATTTATTGATACTGAAATGGTAGCAGAAGTACCAGAAGAAGTGCGTCAAAAAATCGTTGCGAAAATCCCGAAAAAACGTTTTGGTCAAGCTGATGAAATTGCAAAAGGTGTAGTATATCTATGCCGTGACGGTGCGTATATCACAGGTCAGCAATTAAACATTAACGGCGGATTATACATGTAATGAAGTAAGAAAAAAGTGCATATCCATAGCAGGAATGCACTTCTTTTTTTAGAAAGAAATTGACCAAAAAGGAGATAGAAAAAATGACTACATTCGTAACAGAATGGGAAAAGCAATTGGAGTTGTACCCAGAAGAATATCGTAAAGCATATCGCCGTGTGAAAAGAGCGAGCGAAGTTTTATTACGCGAACCAGAACCACAAGTTGGTTTAACACCGAAAGAGGTTATTTGGACGAAGAATAAAACGAAGCTTTATCGTTACATTCCAAAACAAGAAAAAACACAGAGAGTTCCAATCTTATTAATATACGCTCTTATTAATAAACCGTATATTATGGATTTAACTCCAGGTAATAGTTTAGTGGAATATTTAGTAGATCGTGGTTTTGATGTGTATATGCTTGATTGGGGCACATTTGGTTTAGAAGATAGTCATTTGAAATTTGATGATTTCGTGTTCGATTATATTGCAAAAGCAGTGAAAAAAGTAATGAGAACTGCAAAATCGGACGAGATTTCTTTACTTGGTTATTGCATGGGTGGAACGTTAACATCTATTTATGCAGCGCTTCATCCGGACATGCCAATTCGAAACTTGATTTTTATGACAA
This sequence comes from Bacillus sp. 05T21, assembly GCF_056396785.1. NCBI lineage: Bacteria > Bacillati > Bacillota > Bacilli > Caryophanales > Bacillaceae > Bacillus > Bacillus sp. 05T21. The sequence continues at coordinate 338,426 of NZ_JBFTMD010000002.1, read as the reverse complement.
GTCCTTTTGATTTCTCTGAAACAGGGTTATACGGTCCTTTATTAGATGAGAAATATTTCAATTTAGATAAAGCAGTTGATACATTTGGAAATATTCCACCAGAAATGATTGATTTCGGAAATAAGATGTTAAAACCAATTACAAACTTTGTCGGTCCATATGTTGCTTTAGTCGATCGTTCAGAAAATGAGCGCTTCGTCGAAAGTTGGAAATTAGTTCAAAAGTGGGTAGGCGATGGTATTCCGTTCCCAGGTGAATCGTATAGACAATGGATTCGTGATTTTTATCAAAATAATAAATTAGTGAAGGGTGAACTCGTTATTCGCGGACAAAAGGTAGACCTTGCAAATATTAAGGCGAATGTCTTAAATATTTCTGCGAAGCGTGATCATATCGCTCTGCCATGTCAAGTAGAAGCTTTACTTGATCATATTTCTAGCACAGATAAAGAGTATGTATGTTTACCGACAGGACATATGTCTATTGTGTATGGTGGAACGGCTGTAAAGCAAACATATCCGACGGTTGGAAATTGGCTTGAAGAGCGTTCTAATTAAAGAGAAAAAATCCAACTAGCGTATGTTAGTTGGATTTTTTTATGGAAAATGACGAAACATAGAAAGGAGAAAATTACATGGTAGGAGTATAATTATGAAGCTTATGACTGGTAAGTTGTTTTGGAATTCTGGAGTTTCTGTACCTTGTTATCCAACGTTAGAAAATGATATGATATGTGATGTGCTCGTAATTGGAAGTGGAGAAGCGGGTGCTCATATAGCGTATTCGTTAGCTAAAATTGGAATGCGTGTTATGCTCATTGAAAAAAGAGCAATTGCATGTGGTAGCACAGCTGCAAATACAGGATTATTACAATTTGTTCATGATAAATCGTTAACCTCTCTTATTCATACATTTGGTGAAGAGAAAGGGGTACGAGCATATAGACTTTGTTATGAAGCGCTGCAAACAATGGAGAAGGTTGTGCCAACTCTCGATATTGATCCCCATTTTATTCCGCGAAATAGTTTGTATTATGCAAGTAGAGATGAGGATGTTTCATTTTTACAAGAAGAATATAATACGTTACGCCATTATGGATTTCCGGTTGAATATTTTACAGAGTCTGATATTAAGAAACGTTATTCATTTGCAAAACAAGCAGCGTTATATACAAGCGGTGATGCAGAAGTGAATCCGTATTTATTAGCGCATAGTCTTTTGCATAAAGCGAAACAAATGGGCGCTACTATATACGAACATACAGAGGCATTACATATTAAACAAATCCAAAATGATTTAATTTGTTACACGAATACAGGAAATAAAATAGTAGCAAAGAATATTATTATGGCGACAGGTTATGAAGCAATTTTTGGAAAGAAAGAAAAAAATACAACTGTAGAAACGTCTTATGCCGTTGTGACAAATAAGATAGATTATTTTGAAGGCTGGCATGAGCAATCGTTAATTTGGGAAACAGCACGTCCGTATTTGTATAGTCGAACGTATCAAAACCGCATTGTTATAGGCGGATTAGATGAGGCGCTGAAAATTCAAAAAATCGGCGATACGAAATTATTGCATAAGCGTGATCTTCTTATTAACATTGTAAAAGAAATGTTCCCGCAGTATAAAAATATACGGGCAGAGTACTATTGGGCAGCAGCATTTGGTGGCAGTCATGACGGTCTTCCTATTTTAAAAGAAGATAAAAAAATACATAATTTATATTACGCACTGCCGTATGGGGGAAATGGAACTGTATACGGAATGGTATTTGCGAAACTATTTCAGCAGTTATTTACAAATGAAGAAAGTGATGATTTTTCTTTATTTAATCGATAGAAAAAAGGTAGCGAAGTGATGGAATGAGAGATATAAAAAAGTTTTTACAAAAGTTACGTCCCGTACAACTTATCGTTGTATTTTATTTACTAGCAGTAGTCGTATCGGTAATTTTGCTTAGTTTACCATTTGTTACGAAGCCTGAAGTGAAATGGACATTTATCGATGCACTATTTACATCTGTTAGTGCGGTAAGTGTTACGGGACTGTCAGTTGTTACGATTTCAGATACGTTTACAACGGCAGGAATTATTTTTTTAGCCCTTATTTTACAATTAGGCGGATTAGGAATTATGGCGCTTGGTACATTCGTCTGGATTATAACGGGGAAAAAGATTGGTTTGCAAAGAAGAAGATTAATTATGGCAGACCATAACCAAGGGAATTTATCGGGCCTTGTAGAATTGATGCGTTCTATTTTAATTGTAATTATTTCGATAGAACTCATTGGAGCAATACTGTTAGGTACAAGATTCTTACTATATTTCCCGACTTGGCAAGAAGCTTATTTTCACGGTTTCTTTGCCGCTGTGAGCGCAACAACGAACGGAGGATTTGATTTAACAGGACAATCACTTATTCCGTACAAAAAAGATTATATTGTTCAAATGATTCATATGTTGCTTATTATTTTAGGAGCTATCGGTTTCCCAGTGTTAATGGAAGTAAAACAATTCCTTAGTAAAAGGCGACAACAACTATTTCGCTTTTCGTTATTTACAAAATTGACGACAACGACATTTTTTGTACTCGTTATTGTTGGAACAATTATGATTTTTCTATTAGAACGAAATCATTTTTTAGTAGGAAAGTCATGGCATGAAACTGTATTTTATACATTATTCCAATCCGTGACGACGCGAAGTGGAGGACTCGCTACAATGGACATACGTGAATTATCACAACCAACGCTTTTATTTATGAGTATATTAATGTTCATTGGGGCATCTCCAAGTTCAGTTGGGGGCGGAATACGTACAACAACATTTGCAGTTAGTATATTATCGTTATATACATTTGCAAGAGGCGGGAGAACAGTCCGAGTTTTCAAACGTCAGCTACATGAAGAGGACGTGTTGAAAGCATCTGTCGTTATGACGATGGGGATTTTATTATGTGCCTCAGCGCTATTCATTTTATCTATTACGGAAAATGTACCGCTTATGAGCTTAATCATTGAAGTTTGTTCTGCTTTCGGAACGACGGGACTATCAACAGGTGTTACTCCTGATTTAACAACTGTTGGTAAACTTGTACTTATTGTACTTATGTTTATCGGACGCGTCGGTATTTTGACATTTATTTTAGCTAGTGGTGGAAGAGAGCAACCAGCTCGCTATAAGTACCCGAAAGAGCGAATTATTATTGGATAGTATGAAACCATTCTACCTGCGTTAGGTAGAATGGTTTTTTTAGTCGTTAATTCCGAATTGGGGATGCATAAAAGCATCATTTTTATTATCAACTTCGTTTTTAAGTAATTCTTGATTTTCTTCTGCAATCCATCCGATATCATTTGTAGGATGGATCCATTCTTCCCCAGCCATAATGGCAGGATCTACCTCATCACTCCAATTATTAAGAGGACTGTTAGTGGAATCGTATTTACTGTCTCCAATTACAACATCATATTGATTTATAAAAGGTTGTTGCATCTTTTTGCCTGTGCCTTTAAAAGAAGGAAAGTTCATTTGATGAGGGAGCGTCTCGTCTAAAATTGGCGATTGTATCGTTTCTTTTTCTTTCAAAGTAATCGCTCCTTTTTGTAATGGCTTGTTCGTATGTAGTATTTCCATCTATAAGCTCTTATGTACTTGTTAACACTTCCCAGTAATAATTACTGTAAGTTGTTTCAAACTAGAATAGAAAGTTATTTCGTGAGAGCAGGTGAATATGTTGGTAAAAAGAAAAGTAAAACAAAATGCAGCAATTAATAATAATAAAACTCCGAAAGAAAGCTTACCAGATGCAGAATTTGCATTAGAGTATGAAGGAGAAAATAGTGCGAAGTATGCAAATCGTAATTCAAAAAAAGGTAAACAAAAATGAGGCGTTTTTTACAAACGCCTCATTTTTTTGTGGGATTATAAAGGTTTTTTTAATTATTTGTAAATTTCACGTTTGATATTAGCAGAAAAATGCGAAAAAACATAGAAGTAGCAACGTATTACACAAAAACAAACAACAAACAAAAGATTAATGTTGGTTTAATACTGCTTTTACACTAGTTGTTTATATTAGAGTTGTACATAAGATTTGTAAAAGGAGAGAGAGACAGTGAAAAAAACAATCTTTAAAGCTGTAGCAACTGGAATGGTATTTTCGTTATTAATGGGGTGTGGTGCAAAGAAAGAAGAAAGTGCTGGAGCAAAAGTAAAAGATGATAAATTATCTGGATCATTAACTGTCTACACAGCGATTGAAGAAGAGCTTGTACCGATTTATCTTGATTCTTTTAAACAGAAGTACCCAGACGTGAAGTTGAACATTGTTCGTGATTCAACAGGAGTTATTACAGCGAAATTGCTAGCTGAAGGAAAAAATACACAAGCAGATGTTGTATGGGGAACTGCAGCGTCTAGTCTATTAGCTTTAGAGAAAAAAGATATGTTAAAAGGATACTCTCCAAAAGGAGCAGATCGTGTCCTTCCGCAATTTAAAGACGATAAGAAACCAGAAAAATGGGTAGGAAATACTGCATTTATGACGGGGATTGCTGTAAATAAAGAAGAATTGAAGAAGAAAAATTTACCGATGCCAGAATCATATGAAGATTTAACGAAACCAGAATATAAAGGAACGCTAGTTATGCCGCATCCGGCTTCTTCTGGAACAGGATTTTTAACAGTTTCTGCATGGCTACAAATTATGGGAGAAGATAAGGGCTGGGATTACATGAAGAAACTTCATGATAATATGGCAACTTATACTCATTCAGGTTCAAAACCAGCGAAATTAGCAGGCGCAGGTGAATATCCAGTTGGTGTATCAATGGTTTATAGTGCTTTGAAAGAGAAACAAAAAGGTGCACCAGTTGAAGTTGTACTACCGAAAGAAGGATTAGGCTGGGAAGTAGAAGCGAACGCACTTATTAAAAAAGATAATGCTAAAAATGATAAATTAGCGCAAGCATTTTTAGATTGGGCAATTACAGATGATGTAATGAAGTTATACTTCGAGAAAAATGGATTTGCGACAATTAAAAATGATTATAAACTTCCAGATGGGTTCCCTAAAGATGTGACAGAAAAGTTATATAAAAAGAATGACTTTAAATGGGCAGCAGAAAATCGTGACAAAATTTTAGAAAAATGGGAAAAAGAGTTTGGCCAAAAAGCAGAACCGAAAAAGTAAGTGAGTGGGAGAGAGAAAAATGAGCGAATATTTATCAATTCAACACATTCAAAAACAGTTTGATGCATTTACAGCGTTAAAGGATATTTCTTTTACTGTGAAAAAAAATGAGTTTGTTTGTTTATTAGGCCCAAGTGGTTGTGGGAAAACGACATTGCTCCGAATTTTAGCGGGGCTAGAAGAGGCAACAACAGGTAGTATTGCTGTGAATGGAAAAGATATTACAGCATTACCACCTGGAAAGAGGAACTTCGGAATGGTTTTTCAATCGTATGCATTATTTCCGAATTTAACTGCACTTGAAAACATTGAATACGGCTTAAAAACAAAAAAATATGGAAAAGCAGAAGTAAAAGAAAAAGCGCTATCGGCGTTAGAACTTGTTGATTTGCTGAATGTAAAAGATAAATATCCTGCTCAAATGTCTGGTGGACAACAGCAGCGAGTAGCACTTGCACGTGCGCTCGCTCTGTCTCCCGATATTTTGTTACTTGATGAGCCATTATCTGCTTTAGATGCAAAAGTGCGTGAAAAGTTGCGCAGAGAAATGCGTGATTTGCAAGAAAAAGTGGGAGTAACAACTATTATGGTAACGCATGATCAAGAAGAGGCATTAACGATGGCTGATAAAATTGTTGTAATGAATCATGCGGAAATTATGCAGATTGGAACACCAGAGGAGATTTATCAAAGACCAGCCAATCCGTTTGTGGCAGATTTTATTGGTTCTATTAATTTCTTTTCGAAAAATAACGAAGAACATGCAATTCGTCCTGAACATGTAACAGTTGTACAAAATAATGGTATTAAAACAGTTGTAGAAAGCATGGAATTTCGCGGTTCTGTATACCGGACGGAAGTGCGGGTCATAGAAGAGAAAACACACCTTTATAATGAGAAAATTGTAGTGGATATATTGGCATCAGAAGTAGAGGAAACTGCTATTAGAAAAGGAAAGCCAATTCAAATCTCTTTCTCAGAAAATCATATGTTGTCATATGGAAAGAAGGTCATTGTATAGATGGAGATGTTAGAAAACTTTAAGGTAGAAAGTACAAAAAAAAAGATTAAGAGACGTATCGGTAAAGAAGAGTGGATACAAAGACTATTAATTATTGGTATGCTTCTTTCATTTTTTATCATGCTTGTATTGCCTTTATTACAACTGTTTACACAAGCCTTTTATGATAAAGATGGAGCTTTTGTTGGTGTTGCGAATTTCAGTAAATATTTCACAACACCAACGCTAGTTCAATCATTACAAAATACGATATGGATTTCGGGCGCTACAACAATTATTTCGGTTACACTCGCTTTCGCTTACGCATATGCGATCGCTCGTACAAATGTTTTTGGAAAGCGCGTATTTCAATACATAGCATTATTACCATTATTCGCACCAACGATGATGCACGGTATTGCGCTTACATATTTATTTGGTAATCAAGGGTTAATAACAAAAGGGATGTTTGGTTTATCTGAAGGAATACAAATACCGTTATACGGACCAGTAGGAATTGTAATGGCTGAAGTTATGTATACATTTCCGCAAGCATTCCTTATTTTATTAATTGCTCTCCAAGGTTCTGATTATCGTTTATATGAAGCTTCTAATATGTTGGGTGCAAGTAAAGTGAAACAGTTTCTTACGGTTACTTTACCTAGTGTGAAATACGGATTAATTAGTGCGATGTTCGTTGTATTTACACTTAGTTTCACTGATTTTGGGGCACCTAAAATTGTTGGAGGACAATATAACGTACTTGCTACTGACGTATATAAGCAAGTAATTGGACAGCAAAATATGTCCATGGGCGCAACTGTCGGAATGATTTTATTGATCCCAGCTATTTTCGCATTTGCAGTTGATCGTATTACGCAAAGAAAACAGGCGAATCTTTTATCTTCAAAAGCAGTACCTTACAGAATAATAAATAATAAGAAAAGAGATGTTATTTCATTCGTATATTGTAGCGTAGTCACGTCTATGATCATTCTTTTATTTGTGGCAGTTGGTATTGCTGCAAGTGTGAAAGTATGGCCCTATAATATGAGCTTTACACTTGAGCATTTTAATTTTTCAAGTTTGACAGGAGACGGACTTGAAGCGTTTAAAAATAGTGTAATTGTCTCAGCCGTTACGGCAGTTATCGGTGCGATTTTAACATTTGTGTTCGCTTATGCGATTGAAAAAATAGAACAGCTACATTTTTTCAGAAAAGTAGGCTACTTTTTTTCTATTGTACCGTTAGCGATTCCTGGATTAGTACTTGGATTAGGATATGTCTTTTTCTTCAGTCAACCAACAATTCAAATTCTAGGACTTTCAGTAACAAATCCGTTTCATTCCTTATATGGCACAATTGCTGTTTTAGTATTAGTAAATATCATACATTTTTACTCTGTAACGTTTGTTACCGCAACGACTGCTTTAAAGAAACTGGATCGAGAGTTTGAACTTGTTTCACAGTCGATGAGTGTACCATTCTATAAAACTTTCTTTCGAGTAACAGTACCGATGTGTTTACCAGCTATTTTAGAAATGGTTATGTACTATTTCGTAAATTCAATGGTAACTGTATCGGCAGTAGTGTTCTTATACGCAGCTGATTTTAAACTAGCTGCTGTATCAATTGTAAATATGGATGATGCAGGAAATGTAGCACCAGCAGCTGCAATGAGTGTACTTATTGTTGTTACAAATATTGTAGTGAGGGTTGTATATGAATGGGGAACGAAAGCACTTCGTAACCGAACGTCACAATGGCAAAAAAGATAAGTAAGAAGGGTGATGGATAGAATGAAAATTGAAGCAGTTATTTTTGATTGGGCAGGTACGACAGTTGATTACGGATGTTTTGCACCATTAGAAGTATTCATGAAGATTTTTCATAAACGCGGTGTTGAAATTACAGCAGAAGAAGCTCGTAAACCAATGGGGTTATTGAAGATTGATCATGTTAGGGTATTAACGGAAATGCCCCGTATTTCGAATGAGTGGAAGCGTGTCTTCGGACAATTACCAACAGAAGAAGACATTCATGAGATGTATGAAGAGTTTGAAGAAATTCTCTTTGCTATTTTACCGTACTATGCCACGCCAATTGATGGGGTAAAAGAAGTGGTTTCTTCACTACGTGAAAGAGGTATTAAAATTGGATCAACAACTGGTTATACGAGAGAAATGATGGACATTGTTGCAAAAGAAGCAGAAATACAAGGGTATAAACCTGATTTTCTTGTGACGCCAAATGATGTTCCAGCAGGTCGTCCATATCCGTGGATGTGTTATAAAAATGCGATGGAACTCTGTGTATACCCAATGAATCATATGATAAAAATTGGAGACACCGTGTCAGATATGAAAGAGGGCAGAAATGCTGGAATGTGGACAGTTGGTGTAATCCTCGGTAGTAGTGAGCTCGGTTTAACGGAAGAGGAAGTTGAGAATATGGATCCGTTAGAGCTTCGTGAAAAAATAGAAGTAGTTCGTAATCGTTTCATTGAAAATGGGGCTCATTTTACAATTGAAGCGATGCAGGAGCTCGAAAACGTAATTGAACATATCGAGAAACAAGAACTTATTATTTCATAAAGGGGGGCACACGATCATGAATGAAAATCACTATTTATTATTAACACCAGGACCATTAACGACAACAAAAACTGTAAAAGAAGTTATGTTATACGATTGGTGTACGTGGGATGTTGAATATAACACGATGGTGCAAGATGTAAGAAATAGGCTTGTATCATTAGCGACAAAGGAGGAAGAAAAGTACACAACAGTTTTAATGCAAGGAAGCGGTACGTTTTCGGTTGAAGCAGTAATTGGTTCTGTTATTCCTAGAAACGGAAAGCTGCTAGTTTGTACAAATGGTGCGTATGGTAAGCGGATTGTACAAATGGCAGAGATGTTACATATAGATGTGGTGGTCAGTCAAACAGAAGAGTGGGAGCCTACTAATATTGCAGAAGTAGAACAGTTATTACAACAAGATAAAGAGATTACGCATATTGTAGTTGTTCATTGTGAAACAACTACAGGTATTATTAATCCAATTGTAGACGTATGTAAATTGGGAAAACAATATGGAAAAGTTACACTGGTTGACGCAATGAGTAGTTTCGGTGGTATTGAAATAGATATCGCTGAGTTGCAAATTGACTTTCTAATTAGTAGTGCGAATAAATGTATTCAAGGTGTTCCCGGATTCGGTTTTGTCATCGCAAATCGTGATGAACTATTGAAATGTAAAGGACAAGCTCGTTCTTTATCATTAGATTTATATGATCAGTGGGAAACGATGGAAGAGCAAAATGGGAAATGGCGCTTTACTTCACCTACACATGTTGTACATGCATTTTATCAGGCATTGCTTGAATTAGAAGAAGAAGGCGGAGTAAGAGCCCGTTACAATCGATATTATAGCAATCAAAAACTACTAGTGCACAAAATGAAAGAAATAGGCTTTAAGCCATTAGTAGATGAAAAATATCAATCTCCTATTATTACATCTTTCATTTATCCAGAAGCAGGATTTGAATTTTTGCAGCTATATAATGAATTAAAGCGATATGGATTTGTTATTTATCCAGGTAAAATTTCGAAAGTAGATACGTTCCGCATTGGAAATATCGGTGATGTACATGAAGACGATATTAATCGCTTAGTTGATAGTATTGCTAAAGGGGTTGTTATAGGGTGAAAGTATTTTGCTTAGGTGGAGCAGGTAAAATTTGTCGTGAAGCAATTTTAGATTTAGTTCAATTTTCATCTTTTGAGACGATTACGGTAGCCGATTTTAATGAAGAGGAAGGCCGAAAAGTAGTAGAGTGGTTAAATGATCCTCGTGTTGATTTTGTGAAAGTCGATGTGACAAATCATGAGGATACGGTCGCAAAAATGAAGGGCTATAACATTGTAATGGATGGTACGACGATAAAGTTAAATGGATTGTCTACTCGCTGTATCGCAGAGGCCGGTTGTCACGGTGTGAACTTAAATGGATTCGGTGAAGAAAATGAATCCCATTCTAAATTTGTTCAACATGGAACAACATGTTTACCTGGGTTTGGTATGACACCAGGTGTAACGCAAATGATGGCCATGTATGCAGCAAATCAGCTAGATACTGTAGAGTCAGTTCGAGTAAGTCATGGCTCGTATCGTCCAATTGCTTTTTCTGCATCAATTACAGAGACAACGACATATGAATATGATCCACATTTGCCGACGCGTACAGTGTATGAGGAAGGTGAATTCAAGCAAGTACCTCCGTTTGCGTGCCCGAGAGAAATTGAATTACCAGCGCCTTACGGAAAAACAATGCAGTATATAATCCCGCATTCAGAAACGATTACGTTAGCGAAGGCACTGGAAGATAAAGGTGTACAGCTTATTGAAACAAGAGGAACTTGGCCAGAGCAAAATATGCAGCTCGTTCGTGCTTTATATGATTATGGTATATTGCGTAATGATCAAATTGAAATAAACGGTAAAGAAATTGGTATTATGGATTGTATTTCGAAGTATCTATTAAAATCGAAAGAAGGACAAGAAACAGAGCTTTATGGTTATGCACTTCATGTAGAAGTAGTAGGTATGAAAAATAATCAAAAACAAAGGCATGTGTTATACCATACACATCCGCTATCTGACGGTTCTGTAGTAGGTTGGGAGAAATTAAGGGCCTATACAAGAAATGTTGGTATCCCATTTGGAATCGCTACAGAGTTAATTGCAAAAGGAGTAGTTAATAAAGTCGGTGTTATTACTCCTGAAGAAGCTTTCGAAAATCCACAAATTATTTTTGACGAACTAGAAAAGCGCGGTATTTATATTCATGAAGAGATTTTCACTGAAAAAGAAAATTATAACTTTGTATAAGTAAGACAGTTTATGAGGTAGATATAAATGGGGTGAGGCTATGTCTGTAGTAGGTGAAGAGAGAAAGAGGACAATTCTTGAGAAGGTAGAGTTTAAAGGAAAAGTAAAAGTTTCAGAATTAGCGAGAGAGTTCGCAGTATCAACAGAGACGATTCGTCGGTATTTAGAAGAATTAGATCGTGAAAAAAAATTGAAGAAAGTGTACGGTGGAGCCGTTCAACTTCCGGGAGCTGGGATAGAGGCACCGATGTTAGAACGAGAGATGCTGCATATAGAAGAGAAGAAAAGAATTGGGTATAAAGCAGCAACGTTTGTGGAAGATGGAGATGTTATTGCGATTGATGATGGAAGTACACCACTTCAAATGGTGCCATATCTTGTTCATCGTAAAAATTTAACGATTGTAACAAGTTCATTTCCAGTAGCAACACAATTAATTTCTTCTATTAATAAAAAGATGTTTCACGGTGAAGTTTTATTTATAGGCGGGAAAGTATCCCCAAAACATTCACGTGTGTCGGGGTCTATTTCACAGCAAGTAATTCATCAATTTCATTTTCATAAAGCATTCGTTTCGATTGATGGGTTGTTGCAAGGTTTTGGGGTTTCTAGCTTTGAATTAGAAAAGGCGAAACTGTCAGAAGCGATGATGAAATTAGCTGAGAAAACGTATATTTTATGCGATCATACAAAGGTAGGCGTAAAAGGGAACTACCGAATAGCAGGATTTTCTCGTATTCAACATATTATTTGTGATAAGAAAATGCCCTATAGTTTTGAAGAAGAAGTCAAAAAGCATAATATTCAATGGACAGTTTGCTAAATGAATTGAATACGTTTAGACTCCCACCTAATTTTTAGGTGGGAGTTTTACTAGCAGCAAGTAAAAAAATAAAAGCTTTGTATTTATGCAAAAAGTGGACACATTTTCTCATCTCGTTCATATAATTTACCAATACAAAAAAAGTTGGTCGAAGGAAAGAAGGGAAAGTATGTCGGAACGGATATATAATAAACTTGTATTGTATGCAAACATTTTGCAAAAAATTGGTGTTATTAATGAAAAAGAAAAAAGTGAAATCCTTCATACGATAGGCAAAAAAGCCCTTTGAGTAAAGGGTTTTTTATTTTTTATCTATGGAAATATAAACTTAATGTAATATTCTTGTTGACAATGATAATGAGATTCATTATCATTTATTATGTTAGTAATTGATAGTAATTATCAATTGAAATATATATAAGATAAGGGGATATTATTTTGAAAAAAAGTTATATTAAAGCTCTAGTAGTAGCAACAACATTAGCTATTCCATTTGCTGCGTATTCTACTCCAGCGTTAGCAGCAATAAAAATTGAAGCAAACCAGTCGGTAGCAGCAGCCAGTGATCGCACGTATGATACTGAGATTAAAATATATAAGGATCAAAAAGATGAGCCATCTATGGTTTCTCAGTACATAAAAAATCCTAAAGTAGCAATTAAAGACGGGAAAAAAATCGTTACTGTAACAATACAAGATAGCGATTATTTTCAATATCTTAGAATAGAGGATAAAAACCAACCTGGTGTATTTCAAGATGTGAAAGTTTTATCAGAAGATAAGAGGAAAAATGGAACGAAAGTAGTCCAATTTGAAATTGGCGAATTTGAGAAGAAGCATAATATGCAAATGCATATACTTATTCCGGCCATCGGATATGATCACAAATATCAAGTTCAATTTGAAATTAAAGATCCAACTGTAGGTGACAAAGAAACAGAGAAACCAGATGATAACTCTAATTCAGGCAATACGGAAACGGATCATCCAGTTGATAGTCAAAATATGATAACAGATAACAAATTAAGAGAACTTGTTAATAAAAAAGTATTTAATCGAAAAGATTTAAATACACCAATTACGAAAGAGGAGTTATTACAAGTAAAGGACTTGTTTTTAAACACGAATGAGATTCTGGATTATAGTGCATTAAAATATATGCCAAATTTAAAATCTTTAACAGTTGCGAATGCGAAGATAACAGATCCGTCGTTCTTTGCGAATTTAAAGCAATTAAATCATTTAGCTTTGCGTGGTAATGAATTTTCAGATGTAACACCACTTGTTAAGATGGATAATTTAGAATCTCTTGATTTGAGTAATAATAAAATTACAAATATTGCACCACTAATTGAAATGAAAAATGTAAAAAGTTTATATCTATCAGGCAACCAAATAGAAGATGTAACAGCATTAGCGAAAATGGAACAACTAGATTACTTGAATTTAGCAAATAATAAAATTACGAATGTTGCTCCATTAAGCGCGTTGAAAAATGTAACATACTTAACTTTAGCAGGTAATCAAATTGAAGATATTAAACCGTTATATTCATTACCTTTAAAGGATTTAGTATTAACGCGTAATAAAGTTAAAGATTTATCGGGTATTGATCAAATGAATCAATTAAATAAATTATTTATCGGGAAAAATCAAATTGAAGATGTGACACCACTTGCTAAAATGACTCAGCTTACAGAATTAGATTTACCTAATAATGAGTTAAAGGATATTACTCCATTATCAAGTCTAGTAAACTTACAAAAGCTTGATTTAGAGGCAAATTATATTTCAGACTTAACACCAGTTAGCAATTTGAAAAAGTTAGTATTTCTAAGTTTTGTTGCAAATGAAATCCGCGATGTGAGACCAGTTGTGGAACTAAGTAAGACAGCTTACATTAATGTTCAAAATCAAAAAGTCTTTTTAGCGGACACAGAAGTAAATAAAGAAGTGAAAGTACCTGTATACGAAAAAGATGGTAAAATCTCTACAAAAATTCGTTTGAAGAGTGAAGATGGTACGTATAGTAACGATGTAGTTAAGTGGAGTACACCAGGTGAGAAAGTATATGAATTTGGTGTGAAAGACCCATTTGCAGATACAGGAATCTTCTTCACAGGATCTGTTATTCAAAATGTAGTAGAAAGTAAAGAGGACAATACTTCTAAAGAAGACGAGAAAATAGAAGCAGTAATAGAATTTAATGATGTGCCGAAAGGACATTGGTCAGAGACAGCAATTAACTATTTAGCGAAAGAAGATATTTTTAAAGGATATGGAAATGGTAAATTTGGATTTGGGGATAATATTACTCGTGGACAAGTTGCGTCTTTAGTACAAAGGTACTTGAAATTAGAAAGTAAAGTAGAGCAGAAAGAGATGTTTACTGATACGAAAGGGCATATGTTTGAGCAAGATATTGCTACAGTTGCACAAGCTGGAATTATGCAAGGAGATGGTACAGGTAAGTTTCGTCCAGAAGGAGTATTAACTAGGTACGAGATGTCAGTAGTATTACAAAAAGTATTTCAGTTAAATGAAAATAATTTGGAGAACTTTACAGACGTACCAACAGGTCATTGGGCAGAAGGATATGTGAAAGCATTAGTGGATAATAATATATCAAAAGGTGACGGGAATGGGAACTTTTTAGGGGATGATTTCGTAACACGTGAGCAATATGCGCAATTTCTGTATAAGGCAATAAAAAAATAATAAATGAGAAAAATACGTTATTCTTTAATAAGAAGAATAACGTATTTTTTATATGTACAAAATCAAGTGCTAAATAGACAGGAGTGTTTACATGTGATAGGCCTATTTTTCCGATAGGTGCTGAAACGATATTGACAAAAAGGCATTCTCGTGTGATAATTCAATTAAATTTTTAGAATAATCAAAAAACATTCCTTTTATATAGAAAGGATTTGAACATTATATTAATATTACGCCGGGGGTGACGAAATGTTATTTTTTCTGAAAAAATGGAACGAATTAAAAGATGTGAAAGCAGAATTGGCACTTCGCGATTGGTTTTATGGTACGAAAATTAGTTTATCGATGTGTACGTCAAAAGAGCCATTAACATTTTTAGTGAATGTAGAGGGAAGAGATAAAGGGGTATTTTCTGAAGAAGATTTTATTGTCGTAAATTGCATGTGTGAGCCAGTATTTGAAAACGAAGAAAAACCAGCTATAGAGTCATTTATGCATGCGGATATTTATAAAAAAAGTAGTGCAGAATGCATTTTACAAGTACAGACTGTAGATAGTCATTTAATGTCAGAGCTATATGGGAAAGAAGGAGAAGTAACATTCGAAAAACGTAGTGTGGAACGTGTTTTTGGAAAAGATGGTATTACAGAAATGACAATTCCAATTGTAGAAGATGAAAAGAAATTCGCTAATTTATTAGAAAATAATGTTCCGAATTTTATTGAAGGTGGAGGAGTAGTCCTTGTTCATAATTACGGAATGATCGTGTGGGGGAAAACTCCAGAAGAAGCGAAAAAATGGTTGGAAGGTATAGAGTATTTAATGAACTATCACGTAAAGCTTTTAATGATAAAAGGGGCAAAAAGTTCTGTTATATAAAGATGTATTCACAGAGATTACCATTCCATAAAAATGAAAGCGTTTTAAAAAGAAATTTCACTCATAAAATATAGGTCTCCTTATTATATATAGATTACATGTTGACATGTAAGGAGGAACATATTTTGCGAGTTAAATATCATTTTCTGCCAAAACAGCAGGTGACATTTTGTAAAACGAATGATTCTGGTGAAAAGGCGTTACAAATTATGAATGAAACGGGATTTCGCGCAATCCCTGTATTAGCAGAAAATGAGAAGGAATTCACGGGGATTATTTATAAAGTAGATCTTTTAGAAAAGAAGTGTAATAGCAGATTAGAGGATGTAAGTACAGAAGATGTACTGGAAAATCCAAATTCGTTTATTTTTGAAAAGGATTCTTTTTTTAGAGCTTTTTACGTTATTCGTCGTCTCCCGTTTTTAGCGGTTTTAAATGAGTATAATGAATTTGTCGGCATTTTAACACATTCTAATGTATTTGATGTTATTGAGGATTCGTTCGGTATGCGGACGGGTGGTTATATATTAACAATTGCAACACAAGATTGTAAGGGAACAATTAAAGAGCTTGGGACATTATTAAAAGCATATAATATCGGTGGGCTGTTTACGCTTGATAATGGTGATCAATATATTCGCCGTGTTATCGTAAATATATCGGATGAGTTAAATGAAAAAAAATTAAAGCAATTAATTGAAAAGATAGAGAAAAAGGGATTCAGGGTGAGTCATGTAGATTATATTTAAGTTGAAAAGGAAAGGTACCTATCTGCTATATGTAGATAGGTACCTTTTTTAGTGCGAGAAATGAATCTTATTTTGAAACAGAAGGTGGAGATAACGCTAAATCAGATAAAAAAATAAAGTCTGCATGCTCACGAATTTTAGGAATAGAAGTTTCGATAATACGTGATGTAATTTCACCTGGAGCCCCAACGTGTCCGATAGCTACCATAATGGGTTTGTCTTGGATTTTTTTTATGAGTAATTGTGCTTGTTTTGAAATGTGACTTACCGTATATACATCATCAAAAAATAATTGGTTTTCAATAATAGGCACGCCTAATTCTTTACCGATTTTTGGGACAACACTATTAGGGTTTGTTTTACTATCTAAATAAAATAAACCGTGTTTTTTACAGGCAGAAAGTATAAGACGTACAATCCTTTCATCAGCGGTTACTTTTGATCCCATATGATTGTTCATTCCTATTGCATGAGGTATTTCTTGAATTGCTTGTTCGAGTCGGTTGTTTATTTCTTCATCGCTTAAATCTGTTGTAATCGCTTTTGGTCCAAGCCACTCTTTTTTTCCTCTAATTGGTTCCATTGGCATATGTATAATAACTTCATGCCCTTTTTTATGGGCAGCTATTGCGTCTTGTTTAGTAGAAGGAAGAAATGGCATAACAGCAACAGTGAGTGGAATTGGAAGTGATAACATCTTATCTGTGCCTTTCATATTATTGCCGAAATCATCGATGACAATAGCAACCTTATTCGTATGAGCGTTTGCTTGAATAGGAAAGAAGAAGAAGGGTATGAACAGGGTGAAGACGAGAAATGCAATGGTATATTTGCGCATATAAATATTTCCTTTCTATTTTATCCCGCTATTTGCGGGCAGTAAGACTCCCACCTCAAAATTCGGCTGGAGCAAAGAAGTTAGGTGGGAGATCCACTGCCCGTAAGCGCTCGATTGGTGAAGGCTAATAATTAGTGGGGGATGAACAAAATCCCCACTAATTCAAGTTTCACTTTATCAATCATCATTATGTTTTGCGTTTTTACATAAATTAAACAAAAAATGTCGAAGAAAAGTACATTGAAAATAGAGAATCCACTGTTTACTGAGTATTTACAAAAAAGAAGATGAAAAAAATGTCTATTATTGCGAATGTATTTACAAAGATAGAATAATTTGTAATAATTCTCAAAGTGAGGGTAAAGATTTGTAAATTACAGGGGAAAAATGTTAAATTTTCTGATTCTTCAATTTTAAATAGGATTAAGTGTTTAAAGGGCTAAAGTAGAAGAGGCGTTGAGAGTATTGAAGAAAAATAAGGGGGATATGGATGTTTACTGTAAAAAGGAAGTACACATTAGAAAAGCTTTCGCATGATATTCATATGAAACGTGAAGAAATGATTCATTTAGGATTAACAAGTGGGTTAAATAGTATGGAGACAATTCAAGTTAGTCAAGAATTGGACAAGCTTATCGTACAGTATCAGCGTTACAAAGAAAAACAAACACCGAAATGGTTTTCAATTATAAAGGTTCCTATTTTTCAAATTGGGTATGAAGGGAAATCAAACAATTTTTGGAGAATGTTTGTAGCTGGTTTTATGAAATAAGTATAATTACCCTTTTAAGATAAGGATAATTATACTATGTGTAATGGAATCTCTATATGAACTGTCGTTCCTTTGTTTTCTTTACTATCAATAAATATATGCCCATTGTACATCTCTACAATTCGTTTACATATAACAAGCCCAAGACCTGTTCCAGTATCTTTATTAGTAAAGAACGGATGAAAGAGGTGTTTTTGAATATGTTTAGGAATCCCTTTTCCAGTATCAATAATTTGCAAGTGTGCGTGTTTTTCGTTGTTTGTTACTACAATGGTTAATGTATCACCAGAAGCCATGGCTTCAATTGCATTTTTTGTAATGTTTAAAACCACTTGTTTCATATGGTCTTTTGAGCAACGTATATGAACAGGGTGGTCTGGCAAATGTAAATGAAATACAATGTTATGTAGATTCGCTTCAGATTGGATAATTAATGATACCTCATTAAGAATCGTTCTTACATCAGATGTTTGTTCAATGATGGCAGTTGGTTTTCCAAGAATAAGAAATTCGCTTACAATTTCATTAATCCGTTCTATTTCTTGTTCGATTACGGAAAAGTAGAACTGATCCTGTTCATCTTTATATTTCTCTTTTAACAGAGCAACGAGTCCTTTAATTCCAGTAAGAGGGTTACGGATTTCATGAGCTGTACTAGCTGCAAAAGTTCCAACCAATTCAATTTTTTGTAGTTCATTTTGTTGTCTTTCTAGTTTTGTTTGACGTTTTAATAACATATATTGAGCAAGTAAAAATAAAATAGACATTAAAAATAAAGTAGCTATACACTCTATTGCAACTAACTGGTATAAAGTTTGTTGATGAATAGGTAACGGAGAAACAGAAACTTTCCAATTTAATCTTTGGAGTGGGGTAGTAAGCATGTTAGAATGTCCGTCGCTTGTTTCGTTATTATCATCGGTTAGAAAAACTACATCATGTTTATCAGTTACTTCGAAATGATATTGTGGTTTAATAGCATTTAAAGAGGCTGAAATGTAGTCAAAGCGTAAACTTGCTAATAATAAGCCTGAGAGTTCCTTTTGTCTATTAAATATTGGAGACGCAATCATAATAGCTTGATGTCCAAGAACGCGATCTGTAATAACTGATGATACAGTTGTTTTCTTAGATTGCAATGCATCTTGGATGTATTGGCGGTCAGAAACGTCAATAGGCGGCGAATCGCCTTGGGATGCGAGTGTAATCATCCCATCTGTCGTAGCGTAATATAGACCGGAAAAACGTTCATCATTTCCATCGGTATCATGTACAATCTGTTTAATCCCATTGATGTTTCCAGTTTCGGTCCCTACGACTTTTGCGAGCATTTCTAAGGCAGATATAGCTTCACCAAGGTGATGGTCTAAATAGTCTCTATATAAAAAGAGAACAGTGTGAGCAGATAGTTTGTTTGCCTGTTTCATTTGATAAGTGTGATATGAAAAAAATGTGGCACCAATCCCTATCGTTGGCAGTATAACAAGCAGTATGTAAAAAACTATGCTTTGTAATTTGACTTTCAAATTTGGTACTCCTTCTTTTTTTATTATCATTATATATAAACTATGTTAAAATTGTCATGTTTTTATTCAAGAATCATTTGCATTACATTAGGGAAAGGAAAAGGAATGAGTGAATATTCATTCGGAAGTTGTAATGAAGTGCTACGTTGCTTTTCTTTTTGTTGCGGAGAATTTAAGTGAAGGGTTGAAATGGTATGACATCAAATAATGAGCGAGAAGACATTTCTCAATCTTTAAAAGTATTTATTGCATTATCCCGTGTACATCGTTCTGTTATGGATACTACAAATAAATCCATACAAAGTAACGGATTAAATCCAACTGAGTTTGCTGTATTAGAATTACTATATCATAAAGGAGGCCAACCACTTCAGCAAATCGGTGAGCGTATTTTAATAGCTAGTGGCAGCATTACATACGTTGTAGATAAGCTAGAGAAAAAAGGGCTTGTAAAACGAATTCCATGTCCAAATGACAGGCGTGTTATTTATGCACAATTAACGGAGTCTGGAGAGAGCTTTATTGCTTCTATTTTTCCAGGCCATGAGCAAGTTATATATCAGTCTTTTGAAATGTTAACRAAAGATGAAAAGGATGAATTACTTGATCTATTAAAAAAGATTGGAAAGTATGAAAAATAATGATATGTTCCAAAGGAGCTTTGGATAAAGAAATCCAAGGCTTTTTTGCATATAAGCAAGATGGAAGCTGCCGAATTTTGTTGAAAACTAAGAGGGGATTTGGGAATAAGTATTGAATTATAGTAAAGGTATACATAACGGAGAGGGGGCTCGTTCATGTCATTTAAAGACTATGAATATAAACGGCCAAATATTGAAGGATTAAAAGGGGAATTTACTGTTGCTTTAGAGAAGTTTGATAATGCAAAAACTGTAGAAGAACAAAAACAAGTTATCAATTCAATTAACGAAATTCGTAATGACTTTGGTACAATGGGGAACCTTTGTTACATTCGTCATTCTGTTGATACGACAGATGCCTTTTATAAGGATGAGCAGGATTTCTTTGATGAATTCTCTCCAGTTGTACAAGGGTATGGTACAAAGTATTATAATGCGTTAATTCATTCTCCATTCCGCGAAGAATTAGAGGCGTATTATGGAAAGCAATTATTTGCTCTTGCGGAGTGTGATTTGAAAACATATTCTGATGAAGTCGTGAAAGATTTACAATTAGAGAATAAACTGTCTTCACAATATACACAGTTATTAGCATCTGCAAAAATTGACTTTGCAGGAGAAGAAAGAACGTTATCGCAACTTATTCCATTTATGCAAGGAAAAGAAAGAAGTGAACGTAAAGCAGCAAGTGAAGCATACTACGGATTTTTAGCTGATAAAGAGGAAGAGTTAGATCGTATTTATGATGAGCTTGTTAAAGTGAGAACGAAAATCGCAAAAACACTTGGTTTTAAAAACTTTGTTGAATTAGGATATGCAAGAATGTATCGTACAGATTATAATGCTGAAATGGTAGCGAACTATCGTCAGCAAGTATTAGATTATATCGTTCCGGTTGCAACCGAGTTAAGAAATAGACAAAAAGCACGCATTGGTGTAGAAAAGCTCGCTTATTATGATGAAAACTTTGAGTTTGCTACAGGTAATCCAACTCCAAAAGGCGATGCCGATTGGATTATTAATCACGGGAAAACGATGTATAAAGAATTATCAGCTGAAACAGATGAATTTTTTAATTTCATGCTCGATAATGATTTATTAGATTTAGTTGCGAAAAAAGGAAAAGCTGGTGGTGGATATTGTACATATATCGAGAATTATAAAGCACCATTCATCTTCTCAAACTTTAATGGAACGTCTGGTGACATTGATGTGCTAACACATGAAGCGGGCCATGCTTTCCAAGTATATGAAAGTCGTAAGTATGAAATTCCAGAATATAATTGGCCAACATATGAAGCGTGTGAAATCCATTCAATGAGTATGGAATTCTTTACATGGCCATGGATGAAGTTATTCTTTGAAGAAGATGCGGATAAATATTATTTCTCACACTTAAGTTCAGCACTTCTATTTTTACCGTACGGTGTATCTGTAGATGAATATCAACATTATGTATATGAAAATCCAGAAGCATCGCCAGCAGAACGTAAGTCAGCATGGCGTAACATAGAGAAGAAGTATTTACCACATCGTGATTATGAAGATAATGATTATTTAGAGCGTGGTGGTTTCTGGCAACGTCAAGGTCATATTTATAGCTCACCTTTCTATTATATTGACTACACGTTAGCTCAAATTTGTGCACTGCAATTTTGGAAACGTGCAAGAGATAATAGACAAGAGGCTTGGGAAGATTATGTGAATCTTTGTCAACAAGGTGGAAGTAAATCATTCTTAGAATTAGTAGAAGTTGCAAATTTAACATCACCATTCGCTGAAGGGTGTGTAAAAAGTGTAATTACAGAAATTGAAGCGTGGTTACGTGCTGTTGACGACACAAAATTGTAAAAAAACATGCACTTTTTTCCTATGTTTAACATCGACATAATAGAAAAATGATGAGATAATAAAAGAAAATTCAGAATTATTTTAGGGGTGTTTCTAATGGGGAGCGCCCCTTTTCACCAACAAAAGGGGGGAAAGCACTATGCTTCAATCTAATATGGATGTTAGTTTAGAAACTTTAGTCCACTCATTACAGTCTACACGAAGCACGCTGTTATCAGAAATTGAAATGTTAAATGATACGGAGGTGAATGTAAAGCCACGCCGTGATAAATGGAGTATTATTCAAATTTTGCATCATTTGCATTTAGTTGAACAGTCTGTCACATCTGCCCTTGTATATGCTTTGCAAAAAAAAGAAAGAAAACTTGCTCCATTTAAAGACCTCCAACTTACGCTTGATCGTACACATAAAAGGGAAGCTCCTCAACAAATGAAACCAACAGAAACATTAATGAAAAAACGGCAAGGAATTCAATTACTTGAACATTCACGACAAGAATTATTACATGCCCTTCATAGTGTAATAGATGAAAAAGAATTATTTGAAAATGGATTAAAACATCCTATTTTTAATGATTTGAATTTATATCAATGGGTTCAATTTCTAGATTTACACGAACAAAGACATCTTACACAGCTAAAAGAAGCGAAACATGCAATTTTACAGCGTTAAAATGAAAGAAGTGGGGAACCGCTTCTTTTCTTTTTTACTCATGCATAGTTTTCTTTCTCATTTTGGAATACTACATGGAGAAAAGAAAAGAAGGAGTTGAAAAGCATGTCAAAGAAAAAGAGAGAAGAAGAGCGCGCCTGGAAAGCTCGGAAAGAAAATCAAAAGCCACATGGGAAAGTGAAAGCTTTTGCAGAATTAGTTGAAGGAACAGAAAAAACGTGATGAAGTTCATCACGTTTTTTGTATGAGTGGGAAAGTTAATAAGAAAGTTGTACCTGTACCTTTTTCGCTTATAATATCAATCTTTCCATCCATTGCTTGAATGACGCTGAAGACGACCATCATTCCGAGTCCGGTCCCTTTTTCTTTCGTTGAGTAGAAAGGTGATCCAAGGCGTTTTATTTGTTCTTGATCCATACCAACTCCTGTATCTTTTATATATAATTGTATATGTTTATGGTCTGGAACTAATGTAAGAATAAGGTCGCCACCTGTAGGCATAGCCTCAATACAATTTTTAAAAATATTTAATAAACATTGGTTCAGTTTTTGCTTTTCGCCAGCGATAAAGAAAGATGTACTTTGTTTTATATAATTTATACGAACATTTGCTAAATTAGCGAGAGGTGTGATCAAAGACAACGCATGAAGTAATTCTTCCTCTACTTGTAATTGTTGTTCTTTTTCAATACTCGGTTTTGCAAAAGTTAAGTAGTCTGTAAGAACGTGATTTGCTTGTTCGATACCATTAATGGCTATGTCGATATATAATTTTCGTTCTTTCTCAGAACATGTATCTGACTGTAAAAGTTGTAAAAAACCTTTCGTTGCAGTTAAAGGATTACGAATTTCATGAGAGATAGAAGCTGCCATTTCGCCGATTAAATGAAATTTCTCAGCGTTCATAAGTTCATTTTGGAGACGAACTTGCATTTGTAATATGTGTAGTAAATATAAAATAAGGATCGTGCCAATCATCGTACATAGTTCGTACACAATGATATGTGGTATATAATCTGCATCATTTGTAACACTTGCAAGGAAAAATGGTATCCAACCAAATCCATAAGTAAGACTGTAAAAAATAGCGAGTGTTATTTTTATATGATTAGAACTTCGATTAAAAAATTTGTATGTTAATAGTAGAACAATAAATAGGAGAATAGAAGCGATAAAGGATGGAAACGCACCTATTCCTCCCAATAAAAAGCGATAAATGTTTAATACAGCTAAAATAGAACCACCAGCAATAGGCCCTCCCGTTAACGTGCCGACAATTAATACGATATGTCGCATGTCGAACTGAAAACCATTATTTGTTTTTGCTGCGAAAGTGATACATAGTATGGTAGCGAGGCAACACAATACAATAAATATGGCTGAATTTAATTTAGGAGATCGTTTCCCTTTCTGATTCCAAAATAAATGATATACGAGCATTGTAACGAGAATAGATAATATATTTAAAAAGAGGTAAATAATAAAGAGTTCCAGTGGGATGCCTCCTCTCTTCTAACATTAAATTAATCATACTATAAAATGAAAGAAATGAAATGTGAAATAGCGGAAAAAATCAGAAATTTTTTCTGGTAGTATACAATATGTTACAATAATCTTTGTCAATGAAAGAAGAAATTCCGTGCACTGCATGGGAGAGGTTCGCGAACTCCCTCTATAAAAAACTATGGAAACAACAATATCATTAGGTATTGTTTTGTTTTTTTATTGTGACAGTTCAAGAACGTTCTTTCTTCTTATTCGTAGTAGAGAAGGAGAATGAGTGAAATGAAAAAAGAAAAAGCAGTTGTTGTTTTTAGTGGTGGACAAGATAGTACAACATGTTTATTTTGGGCGATACAGCAGTTTGAAGAAGTGGAAGCTGTAACATTTAACTACAATCAACGTCATAAATTAGAAATTGATTGTGCAGCGGAAATTGCGAAAGAGCTAGGAATTAAACATACGATACTAGATATGAGCCTATTAAATCAACTTGCTCCAAATGCGTTAACGAGAACGGATATGGAGATTACACATGAAGAAGGTGAATTGCCATCAACATTTGTAGATGGACGAAATTTACTATTTTTATCATTTGCGGCTGTATTAGCAAAACAAGTTGGAGCACGTCATATTGTAACGGGTGTATGTGAAACTGATTTCAGTGGTTATCCAGATTGTCGTGACGTGTTTGTGAAATCATTAAACGTTACATTAAATTTATCTATGGATTATCCGTTTGTTATTCATACACCACTTATGTGGATTGATAAAGCAGAGACATGGAAATTATCTGATGAACTTGGAGCATTTGAGTTTGTTAGAGAAAAAACATTAACATGTTATAACGGAATCATTGGTGATGGTTGCGGTGAATGTCCAGCATGTCAACTTCGTAAAGCGGGATTAGATACGTATCTACAAGAACGCGAAGGAGCGAGCAACTAATGGATAACTTTTTTGGATTTCGCATCGTAGAAAATTTGCAAAAAATGGACAAGGATATTCAGCGTGAACAACTCAAATATCATAATAAAAGAGTAATGGTCAGCAAGGAATTTACATTTGACGCAGCGCACCATTTACACTGCTATGAAGGGAAATGTAAAAATTTACATGGACACACATATAAAGTCGTATTTGGAATTAGCGGATATGTAAATGAAATAGGCCTTGCAATTGACTTTGGAGATATAAAAGAGATTTGGAAAAATGAAATAGAAATTTATTTAGATCATCGTTATTTAAACGAAACATTGCCAGAAATGAATACGACTGCTGAAAATATGGTCGTTTGGATTTATGAAAAGATGGCAGAAGCATTAACGAAAGATAATCGTGCGAACGAATATAAGGGAGCTCGTGTTGAATTTGTTCGTCTTTTTGAGACGCCGACTAGTTATGCGGAAGTAAGACGGGAGTGGATGCTCGATGAGTAAAATCCCCGTCTTAGAAATATTTGGTCCGACCATTCAAGGAGAAGGGATGGTTGTAGGACAAAAGACAATGTTTATTCGTACAGCGGGCTGTGATTATAGCTGTGCTTGGTGTGATTCTGCTTTTACATGGGATGGATCGGCCAAAGATCAAATTAAACAAATGACACCGGAAGACATTTGGAATGAGCTTGTAGAAATTGGTGGAGAAAATTTTTCTCATGTTACGATTTCGGGTGGAAATCCTGTTTTGCTGAAAAATATGCAATTTCTTCTTTCTATATTAAAGGAGAATGGAATGCGAACAGCGGTAGAAACGCAAGGGAGTAAATGGCAAGATTGGTTGCTTCAAATTGATGAGGTAACGATTTCTCCAAAACCACCAAGTTCAACTATGAAAACAGATTTTCAGATGTTAGATTCTGTTATTCATAAACTAGCAGGGAAAGATTTTAGTTTAAAAGTAGTAGTATTCGATGATCAAGATTTTGAATATGCAGTTAAGATGCACGAGCGTTATCCGAATGTACCATTTTTCTTACAAGTAGGGAATGATGATACGAAAACAGTGGATGATGCGGTGCTTATAAAAAAACTATTAGAAAAATATGAGTGGCTTATTGAAAAAGCTGTGAATTGTAAAGAAATGAATGATGCGAAAGTACTGCCTCAGCTTCATGCGTTAGTATGGGGAAATAAACGAGGGGTATAATGAGAAGGGATGTTTAAAATGGCAGGAAGATTAGATGAAGATTTAAAAGATGTAACATTATTAGGAAATCAAAATACAAAATATTTATTTGAATATAGCCCGGAAATTTTAGAGGTATTTGATAATAACCATCCAAACCGTGATTACTTTGTAAAATTCAATTGTCCTGAATTTACAAGTTTATGTCCGAAAACAGGACAACCAGATTTTGCAACAATTTATATTAGCTACATTCCAGAACAAAGAATGGTAGAGAGTAAATCCTTAAAGCTATATTTATTTAGCTTCCGAAATCATGGTGACTTCCACGAAGATTGCATGAACGTTATTATGAATGATTTAATTAATTTAATGGATCCACGCTATATTGAGGTATGGGGGAAATTTACACCACGTGGTGGTATTTCAATCGATCCTTACTGTAACTACGGCCGCCCAGGAACTAAGTATGAGAAAATGGCAGACTACCGCATGATGAATCACGATTTATATCCAGAAAAGATCGATAATCGTTAATATAGAAAGAAAGGATCTGTATGATATACAGATCCTTTCTTTCTATTATATTATGCATGTTGATTAATGACAGTATAGTTTTTATGGC
Organism: Bacillus sp. 05T21; assembly: GCF_056396785.1. Lineage (NCBI taxonomy): Bacteria > Bacillati > Bacillota > Bacilli > Caryophanales > Bacillaceae > Bacillus > Bacillus sp. 05T21. Next base: position 311,615 of record NZ_JBFTMD010000002.1, on the reverse strand, counting down.
TTACAACTGTAAGAGGTTCCATATCTAGTTCTCTAAAATTCTCCATAATTGTTATATCAACAATAACGGAGTTTTGATTTACCTTTTGAACACGGCCTTGCATTCCACCTTTAAATTCAATGATATCTCCAGTTTCTGCGATCTGCATAAGCAACTCTCCTTGTTCCAGTTTTCCCAAAAAAAGAATAATTTGGGCTTTTTTATTTCTTCTTATTTTGAACTATATTTACTACTTTGTAAATGTTTCCAAAGTAAAAATTCGAAAAATATTCACTTTTTGTAAGGAAATATGTAAAAAATATTGTTTAGGAGAGGAATGATAAAAATGCATACATCTTTATACGGGAGTATAATAAAAGATACAATGACCTACTAAAGTGGGAGAAATTAGGGGCTGGAAAATGATGTTTGAAATTGTGGGGAGCTTTATAGCGATTTTATTATTTTTATTTTCTTATATACAGTTGAAGAAAGTGCGTCATCATGAAACAACTACATATTTTGATGGACTGGATGGTGTGCACACATCGATAACACATGATAGTGGTGGGGATATATAACTTTCTTTTTATGCATGGTATGATGGCAATAAGAAATAGTACGTGTAATATAGTTCGTAAGTGATGAATGGGGAGTGGAAAGAATGCGAATTTCTTTTATTCGTCATGGTCGTTTGGACAGTACTATAGAGCCAATGACAATTATTTCATTTCGTGAATGGATGAAGCAATATGGTTTAGGGACTACAGTAAAAGAAACTCCTATACCAATTGAAACAATTGAGGCGATTGAATCAGCGAAACTGGTTATAACGAGTGATGAAAGGCGCGCTGTACAGTCAGCGGCTGAGTTATTGGATTCCCTATCTTTTGTGCAAAATCCTCTTTTTAGGGAAGCTGAAGTTCCAACGAGTTTTTATGCTCCAAAATGGTTGAAATGTAAACCGAATGTATGGATGTTTATTGGACGTACACGATGGATAGTTGGTTATAGTAAAGAGGTTGAGTCTTATAAGGAAGTACGAGAAAGAGCAAGGCAAGCCGCTAATATGTTGCACCGCTATGCGCTCGTACATGGACATATTGCCCTTGTAGGTCATAGTTATTTTAATGCGATGATTGGGACTGAACTGAGGGCAATGGGGTGGTCTGGTTCGCCTATTTTCCATAAGAAGCCATGGGGATGTACAACGTATACATTTCATGAGGCGATGGATGGAAATGTATTAAATACAAAATTAATTTAAAAGAGGCTGTCCCTTTGGCAGCCTCTTTCTCTACATAACAAGTAAAAAAGAATTGTCCTTTTAAGATATAGAAACCAATGACCGTAATGGTTTTATTAGATGGGCATACGGTTCACCGACGAGCATAACGGTTTTATCTTCTTTGTAACCAAGTTTTTCATATAGTGAAAAAGCGCGTTTGTTTTCTAAATTAACAAGTAAGGCGATTTTTTCATGTCCTTTTTCAGTTGCATGAAGTTCAGCTGCATCGATTAATTTAGAGCCAATACCACGTCCACTGTACATATTTGAAACTGACAACGTGTCAATATAATACTCATCAAGTTCAGCTTCTTTTTCTAACGTAATGGATTCGTCTTCATGTAGTTCTCTTAAGTAGTGTATGATTGGTGCATCAAGTTGTTCAGCGTCACTACCGTGATAAACGACAATAACCCCAACTACCTTTCCACCTTGTTCAGCCACTAAACAGTTTTCATAGCTCAATCGATTATTTTCTTTTTCGAACCATGTTTCAAGTCCTAGTATTACTTTTGCTTCAACTGTGCTACCTGTGATTTTTTCAGCAATTTCGTGCAGAGCGTTATACAATAAAGGTGCTACTTCTACCGCATCTGTCTTTTTTGCTTTCCGAATCATAGTATCCCTCCTAGTTCTAAATGTATATTGTAGCATAAAATAAAATATCAAACAGTGATTTGGAACTTTGTTATACAGGGCATCAAAAAGTTTGATATAGAGAAGTAGCTATGTTAGTATATGATATTTAGTGCGAATATAATAAAGTGATATAGATATAAAAATAATGAAAGTGAATTACATAATAGTAACGGGATAATTTTACCGTTGTCGACCTATAGAAGATGCGATAAAATAAACTATTGCAGAGAGGTGAAATACATGGATGAACAATTAGCAAATACAATTTTGGATCAGCTGAAAAATGATGAAATAAAGGAGTATGTTGCGACGAAAGATGTATTTTATACGTTCAGAGAAGTTGTTGTAAATCGAGAAGATTTTAAACATATTATCGGGAACGCACAGCGCGGTGGACAGGTCATTTATACATATTCAGAAACACCACGTTCATAAATAGAAGATAAAGGAGAGGAGAATTATGGGGGATTTTAAACAAGGCATATTGCCACATTGGGATTACATGTGGAAAGATAGAGCTGGGAATAGGTTTATGGGAATGGTTATGTATCCAGAGAAACGAAAATGTTCAGCAAAAATGCTTCAGAAAATAAAAAGAGCATATGAGCAAGCAATAGAAATTAAAGTAACTGTACAAGTTCAACATACATATCAGTACGTAGAAGGAATGATCGTATACTTTGATGAAGAAGCTCCTGTATGTACAATGCTCGATAAAGATGAGAATCCACATCATATATTTGTAAAAGATATTTTGCGTATTGAGCAGCCTGAATGATTTTTTTCATAAATAAATTGAAGTTCCATAATAATAATCTTTTTCTATAATAGTTATCTTTTAGTATGTAACGAGGAACGAAAGAGTATGTATAAATATTTAATAAAGTAAAATTGATAAATGTAATCGTTTTTTGGAACAGATTATCGTTTAAGGTCTGTTCTTTTTTGCGTGATGCTGGAGAAATATATTACTCCAGCATTTACTGTTTTATGACAAAAAATATTGTTAACTTTTTTTAAAATAAGGTTAAATTCGTTGACAAGTTTTTTGAAAAGCACTTTATTGACATGAGTTTTAGAATGTTGTTTCATAGTCTTTGTATTGAAAAAAATCGACGGTCATGTCGAAAAGTAAAAGTTAAAAAAAGAAAGAATTTATACATATATCTTGTGTCTTATTTTGAAACGTAATACAATATATAGAGAAATCAAGAAACGACATACAGAGAATATAGATTGGAAAGGGAGGGTCGGAAATGTTAGTTGCATATGATTCTATGACAGGAAACGTGAAGCGTTTCATCCACAAATTAAATATGCCGGCCGTTCAAATTGAAGAAGCTCTAGTATTAGATGAAGACTTTATTCTTATTACGTATACAACAGGTTTTGGCAATGTACCGGAACGTGTTTTAGACTTTTTAGAACGCAATAATGAAAAATTAAAAGGCGTATCTGCAAGTGGCAATCGTAATTGGGGAGACATGTTTGGTGCAAGTGCTGACAAAATTTCTACTAAATATGAAGTGCCTATTGTATCAAAATTTGAGTTATCTGGAACAAATAATGATGTAGAATATTTTAAAGAAAGGGTGCGGGAGATTGCGACACATTGAACTGAATAATGAAATCACGCAAATGCAGGACGGTTTTTATCAGCTTCATAAAGATAAAGAGGCGTTAGAAGTCTTTATGGAAGAAGCTAGAGAGAATACCGTTCATTTTAATAGCGTGGCAGAGCGAATGGAGTATATGAAAGAACATGATTACTATTACAACGTTCTGGACGAGTATAGCTTGGAGGAAGTAGAAGGAGTTTATAACATCGCTTATGGTGAAAACTTCGAGTTCCAATCTTATATGGCAGCATCTAAGTTCTATAAAGATTATGCGTTAAAAACGAATGATCAAAAACAATACTTAGAAAGCTATGAAGATCGTGTAGCAATTGTGTCATTATACTTAGGACGCGGTGATGTTGCGAAGGCAAAACACTTCGCAAGCATGATTGTAAAACAAAACTACCAACCAGCGACACCAACCTTTTTAAATGCGGGAAGAAGCAGAAGAGGAGAAATGGTGTCTTGTTTCTTGTTAGAGATGGATGATAGCTTAAATTCAATTGGCTTTAACATTAATACTGCAATGCAATTATCGAAAATCGGTGGTGGAGTAGCTTTAAACTTATCTAAGCTACGCGCACGTGGTGAGCAAATTAAAGGTATTGATAACGCCGCAAGTGGTGTAGTGCCTGTTATGAAATTGCTTGAAGATTCGTTTTCATATGCGAATCAGTTGGGTTAACTTTATGGCTCAACTATAAAACCGGGTCAATTGCTGGAACGCCTGAGTATATCGAGGTAGGATACTACGAAGAAATTACGTAGCGACCCCTGAAAATCCAAGATTGCAGGAAATCAGCAGCCAAGCTCCTAAATCTATTAGATAAGGAGAAGGTTCAACGACCAAGTGGCTATGTAGGTGACTAAGTAGCTCGAACCTGGCTTCTCAAAACAACCAAATTCAAAGGGTGTATACAGTTATTATAGTTTATGCCATATTCATGTGCATCAAACATATGATAAATGGTTAAATGAAGAATTTGGCGAGAAGAAGATATGGTCTGAACTCTATAGCGATATAGAGAGGGTAGCAGAAATGACTATCCCCCATACGTTTTGACGATATGGAGTAACAATATGCAACGAAAAGGTGCAGGTGCAGTATACTTAAACATTTTCCATTGGGATATTATTGAATTCCTTGATACCAAAAAAATAAATGCCGATGAGAAGAGCCGTATTCAATCTCTATCAATCGGAATTATCGTTCCAAGTAAGTTCTTTGAGCTTGCTGAGAAAAACGAACCTTTCCATGTTTTCGCGCCTTATACAGTATTTAAAGAGTACGGAAAACATTTAGATGATATAGATATCGACGAAATGTACGATGAATTAATGAGCAATCCGGAAGTGAAGAAGAAGCCACTAGATATTAGTGCGCGTGATATGCTTATTAAAATTGCTATGATTCAGCTGGAGTCTGGTTACCCATACTTAATGTTTAAATCAAATGCAAATAACCAGCATCCACTGAAGGATATTGGAACTGTGAAGATGTCGAACTTATGTACAGAAATCTTCCAGCTACAAGAAACTTCTGAAATAAATGATTACGGTACAGAAGACATTATCCGCCGCGATATTAACTGTAACTTAGGATCGTTAAATATCGTAAACGTAATGGAAAATAAAGAAATCCGTGAAGCAGTTCATGCGGGAATGGAAGCTTTAACAGCTGTTTCTGATATGACGATCATTCCGAATGCCCCAACTGTGAAAAAAGCAAATGATGAGCTTCATTCAGTTGGACTTGGAGCAATGAACTTACATGGATATTTAGCAAAAAATAAAATGGCTTATGAAAGTGCTGAAGCGAAAGAATTCGCTCGTACATTCTTTATGATGTTAAATTACTACTCGATTGAGAAAAGTATGGAGATCGCTAAAGAAAAAGGCGAAACATTTAAAGACTTCGATAAGTCTGATTATGCAAACGGCACATACTTTGAAAAGTATGAAACGACAGATTACAGCCCAGTAACTGAAACAGTTCAGCAATTATTTGAAGGAATTCATATTCCAACAAAAGAAGATTGGACAAGTTTAAAAGAGCAAGTACAGAAGAATGGTTTATACAACTCATATCGTCTTGCAATCGCTCCGACACAATCGATCAGTTACGTTCAAAATGCAACTTCAAGCGTAATGCCAATCGTAAGTCAAATTGAATCAAGAACGTATGCGAATGCGACAACATATTATCCAATGCCATATTTATCAAAAGATACGTTCTGGTACTATAAATCTTCTTACGATATGAATCAGTTTAAATTAATTGATTTAATCGCAGAAGTTCAAGAACATATTGACCAAGGAATTAGTACTATTCTTTATGTTAATAGTGATATTTCAACACGTGAGTTAGCACGTTACTACATTTATGCACATAAAAAAGGCTTGAAGAGTCTTTATTATACGAGAACACGTAAATTAAGCGTGGAAGAGTGCGTGGCTTGTACCGTTTAATATAAAAAGTGAGACATTATGAGCAGGGTTTTTCTGAACCCTGCTCATGCTTAGTTATCAATTTTTTATGTTTATTTAGAGAAGGGGCGATTTAATGCGTGCGGTAAACTGGAACAAAAAAGAAGATGATTTTAGTTTAATGTTTTGGAAGCAAAACATCGCTCAGTTTTGGACAGAAGAAGAAATCGCAGTGTCTTCTGACAAAAATACTTGGGCACAATTATCAAAAGAAGAGCAAATTGCTTATAAGCGTGTATTAGGTGGTTTAACACTTTTAGATACGAAACAAGGTGGCGAAGGGATGCCGCTTGTACTTGTTCATCTTGAAAATTTACAAGCGAAAAGTGTATTAGCTTTCATGGGCGCTATGGAAGAAGTACATGCGAAGAGTTACAGCCATATTTTCACAACGTTAGCTACTGAAGAAGAAATTGATGATATTTTTGAATGGGTAGATAACCATCCATTACTTGAGAAAAAAGCTGGTATTGTTACTAGTTACTATCGTCGCTTATTAAAGCCTGAAGTAACGAAAAAAGAGTTATACATGGCAATGGTAGCAAGTGTGTTCTTAGAAAGTTACTTATTCTATAGTGGATTCTTCTATCCACTTTACTTAGCGGGTCAAGGTAAATTGACGGCAAGTGGTGAGATTATTAACCTAATAATTCGTGACGAGTCAATTCACGGCGTATTCGTTGGTATTTTAGCACAACAAATCTTCACAGAACTTTCTGCAGAAGAGCAACAAGAAGTACAAACGGAAACGCAAGAGTTATTAATGGAACTGTATGAAATTGAATTGGCATATACAGAAGAAATTTACACTTCTATCGGTCTTGTAGAGGATGTAAATCGTTTCGTTCGTTACAATGCGAATAAAGGACTTATGAACTTAGGACTTGAGCCGAAGTTTGAGGAAGAAGAAATTAACCCAATCGTTTTAAATGGTTTACGTACAGATACGAAAAACCATGACTTCTTCTCTGTAAAAGGAAATGGTTACGTAAAAGCAACGAATGTTGAAAAGTTAGCAGATGATGACTTCGTATTCAATTTTTAATATAGTGTTATAGAAAAAGCTGTCTTTATAGAAAAGACAGCTTTTTTGCTATGAATAGTTTACATAATGTTATTATTTCATGGAAATATTTTAATCTTGTAAAAGCCCAATTTGTGAGGAAGTGGGAATCAAGAAAAAACACGGATTAAGGTTTTATTTTCATATTTAGTCGTATGAGAGATTGAATAACTTATGTCAAAATGAATAAAAAATGAGAAGAAATGAGGACCAACTCCACCTATACGTTCTTTTTAGTATTGAATTTTTAAACTCTAGAAATTTTGGCTTGAAAATTGCATGAATATTTAAAAAGCAACAAAAAGGGAGGTAATACTCGGTGTGATATATAGTTATTTGAAAACGCTTCCTTTTGATTGTCGATTTTTAAATGGAAATTAGATAGAGAACGTAGGAGGAATGATAGGTGGGGAAAGTAGTTGGTTTAAAACGTTCATTAGGGCTTTGGTCAATTGTTATGCTAGGGGTCGGGTATATGACACCGATGGTTGGGTTTGATACATTTGGAATCGTTTCTGAAAAAACGGGTGGTCATGTTCCAGGAGCTTATCTTATTGCATTAGCGGGGATGTTGTTTACCGCTGCAAGCTACGGCAAAATGGTAAAGGCTTTTCCTACCGCAGGATCTGCTTATACGTATACACAGAAGACAATTAGTGCAAGGCTTGGGTTTCTTGTTGGATGGTCCGCGTTATTGGATTATTTGTTTCTACCAATGGTGAACGCACTATTAACGAGAATTTATATGTCAGCATTTTTCCCAAGTGTTCCTAGTTGGGTATGGGTCATTGGCTTTGTTCTCCTGGTTACATTAATAAATATGATTAGCGTAAATGTTACTGCTAATTTCAATACGTTCTTAGTAATATTTCAAGTGTTAGTAATGGCCGTATTTGTTTTTCTAGTTATAAAAGGCTTATTAGCGGGAGAGGGAACAGGAGAAGTTTTTTCCATTCAGCCGTTTTTTCAATCAGATATACAAATATCACCGTTAGTTGCAGGTGCAACAATTCTTTGCTTCTCATTTTTAGGTTTTGATGCAGTAACTACATTTTCAGAAGAGACACCAAACGCCAAAAAAACAATTCCTCGAGCTATTTTTCTTACTGCTTTAATCGGCGGAGTTTTATTCATTACTACAACGTATTTTACACAATCTATGTTTCCAGATACATCTGTATTTAAAAATCAAGAATCAGCATCCCCAGAAATTGCGCTATATGTTGGCGGGAAATTATTTCAAGCTTTCTTTTTAGTAGGAACCCTTATGGGGACACTTGCGTCTGGTTTAGCTTCTCAAACAAGTGTATCCAGGTTATTATACGTAATGGGGCGAGATAATGTAATTCCGAAGAAAATATTCGGATACATTCATCCTCGCTGGAGAACCCCAGTATATAATATTATTTTTGTAGGAATTATTTCGCTCTTCGCTATATTCATTGATTTAGAAACAGCAGCATCTCTTATTAACTTTGGAGCGCTTATTGCATTTACATTTGTTAATTTGTCTGTAATTTCTTACTATATAATCAAGAAAAAAAGATATAAGACGATAAAAGATTTCTTAAATTACTTAGTTATGCCTATTTTGGGTGCTGCTACTGTAGCCGTACTATGGTTTAATCTCAATATCCATTCACTTATTTTGGGACTTTGCTGGGCTGCTATTGGAATTGGGTACCTTCTATATGTTACAAATATGTTCCGTTCAGCTCCTCCGCAAATGCATTTTGAAGAAGCACAGGAAATATAAAAAGAAAAAGGCATCGGATAAGTTCCGATGTCTTTTTTTTATATTTGATAATCATGCAGCATTGCATAAGTCATTCAAAGATTCATAAGTAAAGGGGATGACACGGTATGATTAACGTAGTATTTTCACTTGGCACGATTATTGCTTTGTACAATTAGTAAAAGTATAAAGAGGGGTGTTATCGTGCCGATTCAATCAGAAAAACATACAAATACAGTTGAAGTTGAAAATCCTTTAGAGGAATTTCAAGCTATATTAAAAGAGGCGCTTCATTTTTTAAGTTATCCAGACGAAGTATTCGAATTTCTGAAAAAACCGATGCGTTTTTTAGAAGTAAGCATTCCTGTTCGAATGGATGATGGAACAACAAAGGTATTTCAAGGGTATCGCGCTCAGCATAACGACGCAGCAGGGCCAACAAAAGGTGGTATTAGATTTCATCCAGATGTTACGGCAGAAGAAGTAAAAGCACTTGCTGGCTGGATGAGCTTGAAATGTGGAGTGACAGGACTGCCATATGGAGGCGCAAAGGGCGGGATTATTTGTAATCCACAGGAGTTGAGTTTTAGAGAACTAGAGTTACTGAGTCGTGGGTATGTAAGAGCAGTAAGTCAAATTGTGGGGCCGACGAAAGATATTCCAGCACCTGATATGTATACAAATGCGCAAATTATGGCTTGGATGCTAGATGAATATGACCATATCAGGGAGTTTGACTCTCCAGGCTTTATAACCGGGAAGCCATTAATGCTAGGAGGATCACAAGGGCGGGAAACAGCAACTTCTAAAGGTGTATTGTATACACTTCAGTTAGTAAGTGAGCTAAAACAAATTCCGCTACAAAATATGCGAGTTATTATTCAAGGGTTTGGGAATGTTGGAGGTTATTTGGCAAAATATTTATATGATATTGGTGTGAAAGTAGTCGGGGTATCAGATGCTATAGGAGGAATTTATAATCCAGACGGTCTAGATGTTCCTTATTTACTAGAAAACAGAGATTCTTTCGGTGTAGTATCGAATCTCTTTAGTAAAACAATTTCTAATCAGGAGTTGTTAGAAAAAGAATGTGATGTACTCATTCCGGCGGCAATTGGAGGAGTCATTACAAAACATAATGCAGGAAAGCTTGGATGTAAGATTATCATTGAGGCTGCAAATGGACCAACAACAAAAGAGGCGATAACCATGTTAGAAGAAAAGGGAATTTTGGTTGTTCCAGATATTTTAGCAAACTCTGGTGGCGTGATTGTTTCATATTTTGAATGGTGTCAAAATAACCAAGGATATTACTGGACAGAGCAATATGTTGATCAATGTTTAAAGGAGAAAATTACATCTAGTTTTTCTAACGTACTTGATACTTCTAAACGCTTTGGAGTAAATATGAAAATTGCTGCTTATATGGAAGGGGTTCGCAAGATTGTAGAAGCATCGCGCCTAAGAGGTTGGTTGCATTTTTAACCTAAAGGGAGGGCTAAAATGAAACTGGATATTTTATTAGAAGAAGTGGAGAGACAACAAATCGGTTATTACTGTATTGTGTCGAATAGTCATCGTTATGATATAGCTGTTACGTATTCGCAACAGTTTCTTGGAAAAGCAATGGTTACCTCAATTCAAAATGGGAGAATGGTTTTATTAAGCCAAGAAGATATTGGAGAGGAACAATATTGGGCAACAAGGTTAGGCATTGAGGTAGAGGACATAGAAGAGTTTCAAAGCTTTTTCTATATGATTCTTCAGTCACAAAGGTTAGAAGAACAATATTAATAGAATAAAAGAAAGGGATGATTGAGTATGTATTATGATATTATTACGAGTCCGTGTTATGGAATAATTGAAAAAGTGTCTATCGATAAGGATTCTCGAATTTATGAATGGGAGCCATTATTCGCTATTAAAGATATGAATGGTAAACTGGAAGTAATTAAGATGGGATGTAGTGGAGAAGTTCAATCTTTAGAAGTAGAAGCGGGAGATAAAGTAATTCCAGGTATGGTATTAGCTTATATTCAAGAAGATCTTTTCGTTAGTGGTAGTGATTAATGATAGAACTATGAGGAAGATGGAGGCACTCATCTTCCTTTTTTTATTAAATAAAGAAAGAAATGTTTTATTTTCAGATTAATTAAAAAAATCTGTTTTTAATGATACAATACAAATTAAATAGTTCAAAGGAGGAATAGCAGAATGTTTTCCATCGCTCATACAAAAATTAGACCCATAGTTTCTCTACCTATCGATCAATCTGAAAAGGAATGGAATATAGATGTTAAAAATATAAAAGAATCGTTTCTATTTTTAAAAAGAGGAGAGAAATTATTTGCATACGTTCATGTGAAGGATCTGCTATCAAATAGTAAGGAATTAACTTCTAAGCTATTACTTTCAAATGCTGTTTCACTAGATACAATATGTCATCTTAGTAAAGATATTTCTTTAACAGCTCTTTTTCAAATTATTGGAGCGCCGATTGCCATAGTAAAAAATGAAGTGGATGAGCTAACAGGATATATAAGAAGAGAGGATGTTTTTGCAGAACTATTTAAACAAGAAAATCAGAGTGTTGATATATTAAAAATTATTTTAACGTCTATTCCAATGGGGATTTTTGTAGTAGATCGTGAAAAGAAAATTGTAAATTGCAATGAGTCTGGTTTGAAGATGATTAAATCGACTCCTGAAAAAGTTATGAATGTACCAGCAAAACTGATTTTTAACGAAGAGCACATTAATAACGTATTTACAACGGGAAAAACGATCTTGAATCAATTACAAATCACAAATGAGATGGGTGTATTAGTTGACTATAGTCCAATTCCAAACTTTGATCAAAGTATTGAAGGAATGGTTATTATTGTGCAAGATTTGCCGATGGTCGAGGACATGGCGATGGAAATTGAATATATAAAGGATTTAAATAAAGATTTACATGCAATTTTGTCTAGCATTTATGATGAAATATTAGTTGTTAATCATAAAGGGGAATTAATTCGTTATAGTGAAACTGTTATCAATGATTTTTGGGGGAGTAATTTGAAGGACTTGTTAGGGAAAAATCTTTTAGACCTAGAAAAGAAAGGATTATTTAGTCCATCGGTTACGCGATTAGTGTTGGAAAAACAAAAAAAGGTATCAGTTGTACAAGAAACAAAAAGTGGAAGAAAAATATTAGCAGTTGGAAACCCTGTATTTAATGAAAACGGAGAGCTTCATCGTATTATTATTGCCTCCAGGGATATTACCGAAGCAACGAGATTGAAGACGGAATTACATGAAATAAAGAAGATATCAGAGCAATATAAGAAGGAGTTAGATGACTTTAAAAATAAAGATCGTTTTCTTAAGAAGCTTATCTACTGTAGTCCGAAAATGGAGCAAATTATTAACCAAGCTAAAAAAATAGCAGATTTTTCTTCCAATGTTCTTATTTCTGGAGAATCTGGCGTCGGAAAAGAAGTAATTGCTCAGGCAATTCATCAACTTGGAAACCGATCTTCAAAGCCATTTTTAAAATTAAATTGTGGTGCAATTCCAGAAACTTTGCTAGAAAGTGAACTATTTGGTTATACGAAAGGTGCTTTTACAGGAGCCAATAAAAATGGAAAAGAAGGATATTTTAAGCGGGCGGATCAAGGTATTTTATTTTTAGATGAAATTGGAGAAATGCCTTTACATTTGCAAGTAAAATTGCTTAGAGTCCTGCAGGAACAAGAAGTAATTCCTATTGGAAGTACAACACCTATGAAAATAAATGTACAAATTATTGCTGCTACAAATAAGAGCCTTGAAAAGATGGTCGAATCTGGAACATTCCGTGAAGATTTATTTTATCGCCTCAATGTAATTCCGTTGCGAGTGCCTCCTCTACGAGAGCGAATGGAAGATGTTCCGGTACTTGCCTTTCATTTCTTACAACAGTTAAATGAAAAATATAATAAAAATTATCATTTAACTCCAGATGCGCTTAGCTTACTAGAGTTTTACTCATGGCCAGGAAATGTACGTGAATTACAAAATATGATTGAACGTTTAGTAGTATCAGCAGACGATCCAGTAATTGAAGCGGAGTTTGTTAGTAAGTTTTTAACAACTGGTTATGACTTTAAAAAATCAAAACCAGTTATTACAAGAGTATTACCATTACAAGAAGCACTACATTCTGTAGAAGAACAATTGATTTTACTTGCAATGAAGCAGTACAAAACAACGACTAAGGCTGCAAAAGCTCTTGGAATCAGCCAATCTTCAGTGAGTCGTAAATATCAAAAGATTGTTAGTGAAAAAGAGATAGCGGCTGATATCATCTCATATTCCTAAAAAAGGAGAAGGTCACATAGACTTCTCCTTTTTGTGTGTGCTCAGCATGTACATATTCTCTGGGATTCAAGTCCCGAGTGGTGAAGGCGGTAGCGGAAATGATTAAAGTTTCACTTTATGCAAAATGGAATAGTGTATGCGGAAATGCATAAAATGTTTGTTGCTTTTAAGAAAATAGTCAGTTTATCCCGCTATTTGTGGGCAGTAAAACTCCCACCTCAAAATTCAGGTGGAGCAAAGAAGTTAGGTGGAAGCCCTGCTGTCCGTAAACACCCGATTGGTGAGGGCTAATTAAAGTTTCACTTTATGTATGATTCTTTTGAATTTTAAATATTGGCATGGAAATTGCTTATAAATATATAAACGATCGATGAAGGGGGATTCAATATAGTGCTAGATTTAAAAATGTATGTAAACGGTGAATGGAGAGACTCTAGTGATCAAGAAAAAAGAACGATTATTAACCCTGCGAATGGCAAGGGTATAGCATATGCACCTGAGGGAACGATTGAGGATGCAAAATACGCGATAGAAGTGGCAAGAACGGCTTTCGATAGCGGAATTTGGTCAGCAACATCCACTGCTGAAAGAGCATCATATTTATTTAAAATAGCAGATGAAATTGATAAAAATATGGAAGAATTAGTGTACCTTGAAACAATGGATAATGGAAAAACATACCGTGAGGCAGAAGGAGATATTGGAGATGCAGCGGCTTGTTTTCGCTATTATGCCGGATTGATTACAAAGCCAGATGGTCAAACATATCATGTAGCCGATCAGATGCAAGCGATGGTTGTAAGAGAGCCAGTTGGTGTTTGTGGATTAATTGTTCCATGGAATTATCCGCTATTGATGAGTGTATGGAAAATTGCACCTGCTTTAGCAGCTGGAAATACCATTGTGTTTAAACCTTCTGAAGTGACACCAATCACTGCAACAAAACTATTCGAAATCCTTGAAAAAGTAGGGCTACCAAAAGGTGTTGCCAATATGGTAATGGGGGCCGGTCCAATAGTAGGAAATGAAATTGCAGCGAGTAATAAAGTGGACATGATTTCCTTTACAGGTGGAACAAAAACAGGTAAGCATATTATGAGAACAGCGGCAGATAATATGAAAAAGATTTCGTTAGAACTTGGAGGGAAATCTCCAAATATTATTTTTGCAGATGCAGATTTTGAGACCGCTATTGATTATGCTCTATTCGGTATTTATGCAGGTAGCGGACAAGTATGTTCAGCAGGATCAAGAATCCTTGTAGAAGAAAAGATTTATGATAAATTTGTTAATAGTTTTGTAGAGCGAGCACAGCAAATTAACGTTGGGCCTGGTGATAATCCAGAATCAGAAATGGGGCCACTTGTAAGTCAAGAACATATGGAAAAAGTACTACGTTATATTGAAATTGGGAAAGACGAAGGTGCAAACGTTGCTTGCGGAGGTAGACGAATAATGGAGGATGGAAAAGGTGATGGTTTCTTTATTGAACCAACAGTCTTTGTCAATGTAAAACCTGATATGCGTATTGTCCAGGAAGAAATCTTCGGTCCTGTTGTAGTAATTCAAAAGTTTAAAGACGAACAGGAAGCAATTGAGTTGGCAAACGGTACAGACTATGGTTTGGCTGGAGGAGTATTTACAGTTGATGGTGCAAAAGCAATGCGTGTGATTCGCAAACTTCGCGCAGGAATTACGTGGATTAATAGTTATCATCCAACATACAATGAGGCACCTTGGGGCGGATATAAGCAAAGTGGTATAGGTCGTAGTCTAGGGACGTTTGGGTTAGAAGAATTTCAAGAAATTAAGCAGATTAATATAAATCTAGAAGTAGAGCCAATAGGTTGGTTTGCAAATAAAAAAAATGTAGGAGTGAATTAGATGGAAACGAACGTGAAAAATAAATTGAATGAGAAAGAATCAAATGTAAATGAGTATATTACGAAAGTACTACAGTTAATTGAAAAAGAAAAGGTTACTGAAGAAGAGGCAAACTGGATTCAAAAAGAAACAGTAGCCGGATTTAGAGAGCATGTAAACCCTGGTTTTCTTGCTTATAGAAAAACAGTAACAAAAGATGGACAATTTGCAGCAGTAGAGTGGTCAGATGAAGGATCTTGTTTCATGGATATTAACGGTAAAAGATATATTGACTGTTTAGGTGGATTTGGAATTTATAATGTTGGTCACCGTAATCCGAAAGTGGTAAAAGCTGTGACAGATCAATTAAAACGTCAAGCATTGCACAGTCAGGATTTACTGGATCCACTTCGAGCAATGCTTGCAAAGATTTTAGCGGATATTACACCTGGTGATTTGAAATACGCCTTCTTTACAAACAGTGGTACAGAAAGTGTGGAGGCAGCACTAAAACTAGCAAAAATGTATAGTGAGCGAACAACGTTCATTGCTACAACGCGTGCTTTCCATGGTAAGAGCCTTGGTGCTTTATCTGGGACGGCAAAAGGAATGTTCCGTAAGCCATTTTTACCATTAATTCCGGGTTTCCGTCATGTTCCGTTTGGCGATATTGAAATGATGAGAAAAACATTTGAGACATGTGCATTAGTAGGAGAAGATGTTGCAGCAGTTATTTTAGAACCAATTCAAGGAGAGGGCGGTATTATTTTACCTCCAGAAAATTATTTGAAACAAGTACGAGAGCTTTGTGATGAGTTTGGATCACTCCTTATTTTTGATGAAGTACAAACTGGAATGGGACGTACAGGAAAAATGTTTGCTGCAGAATTATATGATGTAGTGCCGGATATTATTTGTCTTGCGAAGGCGTTTGGTGGAGGTGTAATGCCGGCGGGAGCTATTGTTGCGAAAGAAACAGTCTTCAAAAGTTGGTTTGAAAATCCATTTATGCATACAACGACATTTGGAGGAAATCCTCTTGCATGTGCTGCTGCAATTGCAACAATCCATGTTTTATTGGAAGAGAAATTACCGGAACGAGCTATGGAAGTTGGGGAGTATTTTTTAAAAGGATTGAAACAAGCAGCAGAAGGACATGAAGATAAAATCTTTGAAATCCGTGGTCAAGGTTTAATGATTGGGATTGAATTCCATAAAGACGAGATTGGTTATGAAGTGTCAAAGGCGATGTTTGATCAAGGTATTCTTGTTGCGGGAACATTAATTAATTCAAAAACAATTCGTATTGAACCATCCCTTACAATTAGCTATGAAGAAGTAGATACAGTTATTAATACGTTTAAATCTGTGCTAACTCAAGTAAAAGTAAAATAAATTTCGCATAAGATTATATGTGAATTCAAACGATTGAAACTATAATTAGAATAGATTTACTTATATTGTATTACAGGAAGGCAGTGTAACGAAAAGTTACACTGCCTTTTTATTACATTTTTTGTTTTAAGTATTTACATGTAATTTGTCTTAGTGTACTATTTAACTAACACACTAAGACAGGAGGGGAGAAATGAAAATCAAGTTTTCTCCAAATACACCAATTTACATTCAAGTAATGGAATACATAAAGAAAGAAATTGTAACGGGTCATTTATCGCCTGGTGATAAAATTCCCTCTGTACGTGAATTAGCGAGTGAATTACAAGTAAATCCAAATACGATTCAACGTACATTTCAAGAGTTAGAGCGGGATGGAGTTGTAGTAACACGTAGAGGAATGGGACGATATGTAACGAATGAAGGGGAGAAGATTATGGAGCTGCGAAAAGATATGGCGAAAGAATTACTTCATTCTTTTATAGATGGAATGGGCAATTTAGGTTTTTCAGAAGAAGAAATTCTTACAATCCTTCGTTCTTCATTACATGAGAAAAGGGAGGAGAGCGAATGACAGAGTTATTAAAAATAGAAAACGTATGGAAGCGGTACGGATTAAAAGCAGTGATCCGTGAGTTAAACATAGAGATTACAGAAGGAAAAATCGTTGGGCTTGTTGGAGATAACGGAAGCGGGAAAACGACGTTATTAAAAATGATTGCAGGATTGCAGCATCCTTCTGAAGGCAGCATAGTAATTAACGGTAAAAAAGTAGGGTTAGGGACGAAAGAAATCGTTTCATTTATGTCTGATAAGCCAGGCTTTGATGATTGGATGACTGTAAAAGATGCCCTATTTTTCTATCGAGATTTTTATAAAGACTTCGATATTCAAAAAGCAGTAGATACGATTGCAGAATTTAAAATACCATTAGAAGAAAAGATTACAGCATTATCAAAAGGGATGATTGAAAAGCTTCAAATTATTTTAACGTTTTCTCGAAAAGCGAAGTTATATGTACTAGATGAACCACTTGGCGGGATTGATCTTGTTTCTAGAGAACACGTATTAGATCTCATTCTACAATTTTATAGAGAAGATTGTACGATACTAATCTCGACTCACCTAATAAATGAAGTTGAAAATATTTTTGATGAAGTAATCTTTTTAAAAGATGGGGAAATTGTATTGTATGAAAATGTAGAAGAGTTACGTTTTCAGAGAGGGAAAGCTGTCACGGAGGTGTTTAAGGAGGTGTTTAGTAGATGAAGTCGAGCTTAATATATATGTACAATGTAAATAAAAAGCAAATTATTATTTCATTGTTATCATTTATATTCGTTGTAGCTGTAGCTTTCGTAAGTTTGGGAAATTATATTAAGCAAGAATCAGGAGAGATAAGGCAAATAATTATAGTTTCCTTAGTTATCTTAGTATATATAATTTTTATAGCATTGCTATTTATTCAGGCGATGTCTGCATTTGGAAAAATGACTGAAAGTACATTATTTCGATTAACGCCGACATCAGGTAAAAAGATTGTTTTAGCAATATTGTTATATACTGCAATTAGTTTACTTATTTTTGAAGTAATAGGTTCTATTTTTTTATATAGTATTTCTATGAAAATAATAAAGGGTACAGAGCTCTATGAAGTGCTATTTACCCAAAGTGGATTAAATCCATTAGGGCACTTATTTAGTACTATTGTATATGTATTTAATTTATCTAGTATATTACTTGTATTGCTTTTTGTAGTAGCTAGCGTTAAAGTGTTTTCTTTGAAAAAGAAGAAGTTAAAATATCCAATTGTATTTTTCTTATTTTTACTAGTAACAAAATTATTAGGTACTATATATGGAATGTTGGGCGGTCTTGCACCTACTGCGCCTTTAATAACAAAGTTAGTATATATAGATGAATCATCAGAAGCAAATGTGTTGCTTTATCAAGAAAAACTTATGAATTTATATAGTATTGCTTTTTCAATCGGTATATTTGTTTTACTTGTTTATATAACAGGTCGCATAATCGACAAAAAGTTAGAAGTCTAGAGGAGGAATCAGCATTGGGAAACGTAGTAGTGAAATTAGAAAATGTTCGAAAAAAGATTGGTAAGGCAGAAATCATTCGCGGCCTATCGTTTGAGGTTCGAGAAGGAGAAGTATACGGGTTCCTTGGACCGAACGGTAGTGGTAAGACGACGACAATTCGTATGATGACAGGTCTTATTTCGATGACAGAAGGCGATATTACAATTTGTGGTCATAGCATTCGTACGGAGCGTGAAAAGGCGTTAGAGCAAATTGGAGCAATTGTAGAAAATCCTGAACTATATGATTATATGACTGGAATGCAAAACTTGAAGCATTTTGCGAACATGGCAATTACACCAATTAGTAAAGAGCGCATTGCTGAAATTGTAAAGCTTGTTGACTTAGAGCATGCGATTCATAAAAAGGTGAAAACATATTCACTTGGTATGAAACAACGTTTAGGAATTGCACAGGCATTACTTCATCAGCCGAAAATCTTAATTTTAGATGAGCCGACAAATGGATTAGATCCAGCTGGTATTCGTCAAATTCGTGATTATTTACAACGTTTAGCGAAAGAAGAGAATATTGCCGTAATCGTATCAAGTCACTTATTAAGTGAAATTGAACTAATGTGTGATCGCGTCGTTATTATAAAGCAAGGTGAGTTTGTACAAGAGTACAACTTACATGAACAAGCGAAACATGATGAGAAAGTAGTTGTAGCGTTTGAAGTAGATCAAGTACAGAAAGCAAATGAAATCATTAAAGGTAAGGCGCAAGGAAATGTAATTGCAGTATCTGTAACGAAAGAAGAAATTCCACAACTTGTAAAGAAACTTGTGAATGACGATGTGCTTGTATACGGAGTTACCGTTCAAAATAAAACGTTAGAGGATGAGTTCTTAGCAATTACAGGGGGAGTGAAAGCGTAATGTTTAAATTAATTCAAAATGAATTTTTAAAGTTGCATGCGAAAAAAGGTATGTATATTTTAATTGGTGTTATTGCAGTATTGGAGATTTTGGGAGTTTTAGCGATGATGAAGTGGGGCGACGGAAGTGAATTTAAAGGATCATATTTAGATTTTGCAAGTTCAGAGATTGGTTTAATTACTTTATTTGCAACAATTTTTGGAATCACGATTGCTTCACGTATGATTACTGATGAGTTCCAAAAAGGTACAATTAAGCAGTTATTAATCCGTCCAAGAAAAAGAATTACCGTTTTATTCTCTAAATATATTACAGTGTTACTTACTATAGTATTTATCATATTTGCTAGCACGTTAATTGCAATGATTATTGGCGGAATTGTAAAGGATGGTAGTAAAACAGAATTAACGTTAGGAATCGTAATGAAATCTACTTTATATCAAGTACTTTCACCGTTCTTCTTTGCGACGCTTGCATTTTTCTTAGCAAACGTATTTAGAAAGTCTGTATTACCATTGATTATTACGATGTTCCTCTTCTTTTTACAAGGACCAATTAATATGGTACTGATGATGTTTGCAAAAGGTGTAGCGAAATTTGTGGTATTTTTCCATTTGAATTTAAGTGCTTACGATAGTAATAAATTAGTAAGTGGCGGAGCAGAACCACCATTTACAGAATTTACGTTTACAACCTCATTATTACTTGTAGTTGCATACTTTGCTGTATTACTTGTAGCATCAAGTGTATTATTCCAAAAACGTGACGTATTATAATAAAAGAAATCCCCGCTTGTAAAAACGGGGATTTTTATTACATAACGTTCCCCTAGATTTCAACTGGAAGAACAGTAATACGGTATTTTAAATAAAACGTACTATATATTTTAAGAGATATGTTGTTTGAAATTATTTGAGAAAAATAGGCAGATTTTCAACTATGTTCATATTATAATTTAGTTGTTCGGCCATTTGTGGGGGATGAACAAAACCCCCACTGATTAAATTTTCACTTTATATCATCTCTGGAGGTGTTCCATATGCAACATGCATTTTCACGTATAAGGCTACGTAGTTTTTTTGGATGGATGATTATAGGGATGTTCCTGACGATGATTCCATTAAGGTTATCAGGTGCTTCTGACAATACGATAGAGTTACTGTCACAAATATCAATATTTTTTGCATTTCCACTATTGTGGCTATATTTAAAAACAAGTAAAAATAATGTTGTTTTTAAAAGCTTTTTTGATAAGCCTGGGCGTTTACATTGGGGGTTAATTGTATTAGCAACGATCATGGGAATGATTTTTGCAGTCGGTATATCCCAAATTCAATTTTATATTTTAGCACATACTTTACCTAATTTCTTAGTTACCATGTTAGAAGATGGAAATGTAATTAATACGAGTAACATATACATGACGATATTTACTTTCATTTCAGCATGTGTATTAGCCCCAATAATGGAAGAGGTTATTTTTAGAGGTTTTTTCTTGCAGCGAATGGCTTACAAATGGGGGATTAAACGAGCGGTTATTATATCCTCTCTTATTTTTGGACTAGGACACTTTGATGTTATCGGTGCTTTCATGTTCGGTGTTATTATGTGCCTTCTATACATAAAGACAAAAAATATATGGACGAATATTGCTGTGCATGCTCTAAATAATTTGATTGCAACGAGTATGCAATTTGTAGGTGGAGATGGAAGTGACGCAATCTCGATTACTGAATTACAAGCACAAAGTAATTTATGGATCGGCTTTGGTCTTGTGATTATCGGTTTATTATGGTTCATTCCTTTTACTTGGAACCAATGGCGTACAGTAAAAGAAGTTGGTGTGCCACCGATTCGTTTCATAAATGAAGAAAAGGTAGTGAATACATCAGAAGAAAATGAAATATATAGCCAAGTGATAGTAACAGATAGATTGATGGCTGTAGAACTACCTGATGAAGCTGTAAATAAGCTTCGGTTAGAAGAAAATGATTATGTAACAGTTTCTGTAGAAGAAGATAAAATTGTTATAAAGAAAGCGCATAATAGATAATTAAAAAGTAGCTCCTAAAGAGCTACTTTTTAATTTGTAATAATCTCTACACGAAAATTATTACCGTTCTTTACATATTTAATATCTGTAACGATTCGAACGGTTTTTAGAAGTTCAACTTTTTCACCAATTCGAGGGATGGTCGGAACATTGTCCCAAATACCAAGCAAGTCATCTAATTGTGCCGTTTTTTCATAAAACCAGATTTTCAATGTAAAGCCCCTTTCTCGAACTTTATGTATTTTAATACATGATATATCATTTTTATTCTTAATGTAAGGGGTTTTTACTCTTTTTATGAATAAAGATGAATTAATCTTCTGGGAATATATGTTCAATGTCCGGAGTAAGAGCTACTTCTGATAATACGATATGAGAAACTGTCGTTGCATATGAAGAAACATCATTTATAAATTCTTCAAGTTCAACGAGTGAAGGAACAGAGATTTTTACAATGTAGCATAAGCTTCCTGTTACTCGGTAACAAAAACTTGCAGATGGATAAGATTGAATAAACTGTTGCATACGTGTTGTATCACCATTTTTTAAAGTGATTTCTAAAATACAATCTAAAACAAGTCCTGCTTTTTTATAATTGATATCGATTGTGTATTTTTGAATAATCCCTTCACTTTCAAGTTTACGTACACGTTCTGTAGTAGACGGAGCCGATAAGTTTACTCGTTTTGCTAATTCACGCATCGAAAGGCGGCTATCATTATATAATTCATTTAAAATTTTTCGATCAACACGGTCTAATTGCATTTGTAAATATACCTCCAGTAAAATGATAATTTTTGTAAAGAAAAATTTAAAATTAAGATTCATATGAAATGTAAAGTGAACTTTATTTATTTTACAATAAAAAAGAAGGGAATAGGAGGGGAAATGATGGAGAGAATTACATTATCAAATGTAGGAGATACAAAGTTTCAAAAATTATTAGGTCATAATCCAGATATATTAAATTCGTGGAGTACGTTAGAGAATACACTGTATAGTACAGGGGCCCTTTCCGTAGAGTTAAAGGAGCAAGTAAGAAGAACATTAGCGTTTGGGAATGAATGTCCGTACTGTATGGCGAAGGGAAAGCCGGATGATATACAAAAAATAGAAGAAATTAGCGTAGCCGTTACTTTTGCACATGCATTTGTTCATGACCAAAAGGCGATAGATGATAATATGTTTCATATATTAAAACAATATTGGACTGAAAAAGAAATTGTAGAGCTTTGTGCCTATATTTGTTTTATTACTGCTTCGCAGCAACTTGGTTTTCTGTTTCAATTACAGCCCAATTAATTAGGAGGATATTATGCTTAATCAAGCAGCACTTATAATCATTGATGTACAGGAAGCATTCAACTTACCATACTGGGGTGTGAGGAATAACCTTTTGGCGGAAGAAAATATGAAAAGTTTGTTAGAAGAATGGAGAAAAAGAAAACTACCAGTTTTTCATATTCAACATGTAAATAAAGAAAATGTTCAATCGATGTTTTATCAACATGCGGAAACAGTAAACTTTAAAGAAGAAGTGCAACCAATGCCAGATGGAATAATTATCCAGAAATCCGTTAATAGCGCGTTCATTGGGACAAATTTGGAAGAACAATTAAGAGAACAAAAATGTAATACAGTAGTGATTGTAGGATTAACAACAAATCATTGTGTGGAGACTACAACACGGATGGCAGGTAATTTAGAGTTTACAACGTATTTAGTGAGCGATGCAACGGCTACATTCAATCGTAAAGGTTTGGACGGGACAGAGTATAGTGCAGAGGACATTCACAATATGACACTTGTAAACTTACATGATGAATTTGCTAAAATCGTTACGACTGAAGGTGTTTTAAAATTATTTTAAGAAAATAATTGTGGAATTATGTAGAAAAAAATAAGAATATTTCGTATAATCTAAGTATAATCATTTTGAAAATAGGGGTGGCATCATATGGAGCAAATTTCAGTAAAGAAAATAGAAAAAGTACTCGTTTTAGCAGGAGAGGATAAACAAAAGCAAAAGGAATTTTATGAATTGCTCTTATCAACGGAGTTTTATGTTGCTGGTTCACTTGAAGCAGAAGACGGGGCAACGGAAGGAACACTTCGTTTGCGTCATTTCCAAGGAGAGGGTAGATGGATCGTTCCGTTCTTTACACAATTGAAATTTGTAAAAGATGTGTTGCCAGAAGGTACGCCCCTTATTACGATACGTGGAAAAGAATTATTTGGTGGCATTGAGAAGGATGCAACAGCTGTATTAAATGTTGGTACTGATATAAGTAAAACATTTATTCCAGAAGAGATTTCAGATATCTCATCTGGACGGATTTTTAATTATTATAAGTAAAAGGAAAAGCTTAGCAGCTTTTCCTTTTTAATTTGAACATGGAGTGGCTATACCAGAAGAAATAGAAACAGTTTTGTTAGTTGTATTTATTGTTGCTGTAGCTCCGAGGGGAATACCGATATTTGGACTTATATGTCCAATCGGTAGGCCGAATAATACAGGTATATTATATGGCGTGAAATATTCATATAATATTGTTTGCAATGATTGAGATGGCTTAGAAGGGTTGCAGTCGTGACAACTTGTAAAAATAACGCCACTGCATTCATTAAACTGTCCAGATAAAAGTAGTTGATTTAACATCCGGTCAATGCGGTACGGTTCTTCACCAATATCTTCAAGCAATAAAAGTTTATTTGACGTATTTATCTCATAGGGCGAGCCAATTATACTTGTTAACACAGTTAAATTCCCTCCAACTAATGTGCCTGTAACTGTACATGGGGAGGTAGGTACGATACATTCTGATGCATATAAGATAGATGAATACGGATGGAATAGTTGATTGAAAGAAGATAAGGAGAGAGAATCTATACCTTTTCCTAATTCTTCAATCATTGGACCATGAAAAGTAACCAGCTCCGCATAACGTGAAAAGGCAGTATGTAAAGCCGTAATATCGCTATATCCCCAAAAAATCTTTGGATTCCGTTGAATGATTTCATATTGAATGTAAGGGAGGAGACGAGCGCTGCCGTAACCACCTCGTGCACAAAAGACTGCTTTGACCTCAGTATTTGTAAATGCTTCATGTATATCATCAAGACGAACTTGATCACTTCCAGCTAAATATCCATATTTTTCATAAACACTCTTTCCAATTATTACGGATAATCCCATCTCTTGTAATACGTTCACACCTTTTAATATATTCTCAAGTGTTGGTGGGCCAGACGGTGCAATAACCATTACTGTATCACCTTTTTGCAACGCATTTGGATAAATCATTGTTCTCAGCCTCCTTCTCTTTCAATATATTCGCTTGAGCGAAAGTTCAATCCTTGTAAAAGAAGGGGAAAGCATGTCATATAAAGAAGGTATAGGGAAAGTAGGAGGGAAAATGATGTTTACAAGTCGAGTAATAGATATATTACAAATTAAGTATCCGATCATTCAAGCAGGTATGGCAGGAGCGATTACAACGTCAGAACTTGTTGCAGCTGTGAGTAATAGCGGAGGATTAGGTACGCTTGGAGCAGGGTATATGAGCCCAGAACAAATCCGTGAAGCGATTTATAAAATAAGGGAACTAACAAATAAGCCTTTCGGTGTTAATTTACTTTTAACGAAAGAGATACAGATAGAAGAAGAGAAGGTAAACGAGGCGAAAGTATTACTTAGTGGAGTGAATAGAGAATTAGGTATAGAGGAAGAAAAGACTTTAAAGCTTCCAAAAAGCTATAAAGAACAATTACAAGTATTATTAGAGGAAAAGGTACCAGTCGTTAGTTTTGCATTTCAAACATTAGAAAAAGAAGAAATAGATGATTTGAAAAAGGAAGGGATAAAAGTTATCGGAACAGCTACCCATGTAGCGGAAGCGAAAGCACTTGCTAAGTTAGGGGTAGATATTATTGTCGGGCAAGGTAGCGAGGCAGGAGGGCATAGAGGAACGTTTATTGGGAAAGAACAAGATGCGATGATTGGTACATTTGCATTAATCCCGCAATTAGTAGCGGAAGTACCTCATATCCCGATTGTTGCAGCAGGTGGTGTAATGAATGGGCAAGGGCTTGTTGCGGCATGTGCGTTAGGGGCAGAAGCTGTTCAAATGGGATCAGCCTTTTTAACGAGTGAAGAAAGTATTACGCATGACGTGTATAAAGAGGCGATTTTACATAGTACAGATACGAGTACAACGGTAACCCGTGCGTTTTCCGGGAAATATGCACGGGGTATTCGTAATGAATTTATAGAGAAACATGAAGGAAGAGAAGAGAATTTACCGATGTATCCAGTGCAAAACGTATTAACTTCAAAAATACGTCAAGAAGCAGCGAAGCAAAATAAGGAAGAGTATATGTCGCTTTGGGCGGGACAAGCATCATCATTAGCACGAACGGAATCAGCTCAGCACGTAGTGAAACGTGTCATGAAAGAAGCAGAGAACGTAATTGAACAATTACAAGATGTATATAAAAAAAGACCACTTGAATAATTCAAGCGGTCTTTTCGTTAGTTTGCTTTATAAAATTGTTGAATAGCTTCGTCGATGTAAACCCAGCCTTTCCAACCTAAGTGCATATGATCTTTTAAGAAGTACTTATCATATTCATGATTTGAGAAATCAGCAATTGGATAGCCAGCTTGCTTAATTTGCTCATGAACTTTATTGTAGTATAATTCGCGTTTTTCTTTCGGGAAGCCAGCGTAATCATACCAAGGACCTTTTACAGGAACAGAAATGAAGAGCGGTTTTGCGCCAGATTGTTTTAATAAATCAAGTACAATTTGTAAATCTTCATATTCTGGTGATTGGTCATAAGCATCATTTTTTAAGTAACCTTCACGTTGTTTTAATTTCTTCTTAATTTTGCTATTGAAGTAATCATCTTCGATGCCATATTCGTTAGAGCTTGATTCTACTGCACCTGTTTGATCAGCATGCTTACGAGCTTCTTCCCAGTTCATTTGTTTCAATGATGGATCAAGCTGTTCTTTATGCGGCTTAATATTAAACATAACTGTAAATAAATCTTTACGATCTAGAATGTTACGATAAATATAAGCGAAAGGTTTAGCAGCAAGTGCTTTTACTTTATACTTTGTATCATCGTAGGCGATACCTTCAAGCGAAATTTTTAATAAAGTTTCTTTTTTAACAATCTCAAAGTTTAATAAGCGTTTTGCAATTTGTTTTTTCATTTCAGGTTTTAAATCATCGTTGAAAATGAAGTGGTAACCTTGTTGTTTTGAAAAGTTAGGTGCAAAGTGTGTCTCATCAATACCTTGTGGTACAAACCATTGCGGAGAAAGAACGAATATCATTTTCTTATCTTTCAATTGATCCATTGTAGATGCGAAGTTTAATACATGTACAAGGTCTTGTGTTCCACCGCGCCCAAGTAGGAATGGTGTGAATCCTTCAGGCTTTACTTTGAAATAATTCGATGGATGGAAAGCATCCATACGTGCGAATTCCGATGAACCGTACATCGGAAGATATTTCGGGTCTGCTAACATCTTTTGCTGTAAAATCATACTTTGAATCTTTTCTTCTTTTAAAGAAGTCGCAGCTTGTTCTACTTTCTCATCACTTAAAAGTGGAAGTAGGAAGCGCGTTGGAATAAGTAAGAATACAGCAAAAAGGGCCAATGCTAAAAGCATCGGACCAAATTTTACTTTGTTCATCGGATTTCTTCCAACTTTTTAATAACCATATTTGGTGTAGCCCACTCATCGCGGTCAAAATCAGAAATAGAAACTTCAATCTCTAAACGCTCTTGGAATTCTACTAATAAAGATACTACAGCGAAAGAATCAAGAATACCTTCTTCAAATAATTGAACATCTAAGTTTTCTTTCACAATATCGTTTTCACATACTTCTTCTAAAATATCTAATACTTGCTCTTTGAATTCTGCCATTTTTAAAATCTCCTTTATATCCGAAATATATTATATGTGCAACTTCTTAATGGGATAAGAAGGGTGCATTAAAAGTATCTGTTAAGGTGTCCAGAGAAGATCAGGAAACCGAAACATACAACGTGGAACGTAATTACAATCGCAAGGACGTGTGTAAATTTATTGTTTGGCCAAAACTTATGCTTCTTGTTTTTTCGTTCGAAAATATCGAATAAGATAAACAAGGCAGCGTGATAAAGACCATAAATAATGTATTGATACACATGCTCACCAGTAATATGCCATATTCCCATGATGAAAAAGTTTAAAAATGCACCGATATACGAAATTGTGTAACGGTTTTTAATTAACTTTTTCTTCGTTGCAAAAAAGACGAAACGCATGTAAATAAAGTCACGGAACCAGAATGATAAGGTCATGTGCCAGCGATTCCAAAAGTCTTTAATGTTACGACTAATGAATGGTTTATTAAAGTTTTCTGGAATTTTAATTCCCATCATATAACTTACACCAATTACAAATGAGCTATAACCAGCGAAGTCAAAGAATAAATATAAGCTATAGCTATACATGTAAATCATATTTGATAGGATTGTATCTTGCTGAGCGAATGCCGGATCCATAAAATATTGCTTTATTAAGTAAGCAATAATAAATTTATACAAGAAACCTTGGAAAATACGGTTTAGCCCTGTATATAGTAAATTTTGATATTCTTCTGCACTAGGTGGCTTTTGAATATCTTTTTGGAATCTGCGGTAACGATCGATAGGTCCCGTTGAGATAGCCGGGAAGAATAAAATGAATTCCCAAAAATTAAAGAAGGAAAGTTCTTTAATTAAATTATCACGAACTTCAAATACCATTTGTACTGCTCTAAATGTTACATAGGACATTCCTAAAAATACAACAAACTTTAGCTCAGGTACAAACGGTGCAATTTTTGCTAAAACAAGCGGTAAAATCGATAAAATAACAGCTATACAAAACGTGAATGTACTATTATTTTGTTTTCTTAAAATTAAATAGCCTTTAATAAGGGCATATTGCCAAATAATAAATGCGGCTAACATGATTGCTTGCTTCGGTTTATCAGAGAAGATAATAACGAGCATTACTAATGTTAAAACGGCATTATATTTACGCAACATTTTACCTTTTAATCCAGCTATGATAGTAGGTATTAATAAAATGCCTACTATAGCGAAAAAATAAAATGATCCATATGCGGTCATGCTGTAACCTCACTCAATAATTTTTTGCGATCTACCTTTCCATTTGGTGTCATTGGAATAGAAGATTGATACATGAATTTACGTGGAATCATGTAATTTGGTAATCGCTCATTGAGTTCTTTTTTGAGTGCAGATGTTAATTTGAATTCTTTTTCAAACGAATGCTCTCCAGGAACAACAACCGCTAATAAGTAATCATATTTTTCACCTTTTTTAATTGGAACAACAACTGCACCTTCTACGTAAGAACACGCGCGAAGATGATGTTCGATTTCTTCTAATTCCATTCGATAACCATGAAGCTTAATTTGGAAATCAAGACGACCATTATAGAATAGAAGACCATTTTCTACATAGCCAGCATCACCTGTTTTATAGGCGCGCTCACCATCAATCATGGTAAATACTTTTTCTGTTAATTCAGGGCTTCCTAAATAGCCAACGCTTACGCTTGGACCGACAATTACGATTTCACCTTTTTCACCGTCAGGTGCAATTGTACCATCTTCTTTCATAATAAGAAGGCGACAGTCTGATTTACAGTAGCCAACTGGAAGTGATTTGTATTGATTAAGCACTTCTTCTGTAACGTGAATGCCTGTTACAGCAACAGTAGCTTCTGTTGGACCGTACGTATTCATAATTGCTGCTTTCGGGAAACGCTCAATTAATTTTCTAGCTACTTCATTTGGTAACACTTCACCGCAGAATAAGAATGTTTTCATGTTTGGTAGCATACTTTCAGAGAAAGAGGCTTCCATTAAACACATTTCTGCGAAAGATGGTGTCGAAGTCCATACTTGTATATCCGATTGCTCTAAAGAAGCAAACAAGTCTTTTGGACGTGCAATCATGTCTTTATCGATTGCCCAAAGTGTACCACCTGTTACTAATGATGGGTAAATATCCATTACAGATAAATCGAATGAGAAAGGTGCTTGGTTTAAGAATACTTGCCCTGTTTGTAAGTTGAAATCTTCAACAGCCCACTTCGTAAAGCTAACAAGACAGTTATAAGTAATCTGAACCCCTTTCGGATTACCTGTACTTCCTGATGTGTAAATAATGTAGAAGTTCTCATCACCTTTTACCGCATGTTCAGGATTTGGAGTATTCCCTTTATGAGTAAAGAAAATATCTTTTAAGTTATCTTCACTTGTAATGCGAACTGGTAAGTCCGTTACCGTTACTTCTGCCCCTGATAACAGTAATTTCGCACCAGAACTTTCAGCAATACGTTGTACACGATCAGCTGGAATAGATAAATCTACAGGAATGTAAGCATGTCCAGCTTTTACACAACCTAAAAAGTTAATAATCATTTCAGGTTGCATATGGCCATAAACCATAATTGGTGAACGATCATCTGGATACTCAGAAGAAATCCAATGTGCTAACGCATCAGAATCTTCCTTTAATTGTTTGTACGTAATTTTCGCATCTCGCCAAACAAAAGCGGTTTGATCAGGCGTTTCTACAGCCCACTTTTCAATTTGTTCTAATAACTTCATAACGTTCCCACCCTAGAATTCATTGTAAATAAATGTACTTGTGTTTGTATCATGGAATCCATACAACCAAAGTAATGCAAATAAAATTGCAAGGTAATAAACCGTCTTTGCAACCCATTGTGTGAGTGGTTGAGACCATATCTCTTTTAATCTTTCCATGTCTTTCCCTCGCTTAATGAAATAATAGCTCTTTGTAGGTATCATGTCCTACATGATTGTGAAAAAAACAAAATCCCACATTTTAGGTAAAAATAAGTCAAAAGGCTCTTTTCTGATATTAGCACTAAATACTAAAAAAGAAAATCCCTAACTTAGCAATTATATTACATTCAGCATGAATTTGTAATGGGTTTGACATGTAAATAGGAAGTGGATTGTATGAATGTATAAAAGTGGATTGTGAGAAGGCGGGAAAATATAATATTTGTTTTGTTATTCCTGAATTGGAGTGGGTTAATAATCACTGGGTACTTAGTACATTTTCAAGGTATAGAGCCTTTTAAAAGGAGGTAATTATTATGAAAAGAGAGTGGAGGAGTTTTATTTCAGAGGAAAATATCATTAAATGGAGACGGCATTTCCATAAGTATCCGGAATTATCGTTTCATGAAAAAGAAACTTCGCAATTTATATATGAAACATTATGCTCATTTTCTTCTTTTGAAGTAACGAGACCAACGGAGTACAGTGTGCTAGCAATTAAAAGAGGAAGGCAACAAGGGAAAGTAGTTGCGATTCGAGCTGATATAGATGCTTTACCAATCCAAGAGGAGACAAGGAAACCTTATACGTCTGTGCATAAAGGAATAATGCATGCATGCGGGCATGATGCTCACGCAGCTATTTTATTAAGTACAGCAGAGACGATAGCAAATATGAAGGAAGATTTTGCAGGCGAAATCCGTCTGTTCTTTCAGCACGCAGAGGAAGTGTATCCCGGTGGTGGACAAGAAATGGTGGAGGCCGGTGTTATGGACGGCGTCGATTATGTAGTAGGTTTGCACGTTATGTCTGGATTAGAAAGTGGAAAGATAGGAATTGTATATGGCCCTATGATGGCAGCACCAGACGTATTTACAATTGAAATTTTAGGAAAGGGTGGTCACGCGGCACGACCAGAAGAAACGATAGATCCTATTGCTATCGGAGCACAAATTATTACAAATTTACAACATATCGTATCAAGAAATACAAGTGCTTTTATGCATAGAGTAGTGTCAGTTACACAATTTCATGGGGGGATGGCCGATAATATCATTCCTAGTGCAGCAGCTTTAATGGGAACTGTTCGATCTTTTAATCAAACATTAAGAGAGGAAGCAAAAGAGAAAATTGAGCAAATTGTAAAAGGAATTACAGAAGCACATGGGGGAGATTATACATATACGTATCGTTACGGATATGATCCAGTTGTTAATAATGAGTACATTACGAAAATAGTAGAAAAAAGTGCGATAAAATTGTTTGGAAATCAGCGTATTGTGCATCTTGAACCTTCTATGGGAGGGGAAGATTTTTCAGCGTATTTAAGAAAAGCACCTGGTTGTTTCATTAAATTAGGAACAGGGAATAAAAATATTGATACTTGTTATCCACATCATCATCCGAAATTTGATGTGGATGAATCGGCTTTAATTAATGGAGTGGAACTATTTTTAGAGACAACTATAAGACTACTAGAAATTGATAAAGCATAAAAAAAGGCAACTGCACTCTATTGCAGTTGCTTTTATTTCTTCCGTCAGAGAGGGCTGAGAAAGAACTATGCTCATTTATAGTATATGAATAGCTAACGGACAAGCTTGTACATTTTAACTATTTTTAAAAAAAAAGTTATTGACTTTGATAATCAATTTCAATTAATCTAATGGTATAATTGAAATTGATAATTATTATCAATAAAATAGATGAGGAACCTTAATGAGAAAAACATTTCACCTTTTACGAAGGGAATTAAAAAATAAAGATGTTGATAAGCATATTGAATGGCAACGAAATATAATTCGTTCTGAATATGTAGGTGAGAAGAGTACACTTCAAACAGAAAAAGAGATACAAGGTAAAAGGAGAGGTTCAGTTGAGTAAGTTAGTAATGATTTTTGCAAGTATGAGTGGAAATACAGAGGAAATGGCTGACCATATTGCGGGTGCGATTCGTGAAACAGAAAATGAGATTGAAGTAATTGATATTATGGATACACCAGAAGCTTCTATATTAGAGCAATACGACGGTATTATTTTAGGTGCTTATACTTGGGGAGATGGTGATCTTCCTGATGATTTTTTAGATTTTTATGATGCAATGGATTCTATTAACTTAACTGGTAAAAAAGCAGCTGCATTCGGTTCTTGTGATTCGGCTTATCCGAAATACGGGTTAGCGGTTGATATTTTAATAGAAAAGCTGCAGGAGCGCGGGGCAGCAGTTGTGTTAGAAGGATTGAAAGTAGAATTAACGCCAGAAGATGAAGATGTAGAAAAATGTTTACAGTTTGGAGCTGAATTCGTAAAACACCTTTCTTAATGGCAGAAGGGAGATGAATAGCAATTGCATGAAAAAATCTCAATCAAAACGATGACAGATTACCATTTGTATGATTTTATGCGTTGTCCACACAAATTTTATTTCCGTCATATAAAAAGAAGAGAACCTTCTTCATTTGAATGGCAACAAATAGCGCAAATGATTGTGAATCAAATTATTAATGAATATTACACGCTACCTGCGGGCCAACAAACGAAAATTGTACTTTTAATATTAATAGAAAAGTATTGGAAAAAAGTAAGGATTAATATGTTTGCTTCAAAGGCGGAGTACTATATTGTTTTAGCGAAGCTAACTGATCACTTATTACAGTTTGTTGAAAGGGATGATAGTCAGGCACCGCCGTTATTTTTATATGAGAAGTTTCAAACATATATGGAAGAGCTAGGTGTCCACATGTCATTGACATTTGAAGTTGGTGAGTGGAGTACTGAATCGTTTGTAATTAAAAAGTATGTTGTCGATGCGGATGAGGAAATGCTTGCTCTTTGTCAGAAGCTAATGACAGTATTCAGTTATAAAGCTTTCGGTATTCTTCCAGGGAAAATTGAAGTTATTAATTTAATAGAAGGAACTAAGTATGAGTACATTCCAAAGCAGGAAGATATTATAACTGGAATGGATGATTTATTTAGAATGAAAGAAATGTTGCAGCAACCTGAGCACTATACAGAGCGTCATTTTCGTTATGAGTGTATGAGTTGTGCGTTTCGTAGTGAATGCCAAAGGGAAGAAGTAAAGAAAGAAGCGAAGCAGAAGAAAAATATAGTACATTAAAGGATGCAAATTTGCATCCTTTTTTGTTATTGACATGAAAAGCTTTTCATCATTTACCGTATATTTGTAGCAGATTAATAAAGGGAGGAATAATCAATGAAAGATGAAATGAAAGTATTTCAATGGTTAAAAGAACAGAATGCTCCTTTTGGAATTCAACTGCAAATTTTACAGGCGTTTCAATTGTATAAAGTTATTGTTGAAATGGATAAAAAATTAATGATGTATGAGGAGAGAGAGTATAGGGAGAGAATTTAATCTCGTCCCTGTAGTATTGCTTTAAGCTGTTCTTCATTCTTCTTTAATGTTATTTCATTGTTTGTTTCAATGTTATAAATAAGGTTATGTAGTAAAGGGCTGTATTGATAAAAGGTAGTGATGCGGTGAATGAGTAATGGATCGCGGTGAGAAATAACTGCACTGTATTGTTCATATACAGATGTAGTAAACTCATGACCGAAATCATAATATAGCCCAGCGAAATCAAAAGCGGGATCGCCAATTTGAGCATCTCCAAAATCGATAACACCTGAAATGTTTTTGTGCAGGTTGTTAAATAAAATGTGATGATGTGTAAAGTCAGCATGAATGATTGCATTTTGAAAGGTAGATTTAGTTATACAGGTAAAGAAACTTTCGAATAAACGATTTAAGGCTAATTTCTGTAATGAAGTAAGATTGTTAGTAAGATATTGATTTAATTTTGTTTGTAGTTCTTTCCAGTAGGTAAGTGTTTTTTCGATAGGGAACCCTAGCGTTTCAGTACGTTTTAAAGGAATACTATGTAAAGCCGCAAGGAAAGTGGCTAATTGTGTAATGATTGCTTTCAATTCTTTTTTCTCTAGCTCGGTAACTATTTCAGTTGTTAACGGTTCACCGTGAATGAGAGGATAATAGCTACAAAATGGAACGGTATTACAATTATTCTTATACAATAGTTTATACTTAGGGACTGCAATTTCTTGTAATGAATGAGAAAGAATAGTGCACAGTTCTTTTTCTAACGGAATTCGCTGTGCATATTCAAGTTTTCGCGGGAAACGAAATAGTAGTTCGTCATTTATAATAACCGCTATATTATCCCAACCTTCTTCATTTTGTTTATATGAATGTATAGAAAGACCGGGCAGAGCTTCTTTTATATATTGTTTGTAAGAGTCCATAATTGTTCCTCGTTTCTAAGTTAAAGGTAGGTTATTCCACTTTATGATATCAGAATTTTCTTTCTATATGTTAAGATATAACTATCATTATGGAGGAGGGTGGGGTGCATTACGAAGAAAAGAATATTAATCATTTCTCTATGTATCGCTTTTGGATTGTTTTGGTCATATAAAGAGGAGGTTTTTGCCACTTTTAAACCGATAGATCGCTACGAGTTAAATAAGGAATTAAAGAACAAAAGTATAGAAACTTTAACTCATAAAGAAAAGAAAAATGTAGGAGAACACTTTGTGACAGCGCAACTAGCAGTGTTTGAGTTTAATAATAAAGAAGATGTGAAACGAAAAGGTGAAGAAATATTTGTAAATAGAGGGTATGAACAGCTAATAGAAAATTATTACCCAAACCGTTTTCGGGATTTAGAGTATAAATTTACAAACGAAGAGATACGTGAAGAGACAGATGAGAGTTTTCGCTATCATGCTGTAGCGTACGTTACTGGTATTGAAAATGGCAAGAGAAGTGAAATGAAATTAAATTATGACATGAAAATTGTAAAGGTTAATAGTATATTTATGGTGTTAGATCAAAAGCAGTATGTACAATAAAAAATCCCTCAAGGAGAAGAGGGATTTTAAAGATTTTCATTTTGTTGCCCAAGTTCTTTTTGAGCAATGTATAAGTTTCCTTGCTCAACTTGTTTCAGTGTATGAACAGAATCTCCTGCATATCCTTTTTCTGTTTTAACAGTTCTTTTTGAACGATTTGAATCTTGTTTCTTCATATAATAGACCACCCTTCTTTAAAAATAGACGAAAATGATGAGCACGAGTAATACAGCTGCGAAAATGGTAATGCCCATTAAAAAAGAAGTGTTTTTATATTTAGGTGGCTTATGTACATCTTGCCGATATCCAGGTGAAATTTCAGGGGCGAATTCTTCATCGAATGATTGTTTCTTTTGTTTTTCGTCCATATGTATCCACCTTTCTTTTTCATTATGTTACACGTTACAAGAAAAAATATGCATGAAGAAAACAGCCGCTATATCATTAGCGGCTGCTTTGCGTTGTATATTTTCTTTGTACTTGAAAGAGACGGATAAGCAGGAAGATTGCTCCAAATGCTAGACCGATAATAAGACCGATCCAATAACCTTTTGCTGCCCAGTCAGTATAAGTTGCTAACATGTAGCCAAGAGGTAGACCTATTACCCAATAAGCTATTAATGTCATAATTAAGGCAACATTTACGTCTTTATAACCACGAAGTGCTCCTTGTACTGGAGTTGCAATCGCATCTGAAATTTGAAATAAAATCGCGAATATAAGAAATTCTTTAGCTAAATGATGGACATTTGCATTTGTCGTATAAATAGAAGCAATTTCATCATCAAAGAAATAAAGAAGGATTGAATATAAAAGAGCGAAAGCAAGGGCTAACCCAATTCCGATAAATCCATATTGTTTCGCATTATTGTATCGTTTTGCTCCAACTTCAAATCCAACGGCTATCGTCATTGCCATTGCTAAACTTAAAGGAGTCATATATAACAAGGAAGCAAAGTTCATAGCTGCTTGATGTGCTGCTATTGTTGTCGTACTAAAATTACTCATCATAAGTGTTACCGCAGCGAAAATACTCGTCTCAAAAAAGATAGCAAATCCGATAGGGACGCCAAGTTTCAGGAATTCCTTCCAAATTGTAAAGGAAGGACGGTATAACTGTTTAAAGATATTGAAAGAAGCGAAAGGCTCTTTCGTACGAATAATAATAACCGTAATAATTAAAATACACCAATATGTTGCTGCAGAAGCGATTGCCGCACCAACACCACCGAGTTTTGGAAAGCCAAAGTGACCAAAAATTAATAAGTAATTTAATACTACATTAATTGGTAATGATAGTAATGTAATAATCATCGTTGTTCGAGTTTTTCCTAATGCATCAATAAATCCACGTAAGACGGTGTAAGTAAATAAAGGGATAATTCCAATCGCGATAATAATTAAAAATTGTGCTGCAATACGTTCCACGGGTTCTTCTAATTGCATGCCATTTAAAATAGGTGAAACAGCGAAGAATCCGATAAGGATAACAACGAAACTAGCACAAATTGCTAAATATACTGCTTGTATGACAATGTGGGGAACGTCCTCCTTTTTCTTTGATCCAACGAGCTGTGCAACAATAGGAGTAGTAGCCATTAAAATTCCTGTTAAGCCGGTACTAACGGGAAGCCATATACTTGTTCCGATAGCAACACCCGCTAAATCAATAGGACTCGCATGTCCTGACATTGTCGTATCAAAAAAGCTCATCGCAAATAATGACATTTGCGTTACAAAAATCGGGAAAAAGAGTAATAAAAATTGCTTTAACTTTTGTGAGAATGAAGTAGTTTCTTTCATAAAATCCCCTTTCAACGTAAAAAACAAACTCTTATTATCATACAATTTAATCAAAAAATAGAAAAGAAATAAGCGTATACAACAAATAAAATCAATAAAAAAAGGATGCACTTTGAAAAGGGATAAGGTATTATGATAAGGTGTGAAAAAATTACATATTCGTTATTAAGGAGGCACTACTTGTGGCTGATTGGCTAATTGGATTAATCATGGGTGCTGTTGAAGGTTTAACAGAGTTTTTACCAGTATCATCAACAGGACATATGATTTTAACAGGACACTTAATTGGATTTGAAGACGATAGAGCGAAAGTTTTTGAAGTTGTAATCCAATTGGGATCGATTTTAGCAGTTGTTGTTATATTTTGGAAACGTCTATGGTCATTAGTTGGAATAGGGAAAGTAACTGATGGACCATCGTTAAATTTATTACATATTATTATCGGGATGATTCCTGCCGGCATACTCGGCGTATTATTCCATAGTGCAATTAAAGAAGTTTTATTCGGTCCAGGACCGGTTGTTATTAGCTTAGTAGCTGGTGGTATTTTAATGATTGTTGCTGAGAAGTTTTCAAAACCAAGTACAGCAAGAACGTTAGATGAAATCACATATAAGCAAGCATTTACAATCGGAATGTTCCAATGTTTAGCACTTTGGCCAGGATTTTCTCGTTCTGGATCAACAATAAGTGGTGGTTTATTAGCACGTGTTTCGCATACAGCGGCAGCGGAATATACATTTATTCTAGCGGTGCCAATGATGGTAGCTGCAAGTGCCTTAGATTTAATTAAAAGCTGGGATATATTAAGCGCGGCTGATATACCGTTATTTGCAACTGGATTTATTACAGCATTCGTTGTTGCGATGCTTGCAATTGTTTCATTCTTAAAATTATTAGGTCGTGTAAAACTAACACCGTTCGCTTACTACCGTTTCATTTTAGCTGCGGTATTCTATTTCTTCATTATGTAATAAAAAAACCTGCCGAAATCGGCAGGTTTTTTATTTTACTACTCTCTCAATCATGCTTTCCATTACATGTTCCCAAAGAGAAGTATCATCAGCTAATGTAGCACGGAAATTAGCATACATTTCTTTTTGTTTCTCTTCGAATGTTGGATCTTCTTTTTCAGGTAATGTAGCGCGCATTGAAGTTACTAATTCTTGTATTTTTGGAGCTCGTGGTCCAAAGACGGCTTGTTCATTTCCGTCTTTATCAATGAAAATAAAGATTGGAATGGCACGTGCTGTTCCGTTTGTTAAGTATTGATCCATTAATTCTAAGTTTTCATCGCGAATTAATAACCGCATATCAATATTTGCAACTTCAGAAATTCGTTTCATAACAGGTACACATAAAAGAGCATCGCCGCACCAATCAGCTGTTAATACGATAACACGCCAGCCATCATTTTGGCGTTCTTCTAATATAGGAAGTAATTCATTTGGAATTAAAAAATTATTGTAAATGTGTAGTAGCTCGTATTGGTTTACTTTCATTTCATTCACATATGTATCAAAGGACATGCCTTTATCAGCCCATTGTAGTAAGTTCATAAGTAACACCTCTTTAGTATGATTTATTTTTATTGTACCAATTTTTATATAGAAAAGCTTGTATTCTTACTCTTTCTTATCACTAAATAATTTATTTAGTGTGTAAAGGAATAGTGCGACACATAATTCAGCTATGTTGGACATTTGTACACTCTCTATCCAGTCATCGGCGGTATGTATGACAAACCAATCTAACGTAATTTCAATTATAGAGAGCAGAGCAATTGAGAGCCAATTGGGCATACTTGTCATCAATGGATGTAGGAGCACTTTAAAGAAAATGAATATAAAATATGTAATACCATCTAATAAAAGAATGAGTAAAAAAAAGAGTAGTAGAGCTGTTCTTGATGAATATTCTATACCTGTAATATGAAAGATTCCTACATATACAAAAAATATAAATGCAAAGAATATAATGAGAATAAGAATAACAACACTAATAATAATAGTCTTATCTTTTAGACTGAGATTAGAAAGTTTGTCTTCTTCACTCATTACCCCAACTCCTTTTTCTGGAAAATCAATTTCATTGTACCATGAAATATCTATTAAAAAACTACGAATTATGGGGAAATAAGGTGACAAAAAGTAAGATTTCGTGTAAAATTATTAATAAGGTTTTTATTTAACTAAATTAAATAAAGGGGCTGTCAAAGTTGTCTCAAAATCGAGAACAATTAATGGAAGAACTATCGACAAATGTTTTTGCAATGTTTCGCACGTTGCGTAATGATATTGGAAAAATATTTGGTGGTTACATACCGTGGAATGAGTTCATCGTCCTTAGAATATTGAATCGTACGAATAAAGAAATGGTATCACGTGTAGCTAATGAGTTAAATGTGTCGAATAGTCATATTACAGCCGTTACAGAAAAATTAATTAATAAAGGCTTTGTAACTCGTTCACGTTCTACGTCAGATCGCAGAGTTGTATATTTAGAGATTACAGAACAAGGGAAAGATTTAGTGGCGAAAATGGAAGGTGAGAAAAAGAAATATTTACAAGAAAGATTTTCCGCACTTTCAGAAGATGAAATGGATATAATGATATCTATTTCTAAAAAACTTATTTAAATAATTACAAATAAGAAAACGCTTACCTAATGAAAAAGAAGACCTTCCTCATATATGGAAGGTCTTCTTCTGTGTGTAATAGATGATAAAAAATAAAATGTGTATGAAAAAAGATAGAGCGCCATACTACTAATAAAGGAAGGAGGCGGAAATATGACGAATCGTAATGGTAGTCAAGGAAGTGGAAATCAAGGTTCACCAAAATCAGGGCAATTCCAGCAGGAGTTTAGTACTGAATTTGAAACGGGAAATGATAATAAAGGAAAAGAATATCGTTCGAAAAAAGGAAGTAAATCAAAAAAGGAGTGAAATGATTCACTCCTTTTTTGATTTAAGATGCTGCAGATTGATCCGTATTATATTTTTCTTCTGATTTTGCAACAATCATTGCACAAATTGCATCACCGGAAATGTTTACAGCAGTTCTAGACATATCTAGAATGCGGTCAATACCGATAATTAAAGCAATGCCTTCTACTGGTAGATTTACTTGATTTAAAACCATCGTAAGCATCACTAGTCCAACACCTGGTACACCTGCAGTACCGATACTAGCTAGTACAGCAGTTAATACGACCATAGCTAATTGTGGTAATGTAAGTTCAACGCCGTATACTTGAGCGATAAATACAGTTGCTACCCCTTGCATAATAGCGGTACCATCCATATTAATCG
The DNA here is from genome assembly GCF_056396785.1 of Bacillus sp. 05T21. Taxonomy (NCBI): domain Bacteria; kingdom Bacillati; phylum Bacillota; class Bacilli; order Caryophanales; family Bacillaceae; genus Bacillus; species Bacillus sp. 05T21. The sequence goes on along the minus strand of NZ_JBFTMD010000002.1, from coordinate 271,280 downwards.
TTGCACCTAGTGGTTGTACAAAAGAGCTTATCGCTTTTGGAACTCCAAGTTTTTCTTGGGCGGTTTTCATGGCAAATGGAAGGGACGCATTAGAGCTAGATGTACTAAACCCAATTGCCATTACCGGACCGAAATGTTTAAAGAAACGAATAATACTTTCTTTGGCTAGTACCTTTAATAAGCCGCCGTATACGAAGACACCGTGAATAATGAGTACCAACATAACGACAATCATATACTTGAACATCGCAGCGACGCCTGCAAGCCCCATTTTACCAACGGATGAAGCGAGCAACCCGAATGTTCCGATTGGAGCTAATTTCATGACGAGATTAACAAGATACATCATTAATTCGTTGCCCTGTTCAAGTAATGAATGGACACCTTGAACTCGTTTTCCTAAAATAGCTAAACCGAGTCCGATCAATGCGGCAAAGGCAATAATTTGTAGCATGTTCCCATCAGCCATCGCTTTTGCTGGATTATCTGGCACAATATTCAGCAATGTATCAACGAAAGATGTTTCAGTTTTTGCACCTTCATACTTAAGCCCTTCTGTTTTAAAATTACCGCCAGCCCCTGGTTTTATAATAAGTGCAAATGTAACTGCAATAGAGATAGCGACAGCTGTTGTTACGAGAAAGAATGAAATTGATTTTAAACCAATTCTTCCAAGTTGTTTCGGATCTCCAAGACCAGCAGCCCCAAGTACGATAGAAATGAATACAACAGGAACAACTAGCATTTTAATGAGTCGAATAAACAATTGACCAAGTGGATTGAACACATATTGATTTAATGGCTCGAAAATGGATGGAGCAGCTAAATTTAAAGTGAGTCCAACGACTAGACCGAGAAATAATGCAATTAAGATTGCTTTTGTTTGTTTCAATAAAATCCCTCCTTGTTTTTGTAAAATTGCTTTCTAAATTAATTGTACCGAAAAAATACCTATTTTGACAATATTTTCTGAATATTTTGTATAAAAATATCTATTTGCATATAGATAGACCAATTTTGTTGAAATAAGCGAAGAGAGTTAAGTTATGTGTTTGGAAAAAAAATAGACCATCACATGATGGCCTAGGGAAGGGGACAATTTATGTCAATTTAATTAGGGATGGAAGCTATTCAAAGACACTGGGGAATGTCTTATAAATTAGGGAGGAACAGCTCCGATACATATACTATAAAAGGTGGATGTGGTCTAGATGTGAACATAGAGTGAAAGAGAGAGGGAGTTTTAAGTAAGAAGAAAGAGAGAATAAAAAAATAAGACCATCACATATAGGATGGTCAAGGGAAGGGGACAATTTATGTCAATTTAATTAGGGATGGAAAGCTGTTCAAAGACACTGGGGAATGTCTTATAAATTAGGGAGGAACAGCTCCGATACATACAATATAAAAGATAGATGTGAACATAGAGTGAAAGAGAGAGGGAGTTTTAAGTAAGAAGAAAGAGAGAATAAAAAAATAAGACCATCACATATAGGATGGTCAAGGGAAGGGGACAATTTATGTCAATTTAATTAGGGATGGAAGCTATTCAAAGACACTGGGGAATGTCTTATAAATTAGGGAGGAACAGCTTCGATACATATACTATAAAAGGTGGATGTGATCCTCGTGTGAACATGGAGTGAAAGAGAGAGGGAGTTTCAAATAAAAGATAGAAAGAATAAAAAAATAAGACCATCACATATAGGATGGCCTAGGGAAGGGGACAATTTATGTCAATTTAATTAGGGATGGAAAGCTGTTCAAGACACTGGGGAATGTCTTATAAATTAGGGAGGAACAGCTCCGATACATATACTATAAAAGGTAGGTGTGACCCTCGTGTGAACTTGGAGTGAAAGATATGGGAATTTGAAAAGGGATAAAATAGTTGTTGTAAGAGTTATAGTATAAGTGGAGATATAATAGAAAATATTCTTTTGTAAAACCATAGGAGTCTGAATATAAATAAAAGTTGAAATCTATGAAAAAAAGGATTATGCTCAACTATATTATGAGAATATAAGGTTTATCCCGCTACTTGTAGGCTCTTAAAGAGTCTTTATTTATGAGGGGATAAAAGCTTCACTTGATAAAGGGAGTTAGTGATATGGAAGTAGCAAAAAAACAAGGGTTGTATAATCGTTTTATACGATTGAATCCACCACAAATTTTAGCATTAGGCTTTTTTTGTTTAATTGTGGTCGGAGGATTGTTATTAAAGTTACCGTTTGCAACGAAAGTACATATTAGTTGGGTAGATGCTTTCTTTACAGCTACGTCGGCGGCGACTGTAACTGGTTTAGGTGTTGTAGATACTGCGAGTACGTTTACGATGTTTGGTGAAATTGTTATTATGTTTTTAATTCAAACGGGTGGTCTCGGTCTTATGACGATAGCCATTTTAATTGTTTGGGTATTAGGGAAAAAAATTGGTTTACGCCACCGATTATTAATTGGAGAAGCATTTAATCAAACAAATATTGGTGGTCTTGTGAAATTAGTAAAACGTGTTTTTATTTTTTCTATTTGTATTGAGCTAATTGGAGTTATCTTTTTATCGATTCGCTTTATTCCAGAGTTTGGTTTTGGAAAAGGTTTATACTATAGTATTTTTCACGTTATTGCGTCATATAATAATGCCGGCTTTGCGCTTTGGCCAGATAATTTAACAAGATATGTAGGAGATCCTATTATTAATATTGGGATTTGTTCTTTAATTATAATAGGAGGGTTAGGTTTTACGGTATTAATTGATATATGGTATAGCCGTAGTTTCCGAAAATTATCACTGCACTCCAAAATTATGATTGTTGGAACGATAGCACTTAATGTTATTGCGATGATTGTGATTTTTGTATTGGAATATAATAATGTGAAGACTTTGGGGCACTTATCTTTAAATGAAAAATTATGGGCTTCGTTCTTCCAAGGAATTACACCTCGTACAGCTGGTTTTAACACGGTAGATTATGGGGGGATGGAAGAGTCATCGATACTATTTACAATGGTATTAATGTTTATTGGTGCGGGAAGTGTATCGACAGGCGGTGGAATTAAGTTAACGACATTCGTTATTTTAATTACATCAGTTCTTTCTTTCTTTAGAAAGAAAGAGGATTTTGTTTTATTTCAGCGTACGATTAAAATGTCGACAGTAACGAGAGCGTTAGCAATTGTCGTTGCTAGTCAAATACTTATTTTTACAGCGGTATTTGTATTAATGCTTACAGAAGACTTTAGTTTTATTCAGTTATTATTTGAGACAATTTCAGCGTTTGGTACAGTAGGGTTAACAATGGGGATTACTGCGAAGCTATCGGCGTTTGGAAAATGTATTATTATGTTTGTTATGTTTTGTGGATTAATCGGACCGTTAACACTTGTTTTCTCTTTGGCACGACCAGCAAAACAAAAAATTAAATATCCATCAGAAGATGTATTTACAGGATAAGGTATCCCGCATAAAGCGAGATACCTTTTTCTTTTTAAAAAAGAGAGAACAATAAACCAATAAGCGCCACTCGGAATAAAATCGCAATGAGTGCAGCGATACCACCCACAATGGCAGCGGTACCACCAGTTACAGTAGCCCCGCGATTATAAGCGTAAATACCAAGTAGAACAGACACAAGACCAAATAGTGTTGGGAATGTGAATAATGATAATATTGCTAAGGCAAGAGCAATGAAACCAGCAGTCGATCCAGCTGCAGACGATCTTACATCATCGTTATCTTTATCATCATAATCGATACGTTGTGGTGCAACTTCAGCTGCGTATTCTTCTTTATAATCACTATCTATTCGATCTCTTTTTTTATATTCATCAAATTTCTCAGTCAAAGTAAGGACTCCTTTCATAACAAGGTTCAATAGTAGTATGTTTCTCTTTACTGTTTTTATCCCGCTATTTGCGAGCAGTAAGACTCCCACCTCAAAATTTGGCTGGAGCCCTGCGGCTCGTAAACGCCCGATTGGTGTGGGCTAATAATCAGTGGGGGATGAACAAAACCTCCACTGATTAAAGTTTCACTTTATCCGAACTTGTACAGGGAGTAATATCCAATTGGAAAGTGGAAAATGTTTTTTCAAAATAGGAAAACTTAGTATGACTTCCTCTATTTTGGAAAGTATAAAAAAGAATAATGAGGAAAGGGTGTAGTACATAATGGAACATCCAATTGAAAATTTAATGAAAACAGCAATGACAAATTTAAAAGAGATGGTAGATGTAAATACGATTGTTGGAAGTCCGGTTTCAACAGCTGACGGAAATGTAGTATTAACAGTATCTCAAGTGGCTTTTGGTTTTGGAGCTGGTGGAAGTGACTTTAAAGGTGATTTTATTTCCGAAAAACATAACGGCGGACAAGGGCAGTATAAAGAGAACAAGCAAAGTCATCCATTCGGAGGCGGAAGCGGGGCTGGGGTTTCTATTAGCCCAGTTGCTTTTTTAGTAGTTGGTTCTAACGGTGTGCAAGTGTTGCATCTCAATAGTAGTACACATTTAATTGAAAAAGCGTTAAATACTGTGCCAAGCACTGTGGATAAATTTGTGAATGGTCGCCAAAAGTGAACTTGCATTTTTTAGGAATTATGATATATTAGAAAAAGTGCGCTTTATGACGATCGGAATAATTGAACTGTAAATATATATGATGTGTGGAATAAGGGAGAGGAATTTATGATTAATATCAAAAACTTAGTAGTTGGCTTATGTATGTTAGTAAGCGGTTTTGTTGTATATGTAATAAAAGAAAAAGCTCCATTCTAAAACAGACAAACCGTTAATGTCTGTTTTTAATTTGTAAAAAATGTTGACAAGTTATTGTGTTGGTGTTAAAATTTTAATTCGTGTCTCGGTTAAAGCTAGTGTAAAGTAAATAAATCTTATGAATATAATACGAAAAGTTTGCGAAAGATCGGGTAGTCTTACCAACAACTTTTGTGAACAAACCCTATAAATTGTATATGTAAGCTTTATATGTATACTAGTGAATCAAGGAGCGGTCAGTGGAACCGTAATGATGAGAGAGAGGTAGGGCTTTCATCCAGTATATGTTACTTTCCCGTTAGGTGAATATAAAAAAGAGGGCTCCTTTTGAAAAGGAGCCCTCTTTCTATAAATAAATTGAAACTATAATCAGTGGGACCATTCTATTCCCTTTACATGTTAGCTCACAAATAATGTGATAAAAATGATTAAGTGCGGTTTTCAACTTGCTGACAAATTTCATCTGTTGTTAAACCATGTGCTTTAATTACAGATCCTTTTATCGATGTATCTGCAATGCCCATCATATTAGAATCTTGTCCGGTTACAACGCAACAATCACACCCATGTGCATCATTTTCAGAGTTAAGTGAAACGACTTCATGTCCTTGTTGCTGAAGAGCTTGTTGAACATCTGTTAAAGAGTTCTCAACACCAATTCTAGCCATAATTTTCACCTCCTACCATCTAGTTGCTAGTATGCCCAAGTCCATAGCATATATTTATGAAAAGATGGTAGGAAGAGAATATTTGTTTAGTCGTTATATACACCAGTAAGCATTTGACTAACGAATTGATCATTTAATGTATCTTGTGCTGAACTGTTATTAGACTGAATATCGATTGAAGCTGTGTAGTTGTTATGTTTCCTACTATTTGGTTCTACTTCAACGTAATTATCGAATTTACAAAATCCTTTCGTATCCATTAGATCAAATAGTTGTAGCATTTCTACTACCTCTTGTCTCGTTCCTTTAATTTGTACACACGCCATTGTTATTTCCTCCTTCAATTTGACAAATTGTTTTTTAAAAATAGGATTATGATTACTAAATGAAAAATATGAATGTTATTTTTAGACAGCGTTATTTTTGTTATTTTCCCCCTTTTTCACCAAAAGTCGTTGTATATTCCCGGATTTATAAAATCGGACGTCCGTTTATTGAATACAATAGATTCGTATCAATTGGCGAAAACCCTTCTTTTAAACAAATATTTTTTTAGTAGAATTTGACGAAAAAATTTTTTTGACTTTTTGTAAACGTTAACAATGTTATTAAATCAATATAAACGAAGATGTACGTACGATTAAAAATTAAAAATTTTCTAAAAATTCACTTGATTTATTTGAAAAGGAGAGTAGACTAGGAAACAATAAAAAACTCATAGAACATAGGGGGCGCTTTCAAGTGAACGAGCAGTGGATTTTCTTAAATGGAGAATTTGTTCCAAAAGACGAAGCAAAGGTTTCAGTATATGATCATGGCTATTTATATGGCGATGGAGTGTTCGAAGGAATTAGGGTATATAGCGGTAATGTTTTCCGTTTGAGAGAGCATCTTGTCCGGTTATATGAATCAGCGAAATCCATCATGTTAGAGATTCCATATACGTTAGAAGAAGCAACGAAAATCGTTGTTGAAACGATTCGACAAAACAAACTATCTAATGGATATATCCGCCTCGTTGTATCAAGAGGACCTGGGAACTTGGGATTAGATCCCGATTCTTGTACGAAACCAAATGTAGTAGTAATTGCAGAGCAATTATCTTTATTTCCACAAGAATATTATGAAAAAGGGATTCCGATTATAACAGTTGCAACGCGTCGCAATCGCCCGGATATTTTATCGCCTCAAGTAAAATCTTTAAATTACTTAAATAATATTTTAGTTCGCATTGAGGCGAAATTAGCTGGAGTACAAGAAGCACTTATGTTAAATGACCAAGGATATGTAGCTGAAGGCTCTGGAGATAATGTATTTATTGTGAAGGGAAATAAATTAATTACACCACCAAGTTCTGCTGGAGCGTTAGAAGGTATTACACGAAACGCGATTTTAGAAATCGGCGAAAAACTTGGATATGACGTAAGAGAAGAATTATTTACAAGGCATGATGTATATGTAGCTGATGAAGTGTTTTTAACAGGAACAGCTGCTGAAGTAATTGCTGTTACGACAGTAGATGGAAGAACGATTGGTTTAGGTAGAACAGGGCCACATACGAATCGTTTATTAGAAGAATTCCGTAAATTAGTTGTAGAAGATGGAGAGAAAATTTACGAAGAAAATAAAGTTGGATAATAGCTCTTATGACATGATAAAGCGTTGATAGGGAGGAGTAGTTGACTGTGAAGCCTCACAGAGAGTCGGTGGTTGCTGGAAACCGATGGTTCACGTCGACGAACATCACCCTTGAGTGCTAAGCTGAAACGTTTGTTTAGGCTTAGACGGTAGCTCCGTTATTAGCTAGACTCATATCCCGAGTCACTGAGGCAAGAGTAATCTTGCAAAGAAGGGTGGTACCGCGAAATCTTTCGTCCCTTCAGCACATAGCTGGAGTGTGGACGTAGGATTTTTTTATTTTATAAATGTTTTAAAAAAGGGGGCTTATAAGAAAAATGTCTTCAAAAACGGAAGAGAAACTGGCAACTGGTGCACAGCTATTGTTAGAAGCGCTAGAAAAGGAAGGAGTAGAGGTGATTTTTGGTTATCCAGGTGGTGCGGTTTTACCTCTATATGATGCGCTTTATGATTGTGAAATTCCGCATATTTTAACGAGGCATGAGCAAGGTGCAATTCATGCTGCTGAAGGATATGCAAGAATTACAGGAAATCCAGGAGTGGTAATTGCAACAAGTGGACCGGGTGCTACAAATGTTATTACTGGTCTAGCTGACGCGATGATTGATTCATTGCCACTTGTTGTATTTACAGGGCAAGTAGCAACAACGTTAATCGGAAGTGATGCTTTTCAAGAAGCAGATATTATGGGACTTACGATGCCGGTGACAAAACATAATTATCAAGTGCGAAAAGCATCGGATTTACCCCGAATTATTAAAGAAGCATTTCATATCGCTAGAACAGGAAGACCGGGCCCAGTCGTAATTGACCTTCCGAAAGATATGGTAGTAGAGCAAGGTGAGCGATGTAGCGACGTACAAATGGATTTACCAGGATACCAGCCTAATTATGAACCGAATCTACTACAAATAAACAAATTATTACAAGCGATTGAGGTCTCAAAAAAGCCATTAATTTTAGCTGGAGCAGGTGTATTGCATGCGAAAGCATCGAAAGAATTAACAAGTTTTGCTCGCAAATATCATATTCCAGTTGTTCATACATTACTTGGTCTTGGTGGGTTTCCACCAGATGATGAACTATTTCTAGGGATGGGAGGAATGCACGGTTCATACACCGCAAATATGGCGTTATATGAATGTGACTTACTTATTAATATAGGTGCAAGGTTTGATGATCGTCTTACTGGGAATTTAGCTTATTTTGCTAAAGAAGCGATTGTCGCACATATAGATATTGATCCAGCGGAAATTGGGAAAAATGTGCCGACTGAAATCCCTATTGTTGCGAGTGCAAAGCAAGCATTAGAGGCTCTACTTACTTTTAAAGAAGGGGAAGTACATCACAATGATTGGCTTTCGTTATTGAATAGTAGAAAAGAAAAATACCCTCTTTCTTACAAAGAACATGCAGAGCGTATTAAACCTCAATATGCAATTGATATGCTATACGAAATTACGAAAGGAGAAGCGATTGTAACGACAGATGTTGGGCAACATCAAATGTGGGCAGCTCAATATTATCCGCTGAAAAACCCAGATAGATGGGTAACCTCTGGGGGGTTGGGAACAATGGGCTTCGGGTTTCCAGCAGCAATAGGTGCACAAATCGCAAAGCCTGAAGAACTAGTTATTGCAATTGTCGGTGATGCTGGATTTCAAATGACCTTGCAAGAACTAAGTGTGTTAAAAGAGCATTCTTTACCAGTTAAAGTTTTTATTTTAAATAATGAAGCTTTAGGGATGGTAAGACAATGGCAAGAGGAATTTTATAATGGGCGATATTCGCACTCCTTACTTTCATGCCAACCAGATTTTGTTGCGCTTGCCAATGCTTATGGCATAAAAGGTGTTCGTATTGAAGACCCACTTCTTGCAAAGCAACAATTACAGTATGCAATTGAGTTAAGAGAGCCTGTTGTAATTGATTGCCGCGTACTTCAATCCGAAAAGGTAATGCCGATGGTTGCCCCAGGAAAAGGCGTTCATCAAATGGAGGGAGTGGAGAAAAGGTGAAGAGAATTGTAACAGCGACAGTTCGAAATCAAAGCGGTGTGTTAAATCGAATTACAGGTGTTATGACACGTAGACATTTTAATATTGAAAGTATTTCAGTAGGTCATACGGAATCATCGAATATTTCGAGAATGACGATTGTTGTACACGTTGAAAATGAACAGCAAGTTGAGCAGTTAATTAAACAACTTCATAAGCAAATCGATGTACTGAAAGTATCAGATATTACAGAAGAAGCGATGATTGCTAGAGAACTTGCACTTATTAAAGTAGCAACGTCTGTAGCAAGAGCAGAATTATATAGTTTAATTGAACCGTTCCGAGCCGCTGTAATAGACGTTGGGAAGGATTCCATAGTGGTGCAAGTAACAGGTACCCAGGAGAAAGTAGAAGCGTTAATTGAATTACTTCGTCCATATGGTTTGAAAGAAATTGCTAGAACAGGTGTAACAGCATTTACACGTAGTATGAAAAAACAAGATAAACAAGTTATGTTAATTCAATAATTATTTAAAAAATAGGAGGAAATGAAAATGGCGAAAGTTTATTATGAAAAAGACGTAACGGTAAATGTATTAAAGGAAAAGAAAGTAGCAATCATCGGATATGGATCGCAAGGCCATGCGCATGCGCAAAACTTACGTGATAACGGATTTGATGTGGTAGTAGGACTGAGGAAAGGGAAGTCATGGGATAAGGCGAAAGAAGACGGTTTTTCTGTATATACAGTAGCGGAAGCAGCAGAAAAAGCAGATGTAGTAATGATTCTACTACCTGATGAATTACAGCCGGAAGTATATGAAGCTGAAATTGCACCAAACTTACAAGGCGGCAATTCTCTCGTTTTCGCGCATGGATTTAATGTTCACTTTGATCAAGTAAAACCGCCAGCTAATGTAGATGTATTTCTAGTAGCACCGAAAGGTCCAGGACATCTAGTACGTCGTACGTTTGCGGAAGGGGGAGCTGTTCCTGCATTATTTGCAGTATATCAAGATGCAACAGGAGTTGCGACTGAAAAGGCACTTTCATATGCAGATGGAATTGGGGCGACGAGAGCAGGTGTATTAGAAACAACGTTTAAAGAAGAAACAGAAACAGATTTATTTGGAGAGCAAGCTGTACTTTGCGGCGGAGTGACTGCACTAGTAAAAGCTGGGTTTGAAACGTTAGTTGATGCTGGTTATCAACCGGAAGTTGCATATTTTGAATGTTTACATGAACTAAAACTAATCGTTGACCTTATGTATGAAGGCGGACTTGAAAATATGAGATATTCAGTTTCAGATACAGCGCAGTGGGGCGACTTCGTATCAGGACCACGCGTTGTAACGGAAGATACGAAGAAAGCGATGGGTGCAGTGCTAGCAGAAATTCAAGATGGTACATTTGCAAGAGGCTGGATTGCAGAGCATAAAGCAGGAAAACCAAATTTCCAGGCGACAAATGAGAAAGAAAATGAACACGAAATTGAAGTAGTTGGACGTAAATTACGTGAAATGATGCCGTTTGTACAGCCGCGAGTAAAGGCAGGGATTAAATAATATGAAGCAAATTTTGTTCATGGATACGACGCTTCGTGATGGCGAACAATCACCAGGAGTTAATTTAAATGAACAAGAGAAATTACAGATTGCGAGGCAACTAGAGAGACTTGGTATTAATGTAATGGAAGCTGGATTCGCAGCAGCTTCTGAAGGTGATTTTCAATCGGTAAAACGTATCGCAAATACCATTCAAAATGCTACGGTTATGAGTTTAGCTAGAGCAAAGGAAAGCGATATTCGAAGAGCATATGACGCAGTGAAAGGTGCTGTCTCTCCTCGATTACACGTATTTTTAGCTACGAGTGACATTCATATGAAATATAAGCTTTGTATGTCAAAAGAAGATGTATTAGATAGCATTCATCGCTCGGTTACGCTCGGGAAATCACTATTTCCAACAGTTCAATTTTCAGCAGAAGATGCAACAAGAACATCGAGAGCATTTTTAGCTGAAGCAGTAGAAGTCGCGATTCGCGCAGGAGCGAATGTAATCAATATTCCTGATACAGTTGGATATACGAATCCTGAAGAATACTATTCTCTTTTTAAATACTTACAAGAATCCGTTCCTTCTTATGAAAAAGCAATTTTCTCTTGTCATTGTCACGATGATCTTGGGATGGCAGTAGCGAATTCGTTAGCTGCGGTTGAAGGCGGAGCGTTACAAGTAGAAGGAACGATTAATGGAATTGGAGAAAGAGCGGGGAATGCGGCGCTAGAAGAAGTCGCGGTTGCTCTCCATATTAGAAAAGATTTCTATGAAGCAGAATCCTCTATGATATTAAAAGAAATTAAAGCGACGAGTACGTTAGTAAGTCGGTTAACGGGTATGGTTGTACCGAAAAATAAGGCGATTGTTGGAGCAAATGCTTTTGCTCACGAATCAGGGATTCATCAAGACGGTGTATTAAAAGAAGTAACGACGTATGAAATTATTGAACCATCACTGATTGGAGAGTCACAAAATTTATTTGTATTAGGAAAGCATTCCGGGCGCCATGCGTTTACTGAAAAAATGAAAGAACTTGGTTATGAGTTTACAAAAGAAGAACGAGATGTGGTGTTTGAAGCATTTAAAAACTTGGCTGACCGTAAAAAAGAAATTACAGAAGAAGATTTACGTGCGCTTATGCTTGGTGAAGCAGCATTTGCGGCCCAGCAATATAGCATTACTCAATTGCAAGTACATTTCGTATCAAATAGTACACAGTGTGCAACGGTTGTACTAAAAGATGAGGAAGGAAATATGTACGAAGATGCAGCAACTGGTTCTGGAAGTATTGAAGCGATCTATAATGCAATTCAAAGAATTTTAGGATTAGAATGTGACTTAGCGGATTATCGCATACAATCTATAACGCAAGGTCAAGATGCACTTGCACATGTTCATGTTGAATTAAAAGAAGGAACTCATCAAGTATCAGGTTTTGGTGTTGCGCAAGACGTATTAGAAGCATCGGCGAGAGCGTATGTTCATGCGGCCGGAAAATTAAAATCTTTTATTACTCTTGTGAAGTAACTGTTTGATAAGTGAGGGGATCGTCCCTTACTTATCAAAGTGTATTTCTGAAAATTCAGACAAAAGGAGTGTTTTAATTGGAAAAACGTATCGTTTGTTTAGCGGGTGATGGTGTTGGTCCGGAAATTATGGAAAGCGCGAAGGAAGTATTGCATATGGTAGAGAGGCTATATGGACATCACTTTCATTTACAAGATGAGTACTTTGGCGGAGCGGCTATCGATTTAAATGGGCAACCATTACCACAGCGAACACTTGCCGCTTGTTTAGCGAGTGATGCGGTTTTACTTGGAGCGGTTGGTGGACCGCGGTGGGATGATGCGAAAGAAAGGCCAGAGAAAGGATTATTAGCTTTAAGAAAAGGACTTGGTGTATTTGCGAACGTTCGTCCTGTAACAGTAGAAAGCGCAACTGCACATTTATCGCCATTAAAAAACGCAGATGAAATTGACTTCGTTGTCGTTCGTGAACTAACAGGCGGTATTTATTTCTCTTATCCGAAAGAAAGAACGGAAGAATCGGCAACTGATACACTTACGTACCATCGTCATGAAATTGAACGTATCGTGTCGTATGCTTTTCAATTAGCGAGTAAGAGAGAGAAAAAAGTAACCTCTATTGATAAAGCGAATGTTTTAGAATCTAGTAAATTGTGGAGAGCTGTTACGGAAGAAGTAGCTCTTCGTTATCCTAATGTTGAATTAGAGCACATTTTAGTAGATGCAGCTGCTATGGAGTTAATTCGAAACCCAAGGAGATTTGACGTTATCGTAACAGAAAATTTATTTGGTGATATTTTGAGCGACGAGGCTTCTGTATTAGCAGGGTCATTAGGAATGCTTCCATCAGCGAGCCATGCGGAAAACGGGCCGTCTTTATATGAGCCTATTCATGGATCAGCGCCAGATATTGCAGGTAAAAATAAAGCGAATCCAATTGCGATGATGCGTTCAGTAGCGATGATGCTTGGGCAATCATTTGGATTAACGAGAGAAGGGTATGCGATTGAAGAGGCAATTTCTGCAGTTCTTCAATCTGGGAAATGTACAGCTGATATTGGGGGGAATGAGACGACAACTTCATTTACGAGGGCAGTTATTCAAGAAATGGAAGAGCAGGCACTAGTAGGGAGAGGAAGATAATGGGGAAAAGGTTACTAGATAAGCTTTGGGAAAGACATGTAGTTGTAACGAATGAAAATGGATTGGATTTATTATATATCGATCTTCATCTCGTTCATGAAGTAACGTCACCGCAAGCCTTTGAAGGCTTGCGGCTTGCAAATCGAACTGTTCGGAGACCGGAATTAACGTTTGCAACGATGGATCATAATATTCCAACGAAAGATGTTTGGAATATTACCGATCGCATTGCGAAGCAGCAATTGGATACACTTCGTGACAATTGTAAACAATTTAAGGTGCGATTAGCCGATATTGGTGATGAAGAGCAAGGAATCGTTCACGTTATAGGACCAGAGCTTGGGCTCACACAACCGGGGAAAACGATTGTATGTGGTGATAGCCATACAGCAACCCACGGTGCTTTCGGTGCTTTAGCGTTTGGTATTGGTACGAGTGAAGTAGAACATGTATTAGCAACTCAAACGTTGTGGCAACGAAAACCGAAAGCGATGGGGATTGAATTAAAAGGAAAGTTACCGAAAGGCGTTTATGCAAAGGATATTATTTTGCATCTTCTCTCAAGGTACGGTGTAGCGGTTGGAACGGGGCATGTAATGGAATTCTACGGAGAGACGATTCGTGATATGGGTATGGAAGAGAGAATGACACTTTGCAATATGGCAATTGAAGGGGGAGCGAAAGCTGGCATCATTGCACCAGATGAGAAAACATTTTCTTATGTAAAAGGGCGTGAATATGCACCGAAAGACTATGAAACGTTTACGGGAAAATGGTCGGAGCTTTATACAGATTCAGATGCAATTTATGATTTACATATTTCGGTAGATGTTACGGATTTAGCACCGTATGTCACTTGGGGAACAAATCCTAGTATGGGTGTTCCTATTGATGAAAAATTACCAGAGAAGCATAACGAAAATGATGAAAGAGCATTTTCATATATGGGATTGAGCCCTGGGCAAAGTACGTTTGAAATTCCTGTTAAGCATGTCTTCATTGGTTCTTGTACAAATTCACGTTTATCTGACTTAGAAATTGCTGCATCTGTTGTAAAAGGGAAAAAGGTAAGAGAAGGTGTGCGAGCACTCGTTGTACCAGGATCAAAAAGTGTGAGAGAGCGGGCGATGCAAAAAGGCTTACATCGCATATTTGAAGAAGCGGGATTTGAATGGAGAGAGCCTGGATGTTCAATGTGTCTTGGGATGAATCCAGATCAAGTACCTGAAGGAGAACATTGTGCTTCTACGTCAAATCGTAATTTTGAAGGAAGGCAAGGGAAAGGAGCACGAACACATTTGGTAAGTCCAGCTATGGCTGCAGCAGCTGCGTTATATGGTCATTTTGTTGATATTAGAAAGGAGAGTTACGATGGAACCATTTCATATTCATAAAGGTACTGCCGCAGTACTTATGAATGATAACATTGATACAGATCAAATTATCCCGAAGCAATATTTGAAGAGAATTGAAAGGACGGGATTTGGAAAATATTTATTTGATGAGTGGCGTTACGATAATGAGCGCCATGAAAATCCTAATTTCCCCCTTAATGCACAAGAACGAAAAGGAGCAAGTATATTAATTACAGGTGATAATTTTGGATGTGGTTCTTCAAGAGAACATGCTCCGTGGGCGCTTGCGGATTATGGTTTCCGCGTTATTATCGCCGGAGGATTTGCAGATATTTTTTATATGAATTGTATGAAGAATGGTATGTTACCGATTGTAATGGATAAAGAGATGCGTGAACAACTTGCCAAAACGAATGCGAGAGATCAAATGGAAGTTGATTTAGAGAATGAAGTAATTATTACGAATACGCACAGGTTTCATTTTACAATCGAGAAAATGTGGAAAGAAAAATTATTAAATGGTCTAGATGAAATCAGCATTACGATGCAATACGAACGAGAAATTGGAGAGTATGAAAGAGAGATAGCCTTATATTAAGAAATAACGGAATATTAAAAATGTATTTACATTCAGAATTAACTGTTATATACTATGTGAAAATCAGAGGAGAAAGGGAGTAAGTATTATGAATATCGTGCAATCTATAAAAATGCTTACACAACTACATCATCATACATGAAACCCTTGAACCTAACGTGAAAACGTGTAGGCACAAGGGTTATTCCCGTTGTACCTACACTCTACTAAAGAGCCTTGTAGGTATTTTGTCTACAAGGCTCTTTTTATTTTCGGTTTGGGTGGATCGAATGGGCATAAATTAAAGAGGGAAAGGTGTGTGAAATGAGATGACAAAGTGGAAACGGGCAAATCCGAATGGAACGAGAGATTACTTATTCGAAGAATGTACGTTAATTGAAGAAGTGGAACAAAAATTAAGACGGACCTTTTTAGAGAGAGGTTATGAAGAAATAAGGACACCTACAATTGAATTTTATGATGTTTTTGCATTTCAAAACAGGCCGATAGATGAAGAAAAGATGTATAAATTTTTCGATGAAAAAGGACGGATTATCGTTTTACGCCCAGATATGACAATTCCTTTAGCAAGAGTAATTGGAACACAGAGAGGGGATATTCCTCTTAAAGTAACTTATAGCGGGAATGTATTTCGGGCGAATGAGTCCCTTACTGGGAAATATAATGAAATAGTGCAAAGTGGTATTGAAATTATCGGGATTGAAAATGTAAGGGCTGAAATTGAATGTGTGATAAGCGTAATTCAAGCACTTCAAAAATTAAAGGTGCAATCTTTCACAATTGAGATTGGGCAAGTGCAGTTATATAAATATATCGTAAAAAAGCTCCCCATTAATGATGAAGAAGAGAAGTTACTTAGAACGTATATTGAAAGTAAAAATTATGCCGCACTCTCACACTTTATAGAAGAAAAGAAATTAAATCGGTGTGATGAAACAGTAAGGTTACTTGAGAAACTACCAAGGTTATTCGGGAGTTTAGATGTTGTTGAGGAAGCAGAAAAACTCGCCTCAAGTAATGAAATGAAAATGGCCATTGCGAGAGTGAAAGAAATATATGAAACAATTGAACAGTTAGGATATGGCTCTTACATATCAATTGATTTAGGTATGGTTCAACATTTGGATTATTATACGGGTGTTATTTTCAAAGGGTATATATATGAAATTGGAGAAGAGATCGTTAGTGGCGGAAGGTATGATGAGTTAATTGGAAATTTTGGCGAGATGATGCCAGCAGTTGGGCTCGCGGTGCAAGTAAATCAAATAGTTAAGGCACTTCAAGAGCAGCAAGAACCATATAAACGAAAGAGAATAGATATTATGATTCATTATGAGTTAAATAGATTAGCAGAAGCGGAAAGGTTACGAAATTTACTTAAAAAGGACGGGAAGAATGCCCAGTTATCTTTATTCTCTAATTTAAACGATACTTTTCAATTTGCAAACAAGAATAAAATAATGACAGTCGTTGAGGCGAAGAGTGAGTCACTAGTGGAATATGTATGGAGAGAGAAATGGATCATCCAGAAAGAAGGGGAGGTTTCATGCGTAACATTCAAATTGCGTTAACGAAAGGAAGATTAGAAAAGCATGTTATTCCACTGTTTGAAAAAATTGGAATTGATTGTTCGGAGCTCAAAGATAAAGGAAGAAAACTTGTGTTTAAAAGTAAAAACACAAACATTTCATTTATTTTAGTGAAAGCGGTAGATGTTGCTACTTATGTAGAACATGGCGTAGCTGATATTGGAGTCGTTGGAAAAGATATATTAATGGAATTTGAGAAAGATATATATGAGATGGTCGATTTAGGAGTGGGCGTGTGTAAATTTTGTGTCGCTTCTATTCCTACGTATAATCCGAAGAGTTATCGAAAAAAACGAATTGCTACGAAATATCCGCACATTACTTCTACATATTTTCATGATAAAGGGGAGGATGTAGAAATTATTAAAATAGAAGGATCTGTAGAGATTGCTCCACTTCTAGGTTTGGCAGATGCAATTGTTGATATTGTTGAAACAGGAAAAACATTACAAGAAAACGGGTTAATTGTATTTGAGGAAATGTGCTCTATATCAACTCGAATGATTGTGAATAAGGCTGCATTGAAAACTAAAAAAGACGAAATATTCTGCATTATAAATATGATGGAACAAGAAATTTTGTCAGGGAAATAGGGGGGACTTTAAATGGAGATAGTTTTTGAAGATTTCCAAGAGGCTTTATCGAAAATAAAATCGCTACGAGAAAGCGCTAATATAATAGAAGAAACTGTTCAAAGAAGTGTAAGTGAAATTGTTCAAAACGTAAGGGAGAGTAAAGATGAGGCTTTATCGTTCTATACAAAAAAGTTTGATGGTGTAGAGACAAAAGATTTTCGTGTAAGTGAGGAAGAAATAAAACAAGCAAGTAAGTTTGTAGAACAAGCTTTTTTAGAAGCGTTAAAAGAGGCGAAGAAAAATATTATCTCGTATCACGAAAAGCAAAAAAGACAATCTATGTTTGATTGCGTGAGTGAAGGGGTAATTAGAGGGCAGCTTATTCGTCCGTTAGAAAATGTAGGTGTATATGTGCCGGGCGGGACTGCTTCGTATCCTTCATCAGTATTAATGAATGTATTGCCAGCAAAACTCGCAGGAGTGAAAAAAATTGTAATGGTAACACCGCCGAAGCAAGGAGGAATTGATCCGCATATTTTAGCTGCTGCAAGTCTTGCAGGTGTAGATGAAATATATATGGCCGGTGGTGCTCAAGTAATTGCTGCTCTAGCATATGGAACGGAATCGATTCCTAAAGTAGATAAAATAGTTGGACCAGGGAATTTATATGTCGCGCTAGCGAAGCGAGAAGTATATGGGATAGTCAATATCGATATGATTGCTGGACCATCAGAAATTGTAGTTATCGCAGATGAAACAGGAAATGCCGAATATATTGCTGCTGATTTATTATCACAGGCAGAACATGACGAGAGGGCAACAGCTATTTGTATTACAACAAATATAAAGCTTGCTAAAGAAGTAGAAAGAGAAATAGAAAGGCAGCTAGAGACGTTGCCTAGAAGTGAAATCGCTCGTGAATCCATAAAAAGAAATGGAGCAATTTTTATTGTCCCTTCTTTAGAAGAGGCGTTTCATTTATCAAATGAAATCGCTCCAGAACATTTAGAGTTACACATAAAAGAGCCAATGAATGCTCTAGCTTATGTAAAGCATGCTGGATCAATTTTTCTTGGTCCATATGCACCTGAACCGCTCGGAGATTATTTGGCGGGGCCGAATCACGTATTACCGACAAGTGGAACGGCAAGATTTTTTTCTCCGTTATCCGTCGATGATTTCGTAAAAAAATCAAGCTTCGTTTCGTATACGGAAGAAGCGTTAAGAAGTGTACAGCATCATATTGTAGAACTTGCAAATAAAGAAGGTTTACATGCACACGCAAGAGCAATCCAAATTAGGTTTAAGGAGGAAGAATAATGCGCGAGTCTAGTCAAGTACGTGAGACGACGGAAACAAAAATTAAATTAAGTTTGCAACTTGATGAAAGTACGAATGTTTCTGTGCAAACAGGAGTTGGATTTTTTGATCATATACTAACTTTATTTGCTAGACACGGAAGATTTGGTTTGCAAATTGAAGCTGAAGGTGATGTATTCGTTGATGCTCATCATACGGTTGAAGATGTTGGAATTGTACTCGGAACTTGCTTGAAAGAATCATTGCAAAATAAAGAGGGGATTAACCGTTACGGCTCAGCGTATGTACCGATGGATGAATCTTTAGGATTTGTAGCGATTGATATAAGCGGGCGCTCATATATTGTATTTCAAGGTGAATTAACAAATCCAAAGCTAGGGGATTTTGACACAGAATTAACGGAAGAATTTTTTAGAGCAGTTGCTCATGCTGCAAATATTACGTTACATGCTCGCATTTTATACGGAAGCAATACACATCACAAAATTGAAGCTTTATTTAAAGCGTTCGGTCGAGCGCTTAGAGAGGCAGTCGATAAAAATGCCAATATTAATGGTGTAAATTCAACGAAAGGGATGTTGTAATTGATTGCAATTATAGATTATGGAATGGGAAATATTCGTAGTGTGGAACAAGCATTAAAATATATTGGAACAGAGTACATCATAACGGATGATAAAAAAGAAATATTGAGAAGTGATGGAGTTATTTTACCAGGAGTAGGCACATTTCCGAAAGCGATGGGCGTTTTAGAAGAAAAAGATTTAGTATGTGTGCTAAAAGAAGTTGGGAGTTTAGGAAAACCGCTTCTGGGTATTTGCTTAGGAATGCAGCTTTTATTTGAAAAAAGTGAGGAATTACAAAATTGTAACGGATTAAATTTATTGCCAGGTGTTATTCGAAAGTTAAAAGTTCCTTATAAAATTCCACATATGGGGTGGAATGAATTAAAAAAAGAAGGAGAAATATCGCTTTGGAATGGAGTAGAGGACGGTTCTTTCGTATATTATGTCCACTCTTATTATGCAGATTGTCCGAATGAAATTGTGTATGGGGCAAGTGAATATGGAGTGAAAGTACCTGGTTTTGTAGCAAAAGGAAATATATTTGGCGCACAGTTTCATCCTGAAAAAAGTGGGGAAATTGGGATGCGAATGTTAAAAAATTTCAAAGGGGTGGTAGAAGCATGGAAATCTTCCCAGCTATCGATATAAAAGAAGGACGATGCGTCAGGCTTTATCAAGGAGAGTTTAGTAAAGAAACGGTGATGAATGAAGATCCAGTCGCACAAGCAATCATATTTGAAAAACTTGGAGCGAAAATACTACACGTTGTTGATTTAGATGGAGCGATTGTTGGGGAGTCAGTAAATTTACCTGTCATTGAAAAAATATGCAAGGCGGTACGTATTCCGGTGCAAATTGGAGGAGGAGTTCGGTCACTCGCGGCAGTGGAGAAGTTGTTGTCAGTAGGTGTAGAAAAAGTAATATTAGGAACGGCTGCCCTTTACGATAAATCATTTTTAGAAGAAGCGGTTCGTCTATATAAGGAGCAAATCATAGTTGGAATTGATGCGAAAAATGGTTTCGTAGCAACGAGGGGCTGGTTAGATGTGTCTGAAATTTCGTACATCGATTTAGCGAAGCAAATGGAAAGTGTAGGTGTTCAAACGATTGTGTTTACGGACATTTCAAAAGATGGGACACTTGCAGGACCAAATTTTGAGCAATTAGAGTTACTGCAAAAAAGCGTGGGTATTCGTGTGATTGCATCTGGAGGTGTCGCATCTATTCAAGATGTGAAAAGATTAAATGATATGGACATATATGGCGTCATTATTGGGAAGGCGCTTTACGAGAAAACGATTGATTTAGAAAAAGTGTTACAGGTAACAAAACTATGTTAGCAAAACGAATTATTCCATGTCTAGATGTGAAAGAAGGGCGGGTAGTAAAGGGTGTGAATTTTATAGGATTACAAGACGTCGGTGATCCTGTTGAAATAGCCGCATTATATAATGATGCGGGAGCAGATGAAATCGTATTTTTAGACATTACTGCGACGCATGAAGGGCGAAAAACGATTATAGATGTTGTAGAAAAAACTGCTTCAAAAGTATTCATACCTCTCACAGTTGGCGGGGGGATTTCAAGTGTTAAAGATATGTACAATTTACTAAGAGCTGGAGCAGATAAAGTTTCAATAAACTCAGCGGCAGTGAGAAATCCGAAGTTAATCCAGGAAGGTGCGGAGCATTTTGGCTCACAATGTATTGTCGTAGCAATCGATGCTAGAAAAGTAGCAGAAGATAAATGGAATGTATACGTAAATGGCGGAAGACTTAATACGGGAATGGATGCAATCGAATGGGCGAAGCACGTTGTTAAGCTCGGGGCAGGAGAAATTTTGTTGACGAGTATGGATGCAGATGGAACGAAAAACGGATATGATCTTCGTTTAACAGGAGCAATTTCAAACAGCGTTTCTGTTCCAGTAATCGCATCAGGGGGATGTGGTCATGTGAATCACATTATAGAAGTATTTCAAAAGACAACAGTTGATGCAGCATTAGCAGCATCAATCTTTCATTATGGTGAAGCGACTGTACAAGATGTAAAGAGAAAATTAAGAGAAGCAAACGTTGAGGTGCGGTTATGAAACCTAATTTTGCAAAAGGATTGATACCAGCTGTTGTTATCGAGGAAGATACGAAAGAAGTTTTAATGTTAGCTTATATGAATGAAGAAGCGTATGACAAGACGCTGGAAACGAAAAGAACATGGTTTTATTCCCGTTCGAGACAATCGTTATGGAATAAAGGAGGTACATCGGGAAATGTCCAATATGTGCAATCACTTTATTTAGACTGTGATCAAGATGCAATCGTTGTTGTCGTAAAGCAAGTAGGGCCTGCTTGCCATACGGGAGAAAAAACGTGTTTTCACTACAAAATTATATAGGGGGATACATATGGAAGATATCCTTAAGTTATTATTTGAAACAATTGAAGAACGAAAGAAAACTCCACTCTCTGAATCATATACGAATTATTTATTTTCAAAAGGTGAAGATAAAATTTTAAAGAAAATTGGTGAGGAGTGCACCGAAGTAATTATTGCGTCTAAAAATAATGATAAAGAAGAAATAGTAAAAGAAATGGTTGATGTGTTCTATCACTGTTTTGTTCTATTAGCCGAAAAAAATATTCCATTAGAAGATGTCATGCAAGAAATGAAAGAAAGAAATGGAAAGCTTTCGCGAGTAGGGGACAGAAGAGAAATAGATACATTATAAGGGGGAATATGGATGAAAGTGGACTATCACATTCATTTAGAAGAAGGGCCATATTCAATAGGGTGGCTAGCTAAAATAAATGATGCGCTACAATATTTTGAACCGCTTAAAGAAGAAAAACATTCTATGGAATGGCTTATGAAAACACAAGAACGCCTGCAAAGACGTGTGAAGGAAGGTCCATTTACAGCGAAATGGATTGATTTATATTTAGAAGAAGCTGTGCGAAAAGGTATAAAAGAAGTTGGTATTGTCGATCATTTATATCGTTTTCATGAAGCGAAAGGATATTATGAAAAGTATGTAGATATTAGTGATTCTAAGCTTGGTCGCCTGCAAAAAGAATGGTTAGATCAAGTAAGAGTAACGTCTATTTATGATTTTACAAAGGCGATTGAAGAGGCAAAAGAGCGATGGAGTAAACGAGGGATAACGCTCAAACTTGGAATTGAAGCGGATTATTTTATCGGGGGTGAACAAGAGTTAAAAGGTTTACTAGCATTAGGAGACTTTGATTATGTAATCGGTTCGGTCCATTTTATAGATGGATGGGGATTTGATAATCCAGATACGAAAGAGTATTTTGGTACGCATGAGTTACATACTTTATATCACACGTTTTTCGCTACAGTTGAAAGTGCTGTTCGTTCCGAGCTTTTTGATATTATAGCTCACCTCGATAACATAAAAGTATTTAATTATCGATTGGATGAGAATGAACAGCTTTCTTATTATAAGGAAATTGCTCGTGCGTTAGTGGAAACAAATACAGCAACAGAAATAAATGCGGGATTGTACTATCGATATCCTGTGCGCGAAATGTGCCCAAGTCCGCTTTATTTACAAGTATTAGCTAAGCATGGAGTTCCGATTACTCTATCCTCAGATGCCCATTATCCGAATGATTTAGGAAAGTATGTGGAAGAGAATATAAAGACATTACGCAATCATGATATTTCTCACATAGCTACATTTACGAAACGAGTAAGAACGATGAGATTGCTTGAAGAAGAAGGAATAATTTCAAAATGAAACACGATTTTTTGATGAAAATCACCCTTTTTGTTCAAAATAAGAAAGAATGAAAAGGAGGATAAAAAATGGCGAAACAACAAAATAAACAAAACGTACAAGCGGCAGATCAAGCCTATACTTCTGAAACAAATAATACTGCTAACTCAGTTATTGAGGAACAAATTAGCGATACAGTTGCAGAAGGAACAATCGATGCGAAGCTTGGGAAAGAATCGCAAGAAAAAGCGTAAAAAGAGGGGAGAGTTGCATCTCCTCTTTTTTTATGGAAAAGTGTCGATTTTCAAAACTATAATCAAATTCCTTGGTTTTTATATGTAGATTTCTTACAATGAAATATAAGAGATATCATATTTTGTATAGAAGAGGTGTTAGTAGTGGCGAAAATATTAGTAGCAGGGAAAATTCCAGAAATCGGATTAGAATTATTGGAAAATCATGATGTAGAAATGTACAATAAAGAAGAATTAATTAGTGTAGAAGAGTTAGCAGAACGTGTAAAAGATAAAGATGCACTTTTAAGCTTACTTTCTACGAAGGTATCGAAAGAGGTTATTGACGCAGCACCAAACTTGAAAATTATCGCAAACTATGGTGCTGGTTACGATAATATTGATTACACATATGCTGGAGAAAAGGGTATTGCTGTTACAAATACGCCGAAAGTATCTACAGAGGCAACAGCAGAATTAACGTTTGCACTTCTTTTAGCAGCTGCACGTAGAATTCCTGAAGGTGATACGTTATGTCGTACAACTGGATTTAACGGATGGGCACCGTTATTCTTCTTGGGCCGCGAAGTGCACGGTAAGACAATCGGAATTATTGGCCTCGGAGAAATCGGGAAGGCAGTTGCAAAGCGTGCGAGAGCATTTGGAATGAATGTTTTATATACAGGACCAAATCGAAAGCCTGAAGCTGAAAGTGAACTGGAAGCGACATACGTAACGTTGGAAGAATTATTACAAACAGCGGACTTTATTACAATTAACTGTGCTTATAATCCGAAATTACATCATATGATTGATGAAGAACAGTTTAAAATGATGAAGAAAACAGCATATATTATAAATGCTTCACGTGGACCAATTATGAATGAATCAGCACTTGCTCATGCACTAAAAACGAATGAAATTGAAGGTGCAGCTCTTGACGTATTTGAATTTGAACCGAAAATTACAGAAGAGCTAAAAGGATTAAAGAATGTAGTACTTGCTCCTCACGTAGGAAATGCAACATTCGAAACACGTGATGCAATGGCTGAAATGGCAGTAAGAAATATTTTAGCTGTATTAAATGGTGAAGAACCTGTAACACCTGTAAATCAAAAAGTATTAGTTACAAAATAAAAAAGAAACCTTCCGAAATACGGAAGGTTTTTTTATTTTTCTTTATTCGCTTTTTTAGAAGGTCTTTGTCTAATAAATTGAGATAACATATACAAAATGTATAGTGGAATGGCAATGAATAAGAAAACAGAAATGTTGCCAAAACTTGTTTGGTACATTGTGATAATAATTCCAACTAAAAATAGTGTAATAATTATGCTATATCGTGGAATTGGTACATCTTTTAAACTTGGGATACGAACACGGCTCACCATTAAAAATGCGAACGTTACGAATACGGTAATGAGAACGATTTTTGGAATGGTATGTGAAAATAATGTTAAGAAAGCAACAAGCCCTCCTGCTGCAGTAATCGGAACTCCAGTGAAATATTTCATAGAAGTAGAAGATGGTGTTACATTAAATCGTGCTAAGCGATATGCTCCGAACAGAGGGAATAATCCCGCTATGTATAGTCCAATGATTCCGTAGTTGGAAAAAGATGTGTAATACATTAAAACAGCAGGTGCTGCGCCAAATGTTACAACATCCGCGAGTGAATCAAGCTCTTTTCCCATTTGTGAATCAACGCGTAATAAACGAGCGACACGACCATCAAGACTATCTAACATCATCCCGATCAGTACTAAAATAGCAGCTGATTTATAATATCCTAAAGATGCATAGCCGATTGACAAAAATCCGCTATATAAATTCCCGAGCGTAAATAAGTTTGGAATAGCTGCTCTATACAAAATCTGATCCCTTGCTTTCTGTTATAAATTCTTAATTAGTGTATGAAAGTTTACTTATTTTATCATACCATAAATTTCTTTCTCATACGAAAAAAATTCCCAATTTGTGAAAGATTGTATAGAAGAGAAATTTGAAAAATAAGTAAAAAAAGGAAGCAACTTTTGCAAAGTTGCTTCCTACACTATTCAAATTTCGTTGTCATCGTTCCGGTTTTATATCGATTGTTAGGATCAAATCGTAATAAATCTCCATAAATGAGTTTGTCGGATAATTTTAATTCTGTTTTTGCTTTTTCAATATAAGGCTGACATAGTGTTAAATCAGCTTCTTCACCTGTGCTTCTTTTATAGCACATATTTTTTGTATAAACATAATCTTCCGAAACAAAACTGCCGTCCCGCATTACCATAAGAGGGTCTTTTTCTTTCGTAAATAAGTCTGTTCCAAATTCTACGGATTGATTTGTTTTAATACCAAGTAAATGAAGTAACGTTGGTTTAATATCAATTTGACCAGATACTTTAGAGATGACCTTTCCTTCTTGGCCAGGCACATGAATAATGAGAGGGACGCGTTGTAATTGCATAGAATCAAACGGTGTAATAGCGTCTTTCCCAAGGAACTGAGCCATAGCTGCATTATGGTTTTCAGAAATGCCGTAATGATCACCATAAATGACAATAACGGAATTATCATATAGTCCTTCGTCTTTCAATTGTTTAATAAATAATTTAAGAGCTTCATCCGTGTAACGAACGGTTGGGAAGTAGCGATTTAAAACACCACTTTCGGAATTAAATTCATCAACATATTGATCTTCTGGATTTAGAAGAAATGGAAAATGATTTGTTAAAGTAATAAATTTCGTATAGAACGGTTGTGGTAAAGATTTTAACTTTGGAATAGATTGCTCAAAGAACTCTTTATCTTTTAATCCCCAACCGACAGACATTTGTTCCGTTCCTACGTAATCATTTAAATTAAAGTAACGATCATATCCAAGCGCAGGATACATTACGTCACGATTCCAAAACGTTTTATCGTTTGAATGGAAGACAGCAGAAGAATATCCGTATTTCTTTAATTGTTCTGGTGTGGCAGTGTATTCATTTGTTGCATGAGTAAAGAATACAGAACCACGGTCTAACGGATAAAGGGAATTTTCAACGATAAATTCAGCATCAGAAGTTTTACCTTGTCCCGTTTGATGATAGAAGTTATCGAAGTAAAAACTATCTTTTATAAACTCATTTAAAAATGGAGTAATCTCTTTTCCATTTATTTTTTTATTAATAACAAAACTTTGTGTAGATTCCATTGAAATTAAAATTACATTTTTACCTTTTGCAGCTCCAAATAAGTTTTTATCAACTTGCTTATCTTTTGAGTCTGTATAGTTTTTAATTTCAGAGAATCCATCGCCACTTGCAAATACACGTTCAGCCGAAGATTTAGATTGAAGTGTAATATCAAATAGATGATATGTGTATAAACCTAGATTTTTCACGACAGTTTGACGATCAAACGAGCGTGAGAACATTTGTGGTTTATATATAACTGAAACAACAATTTGTAGTGCTAATAATACTGTTACACCGCTAAAGAAAGTTCGCTTCTCAGAGCGAGAAAGGGGTGTTTTATCACCAAATGATGGGAATTTACGCGAAATAAACATTAAAATAATTGCGTCTGCAAATAAAAGTAATGTTTTATACGTAAAGAGTTCTTTTATACTCGTCCCTAAGTCAGCCATATTATTTGTTTGGAATAAAACAGGGAAAGTAACAAAATCGTTATAGAACCCGTAAAACATTGCATTTCCAAATAAAATAAATGACAGTATAAAACTAATTACAATAATAATTCGGTTTCGGTACTTAGATGCAAGTAAAGCGAAACCAAAAAATAAAAGTAACGAAGCTAGTGGGTTAATAAAAAGCATAAACTCTTCAAAGAAGTTATCAATTCTAATATCAAATGCTAGCTTGTACACAATATATGTTTTTATCCATAATAAAACGACTGCAACTAGTGCAAATCGCAGTTTTGGAAACAGATTTTGTAGCATAATATACTCCTCTCCTAAAAGCATGACGGTTCTTGTGAGCCGGTTTGATTAGCGCCTCATTTTATATATACGAACAGTCCTTTGTTATTATGTTTATTATACTATGAGTATCATTATACGAAAATAAAAGAGAGTTGTGGGCTTTTTTATAATAATTGAGTAGAAAAAGGGCAGTGGGAGACAATAAAACGGAGTTTCTATGTATGATAATTATCGTGCGCAAAAAGAATCGAGTAATAAAACGGAGGTTATAATGCGAAAATTATTATATTTTATAGTATGCAGTAGTGTTATACTTTTTGCTTCACCGAGTGTGTCGGTAGCACAATATGATGCACCCCTTATGGAAGATGCCCTTTATTCTGTTTTATTTCCAAAAATAAATAAGGCAATTGAAAAACAATATGGGAGCTTGAAGCCTTATCAATGTCCTAAAATTATTAGTTTAAAAAAAGTGTATAGTGGTACATATTTATTTCAAGCGAGTATTGAAGTAACGAAGTATGAACAGGTTGGTGGGAAAATTGTTCCACCATTTGAGAAGGTAACGATTACATTTAATAACGAAGAGGGCGAATGGGAAGTGACAAAGGTTTCAGTAAAGCGCTTACCAAATGATACAAAATTAAACTGTAAAAAAACAATATAAAAAATTGTTTGACAAATAAAATGGTCCTTTGGTATTGTTAATAGCAACAATTAGATGTTTGAAAATTAAATAGACTTACCTCATCTACTCTCAAAGGTAGAGGCCGCGATAGGAAAGAGTAAGCTATGGGAGATTTAGTGGAATCTGTGATCATAGGTTGAAAGGGACTATTGCCGAAATATAAGAATAACCATCTTATTCATATATTGGGACTGCATTGAATAAATGTAGTACTGTCATAAGATTTATTTTATGAAGAGCTATTTGGAGATGTTGATGCGGTTTCTTATTTTGAGAAGATAACAACTCGTTTATTTTTTCAATATATATTTTTCCTAATAAGAAACGCGTGTGAACATTGTTCCGCGCGTTTTTTGTCTATCTAAAAGCGTGCTGCAATGAATAGAAGATTGGGGTTATGAGTTTTAGAGGAAATAAGGGAGGAATTTAAATGTATTTACACGGCACAAGCCGAATCAATGGGCAAGGACACTTAGAAATTGGTGGGTGCGATACGACGCAGCTAGCAAAACAATACGGAACACCACTTTATGTATACGATGAAGAGTCTATTCGAGGAAAGTGCCGCGCGTTTCATCGTGCTTTTAAAGAAAGTGGTTTCTCTTATCAAGTAGCATATGCAAGCAAGGCGTTCTTGTGCATGGAGATGTGCCGAGTAGCTCGTGAAGAGAATATGTCTTTAGATGTTGTTTCTGGAGGAGAATTATATACTGCGCTCCAAGCTGGTTTTCCGGCATCGCGTATTCATTTTCACGGAAATAATAAAACAGAAGAAGAAATGATTATGGCTCTTCAGGCGAATATCGGTTGTTTTGTAGTAGATAATTTCTTAGAATTAGAAATCTTGCACGATTTAGCAATGCAACATGGGAAATTTGTGAACATATTAATCCGTGTAACGCCTGGAGTAGAGGCACATACACACGAATATATAACAACAGGTCAAGAGGATTCGAAATTTGGATTTGGTGTTTCAAATGGTCAAGCGATGCAAGCAATTGAGCTTGCCTTGCAAAAATCAAATTATAATGTGCTAGGAATTCACTCGCACATCGGATCACAAATATTTGAAACGGCTGGATTTGTTCGAGCAATTGAAGTACTCCGCCAATTTTTAGAAGAAGTGAGAGAGCGAACACATTATGTGATGAAAGTATTAAATGTGGGCGGAGGTTTCGGTATACGTTATACGGATTCAGATACACCGTTAACACTTGAAACGTATGTGCACGCTGTAACAAGTACGATAAGAGAACAATTTACATTATGTGAATATCCGCTTCCAGAAGTATGGATTGAACCAGGTCGTAGTATCGTAGGTGATGCGGGAACAACACTTTATACAGTCGGAGCGGTGAAAGAGATTCCTGGCATTCGGAAATATGTTTCAGTCGATGGTGGAATGACAGATAATTTAAGACCAGCTCTATACGGAGCCCGTTATGAGGCGATGTTGGCGAATCGAGGGAATGATGAGAATGAGGAACTCGTTTCGATTGCTGGGAAATGCTGTGAAAGTGGAGATATGCTGATTTGGGATATTAACTTACCGCAAGTTGCTTCTTCTGATTTACTAGCAATTTCTTGTACGGGGGCATATGGGTACTCGATGGCGAATAATTATAATCGTATTCGTAGACCAGCTGTCGTCTTTGCAAAAGGCGGGACGTCACAAATTGTCGTAGAACGTGAAACATATGAAAATATCATTGGGAACGATCGCATACGTATTAAAGAGCTGGTGTGAATGAGAAAGAAGGAGTTGTCTAGTAAAGGCAACTCCTTTTAAAAAAAGAAAAATAATTAAATATATCGGAAAACTAGGATTGAAAAAAATCAGAATTGTGATAAAATACAAATACAAAGCTTATCAAGAGAAGCTGAGGGAACTGGCCCTACGAAGCTCGGCAACCTGCTTATAGAAAGCAAGGTGCTAAATCCAGCAAAATGGAATCCATTTTGAAAGATAAGGTAAAATATATTACCGAACAGTCTTTTCGAAATGGGAAAGATTTTTTTTTGAATAAAAAGGGGGGCTGTTTGCGTGAGCGTACGGGAGCATTTTGATGAAGTATCTGAGAAAATTCAAGCGATGCTTGCTGATATGAAATATGGTTCCATTACAATTGTTGTGCAAGATGGAAAAGTGATTCAATTAGAAAAAAGTGAAAAGGTTCGTTTAAAGTAAAAAGCGCTGACTAGAAAAACTAGAGGCGGTTTTAATCTATTTTTAATAGGTTAAAGCCGTCTTTTTGCTTTTACAGGGGGAAAAAACATGTTGACGTACGAAACGTGGAAAGAAAATAGTGTTTCATTTTCTAAAGAAGATGAAACGAAAGGCGCGCTATCAGTATTAAGTTGGGCTTATAACGAATATAAAGATGAAATTGTATATGCATGTAGCTTTGGGGTGGAGGGAATGGCTTTATTGCATCTTATAAACCAAGTAAATCCATCTGCTAAAGTTGTATTTTTGGATACAAATGTTCATTTTCAAGAAACGTACGAATTAATTAAGAAGGTACGCGAGAGATTTCCTTCATTAAATATTATAGAAAAACAGCCAGAACTTACACTCGATGAACAAGCGAAGCTTCATGGAGAGAAGTTATGGGAAAGTAATCCGAATCTTTGCTGTAGTATTAGAAAAATTTTACCGTTAGAAAAATCATTAGCAGCGGAAAAAGCGTGGATATCAGGCTTAAGAAGGGAACAATCAGAAACGCGTAAGCATACACAGTTTATAAATCAAGATCGTCGTTTTCAATCTATTAAAGTTTGTCCGCTCATTCATTGGACTTGGAAAGAAGTTTGGCGATATGTATATAAACATAGTTTGCCGTATAACCCATTGCATGATGTTGGCTATCCGAGTATTGGGTGTGAGAAATGTACATTACCTGTAGGTGATGGTGGCAACTCAAGAGATGGAAGATGGGCTGGGAAAATGAAGACGGAATGTGGCCTTCACTTTCAATGAGATAGATTTTGAAATAAAGCTAAGAAGGGATATAAGAAGATGAGTACAACAAATGAATTAGTAAACCGCATTGATGAAACATATGAAATATCGAACATTGTAAAGGAAATCGAGATAGACAAAATTGCACTTAGTGATTTAGAACTTTTGGCGACAGGAGGATATAGCCCTCTTACAGGATTTTTAGGGGAGAGAGATTATGATTCAGTAGTAGAAACGCTTCGTTTAGCAAATGGTAGCGTATGGAGTATACCGATTACACTACCGGTAACAGAAGAAGTAGCCGAGAAACTGCAGGTTGGAGAGGAAGTAAAACTTGTCAACGCCGGAAATGTATATGGTGTTATTCAAATAGAAGATATTTTTGTACCAGATAAAGAAAAAGAAGCGTTACTTGTATATAAAACGACGGATGAAGCACATCCAGGGGTGAAAAAATTATATGAACGACCAAACGTTTACGTTGGAGGAGCTATTATTCTTACAAAACGCTTTGGAAATAATCCGTTTCCTTCTTATCATTTAGATCCAATTGAAACGAGAGAAGAATTTAAAAAACGCGCTTGGAAAACAGTAGTTGGATTTCAAACGAGAAACCCAGTACATCGTGCCCATGAGTATATTCAAAAATCTGCCCTTGAAATTGTAGATGGTCTCTTTTTAAATCCGCTCGTTGGGGAAACGAAGTCAGATGATATTCCTGCTGATGTAAGGATGGAAAGCTATGAAGTATTACTTCAAAACTATTATCCGAAAGATCGTGTCTTTTTAGGTGTATTTCCTGCAGCAATGCGTTACGCAGGACCAAGGGAAGCGATATTTCATGCACTAGTAAGAAAGAACTTTGGTTGTACCCACTTTATTGTAGGGCGTGATCATGCTGGGGTAGGGGACTATTACGGAACATATGAAGCGCAGGAAATCTTTACGAATTTTACAGTAGAAGAGTTAGGGATTACGCCGTTATTTTTTGAACATAGTTTTTACTGCACGAAATGTGAAGCAATGGCTTCAACGAAAACATGTCCGCATGGAAAAGAAGACCGTGTCATCTTATCGGGTACGAAAGTACGAGAAATGTTAAGGAATGGTGAGATTCCGCCAAGTACATTTAGTCGTAAAGAAGTAGTGGAAGTGCTAATTAAAGGTTTGAAAAAAGAAGTAGTAACAGAATAGGGAGAGAATGAGATGGATACGAATATTACTTGGCATACAGCTTCTGTTTCAAAAGATGAGAGAAGAGTGAAGAATGGGCATCACAGTTTTGTAGTTTGGTTTACTGGTTTATCAGCTTCGGGTAAATCTACAGTAGCGAATGCGGTTGCTCGCAAACTGTTTGAAAAGAATATCGGAAATTATGTGCTAGATGGGGATAATATTCGCCAAGGTTTAAATAAAGATTTAGGTTTTTCTGAAAGTGATCGCATGGAAAATATAAGACGTATTGGTGAAGTGGCGAAGTTATTTGTAGATCAAGGAACTGTTGTCCTTACAGCGTTTATTTCACCATTTCGAGTAGACCGAAAACAAGTTAGGGAACTATTAGCTGCAGATGAGTTTATAGAAGTGTTTGTAAAATGTCCAATTGAAGAGTGTGAGAAACGTGATCCGAAAGGACTTTATAAAAAGGCGAGAAAAGGTGATATTAAAGAGTTTACAGGTATCGATTCACCGTATGAGGAACCAAAACAAGCAGAATTAATTGTAGAAACGCACAAGTATTCTATTGAAGAATGTGCAGAGCAAATTGTGAAGTACTTACAAGAGCGTAGTTTCATATAGGGGGATAAAAGATGAGTTATGAAAAAGTGTGGGCTAATAATGAAAAATTAAATCAAACAGAGAAAAAGAAATTAGAGAAAGACGGATTAGAAATCTTTAATGATATTCCTTACTATGCGGAGAATGGATTTGAATCTATTCCGAAAGAAGAGTGGGACGCTTTTAAATGGGCGGGATTGTATTTGCAAAGACCGAAAGAAGCGGGCTATTTTATGATGCGTGTCAACATTCCTTCTGGAATTATTACAAATGCGCAGGCAGAGGTGCTGGCTTCCATTGCTGAAGATTATGGGCGTGATGTGTTAGATATTACGACAAGACAGGCGATTCAGTTTCATTGGTTAGAAATTGGGCAAATTCCGGATATTTTTAAGAGGTTAGCTAGAGTTGGTTTATCTTCAGCAGGGGCATGCGGTGATATTACGCGTAATATTACAGGAAATCCACTTGCTGGAATTGATGCGAATGAACTATTTGATACAACATCGATTGTTAAAGAAATATACGATTACTTCCAACATAATGAAGAGTTTTCTAATCTACCACGTAAATTCAAAATGTCTATTAGTTCTAACATTTATAATTCAGCAAATGCAGAGATTAACTGTGTGGCGTTTACACCTGCTACGAAAGAAATAAATGGTGAAGAAAAGGTTGGGTTTCATATAAAAATAGGCGGAGGATTATCAGCTCGTCCATACTTAGCGGAAGAATTAGATGTATTCGTTTTACCAGAAGAAGTGAAGGCAGTGTCGATTGCGATTGCTACTATATTCCGTGATTTTGGATATCGTGAAAAACGCCACTTAGCACGTTTGAAATTTCTTGTCGCTGACTGGGGCGCTGAGAAATTTAAAGAGAAACTAGTAGAATACACAGGCCCATTGCAAAGTAAAGGGGAAAGTGCTCTCAAAGGATGGAATGCAGGATACTTTTATGGCGTTCAAGATCAAAAACAAGCAGGATTAAAGTATGTCGGCTTTAATGTACCAGTAGGGCGTTTACACGCAGAGGAAATGTTTGAGATTGCAAGAATTGCAAAGAAATATGGAAACGGGCAAATTCGAACTTGTAACTCACAAAACTTCATTATTCCGAATGTTCCGCCAGAAAATGTTGCAGGATTATTAAGTGAACCGTTGTTTGAAGCAATTTCAGCAAATCCGAAATCGTTTATCGGTCATGCGGTTTCATGTACTGGCATTGAGTATTGTAATCTTGCGCTAGTAGAAACGAAAGAAAGATTACGCAAAATCGCAGAGTACTTAGATACACAAATTGCACTCGATGTTCCAGTTCGAATTCATATGGTAGGATGCCCGAACTCATGTGGTCAACGTCAAATTGCTGATATTGGTTTGCAAGGGATAAAACTGAAAACGAAGGAAAAGGGAATCGTTGAGGCGTTTGAAATATATGTGGGCGGAACACTATTAGACGGAGGAGCATATAACGAAAAGTTAAAAGGGAAAATAGATGGAGAAGATTTGCCGGATGTTCTCGTGTCCTTTTTAAGTTATTTCCAAAAGAATAAATTACTAGCCGAAACGTTTTATGATTTCGTAGGACGTGTTGGAGTGGAAGAATTACAAATTGTACTAAATCGTGTATTAGAAGAAGTAATAGCATCTTAGGAGGGGCAATATGGACTTATATCGATTTGAAGCTGTATTAGTAAATAGTATTGTTCCAATTGTTGTCGTTGCTCAGAGTGAAGAACAGGCATTTAAGCTTGCGGAAATTGAGCTTGAAAAACATTTTTTACCGTTACCAGAAGTGAAAGAGATTTCTTTGTTTGAAAAAAAGAAGATTCGAAAAGGGGCGGCATTTGTTATTCATGAGTAGAGAACATGTAATACGAAATAATAGTAACTTCCATTCGTGATGAAGAGTGGAAGTTTCATTTTATAGTAGAAATGAGGAGAGATTATGGGGAAGGTTTATATCGTCGGGGCGGGTCCTGGTGATCCGGATTTAATTACTGTCAAAGGGTTGAGATGCATCGAGAAGGCTGATGTTATATTGTACGACCGTCTCGTAAATAAAGAATTGCTTTCTCATGCAAAGCCTGAAGCGGATTTAATTTATTGCGGGAAACTCCCAAATTATCACACGATGAAGCAAGAGACAATTAACACATTTCTTATTAAATATGCGAAAAAAGGAAAAGTTGTAACGAGACTTAAGGGCGGAGATCCATTTGTATTTGGAAGAGGTGGAGAAGAAGCTGAAGCGTTAGCGAAGCAAAGTATCCCATTTGAAATTATTCCTGGTATTTCAGCTGGTATAGCTGCTCCTGCTTATGCTGGAATTCCAGTAACGCATCGCGATGCAAGTGCAAGTTTTGCTGTTGTGACAGGGCACCGGAAAGAAGGGGCTGAAGAGGAAGTGAAGTGGGAAAGTTTAGCGAAAGGTGTAGATACATTAGCGGTCTATATGGGGGTTAGTAATTTACCTTACATATGTGAACAACTAATAAAACATGGAAAAGATCAAAGTACACCTGCCGCTATCATTGAGTGGGGAACGACATCTATGCAACGTACTGTTACAGCGACGTTAGGAACAATTGTAGATGTTGCCAAAAAAGAACGAATTCAAAATCCAAGTATGATTGTTATTGGAGAAGTTGTCCGTTTTAGAGAAAAGATACATTGGTTTGAGAAACAAACGGAAAATGCATATCAAGTAAGCGGAGTATTGTAAAATGAAGGCTGTTATATATATATGTCATGGAAGCCGTTTGAAAGCAGCAAAAGAAGAAGCGGTTGCATTTATTACGTCATGTATGAACCGTGTAGAGGCAAATATTCAAGAAATTTGTTTTTTAGAGCTAGCGAATCCTTCTATTGAAGAAGGATTTCGTACATGTGTGAAGCGTGGTGCTACAGAGATTGTCGCTATTCCTGTTTTTTTATTAGCGGCAGGACATGTAAAGAAAGATATTCCGTTTGAATTACGAAAGTTAAACGAGGAATATCCGGATATCAAAATAGTGTATGGTAATCCATTTGGTGTATCAGAAGTGCTTGTAAAAGCGGTATATAACGGAAGTGGTATTAAAGACTATAAAGAAGAAGTAACACTTTTGCTCGTTGCAAGAGGGAGTAGTGATCCGGAAACTTTACAAGACATAAAGTGGATTTCTTCTTTATTTCAAAAAGAAGAGAACATTAAAGAGGTGGAAGTTTGTTATTTAGCAGCCGCGGAGCCGAAGTTTGATGAGAGGTTGAAAGAAATTGTAGAACAAAAAGAACGGAACATTGTTGTGTTACCTTACTTATTATTTACAGGCTTACTCATGAAACATGTTGAGAAAGAAGTGCGTCAATATGAGTCGGAAGAGATAAAAATAAGTCCCTATTTAGGAAAGAATGTAGCGTTTCGAGAGATGTTAATTCAGAAAACAGAGGAAATATTGAAGGGAGATCAATATGTATCCACTTACAGTGCGAGTTGATAAGAAACGTGTTGTTGTCATTGGTGGAGGGAAAGTAGCGGGGTTTAAAATTATTCCTTTACTAAAACAAGGTGCGGATATTGTTGTAGTAAGTACAGAATTAGATGCAAATTTAGTGAAACTTGTAGAAGAAAAGCAAATTCGTTGGTATCAAAGAGAGTATGAGAAAAGTGATATTAAAGATGCTTTTTTAGTAGTTGCAGCGACTAGTGATTCGGTACTAAATGAACAAATTGCTGAAGATGCCGCAGTGAATCAATTGGTAAATGTTATTACGAATCCGGAAAGTGGAAATGTTCATTTTCCGGCGGCAATTCATCGTGGATTGCTTAATGTAGCTGTTTCTACTGGAGGGGCAAGTCCGAAACTTGCAAAAAAAATTCGTGATGATATCGCAAATAAATATGATGAGAAGTATGAATCGTATCTTGATTTTTTATATGAAGTTAGACTAAAAGTGAAAGAATTACAAGTAGAGAAAAGGCAAAAAAATATATTGTTACAAGAAGTATTAAAGTCGATATATGTTCAAAGTGAACAAAAAAGAGAGCTTTTTTTACAAGAATTAGAGAGGGGAATTTATATAGGATAGTGAGTGAATTGTGCTTTACAAATATAAAAATATAATTTATAATCACAAGTAACTTCAAAAGATGAAATCGATGAGCAAGAAGAGTACGTATATTTGATGCGTTCAGAGAGCTGGGGTAAGGTGTGAGCCCGGTACGATAAAATATACAGAATGGGCTTGCGAGAGGTATGCTGAACATTGCAGTAGGCAACCCGGGTTCCGCCGTTAAAAGGATAGGGTATCGGAATTTTCCTGTACCTGAACAAGTGGGATTTATTGATCCAATTGAGGTGGTACCACGGTATTCTATTACATATATCGTCCTCTACATGCATATTTGCGTGTAGGGGACTTTTTTATTTTCTAAAGGAGGTGTGCGAGTATGAAATGAAAGTGTATAATTGATAAAAGTTATAATATTCAGAAAAGGAGAATTTATGATGAAAGAAACACAGCAATGGACGTCGAAAATTGGCTTTGTACTCGCAGCAGCCGGAGCCGCAGTAGGTCTTGGTGCAATATGGAAGTTTCCATATGTTGCAGGTAATGGTGGGGGAGGCGCATTCTTCCTTGTATTCTTACTATTAACTTTATTTATTGGTATGCCTCTTCTTTTAGCTGAATTTGTTATTGGCCGTAGTACTCAAAAAGAGGCCGTTACAGCTTATAAAGTATTAGTACCGAATAGCAAGTTATATCCTTGGATTGGTCGTATGGGGGTTGTTACTTGTTTTAGCGTACTATCTTTTTATAGTGTTGTAGGTGGATGGATTTTACTTTATTTATACTATAGTGTCACAGGTAGTTTCTGGAACGGAGTAGTCGATTATGGACAATTGTTTGCTGAAACAATTTCAAATCCAGTAAGTGCGATTGGGGCGCAATTCATCTTTATGCTTTGTACGATTTTTGTTGTTAGTAAAGGTGTGGAAAAAGGCATAGAAAAAGCAAGTAAGTACATGATGCCGTTATTATTCATTTTATTTATTGCTATCATTATTCGTGCGTTAACACTTGATGGTGCTATGGCTGGGGTAGAGTTCTTCTTAAAACCAGATTTTTCAAAGCTTACAGCAGATACGATTTTATATGCGATGGGACAATCTTTCTTCTCACTAACGGTAGGTGCCTCGGTAATGGTAACGTATAGTTCGTATTTAAAGAAAGAAGAGCATTTAGCTAAATCAGCAACATCTATTGTAAGTTTAACTGTATTTATTACAGTACTTGCAGGATTAGCGATTTTTCCGGCGATTTTCGCATTAGGAGTTAAACCGACAGAAGGACCAGGGCTACTGTTTATCGTTCTTCCTGCTGTCTTTGCAAAAATCCCATTTGGACAATTTTTCTTCATTATGTTTTTAGTGTTATTCTTCTTTGCGACTTTAACATCTGCGATTTCAATGCTTGAAATTGTAGTAGCATCTGTTGCGAAAGATAATGAGAAGAAGCGTCCGTCAGCTTCGTTATTAATTGGTATTCTTATTTTTGCAGTTGGAATTCCATCAGCGTTATCGTTTGGAATTATGAGTGATGTAAAAATATTTGGTAAGACATTCTTTGATTTCGTCGATTTCTCGGTAAGTAATGTATTACTGCCACTCGGAGTACTAGCCATTTCGCTATTCGTACCAAATAAAATGAGTAAAGAGTTATTAATGAAAGAATTAGAAGTTACGGAAACGAAAGGGAAAACATTATTTAACATTTGGTTCTTCTTACTTCGTTATGTTATTCCGGTAACTGTAATTATCGTATTTTTAAATGCGGTAGGCGTATTTAAAATATTTGCATAATAAAAAGACGGAGAAATCTCCGTCTTTTTATTATGTTGTAGAAGTATTTAATAAGCGATTATATGCTTTATAAGCTGTGACAACTGCGATAAATGACCCAATTAAAAATAACGCTGAGCCGCCGAATGTAAATAACCGGCCGATGTATGTTTCTCTAGCTTCTTCTATTTCTTCTTGTAATTGTGTATTCATATTTATCACCCCGCAAAATATAGGCATTTAGTTGTAGTTTATGTAAAACGCCTAAAAAGTGTGAAGTAGTAAAAAAAAACTCGGTATGCACCGAGTTTTTTATAATCCGATATAAGGAGACGGGTCAACTGCGTTTGTCTTACCAACATTCCATTCCCCAATATGAAGTTCGAAGTGTAAATGTTGTCCGTAAGATTGACCGGTATTTCCCATAAAGCCAAGTTGATCGCCTTGTTTCACAGTTTGTCCATTGGATACAGAGCGGCTATTCATATGTGCATACACTGTCGTATATGTTTTTCCGTTAACACGGTGAGATAAGTAAACAACGTTTCCGTAACTAGAGGATAATTCTGAACGGATAACAACGCCATCTGCAGCGGCAATAATTGGAACTGTTCCCGAAGCTGCGATATCGATTCCTTTATGGTTATCTAAAGAACGTGCGCCGAATCCAGAAGTTTTTGATCCAGCGGCTGGCTTAATAAATCCACCTTTGTTCGTATCTTGCGGTGTTGGTGCGGATTGTGTGCTTTCTTTAGCATTTGCGGCGGCTTGTTTTTTTGCTTCCTCAGCCTTGCGTGCCTCTTCAGCTTTCCGAGCTTCTTCTGCACGTTTTTCTTCTTCAATTGCTTTTTGAACAGCTTGACGCTGGTTTTCTAAAATACCTTGTGACTCTTCTAATCCTTCAATCTCGGAATCTACTTTTGATACTTTCGTATGTAGATCTTTAATAAGAGTTTGTTGCTGTTGTTGATTACTTTGTAACTCTTGTTGTTTTTGTACTAATTTTTGCTCGGATTCTTTCAATTGTTGCTCTTTTTTCTCAACAGCTTCTTTTTCTGTCGTCACAGCATTCTGATCACTTGTTTGCTTTTTCACAATATCTGTATCGTTATTTAAAATTAAGCTTACAGAATACATATTATCAACAAGATCGGCAATATTTGCAGAACTTGTTATTACTTCTGTAATGATACTCGTACGAGGCTTTTCTTGCATAGATTGTAGTCGTTGTTTAATAACTTCCTGCCGTGTATCTATGTTCGTTTGTAATTGCTCTATATGTTTCTTTTTTTCAGTAATAACTTGCTGTGTGTTGCTAATTTCTTTTTTTGTATCGTTTAATTCAGCTTCGTTTTTATTAATAGAAGTAGTTAATTCGTCGATTTTCTTTTGTAATTCCTGGATTTCTTTTTCTATTTGTTCTTTCTCAGCTGATTTATTTTGTAAGTCATTTTGTTTGCCTTCTAATTCGGATTGAATATTAGATAATTTATTCTCATTCGTTTCAGCGTATACGGGTGAAAGTAACGGGGAAACGAAAATCGTTCCAGCTGCTAAAACACTAAATGCTGCAAATTTCTTTTTCATGGTTGTCTTGCTCCTTTCCCTATGAATGTTATATATCATAAGAAGAAGAGTGTCTATCGTTGTAATCATAATGTAAAGAAAATTTTATAATTTTGCTAAGTTTTGTCGGAATTTAGTATCTTTTCGTAGTGTTTGTCATAAATTTAAAATTCTTGAATGTATAGAAAAAGATATCAATTTCTATATTTTTTTGAAAAACATGGGAAATGATGGAATTTCCTATAATGAAACAGTATTTTAAAAACCTATCAATCACTAGTAAGGAATCGATTTCATGTAAGGTTTTCTGACATGAAGTTTGTTTTTGTCAAGAAAATTATTTGCATTCGTGCAAACTTATTTTGTTGTCAGATTTTAAATTTTGATTTATGATTTTCAACAGGGACAAAATGTAGTGAATTGTCGAATAATATGTAATACTCTTAATTTCAAGTTTTATAGAGATAGAATGAGAGATAGAGTGACACATCGAAGAGGGGGTTACCACAAGTATGAAAAGAATAGGACTTGCATGGCAAATTTTAATAGGACTTGCGCTTGGTATTGCAGTTGGGGCGATTTTCTTTGGCAATCCGGAAGTGGTGAAGTACTTACAACCAATTGGTGATATTTTCATCCGATTAATTAAGATGATTGTTGTACCGATTGTTGTAGCGAGTATTGTTGTTGGGGTTGCTGGTGTTGGCGATGTTAAAAAGTTAGGTCGACTAGGCGGAAAAACAATTATTTACTTTGAAATTATTACAACGATTGCAATTGCTGTCGGTCTATTAATAGCAAACATTTTCCAACCTGGAAAAGGCGTTGATATGGATAAGTTAACAAAAACAGATATTTCTAAATATACACATACGACAGAGCAAGTACAAAGTCATTCGTTCGCAGATACGTTTGTAAATATTGTTCCGACGAACATTATGAAATCATTAGCTGAAGGTGATATGCTTGCTATTATCTTCTTCTCAGTATTATTTGGTTTAGGTGTAGCAGCAGTTGGTGAGCGTGGCAAACCAGTTCTACAATTTTTCCAAGGTGTAGCAGATGCAATGTTTTATGTAACGAACCAAGTTATGAAGTTTGCACCATTTGGTGTATTCGCATTAATTGGTGTTACAGTTTCTACATTCGGATTAGCTTCATTAATTCCATTAGGGAAATTACTCATTGTAGTATATGGGGCAATGATCTTCTTCGTTGTAGTTGTATTAGGACTTACAGCGAAAATCTTTGGAATAAACATTTTCCAATTCTTTAAGATTTTAAAAGACGAGCTGATCTTAGCGTATTCTACAGCAAGTTCAGAAACGGTTTTACCGAAAATTATGGAGAAAATGGAAAAGTTCGGTTGTCCGAAAGCAATTACATCCTTCGTTATTCCAACAGGTTATTCATTTAACTTAGATGGATCAACTTTATATCAAGCAATTGCGGCAATTTTCTTAGCTCAAATGTACGGTATTGAATTATCCATTACACAACAAATTACGTTATTACTTGTATTAATGGTTACATCAAAAGGTATCGCGGGTGTACCGGGCGTATCATTCGTTGTATTATTAGCAACACTTGGTACAGTAGGTATTCCAGCTGAAGGTTTAGCGTTTATTGCAGGTATTGACCGTATTCTTGATATGGCTCGTACAGCAGTTAACGTTGTAGGTAACTCTTTAGCGGCTGTAGTTATGTCTAAGTGGGAAGGTCAATATGACGCTGAAAAAGGACAAGCCTATTTAAAAGAGATATCTGAAAAGGGTCAAGCGGCTTAATTATGATTTGAAAAGCTCTCACATATTATGTGAGAGCTTTTCTATATGTAGAAGAGGAGCGGACGTAATGAAACGTAAATATGGTGACGGTTCTTCGTGGAAGCGACTAATAGAGAAGGACTATAGGGTTAAGCAAGTAGAGGATGGAATGTTAGGAATACTGGACATAAAAAAAGTGAGAGAACCTAGTCATAAAGAATACAATGGTAAACAGCTTTGCATTGCAGGTGA
The DNA here is from genome assembly GCF_056396785.1 of Bacillus sp. 05T21. Taxonomy (NCBI): domain Bacteria; kingdom Bacillati; phylum Bacillota; class Bacilli; order Caryophanales; family Bacillaceae; genus Bacillus; species Bacillus sp. 05T21. Next base: position 229,235 of record NZ_JBFTMD010000002.1, on the reverse strand, counting down.
TGGGTATACATGGATGCAATATTTTATAAACGGGAAAAACTTTGCAATTACAGCTATGTTAGACAATCAAAAACAATTAGTACAATATTATATCGACGTGACGAAAGAATATAAAATAGACGAGCGTGGTTTACCTTATTTTGATGATTTATATTTAGATGTAGTATTGTTACCGAACGGTGAGATCTATGTACTGGATGAAGACGAGTTAGAGGATGCCTATAAAATTGGTGATGTTACAAAAGAAGAATATGAGTTAGCGTGGAATACAACAAAATGGATTATCGCGACGATAAAAAATAGAAAATTTTATTGGATCTCAATATTGGATAAAGAAATCGAAAAGTTAAAATGATTGATTTATTCATATTTTTGTATAATTACCAAAAAAATCTATACAAAAAATAATTGACTTTTGTTTTGTAAGCGAGTAAAGTTAGGAAAGAAATTATTATTAAAAAATAAATATGAAACCTTCTTATAAAGAGAGGCGGAGGGACTGGCCCTACGATGCCTCGGCAGCGGACTCGATTTCAGAGTGCTGTGCCAAATCCAGCAAGCATGTGCTTGAAAGATGAGAAGAGTGTTTCTTATAGATGTATAAGACCTCTTCTCGTTGGAAGAGGTCTTTTGTTATTCATTAGAAAAGGTTGAAAACTAGGGAGAGATGATACTTTGAAAGAAACGAGAGGAAATGGTTTAGCTTTATTACCACTTGGAGTATTTTTGGCGCTATTTATTGGTTCTGGAATTATTACAGGTGATTTCTATAAATTGCCGATACTCGTAGCAATTTCAATTGCTGTAGGAATTGCTTTAGTGATGAATCGTAAGGAAAGCTTTAATGTGAAAGTAGAACGATTTGCTAAAGGTGCAGGAAATCCTGATATTATGATCATGGTTCTGATTTTTGTACTTGCAGGGGCGTTTTCTGAAACAGCAAAAGGAATGGGCGGAGTTGATTCCACTGTTAACTTAGCGTTATCTATTTTGCCACCAGGATTTATCGTTGCTGGAATTTTTGTTATAGGGGCATTTATTTCATTAGCGATGGGAACTTCAATGGGAACAATTGCAGCACTAGCACCAATTGCTGTAGGGATTAGTGGGCAAACTGATATCTCAATAGCACTTGCGATGGCTACTGTTCTGGGCGGAGCGATGTTTGGTGATAATTTATCATTTATTTCAGATACAACAATTGCTGCTGTTCGTTCACAAGGAACAGAAATGAAAGATAAGTTTAAAACGAACTTTTTAATTGTATTACCAGCCGCTATTATTACAATTGTACTATTAGTAATAATTACTTTAGGAAGTGATACACAAGTTAAAGCCCATAGTTTTGACTGGATAAAGATTTTACCGTATGCAGGAGTACTTATTACAGCACTACTTGGCTGGAATGTACTTATTGTGTTAACTGGTGGAACAATATTATCAGGTGCTATCGGCCTTATAGATGGAAGTTACACGTTAGAGAGTTTCTTTAAAAGTGTAACGACTGGAATGGGCGGTATGATGGAGCTAGTACTACTTGCTATATTAATCGGTGGTATGGTTGAACTTATCCAATATAATGGTGGCATTCAATATTTAATGAATCTTTTAACACGTAATATTCGTTCGAAAAAAGGAGCAGAGTTTGGTATTGCTGGCTTAGTGAGTATGACGAATATGTGTACAGCAAATAATACAATCTCTATCATTTTTACAGGTCCGCTTGCGAAAAATATTGCGGATCAGTATGAAATTGATCCCCGTAAATCAGCGAGTGTACTGGATCTTTTCTCTTGCTGTGTACAGGGGTTAATCCCATATGGTGCTCAAATGTTAACAGCGGCAGGATTTGCTGCGTTATCTCCGGTCGAATTGTTACCATATGCATTTTATCCAATTTTAGTTGGAGTATGTGGAATCATTTCTATATTAATTGGTTTCCCGAGATTTTCTAAAGTGGCGGAAAAAAAAGAGTATCATAAAACTGCATAACATAAAGAGACATTTATTATTAGCAGTTGAAAACGCTCGGAGAACATTCTCTGAGCGTTTTTTATTATTTATAAATCCTTTTTCAAATAGTAGTGTTTATAATCTCTTCCTACGTTATCGAGGATACCATACTCTTTATAACCATATTTTTTATAGAAATCTAATGCTTGAAAGCTTAAAGTGTCAACTTTTATAAAATCACAATTTCTTTCTAAAGCGATTTTTTCTACTTCTAATAACAGTTTAGTTCCATACCCTAATGCACGTACATCTTCATCGATGATAAAAGAGTGAATCTCTAACCAATTCCAACAGACTTCACCTAATATTCCCCCGCATATTTTACCATTTTCATCTTTAAGAAATAAATGAATCTCTAAGTATCTGTCTCTTAAATCAGATGGAAAGTGCTTTAAATTATATTCATAAAGCTTATTGTTTATATAGTTTTTAGCGGCGGTATTGATTTCTTTCGTAATGTGTAAATTCATGATATATCCCCTTTAATTTAAATGTAGCCTTCTGATTTATTTTAACATAATTTTCTTAATAATATATTTATTGCGATTTAATAAACGTTTGTATGTATTGCTAATTTTTTGGACGCGCAAGTTGAGATTTTCATCCGTTATTGAATAAGAATTTTTCTGTATCTATACGCATCGCATACATGTTCGTTTTGCAAAAGGCTGAATTTAACTCAGTCTTAAGTCTGAGTTAAAAACGGTTCTTAAGCTCGTTATGAAAAAATGAAAAAATAGTTAAGATAAGAGTATCAAATCGAAGGGAGGCAAGCACAAGATGAAACAATTTCTAGCGTTTATCGCAGCCGGTATTTTGGCTTTAATTGCTCTTGGTAGTCTTGCTGGTATTGTAGGATTCGCCATTGGAGCAGGAGTTGTGTACTGGAGCTATAAATCATTTGTGCGAGCTAAATCATTCTTTGGAAAGTTAGCTTGGGGTATTGTTGGTTTAATCGGTTTGTCCATTGCACTTTCTCATTCCCCAGCATTAATCGGTATCGCAGCATTAGTAGTTTTATACTACGGATACCGTGAGTGGAAAAAAGGAAAAAATGTAGTTGTTGATTCTGCTCCAGAAAGTGCTAAACCATATAGCAACTTTGAAGATGAGTGGAACAAGTTAATGAAAAACTAATATAAAATAAATCAAATTATAAAGTAGAAGAGAGGAAGATTATAATGAAACAATCTTTATTCGGACGTGTACGCGATGCAATTTTAGCTGATTTTCATAATGTGTTAGATGAGAAAGAAAGAAAAAATCCAATTGCTATGTTAAACCAATATTTACGCGATAGTGAGCGTGAAATAACAAAAATTGAGAAGTTAATTCAGCGTCATAAAACATTAAAATCTAACTTCGCTCGTGAGCTTGAGCAAGCACGTTATTTCGTTAATAAAAGATCAAAGCAAGCTATCATCGCACAAGAAGCAGGCGAATTGCAATTGCATGAACGTGCATTAGAAGAAGTAGCGTATTATGAAGGGCAAGTAACTCGCTTAGAAGAAATGTATGCTGGTGTTGTAGAGCAAATTGATGAGTTAGAGCGCCGTCTTTCAGAAATGAAAAATAAATTAAAAGAAATGAACGCAAAGCGTATGGAATTAATGGCACGTGAAAATATGGCGCATGCAAACCGCCGTATGAATACTGCTATGCATAAAATGGATGAAAATAATCCGTTCTTACGATTCGAAGAAATTGARGATCACATTCGTGACATAGAGCTTCGTATAAATGAAGAGCATGAGCGTGATACATTTGATATGAAAATTGCAAAACTAGAGAGTGAAATGAAAGAGAAAAATGAAGTATCGTTAACGAAAGAAGTAACAAAATAATTGTAGTATATAATAAAACAGGCTTATGATATAGTGATAGGAGAAAAGGTGTTGGAAAGCAATGCCTTTTCTTCTATGTATATGTGACAAGGAGGGGGGAGCTGAAATGAAGAAGCAATTTTCAAAAACACAATTTATGGGGATGCTCCTCATCATATTTGGATTCGGTCTTTTTCTTGATATGATACTTGGACATTTTGAACCAGGTGGTCTAATATTTGCATTTATTATGATTATGTTTGGAAGACATTATCGAAAGAAGAACCGTTATGTAAGAGGGAATGTATTTTTATTTGTCGGTGGTATTGTCTTCTTATTCTTCTTATTTTCATCAGCGGCATTCGTACTTGTTGTGTTTGCTTGTTTAGCTTTAATTGGTTATCAACTTATTCAACAAGGACATCGGCAAAAAGCAATGAAAGTTGAAATTAAAGAAAAGGGATATATAAATGAAGAAAAACAAATATATCGTACAGAACCGTATATAAAAAATATGTTTGTAGGTAATGTACGAATGATGGATCATATTTATGAAATAGAGGATATTAACGTCCAATATGGTGCTTGTGACGTCGAGATTGATTTAACAACTGCTATGATTCCAGAGGGAGAAACGGTTATTGTGATTCGGGGCGTCATTGGTAATATTCGCTTATATGTACCATATGATATTGAATTGTCTTTAAATCATTCTGTTATTGTTGGGCGAGTGCTCCTGCCAGGACACGAAGAAACTGGATTTAACCGTAATGTTACGTTTAGAACAGAACAGTATAAAGAAGCCCCTCGTCGTATTAAAATTATTTCTTCGCTTGTCGTAGGCGATACGGAAGTGAGGAAAGTATAATGAAAAAACAAAGGAATATTTCGTGGATGTATATTCGTTATTCTATGTTGTCCTCTGTGAGTATCGCACTTATTTGTACAATTGTATATGTATGGAAAAGCGAGCAACAAGTTTATGATTTACTCTGGAAAGAATCCATTGCTTCTGTTCCAATTGGCTTGTTTATTATGAGTACGAGTCTTCTTATCGGAGGAATTGTAGGATATGCAATCGGTTATTATATAGAACAGCGTATACAAGGATTAAATACTTTTCTATTTGAAGTAGAGCGAGGGAATTTTCCGAGTGATGTCTCATTTACTGCGGACGATGAATTTCATGAAGTGGAACGAAAAGTAATTGGTCTTGCTCGTCGCTTAGAGGAGCAAGCTGGGCTATTTCAAAAAGTAACGAATGAACGAGCCCATTGGAATGAAGAGATGAGACAAGAAGCGATTTCTCAAGAAAGGCATCGATTAGCGAGAGAGCTGCACGACTCTGTAAGTCAGCAACTTTTTGCGATGTCGATGATGATGTCAGCCATTAATGAGCAAGCAGCTGAAATTCCAGACACGACGAAAAAACAGTTGCAGCTTGTTGAGAATATGGTTGTAAATGCACAATCAGAAATGAGAGCATTGCTCCTTCATTTACGCCCAGTGCAGTTAGAAGGTAAGAAACTAACAGAGGGTATAGAAGAATTATTAACAGAACTGTCTAGAAAGCAACATATGAAAATTGAATGGTTAATTGAACCGATTCAATTAAAAAAAGGTGTAGAGGATCATTTATTCCGTATTGTACAAGAGGCGCTGTCTAATACTTTACGGCATGCGAAGGCAAAGAAAACCGAAGTGCGCCTTCGGAAAATTGATCAATATGCGATTTTGAAAATTATTGATGACGGTGTTGGGTTTAAAGTTGGTGTTAATAAGGCTGGTTCATACGGTTTAAGGTCAATGCAAGAGCGAGTTCATGAAATTGGTGGTACATTAAAAGTTCTTAGTTTTCCGAATAAAGGTACGCAAATAGAAGTGAAAGTACCTATTATGATTGAGAGAGGGGGAGAATCATGATAAAAGTATTACTAGTTGATGATCATGAAATGGTTCGAATGGGTGTATCAGCATATTTATCAACGCAGCCAGATATTGAAGTAGTTGGAGAAGCTGAAAATGGAAGAAAAGGTTCAGAGTTAGCTTTGCAATTAAGACCGGATATTATTTTAATGGACCTTGTTATGGATGAGATGGATGGGGTTGAAGCGACACGTGCTATTATTCAAGAATGGCCAGAAGCGAAAATTGTAGTTGTCACGAGCTTTTTAGATGATGAAAAGTTATATCCTGTTATTGAGGCGGGGGCGACAAGTTATTTATTAAAAACATCAAGAGCGAGTGATATTGCAGATGCTGTAAGAGCTACTTATGATGGGGAAACGGTATTAGAGCCGAAAGTTACTGGCAAAATGATGTCTCGTATGCGTCAGAAGAAAGAACAACCTTTGCATGAGGAGTTAACAGAAAGAGAGTCTGAAATTTTGTTATTAATTGCAGAGGGGAAAAGTAATCAAGAGATTGCAGATGAGTTGTTTATTGCCCTTAAAACAGTAAAGACACATGTGAGTAATATATTAAATAAGCTAAATGTAAGTGACCGGACACAGGCGGTTATTTATGCGTTTAGACACCAATTGACGAAATAAGAAGGCAGCTTTGACTATATATGGTCAAAGCTTTTTATTGACGGTTATTTATGTAAGCGTTATCATTAAGGTGTTAACAGTACATACAAAGGGGAGAGAGTGTATGTTAGTTCAAACGATATTTGGAATGGATGAAACGAAAAAATTAGGTAACTATGTGAATGCGTTGCAAGCACTTTGTGAACAATATGATATTGAAACAGATCGTATTGCAATTATTGAGGCAACAGAAGAATATTATTTATTTCTAGTGAAGCAAGAAGATTGCTATGATGTTGTAAAAGTAGAAACAGTGGATACGAATATTGATTACTATACGAAAGCTTATAAAGTAAGTAGCTTTAATCATACTTCTTATCAAATGTAAAAAACTCCCGAAATGGGAGTTTTTTTATGATACTTTCGATTCAGGTGAATGCTCCGTTAATGGTACTGTTTTTGCACCACTTAATTTTGCGATAGCAAAACCGATAATAGCCCCAACTAACGCTGGTACTAACCAGCCAATTCCTTCATTATATAATGGAATAAACTCAAAATAAGATGTGATAAATGAAACAGGAATATTCCCTTGTTTTAATCCGTCAAAAACGCTAACAACTGCTGTTCCGATTAAAGCACATACATAAACAGATCGATAGCCACCGAAATATTTATGAAGTAATGATAATAACACGAGTACAATTGCAACTGGATATACAACAAGTAAAATAGGAACAGAGATGGCGATAATTTTTGTTAAACCTAAGTTGGCAACTAATAATCCTAACAAGCAAATGACACTTGCTAACATTTTGTATGAAAATTTTGTCAATAATGTTGAGAAGTATTGACTGCACGCAGATACAAGTCCAACGCATGTTGTTAAGCAAGCAAGTGTAACGATAAGAGATAACAGAATTAGACCATATGGACCGAATAATTGTTGTACGATAACGGTAAGTAGCTGTCCTCCATTTTTTGCGTATCCGAGAGAGACACTAGTTGTACCGAGCCAGCCAAGTGCACCATATACAAGTACGAGACCAGTAGCGGCAATAAGTCCTGCTTTTGCTGTAGCGATGGCAATTGATTTACGATCACTCACACCTTTTGAGCGAATTGCATTTACAACGATAATCCCAAATGCAAGTGCTGAAATGGTATCCATCGTTAAGTATCCTTCCATAAAACCTTTGAAAATTGGAGAAGTTTGATACTCTTGCATGGCTGGTCCAGATTGCCCGAGGGGTGTAAATACACTCTTAACGAATAATAAAAAAATAGAGAGTAATAAAATAGGTGTTAATACACTTCCGATACGATCGACGAGCTTAGAAGGGTTTAAACTAAGCCAAAATACGATAGAAAAGAAGATGACTGTGTATAAAAATAGCACTAGGCTGCTAGAGCGAATAGTTTCTGGTAAGAAAGAACTAACCCCCATTTCATAAGCGACATTAGCAACACGTGGGATGCCCATAGATGGACCGATTGCAATGTATACAACTACCGTAAAGAATATTCCGAATAATGGGTGAACATGACTTGCAAGTTGTTGCATTCCATTTCCTGATAGAGAAATAGCGATAACAGTAAGTAGTGGTAAGCCGACTCCTGTTAGTAAAAAACCAATCATTGCTGGCCAAAAGTTTTCACCAGCATTTTGTCCAAGCATTGGAGGGAAAATTAAATTTCCTGCCCCAAAAAATAAAGAAAATAGCATAAGGCCTGTGAAAAAAACATGTTTTTTTGATACAGTGTTCATTGTTTTTCCTCCTTTTTTGTAAATTCATTGTAAGAACACAAAAAACTCGTCCCTAAAGAAAGGGACGAGTTATATTTACCCGCGATACCACCCTAATTTATACATGTAGAAATAAATCTATATGTATACGGCTTTGCAACGTACAACATGATACGTGTTCCTTGTAACGGGGGACATCCGGTAAGAACTTACTTTAGCATTCGGTTCTACTTCTCGGAGATGATTTTCGGTTAAGCACTGAACGTCGGCTTTCAGCAAATCGCCAACTCTCTGGGGAACAGTCCTATAACGTACTCGTTCTCGTCAATGAATTTTAATTCAAGTATTCTGACAGTATTTTCACACGTTTTTTTTAGAAAGTCAACATATTTTTTGGGAAATACACTTTCCTGTAGAAATATAGCTGAGAATATAAGGGTTAATACTATTTGTAAAAATGCTGTAAAACATTATAGAGAATTGTAAAGATTATGGAGAAAATCGATATTTATAGGAGTAAGGAAGGAATTGTTTGAATTTGCAGAGAATAATACAACAATCCACTTGCTGGAAAGAACAAACCAAAAGAGGTGACTGAAATGCTTGCGATGGGAGTATTATTTGGCATTATTGCTATAATTGGTTTTATGTGGTTATATTATTCGCGTTCGTTTAAACAAGCAGAAGTTTTACTCTTTCAAAAAGGTAGTTTGTTGACAAATCAGTCTAGATATTTAGTATGTCCGAAGTGTGGAAGTGCACAGGCCAGGAGTGGAGGATATCAAGAGTGTTGCAAAATTAGATTATGAAAGAAGGAAGCCTCACATTACTTTGTGAGGCTTCCTTCCTTACAATTTTTTCGCGCTCCAAATTGTCCAACGATCTCTTTCGATGATAGGAGAGACGTTTTGTAATGCCGTTTGGATATGATGTAGAAGTTGAGAAAGTTCATTATCTGTTAGTTCATATAGAATGGATCGGCCTGTTCGAGGAGATAAATCTTGTAGCAAAGCCTCTACAGAATCATGTACTTTTCGTACTTCCCATTGTGTTTGTATGGGGAACGCTTGAAGAGAATATTGTTGTAATTCTTGCTGAATAGTAGTGGTTTTTGGTCTTCTTTTCGCTTCTGTTTCAATGAGTTTTGGAAAGACAGAGAAAAAATATCCACGAAGGTGTTCAGGACTTCCTGGAATTGTACAATCTTCAATAGTTCGGTCTTGTAAAATAAGTATACCGTCTTTTTTTAATATGCGAGAAGCCTCTCGTATAAATGTGGGAATATCATGCAAATGATGAATGACTGCACGAGAAATGACAAGGTCGAATGTTTCATTAGGGAATGAGATATTATGTGCATCACCGTGAATGAATGAAATGTTTGGGAAGCCGTTACAATTTTCTTTTGCAGCTTGTAATATTTCTTTTGAAAAATCAAGCCCAACAACACTTTTGGCTCCCATAAGAGCAAGTTCTTTCGTGTAAATGCCGCCACCACAACCTATATCAATTACTTGTTTATTTTGCACATCTACAATATTGTTTATTGTTTCCTGCCATGAAATATGTGCGTTACGACTTGCATACGTATACTTATTATTTGCATCATGAAAATTAATGGACATTGTAAAATCCTCCCTTCATTGTATAGTATAGCTCATTCTATATAATGTAACGTTTTTGTTTTATGTATGAGGATTATAAGAATTTCTTATTGGAAAAGGAGAATCGATTTGAAAGGGAAATATTTAATGGTTTTATGTGTTATTTTACTCGCGTCGTGTGGTCAAGCAGAGCAAAAGAAAGAATCGAAACAAGTAGAGGAGACAGTGAATGAAGTGAAAGAACCATTACAAATAACTGTTATACAAAAAGGTACAGAAGAAAAAAAATTGAAGAAAATGGATGCGGAGTTAGTGGTGGATATTATAAGCAAAGCAGAAAAACAAGAAGTAACAGGTAGCTTTGGTAAACCAGAATATGAAATACAAATTAGTAGAGAGGGGAAAATAGAAACGTATTATGCATGGTTAAGAGGAGAAGATCGACGGGGATGGGTGCAATATAAAAAAGCTATGTATATGCTGAACGAAAAAGATACGGAAAAACTTTTGGCTATATTTCCAAAGATTCCAGAACAAAAAGAAGATGAGATGCAGGTAGGGCCTTTAACGGAAATAACGAAAAAAGATTTGCAGATTACTGCGTTTCATATTAAAGCGGGTGATCAAAAAATGAATTATACAGTACGTTATACGATTTCACAATCACTATATAATAAGTTAGCGAAGGAACAAGAATATTATTTGCAATTAATTTTCCCGGAAAAGGTTCAAAAATTAATTGGCGCAAAAGAGAGTGAAATAATTTCAGCTGAAAAAGTAAAGGAAGGGTATAAACAGTATGAGTTGAATGTTACTGTTCCGATAAAAGATGCTTCAGAATCACAATTAAAATCACTAGAAACCTATTATGATAATCACGATTTACAAATATTAAATAGTAAGAAAGAAAAAGTAGGAGCATTTCAAAACATTATTCAAATTGTTAAAGAGTATGGTGAAAAAATGAATTTACAAAGATAAAGTGAAATTTTAATCAGTGGGGGCATCCCACGCTGATTATTAGCACGACTCCTACCTAAATTCTTTGCTCCAGCCGAATTTTGAGGTGGGATTCTTACTGCCCGTAAATAGCGGGCAGTAAGAATCATAAAGTCTATATGGCCTTTCCTAGGAAATGATAATAGAGGGGAAAAATCCCCTCTATTATTTTGCTTTTGCAGATGGCTCATTCATTGATTTTCGTGTAATTAGAAAGGAAATCATAAGAGCGGAAAGAATAATAAGGGCTATAAATAAGTGATTTGGTAACCAATCTAATAATAATACGTAGCTGACGGTATAAAAAATAAGAGTTGAAGCTAAAAACGATAGAGCGCCTATCATAAGAGATTGTAATTTCATTTGTATTTACCTCCTTTTATTTTTATTTTTGGCTAAAAATGGATGGGATAAACATTATTTCTAACAATAGAAAAAAATATGTCATAATAGAGAAAAAGAATAAGTTTTGATGAGTGTATATGGCTCAATAAAGCGAGATAAAGGAGAGGAATATGAAAAATAATAAAAAAGGATTATGGGGAGTTATAGTTGCAATAGGGTTATTTTTACTATCTAAGTTAAAATGGGTATTTGCAATTTTTAAGTTAGCAAAATTTTCAACAGTATTTAGTATGTTTTTATCGCTTGGTGCATACGCAGTCATATATGGTTGGAAGTTTGGGGTAGCACTCGTATATTTATTGTTTGTACATGAGATGGGGCATTTATGGGCAGCGAGAAAGAAAGGGATACCAACATCGCCAGCAATCTTCATACCATTTATGGGAGCTCTTATTGGGATGAAAGAGATGCCGAAAAATGCAAAAGATGAAGCTTACATTGCATATATGGGACCTCTTTTCGGATTGCTTTCATTTTTACCCGCGATCCCACTGTATATAATCACGAAAGAGCCGTTTTGGGCGCTTATTATTTTACTTGGAAGTATGATTAATTTCTTTAACTTAATTCCAGTTTCTCCATTAGATGGTGGACGAATAATTTCAGTTGTAAGCACGAAAATTTGGGGAGCAGGGCTAGTTTTACTACTCGGCTATTCTATTTACTTCAAGAGTATTTTAGGAGGATTTATTTTTATTATCGGCTGTATGGAACTATATAGAGTAATAAAGAGAGATGAGCCGATTAAGGAATTAGGATATAAAATCGATGGAATGAAAGAATATGTTGCTAGGCTTGAAGAGGAATTAAAAGAAACTGGTGCGGTGCATCGAACGATTTATATGATTCACCATGAAATGAATGTATTAAGACAAAGAGAACGTGAAAAAGAATTAAAAACAGGAGAACTTCAAAAGATTGAAGTGCTAGAGTACCTTTTACCAAAATTTGAGCCACTTGATTATGTCCCATATGAAGATGAAAAAGAAATGCATACAATTCATATAAGAGAAGCATTTGAACTGTCGGAAAGAAAATTAAATGAATGGGAAACAGAAAAGGAACAACAAGAAAATTATTATAAAGTTGATACGAAAACGAAATGGACAGTATTTGCTTGTTATATTGGATTAATGGCTATACTCGGTTATACAGCTTATGAAGGATATGTTGTTTTACAAGAGCATTTACCAAAGAGAAATTTGTAAAAAAATAGTGTCGGAATGACAAGAAGAATTTAAACAGGAATTACATTTCTGCGAGAGAATGTTACAAGTGTAACAGTACATTGTAATATTCATAGTAGAAAAGGAGTTCTGTATATGAAGAAATTGTTAAGTGTATTGGTAACTATTACTGTAATGGCAATAGCGAGCTATAGTCTTATGAAAGTACTATTGTATTATGCGAATAAGTCTGCTGGAGTAAATAGAGTAGCACAAATAGAAGAGGTGCAAGAGAAGAAGAAGACACTCGATTTTGTTCGTACGACACATGAAAGTTATAATAATTTCTTGAATTATGGCAAGGCAGAGAAATATACAGATGGGGATTGGAAACATTTTAAACAATGGTTTCAAGAGCAAGAAGCTTCTTTAAAAAATATACATAAAGAAATAAAAAATAAAAAAATAAAACGCGATGTGAATAGAAGTTATGAAATTGTAAAAAAAGGTGTGGAGCTTCAGAATATGGAGTATGTAATCTATGCTCATCGTGTATATCATGACTTGGATATACTTATGAATAAATATAAAGGTGAAACGAATATATGGGGGTATACAGAGTTTGGAAACGGGCAGAATATAAAAGTAATTGAACAAGCAATACAAACAAAGTAGTAGGCTAGCTAGAATTCTAGTTAGCTTTTTTTTGAGCACAATTAATGGGGGCTAATAATTAGTAGCGTATGGGAGCATATCACTATTTAAAATTTATTTAATATGTGCATTGTTCATATATTTTTCACAAAAACACCATGTTAATAGTGATTAAAATCACAATATGTATTATACAATTCAGTTAAACTAAAAACAGTTAAGGAAATAGAGGAGTGGGATACAATGTTAAGTGCAAAAACAATTGAAATCGTAAAGTCAACAGTACCGTTATTACAAGAAAAAGGCGTTGAAATTACAACGAGATTTTATCAAATTTTATTTTCGGAACATCCGGAGTTATTGAATATTTTTAACCATACGAATCAGAAAAAGGGAAGACAACAACAAGCGTTAGCAAATGCTGTATATGCAGCTGCAATGTACATTGATAATTTAGAAGCTATTATTCCAGTTGTAAAACAAATCGGTCATAAGCATAGAAGTTTAGGTATTAAAGCAGAGCATTATCCAATAGTAGGTACATGCTTACTACGAGCGATTAAAGAGGTCGCAGGCGCACCTGATGAAGTTTTAAATGCATGGGGAGAAGCGTATGGCGTCATTGCTGATGCATTCATTAGCGTTGAAGCGGATATGTATGAAGAAGCTGCACATAAAGAAGGTGGATGGAAAGATTTCCGCAACTTTGTGATTGTTAAAAAAGTGAAGGAAAGCGATGTTATTACATCATTTTATTTAAAACCTGAAGATGGCGGGAAAGTTTCTTCATTCATCCCAGGACAATATGTAACGATTCAAATAAATATTGAAGGTGAAACATATACGCATAATCGTCAATATAGCTTATCTGATGCTCCTGGAAAAGAATATTATCGTATTAGTGTAAAGAAAGAAAAAGGTGTAGATACACCAGATGGTAAAGTATCTAATTACTTACATGATCATGTAGGGGAAGGAGATGTCTTACCAGTAAGTGCACCAGCAGGAGATTTCGTATTAAATATGGAGTCAACATTACCTGTTGTACTAATTAGTGGTGGAGTAGGTATTACACCGATGATGAGTATGTTAAATACGTTAATTGAACAAGAATCAAAGCGTAATGTATGCTTTGTTCATGCGGCGATAAATAGTAATACACATGCGATGAAAGAGCATGTTGAGACAGTAGAAAAAGAGTATGAACAAGTTAAAGCATATACTTGCTATTCTTCACCGACAGAGCAAGATGTGGAAATGAAGAATTTTGATCAAGAAGGATTCATTGAACGTGAATGGTTACAAACTATTATTCCAACGACTGAAGCAGAATTTTATTTCTGCGGTCCAGTACCATTTATGAAACATATAAATGCTGCATTAATTGATTTGGGTGTTAAACAAGAGAACATTCATTATGAATTTTTCGGTCCCGCAGCAAGCTTACAATAGGTTAACGTTGCCAAGCAAAAAACGAGGTATTATTTTACCTCGTTTTTTGCTTGTTCTCTAAGTAAGCGATTTACTGTTTCGCGGCGTACACCTATGAGCTGACCAATTTCAGTTTGTGTTAATATTTCATAAATAGGGATGTCACCTAAATAAAAGGTGAACCACTCTTGTAAACGATGAAGGCGCTCTTTAGGAGAGACAGTTGTCAATTGATCGATACGCTGTTGCATCATTCTTAATTTCGATTGTAATTGCATAGCGATATTTTCATAAGATGCAGGATTTGCCTGAAGTTTGTCGTACCATTCATGGCTAATTATAGGCTCAACCTCTGTTTTCATTAAAGCGATAGCTGTACCGTGATATTCCTTCGGTGAAATTAAAGAATGGTGAGGTATCGTTTCACCAGGAACGATAATATTAAATAAAAATGGTGTTCCGTCTTCTTCTAACCGAATAACTTTTAATAAACCTGTTTTTATAAAATATAATGGACCGTCCTCACCTTGACGGAATAATACATCTCCCTTATGTAGAATCAATGTTAGCCCCCCATTAAAACATTTCTATTTCTTATATTTTAGCGTATATGTATAAAGACAATATGCTTTTTAAACAGCAATTTCATTGACGAAATGTATGCTATTACAGTAGTATACTATTTAGTGTGTAATAGTACTAGCAATGAATACGCTGTAGGGGGTTTAGTATATTGTTAGATGCGATGAAGATGACGGATATGAGAATTCCGGCGAATGCTATCATTCATGTAGAAGAGATGAAAGGTGGAGTCGTTTTATCCGTTGAAATAGACGGCCAAATTATTTATACGATGGCTTATGATGAAGAAACAGATAGTTATGCTGAATTATATGATCGAAACGATAAGAGGGCGTGCCAAGTACATGAAGACTTTATGGGATGGTCACTTCTTCACTAAAAAGATGTCAATATGACATCTTTTTTTATTGAATCGATAGATTATACAAAGAAATGAAATATAAGGATAAAATTTGTAATAAATGATTTTGCATTGTTAGCGCTTTGTAACTGTAAGATAACTGTTTTTTCGCTATCATAAAGATAACAGTCATAGCTATAGGAGTGATCAACTTGAAGAAATTACATATTTCAAATTTTATGCTATTAAGTGTTTGTTTAGTTTTATTTGTTCTCCTAGGAGCCTTTTTATATTCATGTGTATAAGAAAAAACGCATTCTAGAAAGAACGCGTTATAAAAATGAAGTAATGATTAATCTAGTTCCAAGAATAATTAATGTGATACGTAATAAATTAATTACTGCATTACCGCTTAATTTTGTGTTAATATAAGCCCCGATTTTTCCGCCAATCCATGCACCAGGAATAAGAATTAATGCATAAGCCCAGCTGACATTTCCTAGAGAGATGTGAGTTAAAGAACTTACAATTGCTGAGAGAAATACGATAAACATTGAAGTTGCTACAGCAATGTGTGCTGGGAACGCAAAAAGGAGCATCATCGCTGGCACAAGTAAGGCACCACCACCGATTCCAAATAATCCGGATATAAATCCAACTATAAAGGCAATAAAGATAGCGAGAAATGGTGGAAATTGATAGTCTACAGTATTTCCTTCGTTATCTGTAAAAGATCGCTTAATTACAGTCATATTTGATAGGGAAAGAGGTTTCAATTTGTCTCGTAGTATAAGAAGAATGGAGACGAATATAAGAAAAATCCCAAAGTATAAAGAAAATGTATCTTGGTTTAAAAATTTGTTTGCCCATGATCCGATAATACCACCAGGGCCACTCCCGATAAATAAAATAAGTCCACTTTTATAATCTACCCGTTTATGTTTCATATAAGTAAGGGTAGAAGCCAGCCCTGTAAAAACGACTGTTACCATAGAAGTTCCTACTGCGAGTTGTGGTGATAAACTGTGTAATCCAATTAATAACGGAACGATAATAATTCCGCCTCCAAGTCCGACTAGGCTCCCGACTGTCCCAGCGATTAATCCGATGAAAAGTAACATGATGTATTCCAAAATTGCCAACTCCTCTATGTAACTTATCCATCAATCATTATACACGCTTTTTAATAAGAAATAGGCTTGTTCACAAAAAAGTCGTCTTCCTAGAAAAATAAGGAAGACGACTTTTGATTAAAAGATTAAGTGTAATAAGTAGTAAAATAATGCAGCTAAAGAAGCTGAAATAGGAAGTGTAATAACCCATGTAATTAACATGCGTTTTGCAGTTCCCCATTTTACACCTTTCACGCGATGTGAAGCACCAACTCCTAAAATAGAAGAAGAGATAACGTGCGTCGTACTAACCGGTAAGTGAATAAATGTTGCGCCGAAAATAACAAGTGATGATGATAAATCGGCAGCTACACCATTTACAGGACGAATTTTCATAATTTGTCCACCGACAGTTTTAATAATTTTCCAACCACCGACAGAAGTACCAAGACCCATTGCGATTGCACAAGATAATTGTACCCAGAAAGGGATATCGCCAGAAGTATGATAGTTATTGGCCATAAGAGCCATCGTAATGATTCCCATTGCTTTTTGTGCATCATTCGTACCGTGCGTATAAGCTTGCAATGCAGCGGTGAAAATCTGGAATATACGGAAGTTCTTGTTCGTTTTCGTTAAGTTAAAGTTTTTAAATACCACTTTAAAAATACTATATACGATGTAACCAATAACAAAAGCGATGATCGGTGAAATGATTAAAGCTTCAAGAATTTTTATAAACCCTTTATAGTTTAATGCGCTAATACCAGCAGCAGCAATTGCTGCACCAGCGATTGCGCCAATGATTGCATGCGAAGAACTACTTGGAATGCCATAGTACCAAGTGATCAAATTCCAGACTATTGCCGCAAGCAAAGCAGCTAAAATTACAAGAGAACCATTTTGCAAAGCAAACGGGTCAACAATATCTTTTGTAATCGTTTTTGCTACACCTGTAAATGTCATCGCACCTAAAAAGTTCATAATAGCTGCCATAACAATTGCATGTCTAGGCTTTAGAGCTTTCGTTGAAACAGCCGTTGCAATAGCGTTTGCTGTATCGTGAAATCCATTGATAAAGTCAAAAGCTAAAGCGCAAATGACTACTAAAACGGTCAGTATCAAGAGTGTATCCATGATCAAACTCCTTACGCGTTCTTCATAATGATTGTTTCTAATACGTTTGCAACGCTTTGACAGCTATCAGCTACTTCTTCAAGCTCTTCGTAAATCTCTTTAAATTGAATAATCTTAATCGGATCTTTCTCACGAGAGAATAAGTGCTTAATCGCATGACGGCGAATATCATCACATTGTGACTCGTAATCCTTAATCTTGATCGCATTTGTACGAATATCGACTAATTTCTTTTTAGAAAGTAGTTCAACAGAATTTGCAATCTCAATCGCACATTGATTAATTGCTTCAACGAATTTAATCATGTATTCATCAGCTTCTGTAATAGAATACATTTCGAATAGACCAGCACTGTGATCTAATCCGTCTAATACATCATCCATACTCATTGCAAGTTGTAGGATGTCTTCACGTTCAATAGGAGTAATAAACGCTTTGTTTAGCTCCATAATGATTTCGTGAATGAATGAGTCACCTTTTGACTCATACTCTTTCATGCGCATAGAAAACTCTTTTAAATCGCTAGCATTTTTAATTTTATACTCCACGAAAAACTGCGCGCCTTCTTTTAAATTTTCGGAAACGTTCATAAGCATTTCAGAAAATTTATCTTTTTTTGATTTAAAGACCATTATTGTTACCCCCACAAAAGTAATATATGTAAAATATATTGGCTAATCAATTCTAACAAAAAACTGTCGTTTTTTAAAACATTTTATCGAAAAGTTTACAAAAACTTAACATAACTCTCATTGTTGTATTAATAATATTAATACTCAACGATGAATATCTTACTTGTAGAATGTCCTTTTCTTGCAAAAAGTATGAATGTGAAAGAAAAGCTTTACACTATAGGAACGACTACGTTATTATAATAAATTTAAAAGGAGGTATATTCTTCCTTTTAAAAAGAAGAGTGTAAACAAATGAAGGAAGTGAACCAATGAAATTGAAGAACACTCACTTTAAAAAAACGCTTGAGTGGTTCAATAAGAGGAAGAAACTACGCAATTCATTAATTGTATTGGGAAGTTTACTTGCTACTCTATTTATTGTTGTAAATATAATAATTTCCATTCAAGATATATCTGAATTAAAACAAGCTGTTCCACAACCGACTTTAATTTATGATGCAAATAATGAAGTTGCGACTAAATTAGCTTCTTCTAAAACAGAAGGGGTCAAAAGGAAAGATATTCCTGATATTATGGTTCAAGCAATTGTTGCAGTAGAAGATAAGGAATTTTTTAGTCATCATGGTATTTACTATAGTGGAATTATAAGTGCTGTATTTAAGAACATTACAGCCGGTGAAGTTGTGGCAGGTGGTAGTACAATTACACAGCAACTTGCGAAAAATGTATTTTTAACGCAAGACCGTACATTCTCGCGTAAAATAAAGGAATACTTTCTAACGAAAAAAATAGAACGTACTTATACGAAAGATGAAATTGTTGAAATGTATATGAATCAAATTTATTTTGGTGAAGGTGCTTGGGGGATAAAAAGAGCAGCTAAATCTTATTTTGATAAAGAAGTAAAAGACTTAACGATTTCAGAAGCCGCAACGATTGCAGGATTAATTAAAGCGCCATCTGCGTATTCGCCGTATAAAAACTTTAATAAATCAATTGAAAGACGTAATGTCGTATTAGGTTTAATGAAGGAGCAAGGATATATTTCTGAAGAACAATATAATCAGGAGAAAGAATCAGGTCTTGTATTACGACGTGGTGTTGACGATAAATATAAGGGAAAATATTCTCAATACGTAGATTATATTGTTAGAGAAGCGATGGACAAGTATGAATTAACACAAAATGAAATTTTAGCAGGTGGCTATCGTATTTATACGGAACTTGACTCGAAAAAACAACAAGCGGTTGAAGATGTTGTGAATAATGATAGTTATTTTAAAGATAGTGGCTCAGATCAGCTTATGCAAACTGGAGTGGTCCTTATGAATCCAAAAACTGGCGGTGTTCCGGCTTTAGTTGGAGGCAGAGGTCCTTATCAATTTTTGCAGTTTAATCATGCAACACAATTAAAAAGACAGCCAGGTTCAACGTTAAAGCCTCTTGCAGTGTATGTACCAGCGTTAGAACAAGGATATGAAGTATACGATGTCTTAAAAGATGAACCGTTTAATATTAAAGAATATGCACCACAAAATAGTGATCATATGTTCCATGGTAATGTGACGATGTATGAAGCGGTGGCAAAGTCATATAATGTTTCAGCAGTTTGGCTATTAGAGAAAATTGGATTAGATAAAGGATTGAAATCTTTAGAGCGGTTTGGTATTCCATTAGAGCCTGAAGACCATACGTATCCGATTGCTTTAGGAGGTATGCATGTAGGGACTTCACCATTTGTAATGGCTCAAGCGTATAGCGCACTTGCAAATGATGGTGTCCAAGTAGAAGCTCATGCCATTAGAGAAATCCAAAATGCTGAAGGGGAAACAATTGGAAAATGGTATAAGAAAGAAACTCGTGTGACGAACGAGAAAGTTGCCCAAAAGATGACATACTTATTAAAAGGTGTTATTGAAAGGGGAACAGGTGAAAAAGCGAAAGTTAATAATATCGATACCGCAGGCAAGACAGGGACTACCCAGCTTGTAAATGGACCAAGCACTGGTGCGAAGGATTCGTGGTTTGTTGGATACACACCGGATTTAGTAGGTGCGATTTGGGTAGGGTATGATAAAACGGATAGTGAGCATTATGTGCCAGGAGGCAGCCAAATTACAACGACAATGTTCCGGGATATTATGAAGAAAGCGAATGGAAATCCAACTCAAAAGGCATTTCAGTTATCACTAATACCTGAGGCGGATTATACAAAACAATTAAAAATGATTGAGGAAGAAAAACGAAGGAAAGAAGAAGAGAAAAAACGAAAAGAAGAGGAACAACAAAGAAAAGAACAGCAAAATGAATGGATAGATAAAGTGAAAGAGTGGATTCCATTTTGGTAAAAAAAGAGGCGAATAGCGAGTTCGCCTCTTTTTTATGAGAAATGAGCGGTTTTATCTCGGTTCAAAATGCGGCAACAGAAAAGAAGTTAGGTGAGAATCGAGCTGCCTATAAAAATTTGATGGGTTTAACTTAATAATCCGTGGGGATGGGAAAAGCGACACGGATTAAAGCTTCAGTTTATTTAGCGTAACATTGGTCCTACCGAAGGATTGAGAATCATACGTGACGGTTATTATTCCTTTACTAATAGGTTCATATGGCAATTCCTCTTCGAAACTTCCAGTATTTTCATTATGGATAGAGAGTGTTATTTCATCAACGTCTTTATTTTTATATTGATCTTTAATCGTTTCAGCGATTTGAAGTAGGTTTTCATAACTAGAAGCTTCTGTAATAAGCATTCCTTTTATAACTTTTTTTTCATTTTGTGTGGAAGAGGAATACGGGATGTTGTTTTGTTTTGTATACAGAAGTTCGTATGGAATGGTTTTTCTTTCTGCTTTTGAAACATTTGAATAGTTTAGAGTTAAAAGAAACCCTATACATAAAATTATGCATACCATAAGAACAAACCAAAAACGTGTCAGTGATATAATTCGCATTGTCATCCCTCTTTCATGTCTTTGTCTTCACTATTCATCATACAAAAAGAGGATTAAGCTAGAGTAAATTTGAAGTAAAGAAACGTAAAGAAGGAGCACTTATCCTCCAAAATAAGTGCTCCTTTTTATTAAAAGAAAGATTTAACATACAATCAAAATAATACAAATTACTATAAATCAAACATTCTTGGTCGTTCAAAAATAAAATGAAAACTAAAATTAGTAAATTCGGAAGACTGATAGTGTAGCTGTTGTGTCACCAGTGTTAGGGATGGAAATAGTATTTACTGTAGGTTGTACGGAGATTGTTGTACCAGCTGTTAAAGTAACAATTGTGGAGAAAGAAACCGCACTACCGATAACGTTAGTTGAAAAATTACGAGTAGGTGGTTGACCGTTGAATGAAATACCGAATCCAAATGGTGAAGAACCCGGGAAGGTTGTAGATGCTGAGAAACTAATATCGTATACTCCTGTTTCTAAAATAGTTAAAGTATCTGAAGTGTCATTAAAAATGAGATTATTTAGTTCGAAAACTTGATTGAATTGGATATTCGTTCCAGGTGATATAGTTTGTGGATTAGAATTTCCTATTGCTGCTATAGTTACAGGGATTGGTGTGCCCGACGGTCCAGTAGCGCCAGTAGCACCAGCCGGACCTTGAGCGCCTTGAGCACCTTGAGCACCAGCCGGACCTTGAGTACCTTGAGCACCTTGGGCACCAGTAGCACCAGCCGGACCTTGAGCACCTTGAGCGCCAGTAGCACCAGCCGGACCTTGAGTACCTTGAGCGCCTTGAGCACCAGTAGCACCAGCCGGACCTTGAGTACCTTGAGCGCCTTGAGCACCAGTAGCACCAGCCGGACCTTGAGTACCTTGAGCGCCAGTAGCACCAGCCGGACCTTGAGTACCTTGAGCACCTTGAGCGCCAGTAGCACCAGCCGGACCTTGAGCACCTTGGGCACCAGTAGCACCAGCCGGACCTTGAGTACCTTGAGCGCCTTGAGCACCAGTAGCACCAGCCGGACCTTGAGTACCTTGAGCACCTTGAGCGCCAGTAGCACCAGCCGGACCTTGAGTACCTTGAGCACCTTGAGCGCCAGTAGCACCAGCCGGACCTTGAGCACCTTGGGCACCAGTAGCACCAGCCGGACCTTGAGTACCTTGAGCACCTTGAGCGCCAGTAGCACCAGCCGGACCTTGAGTACCTTGAGCACCTTGGGCACCAGCAGGTCCTTGAAGTCCAGTAGCACCAGCCGGACCTTGAGTCCCTTGAATACCTTGAGGTCCTTGAGGTCCAGTAGCACCCCGAGCGCCAGCCGGACCTTGAGGTCCAGTAGGTCCTATTGTTCCTCCACCAAGGCAACCTGATCCATATTGAACTAGGATAGCTTGAATTTCTGTAATGAGCTTAACTAGTTTATCGATAGTACAGCAATCGATTTTGAATAACTTAGCAATATACAATAAATAATTAAGCAAACTTTGTAGTTCAACGTACAATGCTCCGCATGAGAAAGGTGAGGACTTTAGGATAGTTAATAAGTTAGCAATAATAGAACTACCAATTTTTTCTTGTGCAGGTGATAAATTTAAGCAACTGAGGAATTTTTGAAGATTATTCAGGAGAGTAATTAGTTTATCGATGTTATCTTGAGAAGGGTTTTGAAATACAGCTTGAATACTTTGACCAAGAGCTTGAAGAAGTCTAGCATACTCTTTTAGTTCTGCCTTAGAGATGTTAATATAACTGCAAGCTCTTACTTCGCAACAATCATTACCATAAAACACTTTCCCTTTATTTTTGTTGGACATTTGTTCATTCCTTTCTTTTATAGAATAAATAGTCGTGACTATATAATAAAATGAAAACTAAACTGAATTCGTGAGGGACAAACTACTATTTCTAAAAAAATAAGAAGTTTACCTATCTTGTAAAACAAAGAACAATTAAGAGATAGAGAAAGATTTATATGAGTTAAAAAAGAATAGGTTAGAATAAAAAAACTGCACGCAAATTGTTAGATTATATCTAACAATTTGCGTGCAGTTCGTGGAACAGCCCAACCTTTTTAATGATTAATTCGTTCATAGTTCGCTTTAGGTAAAATTGGAATAGAAATAGTGAAAGTTGTACCGTTTTGATTACTAGACATTTTTAATGTACCGTTATGATTTTGAATAATTTTCTTCGTTACTGACAAGCCCAGTCCTGTTCCTGAATCTTTTGTTGAGAAGAATGGATCAAAGATATATTCTTGAATAGCTGGAGGAACCCCAGTTCCGTTATCTGTGAAAGTAATCCGAACAAAGTTATCTAGGCGATAACTAGAGATTTGAATGGAAAGAGGTCTTTCGCCTCGAGCATCGATAGCATTTTGAAATAAATTTAAAAAAACTTGCACAAGTTCATGACGATCGATATTGACAAGTACACCATCTAATTCCGTAGAAAATTCATAGTCAATAGAAATGTTGTGTAAAAAAACTTCACTAGCAAGTAGTTGTTGAATATATTCGCGTAAAAACGTATTGATGGGAAAAGGTTCTCTAGTAAATTCACGCGTTTTTGAAATGGCTAAAAATTTTGTGATAATACTATTTGCACGATCTAGTTCAGGAATGAGTAGACTTTTAAACAATTCTTTATTGGATGGAGAAACGTTATCTTGTAGAAATTGCAAGTATCCACGTACCGTTGTAAGGGGATTTCGTACTTCATGAGCAATCCCAGCTGCGATTCGTCCTGCTAATGAAAATTTTTCTGCATCACGTTCTGTGTTTAAATAATGGAAGACACTAATAACTCTAAAAATCTCTCCGTTATAATCCCGAATAATTCGATTGTTTAAAATACCATAGTTTTTGTCTAACACTTCTTCATTATATATTTCTGTTCCTGTTCTTAATGTTTCAATCGCTTTAATTTGTTCTTCTGGCAAGTTTAGTAATTGTTGAATTGGCTTTCCAATTATATCATTTCGTACTACACCAAAATCATCTGCTGCAGCTTGATTACATAAAGTTATATTTCCTTTACTATCAACAAAGGTGACATGATGTGAAAAAGCATCAAAAATATGAACAAAGTATGTTTCAAGTTGTTCAAATAAAAATAATGAATCGCAAGTAAGTTGAAAATCAGCCTTTTTATTCTCTTTTTGTATGTTTTGAATGGAATGAGTCGTTCTCGTTTTCTTTATTTGTAAACCAATATGTGGATTTTTGTATGTGAAATGATGTGGTAATTGATTCACAAGCTCTTCATATAACCGCACTTTATTTTCTAGTTCTTCTATTCGTTTTTCATGAGATACAATATCATCATTTGGAAGCATAAATAAATAACCCCTCAATTTAAAAATTCTTCCATTTAGTATATCATATTTTTATACGGATACTCTTAAAGAAGGGGCTATTTAATGAAATTGATTAGCTGAAATGTCCGGGAAGTGAGTAGAATGGATAGAAGGTGAAGTTAAAAAGGGAGGGATATATTTGCTTTTCATTGGAGTGACAGGGTGGGGAGATCATGATTCTTTATATATAAATCCCTATGAAAATAGAAATAAATTGCGAACTTATAGTGAACATTTTCCCATTGTGGAAGTAGATAGTTCATTTTATGCGATACAACCTGCGCGGAATTATACAAAATGGGCGATGGAAACGCCGAAAGATTTTTCTTTTATAGTAAAAGCCTATCAAGGAATGACAGGACATATGAAAGGGGAAATCCCTTTTTCTACGTTCGATGAGATGTTTGATGTGTATAAACAATCCATTCTTCCTTTAATAGAAGCAAATAAATTAAAAATGATTTTATTTCAATACCCACCATGGTTTGATTGTAAAGTGAAAAATGTAGATTTACTTCGATACACGAAAGAAAAAATGGAAGATTTCCCATGTGCAATAGAATTTCGAAATCAAACATGGTTTTATCCAGAAATGAGAGATAAGACGTTACAGTTTTTAGAAAAAGAAAACTGGATTCATACAATTTGCGATGAGCCTCAGGCTGGAATAGGATCAGTACCGCTTATATTAGAGGCAACAAACTCGGACATGGCGTTAATACGTTTTCATGGCCGAAATGTTCATGGTTGGCTGGATAAAGGAGAAAATTGGAGAGCGGTTCGCTGTTTATATCGTTATAATAGTAAAGAATTGGCGGAATGGGTAGAACGATTAGAGCGATTGAAAAAGAAGACGAAGGATATATTTGTATTGTTTAATAATAATTCGGGCGGAGATGCAGCGGATAATGCGAAACAGCTTATGAAAATGATGAACATTACATATGGTGAGCCGAAGCCTGAGCAATTAAATTTGTTTGAATGATGATAAACAAGAAAAGCACTGTACAAACAGGGGGAATGTACAGTGCCTTTCTATATGAAAAAGAGGGGTAACAATGTTACTGAGCGTTTGGTTGATTCATCAATTGTTGGCTTCATAATAAATGATAATGGTTATCATTATCATTGTCAATGGTTTTTCGGAAAATAAGTAAAAAACTTTTTATCCCGCTATTTGCGGCAGTAAAACCCCTACCTCAAAATTCGGCTGGAGCAAAGAAGTTAGGTGGGAGCCCTGCTGCCCGTAAGCGCCCGATTGGTGAAGGCTAATAATCAGTGGGGGATGAACAAACCCCCCACTGATTAAAGTTTCACTTTATATTTTAAATAGTAATAAAAAAAGAACAGCAATTACTGCTGTTCTTTTCCATTGATGATTTGTTGTAAATCAAAAGGAGTTATCGCTTGGATAAATTCCTTTGAGATAAGTGTTTGAACGAGAGTGCTTTCAGAAATTGTAGCACCTGTTTTCTTTTCATAAGATTTCTTTAATAAATCAAGTTTTTCAGCCGTTTCTTTTGGTAATTCAATTGTTAATGTGTTCATAATTTCTCCCCCTTACTATTAGAGTACCACTACAGTATAGGAGAGACAAGAAAAGAGAATATGAAACATAAAAAAGGTTACCAAATTTACAAATGGTAACCTTTTTATGTATAAGAGTTATTAAGCAATACCGATATACTTTAAAGTTTTGGATGGAGTACTGTGATCAAAGAAGTGTTGTAAAAATGCAATATCAACACCTGATTTGTATGCACAATAGCCCCAAGTTTTTCGAAGTGTATGTGAGCTAATCCCTTCTAATCCAACTTCTTTTGCAGCTTTGTTTAAAATGTACCATGCATGTTGTCTCGTAATAGACTTTGTTCCTTTTTGAGACTTTAATAATGGTTCATTACGTTTCCAAGTTTTACGTTCTTTCATGTAGTCTTCGATTGCGTGCTGTAAGTCTTCATTTACAGCAAACCATTTATGTTTCTTTACTTTTTCATTGTAAAATAAAATGGAATGGCGAACATTTTCGTCTTCATCGATTACATCACTAACTTTTAATTGTAAGATTTCACTTACTTTTAAGCCAGAATTTACAGCTAATACGAATAATAAGCCATCACGTTTCGAAGATTGTAAAAGTATATTTTTGATAGTTTCTAATTGTTTTTCATTTTGAATAGGTTGTCCTGCTTGTTTCATTTCACGCACTCTCCTCTTTTATATGTGTAAAGGAAAGGATTAACTTGTTTCTTACTATAAAGGGAGAGTGTGAATTTCATGTGAACTCCTAGTGAAATTAAGACAAATTATTTGACTTCTTTTACTTTTTGTAAATTAAAATAAAATACAACGCTATTAGTGGTATTATACACGCCGTATTCAGCGTGATGGAGATCTAAAATGTTTTTCACAATGGATAACCCAAGGCCAGTACCTCCAGTATGACGGCTACGAGAAGCGTCTAAACGGTAGAAGCGATCCCAAATTTTTTCAAGGCTTTCTTCTGGAATAGGATTACCTGTGTTTTCAATTTTGATTTTCACTGTATCTTCCGTTTCTATAATAGAGACGTGTATTTTTTCACCATCTGGAGTATATCGAATTGCATTGCTAAGTAAGTTTACAACGACTTGCTCAATACGGCTACGATTTGCTTTAACAAATAGAGAAGAGTCAGCATGGATGTCCACTTGTAAATGTTTTTCCTCCATGCTAAATAATAATTTTGTATAGACTTGTTGAATTAATTCACCGATCGAGAATGTCGACATTTCTAGTTTGTACGTACCTGATTCTAGTTTTGCTAATTCTAACATTTCAACAATGAGCCTGTTCATATTATCTGTCTCTTCCAAAATAACATTTGTATAATATGTCGTATCTTTACTTACGCCATCTTGAATACCTTCAGCGAAGCTACGAATAACACTAAGTGGTGTTTTTAATTCATGAGATACACCAGAAATGAATTCTTTTCTCGTTTTTTCCAATTGACGTTCGCGTTCTATATCTTGTTGTAATTTTGTATTAGCAACATTTAATCGGTCGATTCGATCTTTTAAATTTACAGAGAGTGTATTAATACCACTTGATAACCCGCCAATTTCATCGTCTGCTGTAACAGGTAACTTCTCGCTAAAATCAAAGTTGGCCATTTTTTTTGTAACACGATTTATCTTAATTAATGGTTTAACAATGATTTTTGAGTAGTAGAAGGATAACAAAATAATAACGAGAAACACGATAATTAAGGCATAGACATAATAATCTTTTAAAACGAGCATTGCTTCATTCACAGGTTGTAAAGATGCTATCACAAAAGCGTACTCCTTAGTTTTTCCGTTTTCCATAATAGGCTTTACAAAGACACTGTTTTTTATATTTTCCCCACTATCTAAAATATACGTGTTTAATTGATTTGAATTAGAAGTACCTTGTCTAATAGTGCTTGCAAAATATTCAACAGCTTGTAATGTTTCAAAATCATTTGCAAGGCGAACCTCAGATTTGGAAGGGATATGTAATTTAGATATCACACCGGTAAAACTGATCTGAGACGTAGTTTTATATCGATTTGTGAGTCTATTTTTAGAGGGGTTACCACTAATTGTTTGAAAATCCGAATTGACATTTTCATTTCGCCATCGATTATAATTAGTCGTCAGTTCTAGTGGCGTTATTATATTATCTTGTAAAAATCCCTCTACGTGAATCATGCCCTCTTTTTTTAAGCCTAAATTTTCGAATTTATTATATTCTTCGGGTGTTAAAAGATTATTAAGTGGGATGGAATAGGTTTTATTGTTATTAGGGTTAATTACCTCAATATAGTAATTGTTTTCACTTTTAATAATGCCGTTAGAATCTAAAAATTGCATTTCAGCATTCGTTTTATCGTGAAATTCTTGTTTTAGCTTTCTGATTTCCTCAAAACTTTTGTCGCTTTTTTCATAATTATCTACGAATTTTTCAAAAGCCGTTTGAACGGTTTTTACTTTTTTATTAATATAAAACTTCTCTAAAAATAGAGATTGTCCAAGGAAAAAAAGGAGAAATATGATTGTAAATAAAGTTGATGTTAATAAAAATAGTTTAAAGACGATGCTTCTGTTCTTCACTGTTTCACCTCGTATGAAAAATACTGTAATATAAATGATTTCTTAATTATAACAAAGGTTACAAAAAAGTAGAGGGGATAAATCTGTCTATCTCTAAAGTAGTTTTTTATAGAAAGTCACATAAAGAGACGGTACAGTGACTATAGAAGTATTTTAGCATAAAAAAGAACTCGCCAGACGTATGACGAGTTCTTTAGTGTACTATTGCTGAATTGCTGCATCTAAAGCGATTTCAATCATTTCGTTAAATGTAGTTTGACGCTCTTCAGATGTTGTTTCTTCACCAGTGAAGATATGGTCGCTTACTGTTAATACAGATAATGCATTTACACCATATTTAGCTGCTAATGTGTAAAGAGCAGTCGTCTCCATCTCTACTGCTAATACACCGTAATCTCCAAGTTTTTTAACCATGTCCATGCTCTCACGATAAAATACATCTGCTGTTAATACGTTACCAACACGAACGTGTAATCCTTTTTCTGTTCCAGCATCGTAAGCTTTCTTTAAAAGATCAAAATTTGCAGCAGGAGCAAAATCAAAACCAGGGAATGTTAAACGGTTCATATTAGAATCTGTACAAGCAGTCATCGCAATAATAACGTCACGTACCTTAACATCTTTTTGAATTGCACCACATGTCCCAACACGAATTAAATTTTTCACTCCGTAGCTTTGAATTAATTCGTTTACATAAATAGAAATAGAAGGAACACCCATGCCTGTACCTTGAACAGATACACGCTTTCCTTTGTAAGTTCCAGTAAAACCTAACATACCACGCACGTTATTATAACAAGTAACATCCTCTAAAAATGTTTCAGCAATATATTTTGCACGTAATGGATCACCAGGTAATAGAATAGATTCAGCAATTTCGCCTTGTTTTGCTTCAATATGTACACTCATGAAAAATCCTCCTTATAATGTATTGATAGAAATCAATATCATTTGCATTATACACTACGACTCCTTTCAATTAAAATCTTTTTTATTTGTAATATGTGCAAAAGAGGAGGATTTCATAAATCATAATCTAGAATATATATTTAAGAGGTTTTGCATGGATAAAGACAATAAAAATGGTAGGTGATATTTTGAAAAATCTTGTCATTGGGCTTATTGCACTAGTACTTATTGTGGCAGGAGGATTTTACATAAAAAAATATCAAGAAACTGTAGAAACGACCGGAGATGTTCAAGAAGTGAAATGGGATGTGAAAAATAAAAAGGGAAATGAAAAAGCCGATATTTCGTTTCAATTGCTAAATAAAATGAATAATGAAGTTCGTGGTGTGAACGATCAAATTCGAGCAGTGATAGTGGATGGGAATTTGAAAAACATACAACAAACGAAGCCTATATTTGCTGGAAATGGATCGTATAAGCTATCTTCAGATGTAGCAAAAGGTGAAGGGTACACGATATTTTTGTATGAAAATGAAAACAAGTCCGTGGAATCATTTGCTAAGAAAGATTTTGGTGAAGAAAAAAAGGAGACAAACAAGGACAAGAATAAAAAGAAACTACCTGTCGATACTGTACTTACAAAAAATATAGGAGAGCATCAAGTGTCTCTTTTATTTGGTGCATTACATCCGAATGAGGCAACGACATTAACATTTCAGTTTCAAGCGAAAAAGGGAGAAAAGCTGAAATTAAATTCAGGGAGAGGCGAAGTCAACGCGCTATATATCGTTGATGAAACGAGGGGACATTTTTTATATGCCATTCCTGTTGATACGGATGAGCAATTACAATATCGTATTACATTTCCAGAAGAAGGAACATATAAAATATGGGGGGATTTCTATATAAATGGTAAGAAGTATGAAAAGGAGTTTAGTATACAAGTGCAAAAACGAAAAAACAGCTAAGTACTTAGCTGTTTTTTCGTTTTCCTATTAATTTTGTTACAGAGAGCATTGTAATTGGTAAAGAATGATTCTTTCGAAATGCTAAATATTTTCCACTCCATGCAGGTTTATATTTTTCTTTGAAATGTCGTAAACCGCTGAAGCTATATGTGTAACGAACGTTATTAAATATTGCAGCAGCAACTCGTTCAGACCAGAACGATTGCGTTGATAAACCGACATTTGAGAGTGGTGCCATACCAATATTAAAGGAATGGTATTCATTTTCTTTTGCCCAGTGGAATAAGTGGATAAAAATTGCATCCATAATTCCGCTAGGGGCATCTGGATAATAACGCATTAAATCAACAGATAATATGCCACTTTGATATACTGGCATAAAGGTTGTGAATGCAATGATTTTTCCTTCTGCATCAGATAATGTAGTGATAGGGGCACGACTAATATACTCACGATCGAAGTACCCAAGTGAAAATCCTTTCTCTTTTTTTCCGCCGAGCCAAGCATCAGACACTTTCTTTAATTCCTCGTATAATTCGTCTGAGAATGGTGGCTCATGAATAGAGAATGTATAACCTTCTCGTTCAAAACGGTTGAAAGTGGCTCGCATACCAGCACGTTTCTTTCCTGTTATTGTAAACGTATTTAAATCAACGACAGCCTCTTCACCAAGTTTAAAGAAGTTGTAGCCAAAATCGTGGTATAAGCTCATCCATTTGCTTTCAATTTGATAGAATACGCAAATATACCCAAATCGATCAGCTTCAGTCAAAAATTCTTGCAACACAGTGCGGTAGGAGGATGGATCACCGATTGGATCACCTAGTACAACAAGACGTTTTCCAGTAATTGAAAAGAGAAGAAGTGCTTTTCCGTCACTACTGAAGAAGAACTGTTTATCTCCTAAAAAACCTAAATGACTAAGTACATTCCCGCCATGTTCATCTAAGAAGTTTTCTAACCTTTTATCATTAGCTGGTTGCCCGGGAAATTGACTACGATAACGATTGGCAATTAGTGAGCCGATAAGTAAAAAAGTAGGAACGAAAAAGGCTGCTGCTAATGCACTTCGTTTAACTTGTGTAATATTTCGAACGACAAAATCAGGTTGGAACGCTTCTTTTGCACCCGCAAATAAAATACCTAAGTTTTTATATAAATATAGCGTAAGTAATAAGAAGATAAATACTTTTACGATATCAGAAAGTGAGACTTCCATTTTCTCGCGTATAAATCTTTTACGAAGCATATACAACACAGCAAGTACGATTAATAAAATAAAGGTTTCTTCAATGTCAATTCCTTTTAGGGTATTAAAGATTGCTGCTCCAATTAAAGAAACAATCGTCATATAGTAAGAACGCTTTGTTCCATAATATATGCCTCGCGAAAGAATCAGGAGGAGAATACCGAATGTTAATGATAAGCTAAAAGAAAATTGAATAAGGTGCTTTGGAGCTAAAATATGTAAGGCGTGAGCTCGATTTATACTAGTCGGTAAAATTGTTGATAGAATAACCATTAAGCCAGCGAATACTGTTAAAGCGGCGGATGCCCATGAACCTAATTTCCCTAAAAAATCACGTTGTAAAGTCCAAATTACACCAGTTGTTTCTAACGCAGGTGCAATAAAGGGTTTATCTTCAATTTTTTTTATGGCCGCTCCTGTCATTTCAAAGGCTGCAAAAATGAGACCTAGGCAGAATGGTAAGATGTAATAGACAAGTCGGTATAATAACATAGCAGGTAGTAATACGCCTGTATCAACGCCGTATTGTCCTAGTCCAGTTAAGAAAACAAGGTCAAATGAACCAAGGCCACCAGGAACAAGACTTACGACACCAGCTAAAGCAGCGATTACGTAAACACCTAAAAACTTTTGAAATTCGATATCAATTCCAAACAATATTAAAATGACGTACATAACGATACCGGCAGATACCCACTCGACTAATGAAACTAATGAATATAAAACAGTTGGATTTTTCTCTTCTTCTTCTTCCTCTTGTCCGTCTAGCTGTTTTGTTTTTCTATTTTTAATTTTAGAAAACCCAATATATATAGGAACGAAAAGAGCAAAGAAGATAAGAACAGGCCATAACCACGGTTTTTCGTGCAGAATAAAACTAGTGTCTAATATTCCAATAAGGCCGAGGAATGACAGAATGGCTAATCCGTTAATAAAAGCGGTTGTCATCCAAGCAATACTTTTAATAAGTTTTCCATTATCTTTTATATGCGGACGATATAGCATTGTACGTACACCGGCACCAACAAGACCACCAAAACCGATAAATCCATTTAAAGTGTTTGCAATCCATGAGATACGGAAAATCTTTTGTACAGGTATGTCTGCTTTTAAGTAACGAAGCATAACAAAGTCATAAAAGAACATTGTTGAAACGGCAAATGCACCGAGTGTAATCGCTAAAAATACCCCACCAGTTGGAATGTTTTTAATTGTTTCAATTGCTTCTAAAAAAGAAATGCCTGCTAATTCTTTTTTAGCTTGAAAGAAAACAATTGTTAAGACAACAAATGGGAAGATTATTTTCCCGATTTGTAAGAAACGTTTCCATGAAAACGACATAAATACAACTCTCCTTGTGTAAGAAAACTGAGACAATAATATTATTATGACAAACTTCAAGAAAAATAAAAAGGTAAATTCCTGTATAGGGAAGCTATTTTTTATATAGGTTATATTTAAAAGAATATTTCGTTTATCAGAAAATTAAGTTAAGATAAGATGAAAGAAGGAAGAGAGGGGAAGTAGATGATTATAATAGGTTATGCAGGATATGAGTTAGAAAAAGCAAAACCGAATACATCAGAAGATTTTTTTAATAGATCTGAAGTGACATATATATTAAATAATCAAGAGAAAACCTTTTCTGTCTTATATGTTCGATATTTTGAAGAAATTTTACAAGAAATTACCCCTTTTGAAGGAAATCCAGTTTATAAAGTAGAAGAACAAGACGTATATTTACGAGATATTGTAGCGATCGCTTGTTTACTGAAAGATAAAGAGCTACGCGCGCAGAAGCGCTTGTATCTCAATGAAGTAACAGACTTTCAACGATACTTTGATGAGGGAACAGTGGTGAAAGTACAAGAAATATTAGCTGAATTACATAAAAATAAAAGAGTAGAAATAGCGTAAAACGGCAAAGGAGAGAGAAGCCATGTCTAATTTGATGGTTGAAAATCAAACAGAACAAGTTTCTATATTTTTAGAAGATGTAATTTCCTTGATAACTAATTATGTAAATTATCATACGTTACCTTCTTTATTGGAGGAGACACCAACAGGAAACGAGCAATACTATAAAGGGATATTAGCATCAATAAGAAGACTTCTTGTTTTTTGTGAAGAAGGACTTGATGCATGTTTTGTTTTGCTGAATAGCCAACCATTTCGAAAGACCGCAGCTGAAACAGTTTTATATAAGATTTACCATCAAGTAATTGCAGAGTTTTTTTCGCCAAAGAATGATCATTGGTATGAAAATAGTCGTTCTGCTTATACAGGGAAAAATTCTATTGTTTTTCAGCAAATCCCCCCTAGATCTATAGAACGAATGATGAAGGATTTAGAAGGGAAATTTCAATTGATGCGTGAAGAACTAGAATATTATGAGACAGATTACCAAACAAAAATGTTGCACAAATATTAATTAAGGAAAAGGAGCTAAGGATACTTAGCTTCTTTTCCTTTTGTCCAGTTATATAAGGGATTTTAATTGAATATAGTTAAAGTGGATAGCATCAAGGAGGTGTGACATGAGTCAGCAAGGTGTATTTACAGATTACTTTCATGAAGTAGAAAGCTGGTGTGAAAGTGTTCTTCAAGTATTAGATAGCCGTGCAATGGAAGTGTATGATGTCCATATGCTTGCTTATAAAATTCAAACGTTATTAGAGCGTATGAAAGAGCATGAATACGACACAGATGCCGAGTTTATGTATGAAATAAGTGATGATGTAGAACATATTCAACACCATTTACAGGAAGTATTTATGCAAGAAGGAGAGGAATATGAACTATGTGAAAGAGGGGATAGCGAACGAGCTGTTCCGATTGGGGGGCATACCCTTCCGCCATTACCTTATCCATATAATGCGCTAGAACCGTACATTTCACGAGAAATTATGATGTTACACCATGATAAACACCATCGTAGTTACGTGGAAGGATTAAATAAAGCAGAGAAGATGATGGAAGAAGCGAGAAAAACAAATCAATTTGATTTAATTAAGCATTGGGAAAGAGAAGCGGCTTTTCATGGATCAGGTCATTACTTACACACGATATTTTGGAATAACATGAAAAAAGATGGTGGTGGAAGTCCGAGAGGGGCTTTTTCACAACAAATTGAGCAAGATTTCGGAAGTTTTTTACGTTTTCAAAAGCATTTCACGGAAGCCGCTTCTAAAGTGGAAGGTTCAGGATGGGCAATTCTTGTATGGGTACCCCGTTCAGGAAGGTTAGAAATTTTGCAAAGTACGCTTCATCAATTGTTTACACAGTGGGATACGATACCACTCCTTGTACTGGATGTATGGGAACATGCGTATTATTTACAATATCAAAATCGAAAAGATGAATATATTAAAAATTGGTGGAATGTTGTAAATTGGCCAGATGTAGAAAAGAGATTTGAAAGTGCGAAGCAAATTGAATGGACACCGTATTAGACGCATATCTCATGCGTCTTTTTTAGTGGAGGTGGAAGGAAAATTTCGTTCATATTTTAAAAGGCCAAGCATACACTTGTACAAAAAGTGCCAAAAGGACGTGGGGGGAAATATGAGACGAATTTGTATAATAATTACGCTAATTATAATGTACGCAAGCGTTATGCCAATTCCTGCATATGCAAAAATGAACGGTGGTGTCAGTGCTCGTAACGCAGTCTTAATGGAACAACAATCCGGTCGTGTGCTATATGGGAAATTAGAACATGAGCCACAAAAAATTGCTAGTATAACAAAAATTATGACAGCATTGTTAGCTGCTGAATCAGGAAAAATGAAAGAATTAGTATCGGTTAGTAATGAAGCGGTACGAGTAGAAGGATCGGCAATTTATTTAAAACCTGGACAAAAAGTTAAGTTAGAAGATTTAGTTTACGGATTAATGCTTAGATCTGGTAATGATGCAGCACAAGTAATTGCTGAAAATGTGGGAGGGAGTATAGAAGGATTTGTATATTTAATGAATCAAAAGGCGAAAGAAATCGGAATGAAAGATACGCATTTCTCAAACCCGCATGGCTTGGATGGGGATGGATCGCATTATTCGTCGGCTTATGACATGGCATTATTAACGAAATATGCAATGGGGAACGAGACCTTTAAGAAAATTTTTGGAACAAAAACGTATAAATCAGATTCTTGGGATTATCCGTGGAAAAATAAACATAAGCTTGTGACATCTTATTATGAATTTGCAACAGGGGGAAAGACAGGTTTTACGAAGAAAGCAGGACGGACGCTTGTCACAACAGCTTCAAAAGATGGACTAGATTTAATTGTCGTAACTTTGAGTGCTTCTAGTGACTGGGATGATCATATGAATTTGTTTGATAAAGGCTTTGAACGCTATAAGCAAGCGAAAGTTTTAGGACAAGGCGCACTCGCTGAAATAAATGAAAAGAAATATGCCAATCATGTTTATACGAAAAATAGTTTTTCTGTACCTTTAACTGAAGAGGAAAGAAAGAGCGTGTTATTGAAAGTTGAGCTCGATAAAAGTGCAAAACTTACGGATGGAGTAAAGATTGGGAAGACAGAAATTTATGTAGGGAACGAGAAAGTTGGAGAACGAAATTTGTTTTACAGTAAACGAAAGTTAGTAGCTACAACGGGAATGTATTGGAATAACGTAAAAGAAATCTTCTCTTACATGATAGGTGTTGGGATAGATGGTTAATCTCGTATGGGCAGCGATGGCAGTTATAGGGATTGTGTATGCCATGATAAATGGAACGATGGAAGAAGTGACCAAAGCAGTGTTTGAAGGGTCAAAAGATGCTGTAACGATTTGTATTGGACTTATTAGTGTTTTAGTATTTTGGCTCGGTTTAATGAAAATTGCTGAGGAAGCTGGATTGTTAAAGAAGTTAGTATCACTTTTTATGCCGATAGTAAAAAGATTATTTCCAGAAATACCGAAGGATCACCCGTCAATGGGATTCATTTTATCAAATATGATGGCGAACTTTTTTGGGTTAGGTAATGCAGCAACACCTTTAGGTATTAAAGCAATGGAACAACTGAAAGAGTTAAATGGTGGAAAGGATTCAGCAAGTCGTTCTATGGTGACGTTTCTAGCATTAAATACTTCAGCGATTACATTAATTCCGACTACTGTCATTTCGATTCGAATGACTTATGAATCAGCAAACCCTACTGAAATCGTTGGCGTAACATTTATAGCACAAGTGTTATCGATGATTGGAGCGATTTGGATTGACCGCTATTTTTACCGGAGAAGGAGTAGAAAGGGGCGGAAAAAATGAGTATTGTAAATACAATTTCATTATGGGTAATTCCTTGTGTAATTGGTTTTATCCTTTTGTATGGCA
Source organism: Bacillus sp. 05T21 (assembly GCF_056396785.1). Lineage (NCBI taxonomy): Bacteria > Bacillati > Bacillota > Bacilli > Caryophanales > Bacillaceae > Bacillus > Bacillus sp. 05T21. The sequence continues at coordinate 192,158 of NZ_JBFTMD010000002.1, read as the reverse complement.
CGATAAAGAAAGTTCCAACGTACGAATCGTTCGTTGAGGGCGGAAAAGAAGGGATTCAAATTGCGGTTTCCATTTTGCCGTTTATGGTTGGAATGCTTGTATCTATTTCTATTTTCAGGGCATCAGGTGCTCTAGATGCGATGATATCGGTAATGAAGCCGATGTTAGACCTTATTCATGTACCAGCCGAAATCGTTCCACTTGCACTTATACGTCCGATTTCGGGATCTGCTGGTTTAAGTATTACGACCGACTTAATCGCTACATATGGGCCAGACTCGTTTATTGGTAGGTTAGCTTCAACGATGCAAGGTAGCACAGATACGACTTTTTATATATTAACAGTATACTTTGGGGCTGTCGGTATTAGAAAAATGGGAGATGCATTAAAGGTAGGACTTTTTGCAGATTTAATCGGAATTATTTGTTCGATTGTGTTTGTTTCCCTATTGTTTCGGTAATGCTATTCATTTTTTGCGCTATTTCGCTTATAATACGTATACGACCACTATTAACGTGTAGTTTAATAGTGGTTTTTTTATGCGGTATTTTTGACAAAATGGTGAACTTTTATCGTGGACAACATGAAAAAGTGTAAATAATAATAAAGGGTGAAAACGTGATATAGCCTTTATACGTTTATTATCATTGCTATGTTGTTAAAGGTAGGCGAAGTAAATGGCATAAAGCTTAGGCGGTTGCCAAGTCTTTCTAATGTAAGGTAAGATAAATTTGAGGTGAAAAAAAGAAATGGAACGATTACAAAAAGTGATTGCGCAAGCAGGTATTGCATCGAGAAGAAAGGCTGAGGAATTAATTCAGCAAGGGAAAGTGAAAGTTAATGGGAAAATAGTGAAGGAGTTAGGAACAAAAGTAACTCCTCAAGATAAAGTGGAAGTAAATAACATCCCTCTTGAAAAAGAAGAACCTGTTTATTTTTTACTATATAAACCAACTGGTGTAATTTCAAGTGTATCAGATGATAAAGGAAGAAATGTTGTAACAGACTTTTTCCCTGAAATTAGACAACGTTTATTCCCAATAGGACGCTTAGATTATGATACGTCTGGCGTATTATTGATGACAAATGATGGTGAATTTGCAAATGTATTAATGCATCCGAGATATAAGGTTGAAAAAACGTATGTTGCGAAAATTAAAGGGCCATTAACAGGTGATAAAATTCGCATGTTAGAACGAGGTGTTGTATTAGAAGATGGGAAAACAGCACCAGCACAAGTGAAAATTATTTCTTGGGACAAGCGTAAAGAGATGGCGATTGTACAATTAACGATTCATGAAGGACGTAACCGTCAAGTACGCCGCATGTTTGAAGCGTTAGATTGTAAAGTAATGAAATTAAAACGTGAACGTTATGCCTTTTTAGAAGTGGGTAGCTTGCGTCCTGGTGATGCAAGAGAATTAACACCACATGAGGTGAAACAATTACGTGCATTGGCTTCTACAAAGCCTCGCTAATCTATATTGTGAAACTTTCACCAGTGGAATGCTCCGCTGGTGATTTATTAAAAAATACATATATTTATCACTCGTCGAAGAGAGGGGAGACAACATGAAAAAAAATCGCTTATTATTTCGTGTTATCATTTTGCTCATTTTAAGCGGTGCGGTAGGGTTTACGCTATATCAAGGATTTTTTACTGATAAAGAGAAAATGCAAATTGGAAAAGAAGCACCTAACTTTGTTGTAACTGATTTAGAAGGAAAGAATATTGAATTAAAAGATTTAAAGGGAAAAGGTGTATTTTTAAATTTTTGGGGAACTTGGTGTAAACCTTGTGAAAAAGAAATGCCTTATATGAATGAGTTATATCCGAAATATAAAGAAAAAGGCGTTGAAATTATTGCCTTAGATGCAGATGAAACGGATATCGCAGTGAAGAACTTTGTGAAACAATATGATTTGAAATTCCCAGTTGCAATTGATAAAGGGCAAAAGATCATAGGTACATATGGAGTGGGACCATTACCAACAACCTTTTTAATTGATAAAGAAGGAAAAGTAGTAGAGCAAATTATAGGTGAGCAAACGAAGGAACAATTGGAAGAGTACTTAAAGAAAATCACTCCATAATTAAGAAAGCCTTTACATAAGAGGTGCTTACGTATAGCGCCTTCGCTTTAAAAATTCTGAGTATTGCGGTAACTCTAAGCTGGAATATACAATAGTACATATAGATAAAAGGGCGGTGAGAGCTTTGAAAGAAATTAAGTGTGAATGTGGACATGTTAATCCGATAGGAACCATTTTTTGTGAAGCATGTGGGAAACCATTTGAAAGTAATGAAAATATAAAATTATTGGATATGAGATATGAGGGGAGTGCTCGGAGATCTCTCACACATACAAAAACGATAGTCGATAAAATTTGGAGTTTTTTCTCTTCTGTAAAAGTAGGTGTATGGTTAATCGTAATAACTTTAGCTGCATCGGCAATAGGAACTATCTTTCCCCAAGAAATGTACATAACTCCAGGAATCGAACCAGCTGAATATTATAAGACCGAGTATGGATTTTTAGGACAATTATACTATCAATTAGGATTTAATAATTTATATGGATCATGGTGGTACATGATTTTAATTGCTTCTATTGGTATTTCACTTGTTATATGTAGTTTAGACCGTGTCATTCCTCTTTATAAAGCTTTAAAAAAACAAGGGGTGAAAAGACACCCAAGTTTTTTGAAAAGACAGAGAGTGCACGGGACTGGTACGCCGCATGAAGGTGACTTAGAACGAGTTCAAATTAATTTAAAGAAACGTAATTATAATGTGAAAGTGGAAGACGGGAACGTTTTAGCGGAAAAGGGACGTTTTTCACGTTGGGGTCCATATGTAAACCATATTGGTCTTATTATCTTTCTATTCGGTGCAATGCTACGTTTTTTACCGAGTATGTATGTAGATGAAGCACTTTGGTTACGTGACGGTGAAACGAAAGAAATACCAGGAACAGAAGGTCAATACTATTTGAAAAACGAAAAGTTTATCAAGGAAGTTTATGATAAGAGTAAGGATAAAGAAGTTTTTGATGAAGCAATTGATCGTGTTGGTGATAAAATGATTGCGAAAAACTTCCAAACAAATGCTGTATTATATAAAGCGGTAGGAGAAAATATAGCGGGTCAAAAACCAAAATTAGAAAAGGTAAAAGAAGCTGAAATTCGAGTGAATGAGCCACTGAAATTTGATCAATTTGCTGTTTATCAAGTGGATTACAAAGAAAGTGAATTTAAAAGCATGTCTTTCCATTTGCAAAACAAAGAAAATAATCAAAAGTTGGGACCGATTAAAGTAGATTTAGCGAATCCTACAGAAAAATATGATTTAGGAAATGGGTATTCTCTAGAACTATTAAGCTATTTTCCTGATTTTTATTTTGATGAGAATGGAAGGCCGAATACGAAAACAAAATTACCGAATAATCCTGCATTCGTCTTTAAAATGTTTACCCCGGAAACACCAGATGGTGAAGTTAGTTTCGTCGGTATTCAGCAAAACATAGAGCCTGACGGGAATAATAAATATAAAATGTCATTTGCAGGTGTGGAAATGCAAAATGCAACAGCTCTTACAGTAAGAAAAGATTTGACGCTTTGGATTCTCGGGATTGGAGGATTTATATTTATGGTTGGTGTGATTCAAGGTATGTATTGGAACCATCGCCGTATTTGGATACAACGTGTTAATGATGAATGGTGRGTTGCAGGCCATACGAATAAAAATTGGTTCGGCTTAAAGAAAGATATTGAAAGAGTACTAGAAGGAACAGCGATTCCACAACCACACGATAAAATGAATGAAAAAAATTAGTTAAGGTGGGGAAACGATATGGTACAAATAAGTAGTAATTTTCTGTTCGCGGCGTTTATCTTATATTTAATTGCAACTTTATTTTTTGGAGGAGCAATTAAAGAAAAAGGTAACAAGTGGGCAAATATAGGTATAACTATAACAATTTTAGGATTTATTGCACAAATAGTATATTTTGTTACAAGATGGATCGCATCAGGACATGCACCGGTTAGTAACTTTTTTGAATTTGGTACATTTTTTGGCATGATGCTTGTGGGAGCTTTTATCATTATGTACTTTGTATATAGTGTAAGTATTATTGGTTTATTTGCTTTACCGGTAGCTCTTTTATTAATCGCTTATGCAAGTATGTTCCCGAGAGAAATTTCGCCGCTTATCCCATCTTTAAAGAGTAATTGGCTACATATTCATGTAACGACAGCGGCAGCGGGACAAGCAATATTAGCAATTAGTTTTATTACAGGCATAATGTATTTACTGAAAAATGTAGATCAATCAACAAGAAGTAAGCGTACATTTTGGTTAGAGACAGTAGTTTTCACACTTGTTTGTACAGTTGGGTTTATTGGAATAACAACGGTATTTTCTAGTATGAAATACGAAGCGAAGTTTCAATGGATTGATAAAAATGAACAACAAGTTGAAATGAAGTATAATCTCCCTGCTTTAGTTGGACCGCATGAAGGGAAGTTAATGACAGAAAATAAATTAGAACCGGCGGTTGAAGTTCCAGCGATTGTAAATGCGAAAAAGTTAAATACTGTTATTTGGTCAGTGTTAGTCGGAACGCTACTTTATATTGTATTAAGACTTGTTTTACGTAAGCGAGTGTCAGCGGCACTTCAGCCGTTAGTAAAGAATACGAATAGTGATTTATTAGATGAAATCGGATATCGTTCTATTGCGATAGGCTTCCCGGTGTTTACATTAGGAGCATTAATCTTTGCAATGATCTGGGCTCAAATCGCTTGGACGCGCTTTTGGGGTTGGGATCCAAAAGAAGTTTGGGCGCTTATTACTTGGCTCTTTTATGCTGCGGTATTACATTTACGTTTATCTAAAGGATGGCATGGAGAAAAATCCGCCTGGCTTGCAGTGATTGGTTTTGCAATCATTATGTTTAACTTTATTGTAGTAAACTTAATTATCGCGGGTTTACATTCATATGCATAGAGAACTAAAATAGGAGAGTGTATGTCACTTTCCTATTTTATTTTTGTCAAATTTTCTTCTTTTTTGAGAAAAACATGACAAAGTAGCGGTTGATTCTGTAAAATGATGTCGAGGACCAAATATACTGTTCAAAAAAAATACATAGTTTTGGAAAAAAAATGAACAAACTTTATTATTCTTGTGAAGCATAATATGGGAAGTGGAACGTTAAAAAATGCTTAATTAAACGAGGATAGGTGCAACATTATATTGTAGAAGGGTAGGTGTAAACCGTTGTGGTAAAAGTACGCAGCGGGTAGAAATGGAAAATGAATCAAGAATTTTAATTGTAGACGATGAGGATCGTATTCGTCGTTTATTAAAGATGTATTTAGAAAGAGAGCAATACACAATTGAAGAAGCGGATAATGGTGATACAGCTTTAGAAATGGCGTTACAAAATGATTATGATTTAATCCTACTGGATATTATGATGCCTGGTAAAGATGGTATCGAAGTGTGTAAAGGGATTCGTGAGAAGAAAGCGACGCCAATTATTATGCTGACAGCAAAAGGTGAAGAAGTAAATAGGGTACAAGGGTTTGAAGTTGGAACTGATGATTATATTGTAAAGCCGTTTAGCCCGCGTGAAGTAGTACTTCGTGTGAAAGCGGTATTACGCCGTGCTGTACCAACGACATTCTTTACACAAGATACAACGACGAAAGATGTTACTGTTTTCCCTCATTTAACAATTGATAATGATGCGCACCGCGTTACAGCGGATGGTAATGAAGTAAACTTAACACCGAAAGAATATGAATTACTATTATTCTTAGCGAAATCCCCGGATAAAGTTTTTGACCGTGAGCAATTGTTAAAAGAAGTATGGCAATATGAGTTCTTCGGAGATTTACGTACAGTTGATACGCATGTAAAGCGTTTACGTGAAAAGTTAAGTAAACAATCACCAGATGCAGCGAAGATGATTGTTACCGTTTGGGGCGTAGGTTACAAGTTTGAGGTTGTGAACGACTGATGCTTTGGAGAAGTGTAGTAGGGAAGTTATGGATGACCATATTACTTCTCGTTTCGTTTGTTCTTGGATTTGTTGCGATTTTACTTTCACAGTTTTTTAGAACATATTATGTTGATATGAGTGAAGCTAGGCTTCAAAAAGTTGCAACTAGTGTTTCAGAGTTAATTGAAGAAGGTGCCGATGTAAAAACGATTGAGAATATCGCGTACAAATTCTCTGATCCACTTTCAAGAATCATTATTGTAGAAGATGGTAAGGAGATTTCCTCTTCTCCGAAACAAGAAGGGTTAGTTACTCTAACAATAGATAATTTAAAAGAAGATAAAGAATTAGCGGCTGTATTTAAAGACAAAAAAGAAATTAAAAATAACATTAGAAAAGCTTCTAATAGTAGGAAGAATAAAAATACTGAAAATGATATTATGATCGTCGGGAAACCAGTACAGTCAAAAAATCAAAGTGCAGTGTTTGTATATGAATCATTGCAAGTTCCAATACAAGGTATGGAGAGAACGACTGATTTTATTTTCTTATCAGCCGGGATTGCGATTATTTTAACAACTTTCTTTGCATTTTTCTTATCTACTCGAATTACGGCACCGCTTCGTAAAATGCGTGAGGTTGCATTTGAGGTAGCGCGCGGGAAATTTGATACGAAAGCCCCTATGGTGTCGCAGGACGAAATTGGTGAGCTTGCAACTGCTTTAAATCAAATGGGGAAACAGTTGAAGTTTAATATGAATGCCCTGCAGCAAGAAAAAGAGCAGTTAGCTAGCATTTTGAGTAGTATGGCAGATGGTGTTATTACGTTAAATCAAGAAGGTGAAGTCGTTGTTATCAACCCACCGGCAGAAAACTTCTTACAAGTTTGGCAAGAAGAAAAAGAAGTAGAGTTAATTAAAAAACTGCCTTCTGAACTTGTTGAACTATTCCATCTCGTTGTAGAAAGTGAGCAACAACAAGTTGTTGAAATTAATTTGCAAAAAGGTAACTACGTAGTTCTTATGACACCGCTTTACAATCAAACAAAAATTCGTGGAGCTGTAGCAGTATTGCGAGATATGACGGAGGAGCGTCGTCTTGAGAAAATGCGTCAAGACTTTATTGCGAATGTATCACATGAACTTCGTACACCGATGGTAATGCTTCAAGGATATAGTGAAGCAATTTTAGATGATATTGTGCAAACGAAAGAAGAAATTAATGAGTTTGTTCAAATTATTTATGATGAATCTGTTCGTTTAGGTAAACTTGTAAATGAGTTATTAGATTTAGCCCGTATGGAAAGTGGACATGTAGAGTTACATATAGGTGAAGTAGATATTCATCCATTTGTCGAAAAAATTGGCCGTAAATTCCAGGGGATTGCAAAGGATAAAGAAGTCCAATTAACAGTGGATTTCCAAAGTCCAATTGCACAATATCCGTTTGATGCAGACCGTATGGAACAGGTACTGACGAATTTAATTGATAATGCAATCCGTCATACAAATGCAGGTGGACATGTTACACTTGTAATTAATACGAAAAATAGTGGCCTTACTTTCGAAGTGCAAGATTCAGGTGTTGGTATTCCAGAAGAAGATATTCCGTTCTTGTTCGATCGATTCTATAAAGCTGATAAAGCGAGAACTCGCGGGAAAAAAATTGGAACAGGACTCGGGCTTGCGATTGCTAAAAATATTGTTCAAGGTCATGAAGGGAAGATTTTTGTATCAAGTGTCGTTGGAGAAGGAACTACATTCTCTGTATATTTACCAAATCGTATAATTTAGATATATATGTTTTTAAAAAGTTGATCATGAATAAAAGCTTTACTGTTTTTTATTTTTTTGTAAGTGCAATTAAATAAAGAATGGTAGAGTTTTTTTCTTTAATAATCAGAATGAAAATAAAAAGAGAGGTGTCATAATGAAATGAAACTTTATACAAAAACAGGTGATAAAGGGGAAACGAGTGTCATAGGTGGCCGAGTGGATAAAGATCATATACGTGTAGAAGCTTATGGAACAATTGATGAGGCGAATTCTCATATCGGATATGCCATGTCTAAATTACAAGAGGAATGTTTTCGTAACATTTATAACGAACTTGAAAATATTCAACATGAACTATTTGATTGTGGAGGGGATTTAGCAATAGTAGAGAAGAAAATCCCTTATAAAGTAACGATAGAGATGGTCGAGTATTTAGAGAGTCGAATTGATTCGTATACAGAAGGAGCGCCGCCTTTAGAGCGTTTTATTTTACCAGGCGGTAGCGAGATATCGGCTGCACTACACATTGCACGTACAGTTATAAGAAGAGCAGAACGTTGTATAGTGTCATTGCAAAAAGAAGGAGAAACCAATGAAATTGTTCTAAAGTATGTAAATAGGTTATCTGATTATTTATTTGCGCTTGCTAGAGTAATAAATGCGCGTTTACAAGTGAAAGATGTGGAATATAACCGCAGTGCACTTGTTTTTCGTAATAAAGAAGAGAAGGAAGTGGAGTAATACACTTTCTTTTTTTTGTATACTTTTTTCTGTAATATCCCACAATAGAGAAGGTATGACGGTTATTAGAAAACGGAGGATGTATATGAAAGCGTTAAAATGTGGCGTGGTGATATTGAGTGTATTATTTTTATCTCAATTACATGTTTACGCTGAAGGGAATCAGTGGATATGGCCTGTTGATGGGCAGATAAGTGATTATTTTGGGACAAGACATGGGAAACACTATGGTATTGATATAGCTGCGCCAATTGGAACGCCTGTTGCAGCTATTCAAAATGGTAAGGTGACAAAGTCTTATTTTTCAAGTAGTTATGGAAATGTTGTGTTTATTAAACATGGAGAATATGAGGCTGTTTATGCGCATTTAAATAAGAGATATGTAGTTCAAGGTGATAACATTTCAAAAGGAGAGCTAATTGGAGAGGTAGGGAATACAGGAGAATCGCGAGGAGCGCATTTACATTTAGAAGTGCATCAAGGGAGATGGACGATGGAGAAAAGGAATGCGATGAATCCGTTGCTTGTTTTAAATGAACAAAAAAATCAAGTTGTGTCATCATCACTATATATTGTACAAAAAGGTGATACTTTAGTGGGTATTGCCCGGAAATTTAGTATGACAGTTGAGGAAATTAAAGTGAGGAATGGATTGCGACAAGAGCAAATCTATCCGAACCAACAACTATACGTCAAGTAAAGGCAACGTCCCAAAAGCATAACTTTTGAATAAATTTATTTTCTTCTTATTTAAGATTGCGATAGTAAATGAAATTATATCGACATTTCGACAAGAAATGTCGACTAATAATAAAATGCGACAGTAAGAGCAACCTATCCTTAACGAAAAACCGTCCCAAAAGATCTTTTGGGACGGCTTCTTTTACCAAAAAATAAAGACACATATAAATCCAGTAATAGCTAAGTAGCTATATAAGTAAAAGACTTTTGTTCTTGTTTTTTCTTTTGTCCGAAATAGTACGATAGTTGGTTCGATTAGACCAATTGTAAGACAAAGTAAACCAAGAAGCATAAAGCCAATTGAAAGAGAATACAGGGCGATTTGTGGTGCTTGAAATGGAATCATCCATTTTAATAAAAATGCAATAAGTGCAGTGTAACAAATGCTACCGATGTATTTATTCAATGGTGTATCAGAACGGAAGCCAGGAAGTTTCTTGGAAAACGGACGGGAAACAACTTCCGTTTGTAAAGATGTATGTTCTTCAATTATTTTTTGAGCTTCTTTTCCTTTTTGGAAAAGGGATAAAATCCAGTTTCGCTCACCTTGGAAAATAAATTGAGAAGTTGTTAAATAGTGATCAACTTTTACCTTATTCCAACTCTTCCATGGATGACGCTCACACAATTTTAATTTACTTTCTGTTTTTTTATCATACTGATAAATACTTATGCCATCTTGGTCAAAAGTAGCGTAGTATGTCTCTCTTGAGAATGTGCCTAGATCAATTGGACAGTAGAAAAGTAATTCTTTTTTCAAATAAAAGTATTCTTTTCTTAAGTTCTTTTTCATTGCTTCTCGAATAGAGTGTCTTTTATCTTTCTTCATGACATTTCCTCCATAACTCAGAAAATGTTCTTATCTTAACAATTCAACATCTTATCACTTTTGACGACATATGACTAGGGGGATTCATAGGAGAAATACCGAATTATAAAAAATATGGGTTGTATTGTAAAATATAGTGATCGTTTCTTTAATTATATAAAATTAATAACTTATTTTTAGTAAGTTACATTTTTTTTGTTCACAATACGATCATGTTGTTGTATAATGAAGTGGAAAATAGAATATCGGTCTATCTTCGGGGCAGGGTGAAAATCCCGACCGGCGGTGATGAACAGTTAATAATTTCGTTCTAAGCCCGCGAGCCGTTAAGGCAGGATTTGGTGTGATTCCAAAGCCGACAGTACAGTCTGGATGGGAGAAGATGGAGGTTCAAGCGTTCAAAAAAGATAAGTATTTGAACGTCTGTTTGATGTGCCTTAAAATTCTCCCTTTGTGTAAATCACAAAGGGTTTTTTCGTTCTATGAAAAATAGGCATAGCAGAACCTTTCCACTTTCCATGAGAAGATCGATGGAAAAGGAGAGAGAAAGATGAAACAAAAAAACAGTGTAGTGCAGATGGTGAGTGTAGCGATGCTAAGTAGTATTGCGTATTTACTAATGATGTTGGATTTTCCATTCCCAGGGCTTCCGCCATTTTTAAAAATTGATTTTAGTGATGTGCCAGCTTTAATTGCGGCAATAATTTTTAGTCCAATTGCAGGTGTAATTGTAGAAGCGATAAAAAATATTTTGCATTACGGAATTCAAGGAAGTTTAACGGGAGTACCAGTAGGAGAAGTAGCAAACTTTATAGCGGGATGTTTATTTATTGGTCCAGCAGCATTCTTATTCCGAAAGTATCGCACAGTAAAAAGTTTAACGACAGGATTAATGTTAGGTACAATTACTATGACAGTTATTATGAGTGTGTTAAACTACTTTATTATTTTACCAGCGTACACTTGGTTTTTAAATTCACCAGCTATGTCTAGTGATATTATGCGACAAACTATTGTAACGGCGATATTACCGTTTAATGTAATTAAAGGAATTGTTGTAACAATTGTATTTGTAGCATTATTTTCACGCTTGAAAGTATGGGTATTTGCAAAAATGAAAAATGCTTAAAAATATTAAACCATTGGCAGCGTAACTGCTAATGGTTTTTTTGTTAGTGAGAATGAAAAAGAGTGCAAAAAATCCCCCTCATACTTATGAGGGGGATTTTTTGAAGTTAATAAAAGACTATTCGAATTTTAAAGAGTCGCCATCAAATGATTCGTCAGCAACTTTAATTGAGTCAGTTGGACAACCTTCGAATGCATCCATCATATCTTCAATTAATACATCTGGAATTTCAACGATACCTTGGTTATCGTCTAATGTTACAAATGCAATGCCTTCATCATCATAGTCATAAATGTCTGGTGCAGCAGCACCACAAGCACCGCATGCAATACAAGTATCTTTGTCAACGATTGTATATTTTGCCATATTTTTTCCCTCCTGATAATATGTATGTGAAAAGTTCGCCAAAAAATTATAATCTTATTGTAAAACGGTTTTTAAAACTTTTCAACATAAAATTATAATGATAATGCTTATCAATTAGAGTGTCAACTTATTTTTGAAGTATTTCATAAGATTTTCAAAATACTTAAATGTTATTTCGTTTGATACAATAGAATATATAAAAGCATGTAGTGTGAATATGATAAGTTGAATGAATAGCAGTTAATGTGCAATCGTATTGAAAAAGGAATGAAGTTAGACTGAGAGGTGGAAGCGGTAATGCAGCTACAATATACTTTATTATATTGTTTAAAACAATTGAATGGTGAAAGAACCGTTTCTTCAATTTATTATTTACTAAAAGGAAAGAGATCGTCGCAAACATTACAAGATGGGAATATGTTTCAAATTTCTTTTTTGTTTGGGATTTATAAGTCATTAAATAGAGCTGATTATGATCAAGAAGTTGCAAAGTTGTTACAAACGGATTTAGTTCAAGGTATACATGATAATACATATGTGTTAACGACTGCTGGTAACGTGCAATTAAACAAATGGGAAGGTGACTTTGCCTTTCCCACATATTTAAATGGTTTACACTATGGTGAAATAGGTGAAACGTTTTGGAAGAGATTATCATTGATCGTTCAAACCATTTCGAATTTACAACAGGCGAATACGAAATTTATTCCAATTCAACAGGATACAGAAATAATGATGTGGGTGAAACGTTTTCTCACTGGAATACCGTATATGAGAAGTGAATTGGCTAAAAGATTATGGAAGGAAATGCATACTCTTTTACAAAAAAATAATCCAGTAGAGGCGACGATCGTAATATATCGGTTAACTGGGTATAAACGTATTGGGTGTACTTTACAACAATTAGCGGAAATTACGAAACAAGATATATTTCGAGTGTATTTTTTATTTTGGGGTACAATTCATTTCCTTATTCAAGAAGTTCGCAATAAAGAAAACGAGTTTCCATTATTAGCTGAAATTATATCGTATCCAAATGAGAAAGCTGATTTATTTAGTTTATCAACGAAAAAAACATATAATCTTTGGAGACAAGGACGCTCTTTAGAAGAAATAGCAACAATTCGGAATTTGAAGGTTGCCACGATAGAAGACCATTTTGTAGAAATTGCTTTACGAGAAAAAGAATTTTCTATTGAAATGTTTATGGAAAAAGAAAAAATGGAAAAAGTAACAAAAGTAATTGAGGCATTACAAACACGTAAATTGCGTGTGTTGAAGCAAGCGGTTGGAGAGGAAATCTCTTATTTTGAAGTACGTCTTGTATTGGCACGGATGGAGGGTATAAATGAAGCTTGAGGAATATTTATATAAGTGGTTTGGATATTCTGAATTTCGTCCGGGGCAAAAAGGAGTTATTACGGACTTATTGGAAGGAAAAGATGTTGTAGCAATGCTTCCGACTGGAAGGGGAAAGTCAATGTGTTATCAACTTCCGGGGCTTCTGCAAGAGGGTACGGTGCTTGTTGTATCACCATTATTATCTTTAATGGAAGACCAAGTTACGCAATTAAAGTATGTCGTGAAAAATCGAGTTATTGCATTGAATAGTTTTCGGACGTTAATTGAAAAAAGAGAAGCAATGAAAAAGCTATCTTTTTATAAATTTGTTTTCGTATCACCAGAGATGTTGCAGTCGGAACTTCTAATAAGAGAATTGAAAAAAATTCATATTTCATTATTTGTCGTAGATGAAGCGCATTGTATTTCACAATGGGGCTATGATTTTCGGCCAGATTATAAAAAATTAGATAAAGTAATTGAGAGTATCGGATCTCCGACAGTACTAGCATTAACAGCAACTGCGACAAAGGATGTACTGCGAGATATAGCGGAAAGTTTAAATCTAAAAAATATTGCTGAGCATGTGTACTCAATTGATCGTCCAAATATTGCGATGGAAGTGCAATTTGTGGAAACAATAGAAGAAAAAAAAGAGGCGCTTTTTGAGCATGTAATGTATTTGCAAGGGCCTGGTATTGTTTATTGTTCAAGTAGGGCCTGGACAGAGCGTTTAACCGAGTATTTAAGAGGAAAAGGAATTACAGGTGTAGCTTTTTATCATGGTGGTATGGAACATGAAGAGCGTATGTTAATTCAACAACAGTTTATGAATGACCAGTTGCAAATTGTAATATGTACAAGTGCTTTTGGGATGGGGGTAAATAAGGCGAATACAAGATATATTATTCATTTTCAATATCCGACAAATGTAGCTTCCTATTTACAAGAAATTGGAAGAGCGGGAAGAGATGGAGAATTGAGTATAGCCATTTTATTATGTAGTCCATTGGATCACGATTTGCCAATTTCAATCATTGAAGATGAATTACCAAGTAAATCGCAAATACAATTTTTATTTTCGTTACTACAAGAAAGAATGTTTCAAACGAAAGTATTACCATTAGAAGATGTAGAAGAAATTTGTTATAATGCAGCAAGATTTAATGAACAGTATTGGCGCTTTACACGTTATCATCTCGAACATCTTGGAATCATACAACAGCGAACTCTCATGCTAGAGAGCTTGTCAGATGAAATAATGCACAGATTAATAGCGGAAGTGGAAGTGAGAATACGTAATAAATATAGTGAGCTAGAAAATATGAAGTCATGGATACAAGTTCAAGGATGTAGACGTGAATATTTATTACAACAATTCGGTTATAGAAAAGAAAAAGAGATAGAAAACTGTTGTGATTACTGTGGTATTACAAAAACGGATTATAAAAAAAGACGAGCGCAACAGTTAGTTTTCGACTATAATTGGGAAACAGAGTTACAAAAGCTTTTCGGCCTAGGAAAGATGGAGGAATGATGAACATTCAAAGGCATAATGTTGAAGATATGAGTCCGAGAGAAATAAGACTGAATCTCTACATAACACAACTAATCATTATTGGTATCGGTTGTTTACTAGCATATATATTATTTCAAGATAAAAGAGAAGTTTACAGTTTATGGAAATGGGAACCGGTTTCTATACTTTTAATAGGTAGCTTGTTAGCGATTTGTATTGTGTTATTAGATTATGTTGCAATGCGAGTGTTTCCAGAATCTTGGTTTGATGATGGTGGCATTAACGATAGAATGTTTCAAGGGATTTCTGTCATGCATTTACTCGTTATCACGTTTATTATTGGTTTTGCGGAAGAGTTTTTATTTAGAGGGGTAGTGCAGACTCATTTCGGAATTGTAATAGCGAGTTTAATTTTTGCTGTGTTACATATTCGGTATATAACGAAGCCTTTTTTGTTTTGTTTCGTCTGCTTTATTAGTTTTGTTTTTGGTTATGTATTCGAGTGGACAGGAAATTTGTTTATAACAATCTTTGCACACTTTCTTGTTGATTTTATAATGGGGCTCCAATTAAGAAAATAAATGGAAGGTGGTGGTGAACAACATGAGAAAACGAATTCCTGATTTTGAAGAGGAGTTAGAAGTTGAGCAAGTGGAAGAAGATGAAAGTTTACCGCCGCGTAGTGAAATTCATAGAAATAAAGAGAACAAACCAAAGTTTAAAATGAATCACATTTTCGTCCGAGTGTTAACATTTTTGTTCATATTGTTACCTATTAGTATCCTATGGTATACGGATAAATATATACAGGTAAAAAGTGATAGTAATAATGCTGAGAAAAGTGCGTTTGAAGTAATTTTCTTTGATTCCGCTAAGACTGAATCAAAGAAGCAGTCTGAGAAAGTAGCAACTCATGTTGTGAAAGATGGAGAAACTTTAGAAAGTATAGCGAAGCAATATTTCTCAGATGAAGATGGGATAGAAATAATAAAAAAGTATAATGATTTACAAGAAGACGAAGTGAAGGTAGGACAAGAATTGAAAATTCCTATAAAAGATAAGTCCACGAAGTATGAGAGCTAGCTAAATGAGTGATATATAGCTCCACATAAAATTAAGGACTATACTTTACGAGGAGGGAGAGTAAAAAATATATGTCATGGATTATATTATTATGTACTCTCATATGCATTGGTTTTGTATGTCTTCTTGGAATGTATAAAGAAGCGATGCGTAATACAGTGTTGGAACATACTTTAGTATTCGAAGAATTTCCGGAAAGTTTTCAAAAAGTTAAAGTTTTTTTTATTTCGGATATTCATAGAAGGATCATTTCTAGCTCGCTAATTGAACGAGTGAAAGGAAAAGCAGATATCGTAATTATTGGCGGTGATTTAGCTGAAAAAGGAGTACCTTTATCGCAAATCTCTTTAAATATTCAAAAGTTAAGAGAAATAGCCCCTGTATATTTTGTATGGGGAAATAATGACTATGAAATTGAATATCACGAATTAGATGCTTTATTAATAGAAAATAATGTGAAGGTATTAGATAATACAAGAGTTGTATTTGAGTCTGAATTAGGAGAGAAAATTTGCTTACTCGGTATCGATGATGTTGGATTAGAACGAGATCGTTTAGATTTAGCGTTGTCTGATTGTAAAGAAGAAGGTTTTCGCATTTTAATTAGTCACAACCCAGATATAATAAAGAAAATGTCTGGTAATGAACAAATTTCGCTCGTATTAAGTGGACATACACATGGAGGCCAGATTCGGTTGCTTCCATCTGAAAAGTATTTAAAGGGTGGCGTATATAAGCATTCTAATACGACTCTCTTTGTTAGCAATGGGTATGGAACAACATTGTTCCCTCTTCGTTTTCGGGCACCTTCCCAAACACATATCATTACGTTATGCGGAGGGAAATAATGCCGAATTCAAATGGAAAATATAATATAAAAGCTGTCTCAAATATACTCGGAATTCAACCGAGTACACTTCGCGCATGGGAAAGACGCTATCATATTATTGCCCCAAAGAGAAATCGTGCGGGGCATCGTTTATATACAGAAGAGCATATTCATATTTTGAAATGGTTAATGAACAAAGTTTCTGAGGGGATGATGATTGGACAAGCAGTTCAGTTATTAGAAGGGAATCGGTTGCAGAACAACGTTCAAAAAGAAAAAATTACTGATACAGAAGTTGTTTTAGTGGACGATATACTACAAGCTTTGTTAGAATTTGATGAAATTACAATTTCTGCATTATTAAACGAGGTTTTTAGTATATATTCAACGGAAAAGGTTGTTGCAAGCATCATTCTTCAAGTGGCAAACAAGTTGTTAACTTTAAAAAGTAATAATGAGATTACAATGTCGCAATTCAAATATGTTGTATCATTCTTACAAACACGTTTAGGAATGATCTATCATAATGCGTCGGTGTATTCTTCCGTTAACAAAGTTTTCGTCTTAGAAAATAATATATTAAAAGGATTTATTTTCGCGACGTATTTACGACTAAAAGGATATCAAACAATGTATATGGGGACAAGTTTAGATGAAGAAGGTATTTTACTAGCTATTGAACAATTACAACCTAAATATTTGTTTATATCTTTTGATGATGAACGAGAACTTGAAGAGGCAGTAGAATTTATTGACTTGTTACAAGAAAAAAATGAAAACATCTCTGGTGGTTTTATAGGAAGAAAAGGTATTGGAGATCAATTAAATCTTCAAAATATCCTAATTGGTAACACGAAAGAAGAATGGGATGGATGGTTAAAGATGTCGGAATAGTCGTTCGAAAAGAACCATCTATTTTCTATTTCATATAATAAAAATTAGATGCAATGGTTACGTAGGGAGGGTATGAGATGAGACTGGAACGTTTAAATTATAATAAGATTAAAATTTTCCTAACATTTGATGATTTATCTGAACGAGGATTAACGAAAGAAGATTTGTGGAGAAATGCACCGAAAGTACAGCAACTATTCCGTGATATGATGCAAGAAGCAAATACAGAATTAGGGTTTGAAGCGGATGGACCGATTGCTGTTGAAGTATTTTCTCTACAAGCTCAAGGTATGGTTGTAATTGTAACAAAAGAAAATCACGAAGTGGACACAGAAGATGAGTTCCGTGACGAGTTTATTGAAATGCAAGTGACTCTTGATGAAAGTGAACATATACTTTACGAGTTTGCTACATTAGATGATGTAATCAATTTGTCAAATCGCTTATATAACCTTGGTGTAACTGATGGGAAGTTGTATACGTGGGATGATCGTTTTTATCTTTGGATAGAAGAAGAAGAGCAATTTCAATTATTGAAGGCGGATTTTATAGCTATTTTAGCGGAGTACGGTAATCCGTCAACAGCAACAATTTACCGCGTAATGGAATATGGTAAAGAATTAATGGATTCTCAAGCGATTGAACAAATATACAATTACTTTGTGAAAAAACAAAACCTCAGCTAATGTAACGTAGCTTGAGGTTTTATTTTTATTCAGCTGAAAATCTAAAATCTATAAAACGAAGTGTAGGTAACAAGACTAGCCGATCTGTATGTTAAAATGTAATCAGTATTTCTTGATGAAATAATTGTTTTATCGAATGTATTTTGATGAAAATAAAAAATATTTAAATATTTAAGTATTTTACTTTTCTAAAAGCAATAAAAGGACTATAATAATAGTGAAAACGCTTGCAATACAAAATAGTTTGTATATATTTGTTAGCGTTTTCTATTGCATTCCAAATTTAACGGTGTATACTAGGCAATGAAGGTTTACTAAACAAGTGAAATTACAGGGGGTTTACTTACTATGGTAGCCGAAAAGGGAACTCAAACGAAAACACAACAACAAGGGGAACAACATTTTGAATTGTTAAATTCAACACAAATTGTAATTAATGAAGCATTAGAAAAATTGGGTTATCCAAACGAAGTATATGAATTATTGAAAGAACCAATTCGTATGATGACAGTGAAAATTCCAGTTCGTATGGATGACGGGACTGTTAAAATATTTACAGGATATCGTGCACAACATAATGATGCTGTTGGTCCAACGAAAGGTGGAATTCGCTTCCATCCAAACGTAACAGAAAATGAAGTGAAAGCACTTTCTATTTGGATGAGTTTAAAATGTGGTATTGTTGATTTACCATATGGTGGAGGTAAAGGTGGAATCATTTGTGACCCACGTGAGATGTCTTTCCGTGAATTAGAAAGATTAAGCCGCGGTTATGTACGAGCAATTAGCCAAATTGTTGGTCCGACAAAAGATATTCCGGCTCCAGATGTATTTACAAACTCACAAATTATGGCATGGATGATGGATGAGTATAGCCGTATCGATGAATTTAATTCACCAGGATTTATTACAGGTAAACCACTTGTATTAGGTGGATCACACGGACGTGAAACAGCGACTGCAAAAGGTGTAACAATTTGTATTCGTGAAGCTGCGAAAAAACGTGACATTGATATTAAAGGTGCACGCGTTGTTGTTCAAGGATTTGGTAATGCGGGTAGCTTCTTAGCTAAATTTATGCATGATGCAGGCGCGAAAGTAATTGCAATTTCAGATGCTTACGGTGCACTACATGATCCGAATGGATTAGATATTGACTACTTACTAGATCGTCGCGATAGCTTCGGTACTGTAACAAAACTATTTAATAATACAATTTCAAATACAGAACTGTTAGAACTTGATTGCGACATTTTAGTTCCTGCTGCAATTGAGAACCAAATTACAGGAGAAAATGCTGATAAGATTAAAGCGAAAATTGTGGTTGAAGCTGCAAATGGTCCAACTACATTAGAAGCAACAAAAATCTTAACAGATCGTGGTATCTTACTTGTTCCAGACGTATTAGCAAGTGCTGGTGGCGTTACGGTATCTTACTTTGAGTGGGTACAAAATAACCAAGGTTACTACTGGACTGAGGAAGAAGTAGAACAACGTTTAGAAAAAGTAATGGTAAAATCATTCGATTCAATTTATGAAACATCACAAGTTCGTAAAGTGAACATGCGCTTAGCTGCATACATGATTGGTGTTCGTAAAATGGCTGAGGCTAGTCGCTTCAGAGGTTGGGTATAATATATAATGTTTTGAGAAAACGTGATTTCCTTTCGAGGGAATCGCGTTTTTTTGTTGAAGTATTAAATGAGGTGTTGTATATGGGGAATGAAATAATGGAACGAGTAGACCAATTAGAAGAAAAGGTTAAGGTGTTAGAGGGTGAACTTGCAAGAGCTAAGAGAGCCCGAAAAACAAGTGTCGTTAGGGTGTTCGGCGAAGGATTATTGTTTTTAATATTTGGTGCAGTTGTAGTTGGACCAATTATCGCGTTTATATTCACAATTATTACTTGGTTTGGTGAAAAATAGAATAAAAAATAAAAAAGAACGCTTGTTCTGCACGAACAAACGTGCTATACTTTCCTTAGATAAGCAAAACGGAAATGATTTTAAGGAGAGATAAATGATGAAAATGACAGTAGACCAAAGATTTATGATGCCAGCAGATGTTGTAGAACGAGTGGAAGTATTACGAAACAAACAAAGCAAGCGTGGCACATTATTACAATCGGTAAATAAATTTTTCGGTTTAGATACGAAAGAAGATTGTATTTGGTTTTACGGTTTTTATGGAGTGGCTGTAAGTATTGTATTATTTATGGTATTCACATCAAATATTTTCGATGTTCTCTTCGCATAAGAAATATGCCATAAGGACACTGCCACCGAATACATATATAAGGAAGTAAGGTAATTTTTTAGAGCGGGAGTTGGTAGTAATGGCGATGTTCCCTATAGAGCGTAACTATATTGGGTATGGAAATTCACGACCAGGAATTCCTCTTTCAAAAGTAAGATTTATTGTAAGTCATGACACGGGGAACCCTGGTAGCAATGCGATAGGAAATCGGGATTACTTTAATGAAATACAACCGAAAGCTTCAGCGCATACATTTATTGATGATAAAACAATATTAGAAATTGTCCCTATAAATGAAGTTGCGTACCATGTTCGATACAATGTGCCAACGGATAATGAGTTATTCGGTTATGATGCGAATAAGGCTGCAATTGGGGTTGAACTCTGCTATGGTGGCGACGTAAACTTTTGGGAGGCGTATACTCGTTTTACGTGGTATCACGCTTATTTATGTCAAAATTTCGGTTTAAATCCTAAAAAGGCTATTGTGTCACACAAAACGTTGGATCCTACTCGGAAAATCGATCCTGAGAATGTATTAGGGCAACAAGGAATTAAATTTCAGCAGTTTTTAGCAGATGTCTATCGGATGTATGTTTCGTTTAGATGACAAATATATGAAAAATGAATACAATAAAGATAGATGCCTACTGCTGTAAGTAGGTTTTTTCTTGTTTATATAAATAGAGCAGAGGTAGAAGACTAGGAGTGAACTAAGTATGCAAAAAGAAACAGTTATTATTATCGGAGGCGGTCCATGCGGATTAGCAGCGGCGATTTCGTTGCAAAAAGTGGGGTTAAATCCGTTAGTAATCGAAAAAGGAAACATTGTAAATGCAATTTATAATTATCCAACTCATCAAACATTTTTCTCCTCTAGTGAAAAATTAGAAATTGGTGAAGTTGCTTTTATTACAGAAAATCGTAAGCCATTTCGTAATCAGGCGCTTGCGTATTATCGTGAAGTAGTAAAGCGTAAATCTATACGTGTAAATGCATTTGAACGAGTGGAACAAGTTCAAAAAGATGGTGATGTTTTTAAAGTTGAAACGACGAAGCGTGACGGAAACAAAGAAATATATGTTGCGAAATACATTGTTGTCGCAACTGGATATTATGATAATCCGAATTATATGAATGTACCTGGTGAGAAACTTGAGAAAGTAGCTCATTATTTCAAAGAAGGACACCCTTATTTTGATCGAGATGTCGTTGTAATAGGTGGTAAAAATTCAAGTATAGATGCAGCGTTAGAGCTTGTTAAATCGGGTGCACGTGTAACAGTTCTATACCGTGGTGGGGAATACTCGCCAAGTATTAAGCCGTGGATTTTGCCGGAATTTGAGGCGTTAGTACGAAATGGGACAATTCAAATGCATTTCCATGCGCATGTAAAAGAAATTACTGAGCATACGTTGACGTATACAGTAGATGGTGAGGCAAATACAATTCAAAACGATTTTGTATTTGCTATGACGGGTTACCATCCAGACCACAGCTTCTTAACAAAAATGGGAGTTCGGATTGATGAAGAAACAGGGCGCCCGATTTATATAGAGGGTAGTATGGAAACAAACGCTGAAAATATTTTTATTGCAGGTGTAATTGCTGCGGGGAATAACGCAAATGAAATATTTATCGAGAACGGTAGATTCCATGGAGATGCGATTGCGCAAACCATTGCATCAAGAGAAGAATAAAAAGAAGCTGTCGAAATCTTCGACAGCTTTTTTTTTAATCGTGCATAAACATATGTTGGATTGTTTCGTGAGAGTTTGTGTTTTCTAGTGCGACTAGTAATTTAATTCGCGCCTTTTGAGCGTTTAAACCGTAGGTGAAAACAATGCCCATATCTTTTAATTGTTTTCCGCCACCTTCATAAGAGTATACGTCTTGAACGATACCGTTAAAGCAGCGTGAAACTAATACAATTGGAATGCCTTTTTCTATTAATCGCCCTAGACTAGGAAGTGTTCTTGGAGGTAAATTACCTTGTCCAAGTGCTTCAATAACAATTCCGTCTACTGGTAGTGTTTCGATTGCTGATAATAATGTATCATCCATACCTGCGTATGCTTTTAGAACGACAACGTTTTTAGAAATCTGTCGTACTGTGCATGTTTCGTGATGCACTAAAGCATGATGGAAAACAACACCACGTTTTGTTACCATGCCAATTGGTCCGTACTGTGGACTTTGGAAGGTCGCGACATTACTTGTGTGCGTTTTTGTTACATTTGTAGCACAATGTATTTCGTCATTTAATACGACTAGAACGCCTTTTTCAGCAGCTTCATTACTACTAGCAACTTTTACAGCTGATAAGAAATTATATAGACCATCGGCACCTAATTCATTACTAGAACGCATTGCCCCTGTCACAACGATTGGGATAGTTGCTTGAACTGTTAAATCAAGAAAATAAGCTGTCTCTTCTAATGTATCGGTACCATGCGTGATGACTACGCCGTGAATATCGTCTTGTTTTACTCTTTCGTCAATGATGACTTGCAATTGTAGCATTTCGCTAGGAGTCATGTGAGGAGATGGAAGATGGAACACATCTTCGACAATTAAATCAACATCGCCTTCTAAATCAGGAATAAATTTTAAAAGAGGATTCTTTTTACCTGGTTGTACGACCCCAGTTTCTTTATCTTCCTCCATTGCAATTGTTCCACCTGTGTGTAAAACTAGGATTCTTTTCAATGCTTATACCCCTTTCAAGTTGAAAAATACATTTAGAACATAACATGTTTTGAGTAAATTCGACAATGAAAATGTATAAAAGTATGCTTAGAAAATGACAATAAAATAAATTACTTTAAGTGTGCTCCGGTAAGTGGTTATTAGGTTAGGTTTTGTTTATCGAAATTTATGAGAGTAGATGTGTAAGTGTAGAGAGGGAAGGAGTGAGTTTTTTTGAAAAAAGTGGAGAAAATTATAATTCGTATATTACTGATTCAATTTATTTTTCTTTCTGTCGTCCAACTGCTTTTTATACATAAATCTTCAGTGAAATATTTATCGAAAATTGTTTATTACGAAGGTGTCGTCACGAAAAATAAGGCGGAAATCTTACAGGTGAATAAGTAGTTTTCATTTTCTTCTATGATGGATTATGCTACAATTATTGAGGATTTAATGACGTGAGGCAAATGAGAAGAAGCAGGGGGAGAATACCTGCTTTTCGTTTTGTTTTATAAGTGAAAAATGAGGTGTTACAATGGATAAACGAATTTCGATTGCTATAGATGGTCCAGCGGCTGCTGGGAAAAGTACAGTTGCAAAAGTTGTTGCAAAAAAACTTTCATATGTTTACATTGATACAGGCGCAATGTACCGTACTATTACATATGCAGCCCTTGAACAAAAAGTGGATATTGAAAATGAAGAAAAGTTAATGGAAGTCGTAAAAAATGTAAATATTGAATTTCAGCAAGGGGAAAATACACAACTTGTATTTTTAAATGGACAAGATGTTTCTGAGGTGATTCGTACGCCAGATGTGACGAATCGCGTATCTATTGTAGCAAAGCATCGTCTTGTTCGTGAAGAAATGGTACGTCGTCAACAAGGATTAGCTAAAAAAGGCGGCGTAGTAATGGATGGCCGTGATATTGGTACACATGTACTACCAGATGCTGAAGTGAAAATCTTTATGCTTGCTTCTGTAGAAGAAAGAGCGGAAAGAAGACATTTAGAAAATATGAATAAAGGTTTCGATTCTAATTTAGAGCAGTTAAAAGAAGAAATTGCTAGGCGTGATAAATTAGATTCAGAACGCGAAGTTTCTCCTTTGAAAAAAGCTGATGATGCATTGGAATTAGATACAACTTCTTTATCAATTGAAGAAGTTGTCCAAAAAATTATGGGTATTGTTTCAGGAGTATTTGCGAAATAAAGAAAGAGGACTATCCTCTTTCTTTTTTTTTTTTTTTTTGAAATGTAAAGGATAAGTTAATTATAAGCCTCTTTTCTTGACAAATGGGCTAATTTGTAAGAAGTTAGTTACAGAGGGGAAAAACTGTCAGAATATATTCGCTATTATATTTCAAATCATACTTTCTTCAAGATGATTTTGCTGTATACTATTTATATAGATTTAATATAGTTTCTTGTGAACTGTATTGAAACAGAATATGTGATGATAAATTCTTAAACATGCAAATGAAAACATTTGTTTTCATTTCGTATATACATAAAAATGCTTTGTCAATTCTGTAGGGAGGTATTTCCATGGTAGAGAAAATGAATGAAGAAGTTATGAATTCAAAAGAATTACAAGTTGGTGACGTTGTTACAGGTTCTGTAACGAAAGTTGAAGAGAAACAAGTTCTTGTAAATGTTGGATACAAAACAGATGGCGTAATTCCGATTAGTGAATTAGCTAACGTTCATATTGAAAAAGCAAGCGATGTTGTAGAATTAGATCAAACACTTGAATTGAAAATTATTAAATTAGAAGATGATGATCTTGTTTTATCTAAGAGAGCTGTTGACGCAGAAAAAGCGTGGGTAGAATTACAAGAAAAATTTGATTCTGGTCATGTATTTGATGTTACGGTAAAAGATATCGTGAATGGTGGGTTAGTTGTGGACCTTGGTGTTCGTGGTTTTATCCCAGCTTCACTTGTAGAGGTACATTATGTAGAAGACTTTGCTGACTATAAAGGAAAAACATTAGCGGTGAAAATTGTTGAATTAGACCGTGAAAAAAATCGTGTTATTCTTTCACATAAAGCGGTAGTAGAACTAGAACTAGATTCTAAGAAAAAAGAAGCAATCTCTTCGTTAAAAGAAGGGGATATTGTTGAAGGAACAGTACAACGATTAACGGATTTTGGTGCTTTCGTTAACGTTGGTGGTGTGGACGGTTTAGTTCACATTTCACAAATTTCACACGAACGTGTAGAGCAACCTTCTGAGGTATTAGCGCAAGGTCAAAAGGTAAAGGTAAAAGTGTTATCTGTTGATGCTGATACGCAACGTATTTCTTTATCAATTAAAGCAGCTCAGCCGGGACCTTGGGAAAATGTTGCTGGCGAAATAAAGGCTGGAGATATTCGTGAGGGAGTAGTAAAACGCCTTGTTACATTCGGTGCATTTGTTGAAATTTTACCTGGTGTTGAAGGGCTTGTGCATGTATCTCAAATTGCAAATCGTCACGTGAAAAATCCAAGTGAAGTATTGGAAATGGGACAAGAAGTAAAAGTGAAAGTACTTGAAGTCCATGTAGCAGAAAAACGTATTTCTTTAAGCATAAAAGAAACGCTTGAAGAAAATAATGTAACAGAAGATTATAGCCAATATGAGCCAAATGCTGATTCTGCTACTTTCCAGTTAAGTGATATTATTGGTGAACAACTGAAAAAATTAAAGAAATAAAGAGGGGTACAAGTGGTAAGGGCAAAACGTAAATTAGATCATATTGAATATGCTCTTTCTACTGGTCAGTCTCGTACGCATGGCTTTCATGATATTGATTTTGTGCATCAAAGCTTGCCAAATTCAAGTYATGACACTATAACATGTGAAACAAAAATCGGCGAACTTTCACTAAGTTCGCCGATTTTTATCAATGCGATGACTGGTGGTGGAGGAGAGCAAACATTACATATTAATGAGCAATTAGCATATGTAGCGAAACATCATAACCTTGCTATGGCTGTAGGTTCGCAAATGGCAGCTTTAAAAGATGAAAGTGAAGCGGCTTCGTATAAAGTTGTTAGGAAAGTAAATCCGAATGGGATTTTTTTCGCAAACTTAGGAAGTGAGGCAACTGTCGAACAGGCAGAGCGTGCCGTTGATATGATCGAAGCGAATGCACTGCAAATTCATTTAAATGTCATACAGGAGTTAACGATGCCAGAAGGAGACCGTGATTTTACTGGTGTACTTCAGCGGATTGAGAAAATAGTTTTAAAAAGTAAAGTACCTGTCATCGTAAAAGAAGTCGGTTTTGGAATGAGTAAGGAAACAGTACAACAGTTAGCGAATATAGGTATAACAGCAATTGATATTGGCGGACAAGGTGGTACGAATTTTGCTGCTGTTGAAAATGAAAGAAGACAGCGAATGCTTTCTTATTTTAATAACTGGGGCATACAAACAGCTACCTCGATTATTGAAGCAACCTCTACAAATAATAACCTCTCTTTTATTGCATCTGGGGGTATACAAACAGCACTTGACGTGGCGAAGGCAATCGCATTAGGGGCGAATACAACTGCGTTTGCTGGATACTTTTTACGTATTTTAATGCAAGATGGTGTTGAGAATTTAGTGGATGAAATTGATCTTTTACATACAGATTTAAAATTTATTATGACAGCTCTTGGCGTGAAGACGATAGAAGAGTTACAATCTGTACCTCTTGTTGTAAAAGGTGAAACGTACCATTGGTTAGCGCAGCGAGGGATTGACACTGCATATTATAGTAGGCGATAAAAAATCAACCATCCGGTTGATTTTTTTGCGTTTTATTTTCGTAAAATGAAGAGGGAGGGCGAGAAATTATCATTCTATATAATTCTATAAATGGAAAAAAGAGAGAATTCATATTATGATAAAATTATATATGAATATTGTGCAGAAAAGCTAAAATTGAAAAAAGGGTTATAAAAATGAAGAAATGTAGAAAATGTGCTGCTGAATTATTGGAGGAATCTTACTTTTGCCATGTTTGTGGAGAAAAACATGGTAAAAGTAAGAAAGTATTCCTCTCTATATAGCTGGTTAGCGATAAAACAAGATAAGAGATTGCTATTTAAGAGTCAAAAGAAACAAGAAAAAATTTACGATAATTTAGGGGATGAGGGTGTTAATAAAAAAGGAGATAATGTATTTTCAAATAGTAAAAATACAATAGGACGCATTACATATAATAGTGAAGATGTTAACATCCATGCACGAAATATAAGAGAAGATACAGCGGTTTCTGGATATAATAAAAAGGTTGAAATTTCATTAACTTCAAATGTAAAAGAAGGAGATTCTAGTTCAACAACAGCACAATTAGCAATTAAAACGGCGAATATTGCAATCGCAGTCGGGAATAAATTGTATAGGAATCCAACGGTGAATGCAGGAAGTGGAATAGAAGCACTAATTTGGCCAAGACAATTAGGAGAAGACAAAAATCCATCGGAAGATTCGTATGCAATTTATTATTTTAATATATCAAATGAAGTGAGTTTAAGTAATGCTGAAGTAGTATTACTTTCTGATCAAGGAAATACCATTGTGAGTAGGGAAATTAAAGGAGAAAAAGAAGATATTGTAGGTGTGAAAAAAGAGGTTGAGCGAAAGTTAAATGAGATAGGAGAGACGGATTATGTACGTGTAGAGGTAAAGAGTAAAGATCCTTCTCTACATACGTATTATGTTATTACATATTCTAAAAAACCAGCAGGTGTAGTTACGATTGATGCCTCGTTGAGTGATAGGGTTTATAATGCGAAAACAAAAGAATTATATTACGAGTAGAAATAAATAAAATAATTGTGTAAAAAGATGGTTTCGTACAATATCGAAACCGTCTTTTTGTATTGCCTATTTGAGGGCAGCTCGATTGGTGTGGGCTAATAATCAGTGGGGATGGATACCCCCACTGAAGTTTCACTTTATTTAATGCTGATTTTGCTTTCGAGCTTGCTCCGGTGTATCAAGACTTGTTGCACCGGGATATTGAAGCGATTGGTCGCGATCAGATTCAACGCGGCGTGATTCTCTTAGCTTTCGTTCTTGGCGATCTTTACCCATTGTGAGTTACACCTCCTTATTAAAAGTTTTGCTGTTATGAGAAAAACTATGCACAAAGAAAAGGAGGATTAACTTTCATAAAAAGTTCCCATAATGGAAATCATAGGAGGTGAAATGATGGATGGGAGTACTTTTTATTTTGTTGCTTGGATAGGGTGGATTGTCGTGACCTTTTTTATGAAAAAGGAATCTATTCGTTGGAAGATAAGTGCTTGTATATTAATTTTTATTATTTGTTCTCCGTTAAATGTGACGATTGCTTCTTTCACGATATCGGTAAATGCCCTTTTGCTTTGTATTATTTCTTTTGTAGGTATCGCGTTATATTCTATTTGGAAAAAATTATATACCTTACTTTCGGCACTTATTATTGCAATGTTATATACAAGCTTTCATTTGTTAGAAGTATATGATCCAATTTGGATTGTGGTTGATAGGTTGTTGCTGTTAAGTGGTGCACTTGTGTATGCATCGGTTTTATTGCACGGGGATCGCATATTACGATTATGCTCCTTGTATATAGGGATGTTACAAGGAGAATTATTGGTGACGCTTATTTTTCGTAAATTACATTTTCCTTATGAATACGGCAGTTTAGCTTTTTTAGATGTTGCTGCTGTTTCCACTTTATTTATGGCGATTTTACTTTGGATTACAAAGGCATCGGTATATATGGAACAATTTAAGAGGAAAACACGTAAAAGAAAGGCGAGGGTAATACATGACTGAATATACACCAGCTATTTTATGTGGCGTAATTGCAGGTACAATAACTAGGTTGTTAATGCTTCGTACCGATACGAGGCAATATCCGACGAGGCTTCACGGGAAAATTATTCATATCGCGATGGGATTAATTGCGGCTGCCTTAGGAGCAATTGCGATTCCGTCTGTTTTGAAAAAAGATTTCTCTGCAATTACATTTCTTACGTTAGCAGCGACGCAATTTCGTGATGTGCGCAATATGGAAAGAAATACACTTCAACAATTAGATGGATATGAGCTCGTACCACGTGGTAATACATACATTGAAGGAATTGCATTAGTATTTGAAAGTCGTAACTACTTGGCGATGTTAACGTCGTTTGTAACAACGTTTGCGTATATAGGATTCGATTCATGGATTGCCGGGGTAATTACTGGTATAGTAAGTTTTTTCATTGCGAAAAAATTAATGTCAGGTAAAAGACTTCATGACCTTGTAGAAATAGAGCACGTTTCACTTCGTTTTGAAGGAGCGGGACTTTATATTGATAATATTTACATTATGAATATTGGATTGCCAGCAAGGCAAGAAGAAATTATGAAATATGGAATGGGATTTATTTTAAAACCGAAATCGATAGATGCGATGGTTACAATCTCAAACTTAGGACAACGGCAAGCTATTTTACATGATGTTTCGGTTGCTTTAGGAATATATAGAGATTCTGGAACGCCGGCACTTGTACCGTTAGCGAAGCGTGATTTAGAGGATGGGAGAGTTGGGATTTTTGTTCTGCCGCAAGATCAAGATGCAGAAAAAGCGATAGGGGTAATCGGAAATGTACCAACATTAGAGAGTGCTGTTCATATGTCATCAGAAGCTCCGAAAGGAAGGGGAGATAAGAGATGATGTTAGAAAGTGTTATTCTCGCAGTCATTACAACAACGCCAGAGAAATTTGCAGGTGGTGCTCCTTTATTTATTTGCGAGTCGACAGAGGAACTGGAATTTGTTGCAAATAATTTAGAGGCTATTTTAGATGGTATTGCACATCGCTTACAAGATAATGTATATATTATTGTGAAACATTAGTAACGTGTGGTATAATGTGAGGTGTTTTGATACGTTGAGAAATATTCTGGAATGCAAATCCCTTCTTGCACAAAGAAGGGTTTTTTACATAATAAACAGAAGCAAGTTGAAAGGATGAAAGTATATGCCGAAACCAGTAATAGCAATAGTAGGCCGCCCGAACGTGGGGAAATCTACTATTTTCAATAGAATTGTTGGAGAAAGAGTTTCAATCGTAGAAGATATACCAGGTATAACGCGAGACCGTATTTATAGTGCGGGAGAATGGTTAAATCATGAGTTTAACATCATTGATACAGGTGGAATTGATATTGGAGACGAGCCGTTCTTGACACAAATTCGTCAACAGGCGGAAGTAGCGATTGATGAAGCAGATGTTATCATTTTTATGACGAATGGTCGCGATGGTGTAACTGCAGCAGATGAAGAAGTTGCTAAAATTTTATACCGTTCTAAAAAACCAATTGTACTTGCAGTAAATAAGGTTGATAATCCGGACATGCGTAGTGATATTTATGATTTTTATGCATTAGGATTTGGCGAGCCATTCCCGATTTCAGGTACACACGGTTTAGGACTTGGTGATTTGTTAGATGAAGCTGCAAATCATTTTCCAAAGATTGAAGAAGAAGCGTATGACGATGAAACAATCCGTTTCTCTTTAATTGGACGTCCAAACGTAGGGAAATCATCACTTGTAAATGCACTTCTTGGCCAAGAACGTGTAATTGTAAGTAATATAGCGGGAACGACACGTGATGCTGTTGATACACCATATAGTAAAGATGATCAAGATTATGTAATCATCGATACAGCTGGTATGCGTAAAAAAGGGAAAGTATACGAAAGTACAGAAAAATATAGTGTACTTCGTGCACTTAGAGCGATTGAACGTTCTGACGTTGTTTTAGTCGTTTTAGACGGAGAAGAAGGAATTATTGAACAGGATAAAAAAATCGCTGGATATGCTCATGATTCAGGACGTGCTGTTATTATCGTCGTAAACAAATGGGATGCAGTGAAAAAAGATGAAAAAACAATGAAAGCATTTGAAGAAAACATTCGCGCTCATTTCCAATTTTTAGAGTATGCGCCGATTGTATTCTTATCTGCGAAAACGAAAAAACGTACACAAACATTATTACCAGTTATTAATGAAGTAAATGAAAGCCATAGCATCCGCGTACAAACGAATGTATTAAATGATGTAATTATGGATGCGGTAGCGATGAATCCAACGCCGACTCATAATGGTAGCCGTCTGAAAATATTCTATGCGACACAGGTTGCGGTAAAACCACCAACATTTGTTATATTTGTAAACGATACAGAATTAATGCACTTTTCATATGAGCGCTTCTTAAAGAACCGTTTACGTGAAGCGTTCGGTTTTGTAGGAACGCCGATTCACATTATCGCTAGAGCAAGAGACTAATGGAGAGGATGTGATTTTATGACAAAAATCACAGTAATAGGAGCAGGTAGCTGGGGAACAGCGTTAGCGATGGTATTAGCTGACAATGGGCATGATGTACGTATTTGGGGAAACCGTCCTGAACTCATGAATGAAATTAATACGAAGCGTGAGAACAGTAGATATCTTCCGGGGATTACATTGCCAAGCACAATCGTAGCCTACTCTTCTTTAGAAGAAGCATTAGTAGATGTAAATACAGTACTGCTAGTAGTACCGACGAAAGCGTACAGAGACGTATTGCAAGAGATGAAAGAAATTGTTACAGAGCCAATTACTTGGATTCATGCAAGTAAAGGAATCGAACCAGGTACGTCAAAACGTATTTCGGAAGTGATTGAGGAAGAAATTCCAGAGAGCTTGATTAAGGATGTTGTTGTACTATCTGGGCCGAGTCACGCTGAAGAAGTTGGATTGCGTCAAGCGACAACTGTTACGTCTGCAGCAAAGCGTATGGAAGCGGCTGAGGGAGTACAAGATTTGTTTATGAATAGCTATTTCCGTGTATATACAAACCCAGATATCGTTGGAGTTGAACTTGGTGGTGCTTTAAAAAATATTATTGCACTAGCTGCGGGGATATCTGACGGGCTTGGATTAGGTGATAATGCGAAAGCGGCATTAATGACACGTGGTTTAACAGAGATTGCTCGTTTAGGAAGAAAAATGGGCGGAAATCCGTTAACGTTTGCTGGTCTAACTGGTATGGGAGACTTAATTGTAACTTGTACAAGTGTGCATAGCCGAAATTGGCGCGCTGGAAATATGCTTGGAAAAGGGCACTCTTTAGAAGAAGTGCTAGAAAGTATGGGTATGGTTGTAGAAGGTGTAAGAACAACGAAAGCTGCTCATGAATTGGCAGAGAAAATGGAAGTTGAAATGCCGATTACAGCTGCTTTATATGACGTGCTGTTCAATGGGAATAATGTGAAAGATGCAGTAGGCTCATTGATGGGACGTGTTCGAAAACATGAAGTTGAAGCGATACCTGATTTGTTATAAAGAAAGCGGTAGAAGTACATTTCGTACTTCTACCGTTTTTTATTTTTTATGGGTCTTTTCACCAATTTTTCATCTCTGCATAGGATGAAGAGTAACTTGAGGAGAGGGTGAAAAGAATGGATAACAACATTTTTAATAACATTGAAAAAGAAGCGAAAGTGAACAAAGAAGATATTTTTAAATTAGCGTCGTCTGTTCAAAATGCGAACTTACGTGATGAGACAGTGCTTCGCCAATTGATTCATCAAGTTGCTCTAATGGCAGGACGCGAAGTGCCGAAAGAGCAAGAGGATCAAATTGTAAAAGCGATTATTAACAATAATATGCCGGCGGATTTTGGTTCGTTAAGTAAAATGTTTAAAAAATAAATTATGAGAAACAAAGAGTTTAGAGAATGCATATGATAGTTATGAAAGAATGGGAATAGAGCTGTTAAGGGCATATTTGGTCAACCGAAGCGCATCATTTCGTGCTTCGGTTTTATTATTTTAAATAAAAATCATCAATTCACGGAAAAATGATGATTTTTATTTGTTTAAAGATTTTAATTTGTTAAAATAGTATAAAAATAGTTTGAAAGTAAAGGGGTGTATATATGTCGGAAGGGCTTATGAAAATGTGGTTTGCTTTAGGGGCAATTGGATTTATGTTTCTTGCAGTAAGTTTTATTTTATTGAGTAGGCATAAAATGAAGAATAAATTTTTGAAAGGGATTACAGCTTTAGTAGCGTACACCCTCATGATTGTATCGGGAATTGTTATTTTCCTTGTTGTATTTAGTGGCCCTATTGAGCAATAAAGGATGTGTAGTCGGTAAATGTTACAAAAGCAACAGTCCATACTAGCATGAAAAGGTGATTGTCAGTGAAAAAAATCCATATTATTTTAATATTTTGTTGCATGAGCATTTTAACAGGGTGTATGTATCCAAGAGAAAATATGAAACAAAGTGCTATTCCTTATGAAGACCAGTTGCAAGTTGTACAAAAAGCCATTAATACATATAAGGAGCAAACGGATGGTTTATTACCAATTAAGACGCGTGATATGAGTACGCCGATTTATCAGAAGTATCCAATTGATTTTCAAAAAATTGCTCCAAGGTACATACAAGAGGCACCAGGGAATGCGTATGAAAGTGGTGGAGTATATCAATATGTATTAATAGATGTTGAAAAAAATCCGACAGTAAAGTTAATTGATGTGAGAATGGCGGAACAAATTCAAGAAGTGGCATTGAAGCTAAGAATGTATCGTGATGAACATCAATATCCACCTTTTAAAAAAGTGATCACAGATGGTGTTTATGAATTAGACTTCAAAAAACTAGGATATAAAGATGTACCACAAGTGACAAGTCCGTACTCAGGAAAAGGTCTCCCTCTTGTAATTAATGAAAAAGGAGAATTGTTTGTTGATTATAGAATCGACTTATATGAAGCGTTGAAAAAAAATGAAGGACAATTTAAAGAAGGTGAAGATATCAGGAGTATACTATCGAAGGATTCCCCGTTTGTTCCTGCATACTCTTTGCCGTATACAGTAAAAAATGGAGAACCAATTTTTTTAAAATCATAAGTCATGAACCTTTCTTTTAGTGAATAAGTTCTAGAAGAAAGGTTTTTTATGTTATACAACTTGCGATGCAAACAAAAGGTATTTTTAAATAGTCATATGAAATTGGACAAAATTATATGATATATTGTCCGAACTTCTAGAATACCATTATATTATATCAGATATTATAGGCAACATTAGAGAAGGTATTAGTTGACTATAAACGTGGAATTATTCCCAAAAATATTGAGGGAGGGAATCACTTGGAAAAGGTAGATATTTTTAAAGATATTGCGGAACGCACAGGCGGTGATATTTATTTTGGAGTTGTAGGAGCTGTTCGAACAGGGAAATCAACATTTATTAAAAAGTTTATGGAACTTGTTGTTATTCCCAATATCGAAAATGAGTCAGACCGTCAAAGAGCGCAGGATGAACTGCCTCAAAGTGCTGCTGGTCGTACAATAATGACGACGGAACCGAAGTTTGTTCCAAACCAAGCGGTTTCTATCGAAGTAGATGAAGGTCTTGAAGTGAATATTCGATTAGTAGATTGTGTTGGATATACGGTTCCGGGAGCAAAAGGCTATGAAGATGAGAATGGTCCGCGCATGATTAATACTCCTTGGTATGAAGAGCCTATTCCATTCCATGAAGCTGCAGAAATCGGAACACGTAAAGTAATTCAAGAGCATTCAACAATTGGTGTCGTTATTACAACAGATGGAACAATTGGTGAAATTCCAAGAAGAGATTATATAGAGGCAGAAGAACGCGTTGTAAATGAGTTAAAAGAAGTAGGAAAGCCTTTCATTATGATTATCAATACTGTACAGCCATACCATCCAGATACGGAGCAGTTACGTCAAAGTTTATCAGAAGAATATGATATCCCAGTAATTGCGATGAGTGTAGAGAGTTTAAGAGAAACAGATGTGTATAACGTACTGCGAGAAGCATTATTCGAGTTCCCGGTTTTAGAAGTGAATGTAAACCTTCCGAGCTGGGTAATGGTGCTAAATGAAGGGCATTGGTTACGCCAAAGTTATCAGGAAGCGGTTCAAGAGACTGTAAAGGATATAAAACGTCTTCGTGATGTGGACCGTGTCGTTTGGCAGTTTAGTCAATATGAATTTATTGATCGAGCAAGTCTAGCTGGCATCGATATGGGGCAAGGTGTGGCAGAGATTGATTTATATGCGCCAGATGAATTGTATGATCAAATTTTAAAAGAAGTAGTAGGAGTAGAGATTCGAGGGAAAGATCATTTATTAAAGCTTATGCTCGATTTATCTCATGCGAAAACAGAGTATGACCAAGTGGCGGATGCCCTGCGGATGGTAAAACAAACCGGATATGGAGTAGCAGCGCCTGCATTAGCTGATATGAGCTTAGATGAACCGGAAATTATTCGTCACGGCTCAAGGTTCGGTGTTAAATTAAAAGCGGTTGCGCCGTCTATTCATATGATTAAAGTGGATGTAGAATCAACATTTGAACCAATTATCGGTACTGAAAAACAAAGTGAAGAACTAGTTCGTTACTTGATGCAAGATTTTGAAGATGACCCGCTATCAATTTGGAATTCTGATATATTTGGGCGCTCTCTTAGCTCTATTGTTAGAGAAGGAATTCAAGCGAAGTTATCTCTAATGCCAGAAAACGCTCGTTATAAATTAAAAGAAACGCTAGAAAGAATTATTAACGAAGGATCTGGCGGATTAATTGCGATTATATTATAAGAAAAAAATCCCTCTAATTGCAGAGGGATTTTTTTCTTTTTCAGTACGTAATAGAAAAATAAACAGTCATTATCTAATATTTTGTTGCAAATTGTCAAGTTTCATCAGAATTTCACATTTTTAGAGTAACAATTTCCTTAAAAATATTGAATTATAAAGGAGAATCGTATAATATAGGCGTTGATAATGATTTATCTACATCTTTGTAGTATAGAATTTGTAAAAATTGCCTACAAATGAAAGTAAGACTCATTTTATGATCATTATACAGTCTTATCTTTGGGAGGAGGTGAATGGCATGAACAAGACAGATTTAATCAATGCTGTTGCAGAAGCAAGTTCCCTTTCTAAAAAGGACGCAACAAAAGCAGTGGACGCTGTTTTTGATTCTATCTTAGAAGCTTTAAAACAAGGTGATAAAGTACAACTAATCGGATTCGGTAACTTCGAAGTTCGTGAGCGTGCGGCTCGTAAAGGTCGTAACCCACAAACAGGTGAGGAGATTGAAATCGCTGCAAGTAAAGTACCTGCATTCAAACCTGGTAAAGCGTTAAAAGATGCGGTTAAATAATCCTTACATATTAACAGGG
Source organism: Bacillus sp. 05T21 (assembly GCF_056396785.1). NCBI lineage: Bacteria > Bacillati > Bacillota > Bacilli > Caryophanales > Bacillaceae > Bacillus > Bacillus sp. 05T21. The sequence goes on along the minus strand of NZ_JBFTMD010000002.1, from coordinate 156,031 downwards.
AAGAAGAGTTTCCTTTTTGGAAACTCTTCTTTTTGCTTTTAAAAACATAAATATGCTAGAATGTGTTCGTATCACTTTTAGGTTTTTCGGGAGGGCTAGCGGATGGCAAAAGTTAATTTAGAACAAATTGAACATGCAGTACGTCTTATTTTAGAGGCAATCGGAGATGACCCAAATCGCGAGGGAGTACTTGATACACCGAAACGTGTTGCGAAAATGTACGCAGAAGTATTCTCAGGAATGCATGAGGATCCGAAAGAGCATTTACACAAAGTATTCGGAGAAGACCACGAAGAGCTTGTGCTAGTAAAAGATATACCATTCTATTCGATGTGTGAGCATCATCTTGTTCCGTTTTATGGAGTTGCTCACGTTGCATATATTCCGCAAGGTGGAAAAGTAACAGGACTAAGTAAATTAGCTCGTACTGTAGACACGATTGCGCGTCGTCCACAACTACAGGAACGAATTACATCAACAGTAGCTAACTCTATTATGGAAGTACTAGAGCCGCATGGTGTAATGGTAATAGTAGAAGCAGAGCATATGTGTATGACGATGCGTGGTGTGAAAAAGCCTGGTGCGAAAACAGTAACGACTGCGGTGCGCGGCGTGTTAGAAAATGATGCAGCAGCACGTAGTGAAATTTTATCGTTTATTAAGACGAATTAAAGAAGAGCGGGAAACTGCTTTTCTTTTTTTTATATACAAAAAAATGATATAGTTTTAATGTTAAAGAGCAAGAATATAAAGGTTGAAAATTACTTCTGCCTTTTGTGTAAATGAATGTTTGTAGTTGTTAGAGACGAAGATAACTTGTATGAATAAAAGTTGAGGCTTTATTCGGTGGCAGTTTGGCAGAAGTAGCCAAGTTTTGATTATAGAAAATAGAATGTATGTGTTATAATAAATTTTATGAATTAGAAAACAAGGGTGATTTTTTGTGTGTGACATCTACGGAGGGTATGCGGGTATTAAAGAGAAATTGATGGAGAAATTACGCCATCCTTATTTTATAAACTATATTGAAGAACCATTTATTGATGAAGAAAAAATAGCGCTGTTATACGGTGCATTAAAAAGTGCAAATATACATAAAGAACAAATTGATCATTATGTCGTAACGATTATGCTTGTACAAATTGCTCTTGATACACATGAAAAAGTATCAAATAAAGCAAACGAAGAGACGAGTGGATTCCATAAGCGTCGTCAATTGACAGTTCTTGCAGGGGATTATTATAGTGGTCTATACTATTACTTATTGTCAATGAATTGTGATATTATCTTAATTCGTGCACTTGCTGAAGGAATTAAGGAGATTAATGAACATAAAATTATGCTATATCAAAAAGCACATGTGGCGATTCAAGACATAATGGAAAGTGTAGTAATAATTGAATCTGCGCTTTTGCAAAAAACATGTGATCATTTTCAGTTATCTAATTGGAAACCATATATAACTTATGTGTTAGGAAAAAATCGTCTTCAAAAAGAGTGTCAATTGTATGCTGATAAACAAAATTCACCTGTTTTTCAAGCAGTCCAAAAAATCTCATTGGATGATGATAAAAATCTGGAAACAGTAATTAATGAATGGCTTATGGAAATGAGAAAGCAGGAAGAAAATTTTTTAGAGAATCATACAGAAGTTAATGAGATAATTTCTATGTTAAGAGATAAATCAAGGAAATAAGCAACTTTACATTGGAAGAAGGTACGAGCATGCAACAATCAAAAGAAGAAAGAGTACATGACGTATTTGAGAAAATTTCTGATAAATACGATGTGATGAATTCTGTAATTAGTTTTCAAAGGCATAAGGCATGGCGCAAAGAAACGATGCGAATTATGGATGTGAAACCCGGGAGTAAGGCACTTGATGTATGCTGCGGGACGGCAGATTGGACAATTGCACTAGCGGGAGCTGTAGGTGAAGATGGGAAGGTTTACGGTTTAGACTTTAGCGAAAATATGCTAGCTGTCGGTAAACAAAAGGTAGAAGCTTTAGAATTAAAGCAAGTAGAACTTATGCATGGAAATGCAATGGAACTTCCTTATGAAGATAATACGTTTGATTATGTAACGATTGGTTTTGGGTTACGTAACGTTCCGGATTACATGCAAGTATTAAAAGAAATGACGCGTGTAGTAAAGCCTGGTGGAAAAGTAATTTGCCTGGAAACATCCCAACCAACGATGATAGGTTTTCGTCAAGGATATGTCTTATACTTTAAATATATCATGCCGTTATTTGGAAAGATGTTTGCGAAAAGTTATAAAGAATATTCATGGCTTCAGGAATCTGCTAGTACATTCCCAGGGATGAAAGAGTTAGCACGTATGTTTGAAGAAGCTGGGCTTAAGAATGTGCAAGTGAAACCATTTACTTTTGGTGTAGCAGCTATGCATTTAGGTATTAAACCAGAATCAAAATAGAAAATAGAAAAAAGACGTTTTAGGTTAAGGTGAACAATATGAAGTTACAACTTATGTACTCTTTTTTACGATCGGATATTAATGTTATAGAAAAAGAATTGAAGAAGACAGTTGCTTCTGAGCAGCCGTTAGTAGAAGAAGCGGCATTACAGCTTATTGAAGCAGGTGGGAAGCGGATTCGCCCTGTTTTTGTTTTGCTTGCAGGGAAATTTGGGGATTATAAGTTAGATGCAATTAAGCATGTTGCGGTTGCATTAGAACTAATTCATATGGCTTCGCTTGTTCACGATGATGTCATTGATGCTGCGTTTTTACGACGCGGTAGCGCAACAGTGAATGCGAAATGGGGAGATCGTATTGCAATGTATACAGGAGACTACTTGTTTGCGAAGTCTCTTGAATGTATAACAAATATAGAAATTCCAGATGCACATCAAGCGTTGTCTCATACAATTTTAGAAGTTTGTAAAGGTGAAATCGAACAAATTAAAGATAAGTATAACTATGATCAAAATTTAAGAACGTATTTAAGAAGGATAAAACGAAAAACAGCATTGTTAATCGCCGCAAGTTGTCAGTTGGGAGCGATTGCTGCTGGTGCTAATCGTGATACTGTAAATCGTCTATTTTGGTACGGATATTTTGTTGGTATGTCTTATCAAATTATTGATGATATTTTAGATTTCGTATCGACAGAAGAGAAGCTTGGAAAGCCTGCTGGTGGTGATTTATTACAAGGTAACATTACATTACCTGTTTTGTATGCCATGGAAGATCCAGTTCTTCGTCAAAAAATTACATCTGTACATGAAAATACAACAGCAAGTGAAATGAAAGAAATTATTGATGATATTAAAGCGAGCGAAGCTATTGATAAAGCATTTTCGTTTAGTGAACGTTATTTACATAAAGCATTAGAAATAATAAAACCACTCCCTCGTGGACAGGCGAAGTATGCGTTGCAAAATGTCGCAAAGTATATTGGAAAACGAAAATTTTAGTGTTTTTTCTAAAAAATAAAATAATCTCTCTATTTCAAAACTATTGCGCAATTGTGATAAGGGTGTTAATATGTGTGTGGGGATATACAATTACATACATAATTCAGAAGTGGAGAGATTTTTTATGGAAAAAACATTTCTAATGGTAAAACCAGACGGTGTACAACGTGCCTTCATTGGGGAAATTGTAGCTCGTTTTGAGAAAAAGGGCTTTCAATTAGTTGGTGCAAAATTAATGCAAGTTACTCCGGAAATTGCTGAACAACACTACGGTGAGCATAAAGAAAGACCTTTCTTTGGTGAATTAGTAGACTTTATTACATCTGGTCCTGTATTCGCAATGGTATGGCAAGGTGAAGGTGTAGTAGATACAGCACGCAATATGATGGGTAAAACACGACCACATGAAGCTGCTCCTGGAACAATTCGTGGAGATTTCGGTGTAACTGTTGCGAAAAACATTATCCACGGTTCGGATTCTTTAGAAAGTGCAGAACGCGAGATTGCTATTTTCTTTAAGGAAGAAGAATTAGTAGACTACTCAAAATTAATGAATCAATGGATTTACTAATTATTTTGAAATAATTTGTAAACGCTTTAATAACTGTGATAATAGTAAAAAGTGCGAGAAGAATAGGGGTATTCTTCTTGCACTTTTTTTATTTCGATCAGTTACGAAGTTAGGACTGTTATGATATATTGGTATGTAAAGTAAAAGGTCTACTATTATGAAAATAATCGAGCAATTACAAGTAGGGAAAGCAAACATTCGATTTACTATATAATTTCTTTGTATTTTAAAGAGTGATGGAAGATAATATAGCTGCTTTATGTAGCGGGATAAATACATATGCGAAAAGAGGAATAACGTATGCGATATATTACAGCTGGTGAATCCCACGGTCCGCAACTTACGACAATTTTAGAAGGTGTTCCGGCAGGGTTATCTTTAGTAGCGAATGATATAAATGAAGAATTAGCTAGAAGACAAAAAGGATATGGACGCGGTAGACGCATGCAAATTGAGAAAGACCAAGTGCAAATTGTAAGTGGTGTTAGGCATGGGAAGACGATGGGGTCCCCGATTGCACTTGTTGTTGAAAATCGTGATTTTACACATTGGACAAAGGTTATGGGTGCAGAGCCGTTAACTGAGCAGGAAGAGAAAGAAATGAAAAGACAAGTTACGAAACCTAGACCTGGACACGCTGATTTAAATGGTGCGATTAAATATGGTCATAGAGATATGAGGAATGTATTAGAGCGTTCTTCAGCACGTGAAACGACAGTTCGTGTTGCAGCTGGTGCAGTTGCAAAAAAAATATTGGCGGAATTAGGTATACAAGTAGCGGGACATGTTATCGAGATTGGTGGTGTACAGGCAGCAAATATTAAATATAACTCTATTGTGGAATTACAAAGTACTACAGAAGCATCTCCTGTACGTTGTTTAGATGAAGAGGCCGGTAAAAAGATGATGCAAGCAATTGATGATGCGAAGGCAAATGGTGATTCTATCGGTGGTATTGTTGAAGTAGTTGTAGAAGGAATGCCAATTGGGGTAGGTAGCTATGTACATTATGATAGAAAATTAGATGCAAAATTAGCAGCGGCAATTATGAGTATTAACGCTTTTAAAGGTGTTGAAATTGGAATTGGTTTTGAAGCAGCACATAGACCTGGAAGTGAAGTGCATGATGAAATTCTTTGGGATGAAGTGCAAGGGTACAGAAGAAAAACGAACAATGCAGGTGGATTAGAAGGTGGCATGACAACTGGTATGCCGGTTGTTGTGCGCGGTGTTATGAAACCGATACCGACATTATATAAACCGCTTCAAAGTGTTGATATTGATACGAAAGAACCTTTTACAGCGAGTATTGAACGTTCAGATAGTTGTGCAGTGCCAGCAGCTAGCGTTGTGGCTGAAGCTGTTGTGGCTTGGGAGCTCGCAACAGCTTTAATTGAACAATTTGGATTAGATCGTATCGATCTTATACGTGAAAATATTGAGAAACATAATGAATATGCGAGGGGATTTTAATGGAGAACATACATATTCAAACGAAATCAAAAGAATATGATGTACATGTTGGAAGGGAGGCGTTGTCACACTTAACAACGCTTATTCAAAAAATGAATCCTGCAGTATCTAACATAATGATCATTTCTGATGAAGCTGTTGCATCACTGCATTTACAGACAGTTGTTGATGCATTGCAAGTAGAGCAAAAAGTATTTTCGTTTGTTGTACCGAGTGGCGAAAAAGAGAAGTCTTTTGAAAATTTCTATGAGGCTCACACTTCGGCTCTTGAAAATAAATTAGATAGAAATTCTTTAATCATCGCACTTGGAGGCGGAATGATTGGAGATTTGGCTGGATTTGTTGCTGCGTCGTTTATGCGTGGTATTCGCTTTGTCCAAGTTCCAACGACTTTATTAGCTCACGATAGCGCAGTAGGCGGGAAAGTAGCAATTAACCATCCACTAGGAAAAAATATGATTGGAGCATTTCATCAGCCAGAAGCTGTTGTATATCATACGCCATTTTTACATTCACTTCCTGAAAAAGAGTGGCGATCAGGTTATGCAGAAGTGATAAAGCATGCTCTTATTGGTGATGTAGAGCTATATCATTGGTTAAAAGAAGAAGTGCAAACGTTAACGGATCTTCGTGATGAAAAGTTAATCCATATATTAACGAAGGCGATTCCTGTGAAAGCGAATATTGTGTCGCAAGACGAAACAGAAAAAGGTGTACGTGCCCATTTGAATTTTGGGCATACGTTAGGACATGCTCTTGAAAAAGAGTTAGGATATGGGAATATTACTCACGGTGATGGAGTAGCGGTTGGCATGCTATTTGCTATGTTTTTAAGTGAGCAAGTGTACAAAGTTGATCTTTCTTATGAAGAAATGAAGCAGTGGTTCTTGAAATACGGTTATCCAAAAATGCCAAGTGACTTGAATGTAGAACGTCTCGTTCAGTTGATGAAACAAGATAAAAAAGCAAATGCTGGAACAATTCATATGGTGCTTATGCAGGAATATGGGGGAGTGAATGTCGTATCTATTTCAGATGAGACTGTTCATATTGCGTTAGAAGCATTTCAAAAGGATATGGTGTAAAAAAGTCGTAGAACAGGTATGAAATGCATATTTAAAGGTATTCTCGTAATGGTGACGGTTATGATTAAAGGTGACAGTAAGACATTATAAATCATATCAATGACTGGGGGAAGAAAAGTGAGAGTAAAAGAGCAATTGTTAACTTTGAGAGCATATGTACCTGGGAAAAATATTGAAGAAGTAAAAAGAGAATATGGATTGTCAAAAATTGTGAAGTTAGCGTCAAATGAAAACCCATTTGGCTGCTCTGCGCGTGTGACAGAAGCATTAACTTCGTTAGCTAATCAATATGCACTCTATCCGGACGGGGCGGCATTTGAGCTTCGTGAGAAAGTAGCAGAGCATTTAGGTGTAAAAGCGGAACAACTTTTATTTGGTAGTGGGCTAGATGAAGTTATTCAAATGATTAGTCGTGCTTTGCTACATAATGGAACAAATGTTGTAATGGCGAACCCTACGTTCTCGCAATACCATCACCATGCTGTTATTGAAGGAGCAGAAGTTCGTGAAGTACCACTTAAAGATGGCATTCACGATTTAGATGCAATGTTACAACAAGTAGATGAGAAAACGAAGATTGTATGGATTTGTAATCCGAATAATCCGACAGGTACATATGTAGAAAAACAAAAATTACTTTCATTTTTAGAATCAGTTCCAAAGTCAGCGCTCGTTATTATGGACGAAGCATATTATGAATATGCTGGGGCAGAAGATTATCCGCAAACATTACCTCTTCTTGAAAAGTACGAAAATCTTATGGTGCTACGCACATTCTCAAAAGCATATGGATTAGCTGCTTTTCGTATTGGATATGCGATTGGTGATGCAAAGCTTATTGGGCAGCTAGAGGTAGCAAGACTACCATTTAACACATCAACTATCGCCCAAGCGGTAGCGTTAGCGGCAATAGAGGATCAACAGTTTTTACAAGAGTGTGTGAAGAAAAATGCCGGAGGATTAAATCAATATTATGCATTTTGTAAGGAATATAACGTATTCTACTATCCATCTCAAACGAATTTCATTTTCTTGAAACTTGGTATACCTGGTAATGAAGCTTTCGAACGATTAATGAAAAAAGGATATATCGTTCGTTCTGGTGCAGCATTTGGTATGCATGATGGTATTCGTATTACTGTTGGATTAAAAGAAGAAAATGATGAGATTATTGAATTACTTACGGAACTTGTAAAAGAACAAGTGAAGAAAGAAGAAACGTATTCTTAAGAAATGGTGGAGGCTCCTGTTACAGGAGCCTTTTTCATTTGAACTGCAATAAGGGGAGTTGTTTGCACGTTCAAGAAAGAAAACGTTACAATAGAAGTAGACGTATAAGAAGAACTATTTATTGTACATATAACTTATTTAAAATGTGAGGAGGATACAGTTTGAAACTAGTAGGACGAAAAAATAGTTTGAATGGGAAAATTGTTGTTCCAGGAGATAAATCTATTTCGCATCGCTCTGTTATGTTTGGAGCGATAGCGGAAGGGACGACGAAAGTATCAAATTTTTTATTAGGAGAAGATTGTTTAAGTACAATTGCATGTTTTCAAAAACTAGGTGTCCAGATTGAACAGTTTGGTAACGATGTCACGATTTACGGTAAAGGATTACATAATTTACAAGAACCGAAAGAAGTATTAGATGTGGGGAATTCAGGGACGACTATTCGTCTTATGCTTGGGATTTTAGCAAATACGCCGTTCCATAGTACGATAATTGGTGATGCATCAATTGGAAAACGTCCTATGAAACGTGTTACAGACCCGCTTAGTAAGATGAATGCTCAAATTGATGGTAGAGAAAACGGACAATATACACCTTTATCTATTCGCGGTGGTAAGGTAAAAGGTATGCATTACCATTCACCAGTAGCAAGCGCACAAGTGAAGTCAGCAGTTTTACTTGCGGGTTTGCAAGGGGAAGGGATTACTACGGTAACAGAGCCTATGCAATCTCGTGATCATACGGAAAGAATGTTGCGTGCATTCGGTTGTACCGTAGATGTTAATGGACGGACCGTTTCATTACAAGGTGGACAACAACTTAAAGGTGCAGACATAGAAGTTCCAGGAGATATTTCTTCGGCGGCATTTTTCTTAGTAGCTGGTGCAATTGTCCAAAATAGTAAGCTTGTATTGGAAAACGTTGGTTTAAATCCGACGAGAACAGGGATTTTAGATGTATTAACAAAGATGGGTGCACTTATTTCTATCGATCATATTAGAAATGAAGAGTTTGAACCGTGCGGGGATATTACGATTGAAACATCTAAACTAAAAGGAATAGAAATTGGTGGAACTCTTATTCCAAGATTAATTGATGAAATTCCTGTAATTGCTTTATTGGCAACGCAGGCAGAAGGAATTACTGTTATTAAAAACGCTGAGGAGTTAAAAGTAAAAGAAACAAATCGTATCGATACGGTTGTAGATGAATTAGGCAAATTAGGTGCGAAGATTGAAGCTACACCAGATGGTATGATTATATATGGTAAACAAAGTTTAAAAGGAAATACTGTTAATAGTCACGGCGATCATCGTATTGGGATGATGCTTGCAATCGCATCGTGTATTATAGATGGAGAAGTGAAAATAGAGAATAGTGATGCGGTCGCTGTATCGTATCCGGAATTTTTCGAACAATTAGCTGCGCTATGAGAGAAAGTATAGGAAGAGGTAGTTCACTCAAAAGGTTGCGTTCTTACACCTAGTTGCTTATGATAAATGAACAGAAGAGAATATTTTTTGAATTAAAGGAGACGTTTATGCAAAAGTTTGAACAGGCTGTTTCTTATATTGAAAACGGTGAAGCAGAAAAAGGATTACAATTATTAAAAGAACAACTACGAGTTGCTAATGATGAAGAGAAGTATGATATCGCTCGTTACTATCATACACTTGGGTTTATGGATGAGGCGTTAGCAATTACTGAAGACTTACGCTTGCTATATCCGGAAGAAAGTGAATTTACGGTATTTTTAGCAGAATTATATATTGATTTAGATAAAGAAGATGAAGCGATTGAAGTGCTTCATGATATTCCAGAAAACGATGATTTATATGTTCAATCGTTATTACTTGTAGCGGATTTATTCCAAATGCAAGGTTTTGATGATGTAGCAGAACAAAAACTATTAAAGGCGAAAGAAATGATGCCAGACGAACCTGTTATTACGTTTGGGTTAGCAGAATTATATAGTAGTAAAGGTGAAGAGCAAAAGGCGATCACTTATTATGAATCGTTACTAGCAGAACATAAAGTTATGGGGGGTGTTGTCATTGCGCTTCGTCTAGCAGAAACTTTAAGTGCTATTGGAAACTGGGAAGAGGCAATCTCTTACTATGAAGCGGGGTTAGAAGAGCAAAAAGATATTCACTCATTATTTGGATATGCCTTCACATTATACCAAGGAGAAGAATATCAAAGAGCAATTGGTGCTTGGCAAGAATTAAAAGAATTAGATCCTGAGTACGCATCGTTATACATGTATTTAGCGAAAAGCTATGAAAAAGAAGGCATGCTTCAAGAAAGCTATGAAACACTTCAAGAAGGAATTAAAGTAGATGAGCTTTCTGTTCCTTTCTATGTAGAATTAGCGAATATTGCGGCGAAATTAGGTAAAATAGCGGAGGCAGAAGAAGTGCTTCAAAAAGCGCTGGAGCTAGATCCGGGACATTTAGGTGCGACATTAAAATATGCGTATATTTTAAAAGAACAAGAGAAATACGAAGAGCTAATTGCAGTTGTAGAGCGTGCAATTGACAGTGGAGAACCAGATACACAACTACTTTGGGATCTTGCATTTGCAAAAAAACAATTAGAAATGTATTCGGATGCATTAAAACACTATGAAAGTGCATATACTTCTTTTAAGAATCATCCAGATTTCTTGGAAGAGTACGGTTATTTCTTATTAGAAGAAGGAATGCGAAAAGAGGCGAAAGAAGTATTTACGCAGTTAATACAACTAGACCCGACACAAATTCATATTGAAGAATTGTTATATAATTTAGAGGATTTTTCATAAGTTGGAAGGAAACTGAATGCCGCTTCTTGAATCTAAAAAGAAAAGAGAAAGACAGAGGAGGGACTTAATCGCTATGAATACCCCTGTTTCTGTAAACGAGAAGAAGGATTTTGTAAAATGGTTTTTGAATAATTACCAACTGAAACAGCGTGAATGTGTATGGATTTTGAATTATTTAATGAGTCACGATCAATTAATGCATAAAGTCCACTTCGTAGAACATGCAAAATATTGTCCGCGTGGCTTAGTAATGTCAGCAAATTGTGTGAAAGACACACCGTTTCATTTTTTTAAACAAAATGTAATGACAACAGATGCAGAAAAATCGTTTCATGATATTCGTTTGAATCGAGATGAGGATATTTATATTCAGCTTAATTTTAAATCATCGTTCCAAAATGCAAACTATGTAGCTGTATTAGAAGAAAACCCATATTTGCCAAAGCATATTGAAGTGAATGAAAAAGATCGATTGCTTGCAGAACGATTTTTAGAAGAAAGTGTATTCTCATTTAGAAGAGAACGTCTTTTGAAACAAATTGATGAAGCTTTGGATAAGCAAGATAAGGAAGCATTTCATAGGTTAACAGCAGAGTTGAAAATTTTATAGAATTCATTTTGATTATGTAATCTTTACGAAATTCAGACTTTTTGAGAAAAACTACTTAATAATAGGTAGTTTTTCTTTTTTTACCTCTTTTAGTATGGTTTAATATATATAAAGTGAAAGTTCTGTTATTTCGAATGGAGGAGGGGAGAAAAGGTGAAATGGATTGTAAAAGATGTAGAACAGTTTGAGCAAGCGAGGGAGTATGTAGATACAGGGATTATACCCCTTTTGTCTATTTCGGCAGCAAAAGGGATGAAAATGGTTGTAGAGCAAGGCGAATTTATTGAGGCTTTGAGTATGGAGTTGGAAAGGGAGTATAAAGGAAGAGTGCTTTTACTGCCCGCATTTACGTATTTGGTAGAGAGCCAAAAGAATGAAAAAGACCGTTTGCAAGAATGGACAGATCATTTGCAAAGGCAAGGTTTTAAGCATATTGCCTATGTGACAAGTGACTTTTCATGGAAAGAAGATATGAGAGATGTGCAGGGTGATTTATTTTGGTTTCCATCGTTATCATTAGAGCAATTTAGTGACCAAGCGAAAAGGGAAGTTATTCGTGCACACATAAAAAATATTATGGAAATGTTGGAAGAAAGATGGATAAAATAACAATAAACAGAAAGTTCTTATTATTATGAGTAGTATGATATTGACCTATACAAGAGGGTATTATATCATGATAGTGTCCTAGTTTTTATTTTTTATATAATTTTTTCACGAGGGGACAATTTCTGATAGAGGGGGGAAATTTTCGTGAGCGAGAAAGAACATCGTGTGTCAAGAAGACAGTTTTTAAATTACACACTTACAGGGGTAGGAGGCTTTATGGCGGCGGGTATTTTACTGCCGATGACGAGGTTTGCGCTTGATCCGGTGTTAAGAAAAGAAGCGGGAACAGATATGGTTGCTGTTGGGCAGGTAAAGGATATTACAACAGAGCCGAAGCGCTTCGATTTTAAGGTGAAGCAGGTTGACGGATGGTACAAGTCTGAAGAGCCAAAATCTGCTTGGGTGCATAAAGATGAAAGTGGAGAAATTGTTGCGTTTTCTCCAGTATGTAAACATTTAGGTTGCACAGTGAACTGGAATTCGGACAAAGCACATCCTAATCAATTCTTTTGCCCGTGTCACGGGGGACGTTACACAAAAGATGGGATGAACATTAAAGGCACACCGCCTCTTGCTCCGCTTGATGTGTACGAGTCTAAAGTGAAAGATGGAACGCTGTATTTAGGAAAAGCGAAGCCAAGAGGGGGTGCAAAGTAGATGCTAAATAAAATTTATGATTGGGTAGACGAACGTTTAGATATTACACCGATATGGCGTGATATCGCTGATCATGAAGTACCTGAGCATGTTAACCCGGCACATCACTTTTCTGCATTCGTCTATTGCTTTGGAGGACTTACCTTTTTCGTTACTGTAATTCAAATTTTGTCCGGAATGTTTTTGACGATGTATTATGTGCCGGATATTAAAAATGCTTGGGAGTCGGTTTATTATTTACAAAATGAAGTAGCTTACGGACAAATTGTTCGTGGTATGCATCACTGGGGCGCTAGTCTCGTAATTGTAATGATGTTTTTACATACACTCAGAGTTTTCTTCCAAGGTGCGTATAAAAAGCCTCGTGAGTTAAACTGGATTGTTGGTGTTCTTATTTTCTTTGTTATGTTAGGTCTTGGTTTTACCGGATATTTATTACCGTGGGATATGAAAGCGTTATTTGCTACGAAAGTAGGGATTCAAATTGCAGAGCAAACGCCGCTCATTGGTCCTTATATTAAAACATTACTCGCTGGTCATTCCGAAATCGTTGGCGCTCAAACATTAACTCRCTTCTTTGCTATTCACGTCTTCTTCTTACCAGCAGCACTTCTAGGTTTAATGGCCTTCCACTTCATCATGATTCGCAAACAAGGTATTTCCGGTCCGCTATAAGAGATTGCTAAATTAAAGGGGAAAGAACAAAAGGAGGGAGATTATGCATCGCGGCAAAGGGATGAAGTTTGTAGGAGATTCTCGGGTACCAGTAGCCCGGAAACCAAATATTCCGAAAGATTATTCTGAATATCCAGGGAAAACAGAAGCGTTTTGGCCGAATTTCTTGTTAAAAGAATGGATGGTTGGTGCAGTTTTTTTAGTCGGTTATTTATGTTTAACAGTGGCGCATCCGTCACCGCTTGAGAGAATGGCGGATCCTACAGATGCAGGATATATACCACTTCCAGATTGGTATTTCTTATTCTTGTATCAGTTATTAAAGTATTCGTATGCTTCAGGCTCATTTACTGTAATTGGTGCGTTTATTATGCCGGGGATTGCGTTTGGAGCGTTACTATTAGCTCCGTTTCTAGATCGAGGCCCAGAAAGAGCGCCATTGAAGCGTCCTGTAGCAACGGGGTTTATGCTTTTAGCAATTGCATCGATTATTTTTTTAACTTGGGAATCTGTAGCACACCACGATTGGGAAGCTGCAAAAAAACAAGGAGCAATTGTAAAAACAGCACCAGTTGATAAAAATGATGACGGCTACAAGTTGATGCAAAAAAATACTTGTTTAACATGTCATGGTGACAATTTACAGGGCGGAGCGGCAGCACCGGCTTTGCAAAACTTAACTTTAAAACCAGAAGAAATCGCTAAAATTGCGAAAGATGGAAAAGGTTCAATGCCTAAAGGTGTATTTAAAGGTACAGATGAGGAACTGAAAAAGCTTTCGGAATTCGTTGCAAAGTATAATAAAAAATAATAGAAAAGCTGACTACAAAATCTGTGGTCAGCTTTTTATTTTGCGTGCCCAGCTAAGCTGGGCACTGTTTGATGGTGAAAGGTTTAAATAGAATTCTACAAGGATTCAAAAATTATTATAGCCTATCTTCAATTGGACAGAAGTGGCTCGGTAAAATAGATTGGTACGTCTTAGAACGGCTTAACCTTTTCTGGAATAAGAAAAGAAACATGGTCGTATCAAGGACTTGATGTAGAAAATAACATACACACTCGTGAAAGTAGGAAGCTAGAACAAACTGAAAGCTAAAGAAGGAAGAGCATCGGAAAGCTGTATGAGGGAAAACCTCACGTACGGTTTGATGAGGGGAAGCTGAAACAGAAAAGGGATAGCAAAGCCATCCCTAAAGAAAATTTAATCTGTTTCAGTTTTCTACTCTACGATGACGGAAAGTTTGCTATATAATAGAGTAGAGTTCGATGAAAGAATTACTTTGTTTGAAAGGTGTTGGACATACAGTTTGGCTTACTTGTATGCAATGTTAAGGCAACGTTCGGTACTATTATTTTTATTGGTTGTTAACATATTAGGTACAATTTACGGATTCATATGGTATGGAAATCAATTAAAAGAAACCTCACCTATATTTTGGCCGTTTGTACCAGATAGCCCTATGGCGACTCTCTTTTTTGTCTTTGTTTTAATTGCTTTTTTGATGAAGAAGAACTGGGGGTTAATAGAAGCGCTAGCGATAGTTACTTTAATAAAATATGGTGTTTGGGCTGTTGTTGTAAATGCAATTATGATTTATGTAAAAGGCCCTATTGGCCTTATGGGATATATGTTAATGTTATCTCATTTTGCGATGGCAGTGCAGGGAATGTTATATGCTCCGTTTTATCGGATAAAAAAATGGCACTTCACTGTAGCTGGCATATGGACATTACATAATGATGCAATTGATTATTTATTTTGGCAAATGCCGAGATATGGGATTATGCATTTGTTTGTAGAGAAAATTGGTTATTTTACGTTTTGGTTAAGTATTGCTGTACTGTGTATTACATATTATTATTGCTTACGTGAGAACCGAAAACAGTTTTCTTTATGATGGTGAGGACATTTAGGGGGAGAAAATGAAGAAAAATAAGAGCGGTATAAACATATTGGATCGATTGATCACTTTAGTAGTTTCCTATAGCATAGCATTTTCTGTTTTCGCTCTCGCGACAACGGTAGTTGTATATGGAAAATGGTTGTATTATTTTGAAATTGATTTTTTAAATATTCCAGATTTAGCGGATATGACGAAAGATGAAATTAAGAGAAACTATGATGTGCTTATTACATATTTATCGCCGTTTTATGAAGGTGCATTACAATTGCCGACATTAGATATGTCCACAAATGGACGCATTCATTTTGTAGATGTTAAAAATATTTTAGTAAAGATTCAATATATAATGTATGGAACGATTGTAATTGCTGTATTAGGAGGAGCGTATTTATTAAAAAAGAAAAAAGAAAAGTTTTTACTTCACGGAGCGATTCTTACAATTATTTTTCCAATAGCTCTTACGTTACCAATTGCTATTAATTTTGAAAAGAGTTTCGTATTATTTCATAAGCTTTTATTTAGCAATGATTATTGGATGTTTGATATTGAAACAGATCCGGTTATTTTAATGTTACCGGAAGAATTCTTTATGCATGCTGCATGTATTATTTTATTATTGATTTTAGGTGGTAGCATGCTTTGTTACGGTGTGTATAAATATTTAGTGAAAAAGAAAAGGGTTTCAAAGAAAAAATTCTCTGTTTAAAGAGAATTTTTTTGTTTTCATAGAGATAATATATTTTTTGGTTTTGTTCTGTTCTATTCTTGTCCAATTCCACATATTTTGTACTAGTAGTTATAGGGGGGACCGGGATGAAGAGAACATTAATTGGACTGATAGCATTTCTAATTATAATGTTTCCAGTACGTATATATGCTGAAGAGTGGAGCGAACTAACTGGATTGCTAGATGACTCTTTGCAGTTAGTGAAGAAAAAAGAAGATGAAAAGGCAATACAAGTACTGTACCATTTCTCAGAGCAATTTCTATCAAAGGAGAATGAAAATAATTCAAAAGTAACTCCGGGACAAATTAGAGTCGTTTCTTTAGCATACGATAAGGCGAAACAATCTCTCGCGGAAGATTCAGATAGGCAAGTTAAAGTGGATAATATGTTAGCGTTACAACTTGCTGTTGATGCACAAGTATCTAAATATCAGCCACTTTGGATGGAAAGAGAAAGAAAGATAATGAATGCTTTTTCTCAAGTAGAAAAGGCGATGGAAGAAGAAGATGATGGACAGTTCCAACAGACGCTAAATACATTTTTAAATGAATTTAATATTATTTATCCTAGTTTAATGATTGCTCTGCCAGAAAACGAAGCGCAGCGTGTAAATGCACATTTATCTTATTTGGATGAATTTCGTAACGTTATGTTAAAAACGAAAGGTGGACAAATGCAACTAGGGATTATTAAAGGTGATTTGCAAAAAATATTTCATACAGTAAAAAAAGATGAGATTGCTCCCTCTCTCATTTGGTTTATGACAATTACTGGAGGACTTATTTTGTTCACTTTAACGTATGTTGGATGGAGAAAGTATAAAGGGGAGAGAGAGAAGCGGAGAAGCAACTTGCATTCTAAAGATAGATAATACGCATAAATAAAGATGCGGATTGTAAGGTTTATTTATTGACAACGGTGGAAGAAAAAAATAGAATGAGAAGTACTATAATTAAAACTTCAATGGAGGTTTATGATGTTTTATTTAATTTACTTCGCGATCATTTTGATCATACCGTTGTATGCACAGTCAAAAGTACGTAGTGCCTATAGCAAGTATTCACAAGTTTATTCAACATCAGGTATGACAGGAGCGGAAGTGGCTCGAAAAATTTTAGATGAAAATGGATTGTACAATGTAGCCGTAGAAGAAACGCCAGGTCATTTGTCAGATCATTATGACCCGCGTGTAAAGACGGTTAGATTATCGACAGATAACTATTATGGTCATTCAGTTGCTGGTACAGCTGTAGCAGCACATGAAGTAGGACACGCAATTCAAGATGCGAAAGATTATAACTTTATGCGTGTACGCCATTCGTTAGTGCCAGTTGCTAATTTTGGTTCAAACATGTCATGGGTTTTTGTCCTAATTGGTGTATTTGCACAAATGTCTGGTTTGTTGTTACTAGGAATTATTTTAATGGCAGCAGGTGTTATTTTCCAACTTGTTACATTACCAGTTGAGTTTGATGCATCAAAACGCGCAATGCAACAAATTGAAGCACTTGGTATCGTATCAACAGATGAGTACGGTCAAGCTCGTAAAGTATTAAATGCGGCAGCATTAACATATGTAGCAGCAGCTGCTGTAGCAGTATTTGAATTATTACGTCTCGTATTAATTTATACTGGTATGCAGCGTAGCGACGATTAAAGACTATCAATTTTGATAGTCTTTTTTTGTTTTGTGGATTGAATCTTATAATATGTTACAAATGGAAATAATAGAGAGAATATGGGGTATAGAACTAGTTAAAATAAAGATAAGTATGGAATGATGAAAGAAGGTGACGGACATAGAATATCCATATTATTTAGTTAAACAAGTGAAGGAGCGTAGTGCTACATACCAATTAGAAGGTTTTTTAAGTGGACAGGGCCCTAAAAACCCGAAATTAATGCTTGTTGGAGAAGCACCTGGTGAAACAGAAATTCATAATGGGATTCCATTTAGTGGGAGAGCGGGAAAACATTTAATGGAATTTTTAGAACGTATTCACGTTACAAGGGAAGAAGTATATATTACGAGTGCGGTCCGGAGTAGACCTTATAAATGGAGAGAGAAAAGGGAACGAAATGGCGAAATAATACAGAAGAAGTACAATAGAACACCGAATCAAGGTGAGATACTTGCCCATGCACCTTTGCTAGATTATGAACTGGAATTTATACAGCAGCCGGTTATTGTCACACTTGGTAATATTGCATTACAGCGTTTAGTTGGTAAAAATAATAAAATTACGGATGTTCATGGAGAATTGTTAAAGCAACCTGTGCAGCGATTGAAAGATAGCAGCAGTACAGAATTTATTTGGTCAGAAAAAGAATATCATATTTTTCCGACCTTTCATCCAGCTTCTATTTTCTATAATCGGAGTTTGTTGGAGCTTATTTATGAGGATTTGGAGAAACTTAAAAGATTTATAATAAAAAACTAGAAAAGCTACAGAGCTTTTCTAGCTGAATTTAATTATGTAACGGTTTTTTATTTTCATCTAATGTAAATCCTTCACCAACAACATCGTGTACATCACTTACAGCGACAAAGGCATGTGGATCTACTGAAATAATGATATTTTTTAATTTTACGATTTCATTTTTAGCAACAACACAATATAGTACATTACGTTCTATTTTTGTATAGGATCCAACTGCTTTTAAAAAGGTTGCTCCGCGCTCCATTTCGGATAAAATTTTTGAAGCAATTTCATCGTTTTTATCAGAAATAATAGTTGCGCCTTTTGCTGCATAAGCACCTTCTTGCATGAAATCAATAACCTTAGCCCCGATAAAAACAGCAACTAACGTATACATGCCCTCGCGATATGATAAATATGTAAGAATAGAGATAATGATAACGACCGCATCAAACATAAACATCGTTTTTCCCATACTCCAGCCAACATATTTGTGAGCTAGCCTTGCGATAATATCAACACCGCCAGTAGTCCCGCCGTATTTGAATATAATTCCAAGTCCTATGCCGATAAATGCCCCAGCGAATAAAGCAGCCAGTGTCATATCATTTTGCAAGTTTAAATGTAAGTTGAGAACCTCGTAGCGCTGAAACACCCAAAGGAATAAAGAGACGCTAAATGTACCGATTAATGTGTATAAAAATGTTGTTCGGCCGAGTAATTTCCAGCCAATGAAAAATAGAGGGACGTTTAAAATTAAGTTTGTATAGGAAGGATCAAGTGAAAATTTAAAATATAATAATAGCGTAATGCCGGTAAATCCACCCTCTGCAAGATGGTTTTCAATATTGATATTCACAATACCGAAAGAAAAAATAGCGGAACCGATTAAAATAAAAATGATATTTCGAATCTTCAAATTTGATGTCATTTAGAAATCCCCCTAATTATGTAATGATTGCATTGCTCCTCTTAAACGATAGAACATAATAATAAGTTATTTCTAGTTGATAGTAAAAATAGAGAATGGTATAAGAGCTTAATTAGTTCAGCCTGATATTGTGCGGAAAAACTGCAAAAGAAAGTTTCGCTTTATCCCGTCCCAACGGCTGGTAGAGGGAAAAGCGAAGAAGAAAAGGGCGAACCAGCCGTAGGGACCCGATTGGTTCAGGCTGATCTTTTGCAAAAATCACGCAAAAGAAGTTTCACTTTATTATAGTCTATCCTAAAAAGAGTCGTAAATAGTGATATGAGGGAATAATATTTGTCAAATCGCGATGAATTGGCTAACATGAAAGAGGAAGGAATAAGAGGTGACTAGTATGGAAGCAAAAACGATGAAAGATATGCAGAAAGAAGTAGATGCATATATCGGTCAATTTAAAGAAGGTTATTTTAGTCCGCTTGCAATGATGGCTCGTTTAACTGAAGAAATGGGAGAGCTTGCAAGAGAGGTTAATCATTATTATGGTGAGAAACCAAAGAAAACGACTGAGAAAGAACGAAGTGTTGAGGAAGAGCTTGGAGATGTTTTATTTGTTATGATTTGTATGGCAAATAGTTTAAATATTGATTTAGAAACAGCGCATAACATTGTAATGAATAAATTTAATACACGTGATAAAGATCGTTGGACACGTATTGATGAGGGAGAGAAAGACGCATGAAAGAAATTAAAGTAATTATCGCTGGACCACGAGGACGCATGGGATATGAAGCAGTCCTTCTTATGGAAAGAACAGCGCATTTCAATTTAGTAGCAGCAATTGATTATAAGCATGGCGGAGAAAAAATTTCTGATTTACCGGGAATGCCAGCGCTAGATGCACCTATTTACGCGGATTTACATACTTGTTTAGATGAAGTAGAAGCAGATGTATTGTTAGATTTAACAACACCAGAAATTGGAAAGAAACATGTGAAACTTGCAGTTGAACGTGGACTTCGATCAGTTATTGGTACAACTGGATTTACTGAAGAAGAACTAAAGCAATTAACAGAAAACGCAAAAGAAAAAGAAGTAGGAACAATTATCGCTCCAAATTTTGCGATTGGTGCAGTTCTTATGATGAAATTTTCACAAATGGCAGCGAAGTACTTCCAAGATGTTGAAGTAATTGAATTACACCATGATCAAAAATTAGACGCACCATCTGGTACAGCTGTAAAAACAGTAGAATTAATCCGTCAAAATCGTGTGCCAAAAGAGCAAGGGCATCCTAATGAAACGGAACAATTAGAAGGGGCACGTGGTGCAAATGTAGACGGTATTCACATTCATAGCGTACGTCTACCAGGGCTTATTGCACACCAAGAAGTAATGTTCGGCGGAGATGGACAAATGTTAACAGTTCGTCATGATTCATTCAACCGTGCATCATTTATGTCAGGTGTAAAACTATCAATTGAAACAGTAATGAACCTTGATCATCTTGTGTACGGTTTAGAAAATATTATCGACTAAAGGGGAGACAACGGATGAAAATTGCCTTAATCGCACATGACAAAAAGAAAGATGATATGGTTTCGTTCGCATACGCATATAAACCAATTTTTGAAAAACATGAACTTTTTGCAACAGGAACGACAGGACTTCGTATTATGGAGGCAACTGGTTTAGTTGTAACAAGATATCAATCCGGTCCTCTTGGTGGCGATCAAGAAATTGGTGCAATGATTGCAAAAAATGAGATGGATATGGTGATTTTTTTCCGGGATCCACTAACAGCCCAGCCGCATGAACCAGATGTTAATGCGTTACTTCGTTTATGTGATGTATACGCCATCCCATTAGCAACAAATATGGCAAGTGCTGAAATGCTAATGCATGCATTAGAGCGGGGAGATTTAGATTACCGAAAGTTAAGAAAATGAGGGGAACAATTATGAGTGGATTACATATATTAGCGTTTGGTGCTCATGCCGATGATGTTGAAATCGGCATGGCAGGTACCATTGCAAAGTATACGAAGCAAGGATATGAAGTAGGCATTTGCGATTTAACAGAAGCTGATCTTTCTTCAAATGGAACGGTAGAACTAAGAAAAGAAGAAGCAAAGGCTGCAGCTCGTATTATGGGAGTAAAAACGAGAATTAATTTAGCGATGCCAGACCGTGGTTTGTATATGAAAGAAGAATATATACGTGAAATTGTAAAGATTATTCGTACATATAAACCAACACTAATTTTCGCACCATACTACGAAGATCGTCATCCAGACCATGCTAATTGCGCGAAACTTGTGGAAGAAGCTATCTTTTCAGCGGGAATTCGTAAATATATGCCTGAACTTCCGCCGCACCGTGTAGAGTCTTTTTATAATTATATGATTAATGGTTTTCATAAACCGAATTTTTGTATAGATATTAGTGAATACCTTTCTAAAAAGGTGGAAGCGTTAGAAGCGTATGAAAGTCAGTTTTCAACAGGGAGTGATGGTGTTAAGACGCCATTAACCGAAGGATACGTTGAAACTGTAATCGCTCGGGAGAAGATGTTTGGGAAAGAAGTTGGAGTGCTGTATGCCGAAGGATTTATGAGTAAGAAACCGGTTTTATTACATGCTGATTTAATAGGGGGATGTAAATGAAATTGAAAATAGGTATTACATGTTATCCTTCTGTAGGTGGTTCTGGGGTTGTTGGGACAGAGTTAGGAAAGCAATTGGCGGAACGCGGGCATGAAATTCATTTTATTACATCGGGTGTACCATTTCGGTTGAATAAAGTGTACCCGAATATTTATTTTCACGAAGTAACAGTAAATCAATATTCTGTTTTTCAATATCCACCTTACGATTTAGCATTAGCGAGTAAAATGGCAGAGGTTGCTCAAAGAGAAAACCTTGATATTTTACATGTGCATTATGCAATCCCTCATGCTATTTGTGCATATTTAGCAAAACAAATGATTGGGGAGCGTATTAAAATTGTTACGACCTTACATGGAACGGATATTACTGTGTTAGGTTCCGACCCTTCGTTAAATAATTTAATTCGCTTTGGTATTGAACAATCTGATGTTGTTACAGCTGTGTCACATTCGTTAATTGAAGAAACAAATGAACTTGTAAAACCAGATAAAGAAATTGAGACGGTATACAATTTTGTAGATGAACGTGTTTATTTCAAACGTGATATGTCTCAATTAAAAAAAGAATATGGTATACGAGAAAATGAAAAAGTGTTGATTCATATTTCAAATTTCCGAAAGGTTAAGCGTGTACAGGATGTTGTGCAGTCATTTGCCAAAATTGTAAAGGAAGTAGATGCGAAATTGCTTCTTGTTGGTGATGGACCAGAGTTCTGTACTATTTTACAATTGGTGAAAAGTTTACATATTGAGGAACGTGTCTTATTCCTAGGAAAGCAAGATAATGTTGCAGAGCTTCTTGCGATGAGTGATTTAATGCTACTTTTATCAGAAAAGGAAAGTTTTGGTCTTGTTATATTAGAAGCGATGGCGTGTGGTGTGCCTAGTATCGGAACGAGGGTTGGGGGCATTCCAGAGGTCATTCAACATGGTGAAACAGGATATATATGTGAAGTTGGAGATACAGACGGAATAGCTAAGCAAGCAATTCAGCTACTAGAAAATGAAGAACTTCACCGTAATATGGGAGAGCGAGCGATGAAATCTGTATATGAGCAGTTTCGTTCGGAAAAAATCGTTTCACAGTATGAGGCGATTTATTATGACATACTAAGGGATGACAAGAATGGAAAGATTTAAAAAAGCTAGTTCAATTATTGAGATGTTAAAACAGCGCGGACATGAGGCTTACTTCGTTGGTGGAAGTGTACGCGATCTTATTATCGATAGACCGATTGGAGATATCGATATCGCAACATCTGCTTTACCAGAAGAAGTAATGGCTATTTTCCCAAGACATGTTCCGGTTGGTCTTGAGCATGGAACTGTAATTGTTGTAGAAAATGGTGAACCGTATGAGGTAACTACTTTTCGAACAGAAAGCGAATATGAAGATTTTCGAAGACCTAGTAGTGTTCAATTTGTCCGTTCATTAGAAGAGGATTTAAAACGACGTGATTTCACGATGAATGCAATTGCAATGACAGAGGAAGGCGAAATGGTTGATTTATTTGCTGGGAAAGAAGCGATTCGTCTGAAGGAAATTACAACGGTTGGAGATGCTGCAGACCGTTTTCAAGAAGATGCACTGCGAATGATGCGTGGTATTCGGTTCGTAAGTACGTTAGGTTTCTCTTTGGAAATAAAGACGAAACAAGCAATTGAAACGTATGGGCATTTGCTCGAACATATAGCGATTGAAAGAATTACAGTTGAATTTGAAAAATTGTTGACCGGTGCATATTGTGTGAATGGTCTTCAAGAGTTAGTAGAAACGAAGCTATTTTCTCATCTGCCATATTTGCAAATGTCAGAAGAAAGACTCTTGAAAGCTACGCAGTATAAATGGGATTCTTTTGAAACAGACGTTGAGGCGTGGGCATTTTTCTTATATTGTATCGGAGAAGAGCATCCATCTGTCTTTTTGCGTCAATGGAAGTTCTCGAATAAAAAGATTAAAGATATCGTAGCGGTTATATTAGCAATTCGTTCTAGAAAGGAGAAGGAGTGGGATACAATCCTTCTTTATAAAACTGGGATTCGCATCGCTGAGATGGCGGAAAGAGTATATGAAGCGATAATAGAAAGTTATAATAGTGCGTCTGTTAAGCAAGTACAATCATTATTTCATGCATTGCCGATAAAAAATCGTCAAGAAATGAATGTGACTGGTAATGATTTATTAAGCTGGACAGATAAAAAGCCAGGTCCGTGGGTTGCCGAAATGCTTCAAAATATTGAAGAAGCAATCGTACAAGGAGATTTAGTTAATAAGAAAGAGGATATAAGGGAGTGGCTACAAAGATGCAATCTACTATAAGAAAGCAGTTATTACAAGTTTTTTCTGAAGCAGATGGTGCATTTGTATCTGGTCAAATACTTAGTGACAAACTTGGTTGTTCGAGAACCGCTGTATGGAAGCATATGGAGGACCTTCGTAATGAAGGGTATGAACTAGAAGCTGTACGCCGCTTAGGGTACCGAATTGCTAGTAAACCAGATAAAGTAACTGCGAATGAGATTCAATTAGGATTACAAACAGAGCGTATCGGTAGAACGGTTTATTTTGAAGAATCGGTTGAGTCTACTCAGCATATTGCAGCGAGACTTGCTTATGAAGGCGCAGAAGAAGGAACAATTGTCGTTGCTGAAGAACAAACAGCAGGTAGAGGACGTTTAAGTAGAAAATGGTATTCCCCAAAAGGAACAGGAATTTGGATGAGTATTATTTTGCGTCCCTCGATTCCAGTTCATCATGCACCACAGCTTACTTTATTAGCAGCTGTTAGCGTAGCGCAAGCAATTGAAAAATGTACCGGTGTAAACGTAGGGATTAAATGGCCGAATGATATTTTAATTCAAGGTAAAAAAGCTGTCGGTATATTAACGGAGATGCAAGCTGATCCAGATAAAATTAATGCTGTTATTATGGGAATTGGCATTAATGCAAATCAGAAACAAGAACATTTTGATGAGGAAATTCAGCAAATTGCAACTTCATTAGCAATTGAATCGGGTAAGCCGATTGTTCGTGCGGAACTTATGCAACAAATTTTCTTGCAACTAGAGAAATTGTATGAAGAGTATTTAAAAAATGGCTTCTCTGTTATTAAAATTCTTTGGGAAAGTTACGCAGTAAGTATCGGAAAAGAAATTACAGCTCGAACGATGAAGGAAACTATTAATGGGCTAGCAAAAGGAATTACGGAGGATGGTGTATTGTTACTTGAGGATCATCAAGGACAAGTGCACCACATTCATTCTGCTGATATAGAAATTAAGTAAAAGAAGTTCCTATTTTGGAGCTTCTTTTTGTCATTTAGATACTAATAAATTTCACATACCGTAATAGGGATAGAAAATTATTTTTTCGAAAAAATGTAGCAATTCCTTTTCAGAGTTTGCTATAATTAGTTCGAATATGGGCAGTATCAAAGCGAACTGCACCATTATTTTACGCAGTATGAAAAAATAATAATTTGGATTCTGCCTTGATCCAATAACGGACTGGGACAGAGGGATGAATAATGCCGACTAACACACAACCCTTCTGCCCTTTTATGGCCAGAGGGGTTTTTTATATGATTTCGGCCATCTCCTCTCTCCTGCATAAAGGAGGAGTAGTTTTTGAAAACAACAACAGATTTTTTGAAAATGAAAGAGCAAGGTGAGCCGATTACAATGCTAACGGCGTATGATTATCCATCTGCTAAATTAGCAGAAGAAGCTAAAGTCGATATGATTTTAGTGGGTGATTCTCTAGGAATGGTTGTACTTGGGTATGATTCAACAGTTCCAGTAACAGTAGAGGATATGATTCATCATACGAAAGCTGTACGCCGCGGAGCGAAAGAGACGTTTATTGTAACTGATATGCCATTTATGTCTTATCATGTCTCATTGCAAGATACGATGATTAATGCACGTCGCATTGTTCAAGAGAGCGGGGCACATGCATTAAAGGTAGAAGGTGCTGGAGAAGTTATATCAACTATTCACTACTTAACGAATGCGGGAATTCCCGTTGTGGCGCATTTAGGTTTAACTCCTCAATCTGTAGGAGTGCTAGGTGGGTATAAAGTACAAGGGAAAGATGCTGAAAGTGCAAAAAAATTAATAGAAGATGCAAAGAAATGTGAGGAAGCTGGTGCGATAGCACTTGTGCTAGAATGTGTGCCAATGCAATTAGCAGAACTTATTTCAGAGCAGTTAACAATTCCTACAATCGGAATTGGAGCAGGACAAAAAGTAGATGGGCAAGTTCTTGTATACCACGATCTTATCTCGTACGGCGTAAATCGTGTTCCGAAATTTGTGAAGCAATATACGTCTGTTCAAGAGGAGATTGTGCGAGGGATTTCGCAATACGTTACTGAAGTAAAGACAGGGCAATTTCCTGAAGAAAAACATTCATTCACAATGAAAGAGGAAGAGTGCTTAGCGTTATACGGAGGAAAACAATAATGAAAATCATAACTACAGTGCAAGAGATGCAGCAAATTACAAACGAACTGCATGCAAGTGGAAAAAGTATCGGTTTTGTTCCAACGATGGGGTATTTACACGAAGGGCATGCTACGTTACTACGTAAGGCAAGGGAAGAAAATGAAATTGTAGTTTTAAGTGTATTTGTAAATCCACTACAATTTGGACCAAATGAAGATTTAGATCGATACCCACGTGATATTGATAGAGATGAAAATGTAGCAAAAGAAAATGGTGTTGATTATTTATTTTATCCGAGTGTAGAAGAGATGTATCCAGCAGAACAAACGACAACAGTAGAAGTTGTGAAGCGTACCGACGTATTATGTGGCAAACAAAGACCTGGTCATTTCGCTGGTGTTGCGACTGTACTAATGAAACTATTTAATATTACATTGCCAACGCGTGCTTATTTCGGTATGAAAGATGCACAGCAAGTAGCTGTAATTGAAGGATTCGTAACTGATTTTAATATTCCCGTTACGATCGTACCAGTTGATATTGTAAGGGAAGAAGATGGATTAGCGAAAAGTTCTCGTAATGTGTATTTATCACTAGAAGAACGTGAAGAGGCTCCTCATTTATACGGCAGTCTATGTATAGCGAAAGAACGAATTGAGGCAGGCGAACGTAATCCGGAAATCATTATGAATCTTGTGAAAGAGCATATTGAGAAGTATACGAAAGGCACTGTAGATTATGCTGATTTATATGCATATCCTTCTTTAAAAGCAATAAATAAAATTGAAGGAAGAATCATTTTAGCGATTGCAGTTAAGTTTGAAAATGTACGATTAATTGACAATATAACATTAATGGGGAAATAAGGGGGAGCATCTATGTTTCGCACAATGATGAGAGCGAAGTTACATCGTGCAACTGTAACAGAAGCAAATTTAAATTATGTAGGTAGTATTACAATTGATGAAGATTTAATGGATGCGGTAAATATTGTAGAAAATGAAAAAGTACAAATTGTAAATAACAACAATGGAGCTCGCTTAGAGACATATGTTATTAAAGGAGAGCGCGGTAGCGGTGTTGTGTGTTTAAATGGTGCAGCTGCAAGGCTTGTACAACCGGGTGATAAAGTTATTATTATTTGCTATGGTTTAGTGGCAGAAGAAAATATTCATAAACAAGAGCCGAAAATTGCAGTATTAGACGATGATAATCAAATTATTGAAATGTTAGGTGCTGAAAAAGCTGGCACGATATTATAAGTAGGAAGGCTATCTCTAATTAAGGAGATAGCTTTTTTGTGCATCTTTTCATTAAGATGAGGTAAAACGTGGTATAGTAACATTATATAATTTTTGTGTTTGATAGGTAAGAAATTGAGGTGTTACATATATGAGTAAGCGTTATGTCGTTGTTGATTTAGAGACGACAGGGAACTCCTGGAAGGATGGGAAGGATAAAATCACCCAAATTGCAGCTGTTGTAGTGGAAGATGGAGAGATATTAGAGATTTTTTCATCTTTTATTAATCCGAAGAGAGAGATTCCCCTATTTATTACAGAATTAACTGGGATTGATGAAAATCTTGTAAAACAAGCCCCGTTATTTCGAGATGTAGCCCCGATGATTGTTGAGCTATTACAAGGTGCGGCTTTTGTTGCACATAACGTTCACTTTGATTGGAATTTTTTAAATGAAGAATTAAGGCAGGCTGGATATACAGAAGTACATTGTCCTAAAATTGATACAGTTGAATTGGCGCAAATTCTTTTGCCGACAGCTGATAGTTATAAATTACGTGATTTAGCTAAGCAGCATGAACTAGAGCACGATCAACCACATCGTGCGGATAGTGATGCTCTTGCAACAGCGGAGTTGTTTTTACAATTTTTAAGTGAAATTGAAAAGTTACCACTTGTCACATTACAATCGCTTTATGAATTAAGTGATGTTTTCCAAAGTGATATAGCTGATGTACTTTCTGAAAATATTTTAAAGAAAATGATGCATGGTAAAGAAGAGGCAGAGGAGTATGAGGTGTATCGAAATATTGCGCTTCGAAAGCGGAATTATTCTTTAAGCCTCAGTGAAATATACTCATCTAAATTTGATGCTTTCTTACATAAGACAATCGATAAACTTGAATTGAATATGCCAAAGTTTGAAAAAAGAGAAAGCCAACAGATTATGATGAAGGAAATATATACAGCGCTAAGAGATTCTAGGTTTTCACTGATTGAAGCAGGAACAGGTACGGGGAAGACGCTTGCATATTTACTTCCAAGTATTTATTTCGCGAAGAAAAAAGAAGAACCTGTCATTATAAGTACACAAACTGTACAATTGCAACAACAAATACTAGAAAAAGAAATTCCTTTATTAAAGAAAATAATGCCATTTTCATTTGAAGTAGCTCTTCTGAAAGGAAGAAAGCATTATCTGTGTCTACATAAATTTGAATATGCTTTGCAAGAGGAAGAGAAAAATTATGATATGGCGCTCACAAAAGCAAAAATTTTAGTGTGGTTATTGCAAACGGAAACTGGCGATCGTGATGAATTAAATATTCCTGAGGGCGGCAAGTTACTTTGGAACCGTATTTGTAGTGATGTACATAGTCCAGGCGGGATGCAAAGCAACTGGTATAGTCGTTGTTTTTATCAAAGAGCAAAGAATAAAGCATTATTTGCAGATATCGTTATTACAAATCATGCGTTATTATTTCAAGATTTTTCAAGTGAAGAACCACTATTTGCTTCATGTGAACATATTATTTTTGATGAAGCTCATCATATCGAGGAAGCGGCGAGTAGAACATTAGGTGAACAGTTCTCATGCATGTATTTTCAATTAGCTTTATCTCGTCTTGGTACGCTAGAAACAGATGATGTACTTTCTAAAGTATATAAAATGATGAAAAAATCAGAGCAAGCATCGCGTTCGACTTTCCGTATGGTGAGTCATAGTTTGAAGGAATTGAAATTTGATGCAGATGAACTATTTCAAATGTTACGGACTTTCGTATTTAAACAAACAAAGCAGGAACAAGGGATGAGCAATATGCCACTCATTTATCGATATAACACGGAAGTAGAGAAAGGTAAGTTATGGGATAGCATTACCGAGTTAACAAATCGATTTGTGTATGATGTAAGAAAGTTATTGACTACACTTGAGAAGCAAGTTGAAATATTGCAAAGTAAATTAGAATGGGAGATGCATGTCGTTACAGGTGAATTTATGCATTTAATTGAGTTGTTGAGAAAGATGGCACAATCTTTACAATTACTCATTTTAGAAAAAAATTCATACGTGACATGGATGGAGACTGAAACGAAGGGAACGATTCATTCAACAGTTCTATATGCGCAGCCTGTTCATATTGGTGAAAGATTTGCTGATGAATTTTTAACCCAGAAAAAGAGTGTTATTTTCACATCAGCAACGTTAACAGTTAATGATTCATTCGACTATATAAAAGAGGAGCTAGGTTTACATGATTTTGCTCCCAATACATTAAAGGTTCCATCACCATTCCGTTTTGAAGAGCAAATGAAATTAATGGTGTCAACGGATGTACCTTTTATTAAGAAAGCAAGTAATGAAGAATATATTGAGTCTATATCGGCACATATTGCGAAAATAGCGAAAGCTACAAAAGGTAGAATGCTCGTTTTATTCACTTCGTATGAAATGTTGAAAGAAGCGTATACGAATTTGAAAAATGATGAGACATTAGAAGGATATTTATTATTAACGCAAAGTGTGAATAATAAGAGCCGAAGTCGTCTAATCCGCAAATTCCAGGAGTTCGACAAATCGATTTTGTTAGGAACAAGTAGTTTTTGGGAAGGGATAGATATACCTGGAGATGCTCTGAGTTGTCTTGTCATTGTCCGTCTGCCTTTTACCCCTCCTCATCAGCCGATGATGGAAGCAAAAGGAGAGTGGTTAAAAAATCAAGGAGAAGACGTATTCGATAAGTTGGCGCTCCCACAAGCAATCTTGCGTTTCAAACAAGGGTTTGGTCGTCTTATTAGAACAAATACAGATACGGGAACTGTATTTGTATTAGATCGTCGTTTGACAAGTTCTTCCTATGGAAAACGATTTTTACAATCAATCCCAACTGTACCGCTCTATGAAGGACCGTTAGAAGAATTGTTAGTACGGTTAGAAGAATCGTCAAATGAATAAAATTGGAAGAAAAATACGCCTGAAGTACATTTAAACTTCAGGCGTAAAAAATGTGGGTAGGAGGAATTTTATTTTTCTTACTTCTTGTATACAAAATATATTGCTTTTCGATTTGAAACCTTTTTTTGCTGTACATGTCCTGCTATAATAGATGGGTGATGAAGCAGGGGTTGTAAAGAATGTACTCTTATTGTAACCGCATTGCGTTCTTCTATAATTAGAAATTTTTGTGTAACGGAGGAGTTTTTTCATGGATAAGAAAATCGAAGTCCTATCAACGACGCGTATTAAATATTCGTCTGACTTGTATAAAATTGTTGATGGTTTGAATCGTACGTTAAAAGAGCAGGACCTCATGTTCGGATTAGCATTAGACGAAAAAGATAAAGAAACAGCTGTATTTACGATTTACAGAACGTAGTGATACAATGAAAAAGTGGATCTTTACAATCATTATCGTTATCGTTGCTAGTGGAATATATGGGGCATATGTTTATAATAAAGCGATGGAAAAGAAAATTCCAAAAGAGTCAAAGTCTGTAGAAATTGCGAAAGAAAAGGCAAAGCTTACAAAGGTAAAATCTGTTGATTATTATAATGGAAAATCTTCATATACAGTCGTACAAGGTACAGATGAAAAAGGAGAACAACTTATCGTTTGGGTGCCTGATAAAAAAGGAAATGTCCTTGTGAAGAAAAAGAGCGAAGGTATTTCTAAAAAAGAAGCTTTGCAAAAATTGGCTGAACAAGCTACAGGAGAAGGTGCTGAGCCGAAGCCGAAACCAAAAGAAATTATAAAAGTAAAATTAGGTGCTCAAAACGATATTCCATTGTGGGAAATTACATATATTGATCAGGAAGATCGTTATACGTATTACTATTTAGAGTTTCAAAATGGGGTTTATGCTGGACACTACAGCATTGAAAAATAGATGTAGGGGGAACTACAAATGAAATTAGCAAAGCGAGTAGCTGCTTTAACACCATCTGCAACTTTAGAAATTACAGCAAAGGCACAAGCATTAAAAGCAGAAGGTCACGATGTAATTGGATTAGGAGCAGGAGAACCTGACTTTAATACGCCAAAACATATTATGGATGCTGCGCATAAAGCGATGTTAGAAGGACATACGAAATATACACCAACAGGTGGATTACAAGCGTTAAAACAAGAAATTGTGAAGAAGTTTACTCGTGATCAAGGAATTGCGTATGATCCATCTGAAATTATTGTATGTAATGGTGCCAAGCATGCATTATATACATTATTCCAAGTGTTACTTGATGAAGGAGATGAAGTTATCATCCCAACTCCTTATTGGGTAAGTTATCCTGAGCAAGTAAAGCTTGCTGGTGGTAAGCCAGTTTATGTAGAAGGTCTAGAAGGCAATGAGTACAAAATTACAGCAAAGCAGCTACGTGAGGCAATTACAGAGAAAACGAAAGCTGTTATTATTAATTCACCGAGCAATCCAACAGGGATGATTTACAGCAAAGAAGAATTACGACAGCTTGGAGAAGTATGTTTAGAGCGTGATATCTTAATCGTTTCAGATGAGATTTATGAAAAATTAATTTATGGTGACGCGGAATATACTTCAATTGCCCAGCTTTCTAATGTATTAAAAGAACAAACACTTATTATTAATGGTGTATCTAAATCACATTCTATGACAGGTTGGCGTATTGGATATGCAGCAGGAAATAAGCAGCTTATTAAAGCGATGACGAACTTAGCGAGTCATAGTACGTCAAACCCTACTTCAATTGCTCAATACGGTGCAATTGCTGCATATGCAGGCTCACAAGAACCTGTAGAAACAATGCGTCAAGCGTTTGAAGAAAGATTGAACATTATTTATGATAAATTAATTCAAATTCCTGGTTTCACTTGTATTAAGCCACAAGGTGCTTTTTACTTATTCCCAAATGTAAAAGAAGCCGTAGCGTTAGCTGGGTATGATACAGTTGATGAGTGGGCAAAAGCATTATTAGAAGAAGAAAAGGTGGCTCTTGTTCCAGGTACAGGATTTGGTGCACCAAATAACGTTCGATTATCGTATGCGACATCTCTTGAGCAAGTTGAGAAAGCATTAGAACGAATTCATACGTTCATGAAAAGTAAAGTACAGGCTTAATCGTCTGTTTCTTGTAGTAAATGGCAAAAAACCTCCCTATATATAGGGAGGTTTTTTTGACGAATTGTGGCAAAAAGAAATGGCTAAAGGTGTGTTATACTAGAGAACGAGGTGTTTGGTGATGAAAAAGAAAATGATGTTACAATGGTTTGAACAGGGAAGCATAGCGATTCCTAAATTGCTTATGATGCATTATAAAAAGCTAGGTTTAAATGAGACGGAATTTATGGTAGTACTTCATGTACACACATTTTTAGAATCAGGTAATTCGTTCCCGACTCCTTCAGAGATTTCAGAACGGATGACGATAACAGAAATGAAATGCATGGAAGTGATTCAGACTTTAATCCAAAAAGGTTTTTTAGCACTAGAAGGTGGACGAAGATCTGAAGCGATGATGTGTGAAAGTTATTCTTTACAACCACTGTGGGAAAAAATATTGCACTTTTTAATGAATGAATCTATAGAGGAAGAGCAAAAAGAACAAAAGCAAATTCAAGTGAATTTATATACAGTATTTGAAAAAGAATTCGGAAGACCACTTTCGCCATTTGAATGTGAAACATTAGGGATGTGGGAAGATCAAGATCAACACCATCCGAATTTAATTCAAGCGGCTCTTCGTGAAGCTGTTATGAGTGGTAAACTTAATTTCCGGTATATTGATCGTATTTTGTTTGAGTGGAAAAAGAACGGAATTAAAACGGTAGATCAAGCGCAAAATCAAGGCCAGAAATTTAGAGCGAATCAACAACGCACACAACAAACGACAAAACAAGAGACGAAATTTACTGGGAAAGTGCCTTTTTATAATTGGTTGGAGCAGTAGTGTAGGAGGAAAGATATGTTGAACAAAACGCAAATTCGTTATTGTTTAGATACAATGGCGGATATGTATCCAGAAGCGCATTGTGAATTAATTCATGATAATCCATTTGAACTTGTAATCGCAGTGGCATTATCTGCGCAATGTACAGATGCACTTGTGAATAAAGTGACGAAAAACTTATTTCAAAAATATAAAACACCAGAAGATTATTTAAGTGTGTCTTTAGAAGAATTACAACAAGATATACGTTCCATTGGATTGTTTAGAAATAAGGCGAAAAATATTCAAAAATTGTGCCGGATGTTACTAGATGATTATAACGGGAAAGTTCCAGAAGACCGTGATGAGCTGACGAAATTACCAGGAGTAGGGAGAAAGACAGCGAATGTAGTTGTTTCGGTAGCATTTGGGATTCCAGCGATTGCTGTTGATACGCATGTAGAGAGAGTGAGTAAACGGTTAGCAATTTGTAGATGGAAAGATTCCGTGTTAGAAGTGGAAAAGACATTGATGAAGAAGATTCCAATGGATGAGTGGGGAGTTACACACCACCGTATGATTTTCTTCGGACGTTATTACTGTAAGGCGCAGCGACCACAATGTGAAGAGTGTCGATTACTAGAAATATGTCGCGAAGGAAAGAAACGAATGAAGGGGAAATAAAGGATGGAGCGAGTTATAGAAATACCGAAAGAGTTTCGGTGCGTACCATTTTTTAAAGAGAGTGCAAATTCGATTACGTATCACACAGACCAATCTTTTGAAGAGATAATACAAAATACTTACTTTATATTTGATATTGAAAGAAAATATGAGCCATGGAATGAAATTGAAACAAGTATTCCAGCGGTGTTAAATATATGGAAAAGCAAGCATGAAGAAATTGCTATACTATTTCGGAACAGAAAAAAACAAGAAGCTGAGGGTCCGATGATTCTTTTTGCAGCGCACTTTCTATCGGTTATATATTGGTTAAATGAGCAGCCTGTTCATAGTTTGAATGAGATGCAAGTAAATACGAATAAATTGGAAGTACAACCTGTTAATTTTATGGAGCGATATTCATTTGTTATAAAGAAACCGAGTAATTACCATTCGTATATTCAATTAGTACAGTTGTATATCGAAATAGAAAAGCTATATGTAAAGAAAATGATAACAAAAAAGAAGTCGATTTCTCATTAAGAGAAACCGACTTCTTTTTTTGTTTATTAAGACTCTGTTGTAACAACATTTCCGTCCGCGTGAGGTATATCTCCGCCGGTATTTTGTTGCTGTTGTTGCTCTTCAGCTTTTTTTCTAGCTTCTTCGTCAGCTTTTCTTTTAGCTTCTTCGTCGGCTTTTCTCTTAGCTTCTTCGTCAGCTTTCTTCTTAGCCTCTTCGTCAGCGGCTTTCTTTTGAGCTTCTTCTTGCTGTTTACGTTGTTGTTCTTGTTGCTGCTGTTCTTGTTGTTTACGTTGTTGTTCTTGTTGTTGTTGTTGTTGTTGTTGTTGTTGTTGTTGTTGTTGTTGTTGCTGTTCTTGCTGTTTACGCTGATCTTCATCAGCTTTTTTCTTAGCTTCTTCTTGTTTTAGTTTATCTTCATTGGTCTTTTTCAGGGCTTCTTCGTCAGCCTTCTTCTTAGCCTCTTCGTCAGCTTTTTTCGCATCTGGAGTTCCGCCAGGCGCAGTGAATGATGCACCAATTGCAGGACTTGTTCCAGTACCCTTTGTCGCTACTACAGAGAAGCTGTAAGTAACACCTGGTTTAATACCGCCAAGAGTAGCTGTCGTACCGCTTACTGACAAGCTACCACTAGAACCGTCAGTAGCTTTATAGCTTGCTGCGTATGCATCAACATTTGATGATGGTCCAGACCAGTTCAGTGTCACTGTGCTAGCGCCATCGAAAGCGACATTAAGGCCACTAGGTGGATCTACTTTAATTTCTTTAACTGCATCTTTTTTCGCACCTTTAATGTACAGTTCTCCATTTAATTCTTGTACAGAAGAAGGGCGCTCGAAACGAGATTTATCCGTAGCAAATTTGCTCATCATTGCTTGGAACATTTGCTGAGCAATTCTAGTAGAACGATCGCTAATGTAATTTTCTGGGCTATCTTTTTCATAACCAGTCCATACAGCCATTGTATATTGTGGTGTATATCCTGCGAACCAACTATCTCTGTTGGCATCTGCTGGAATACCGTATTTTTTAATAACAGATTTATCAAAGTTTTGTGTTCCTGTTTTACCAGCAACGTCGAATCCAGAAACATATGCTGTTGGACCTGTACCGCCAGAACCAGGTTTTACTACGTCACGAAGAACGTCAGTAACCATGTAAGCTGTATAGTCGTGCATTGCACGCTGTTCTTTCGGTTTAAAGCTTTTCTTTTTTCCATCTGGGAAAATAACTTCTTTAACGAAATGAGGTTTATTGTATACACCGTCATTTCCAAATGTTGCATAAGCTCCAGCGACATCTAACGGAGAGCCTTCATTACTACCGATTGCAGTAGATTCATATGCTTTCCCATCTTTAAACGTCATTCCTAAACCTTCAGCAAACTCTTGTGCTTTAGGAATACCGACTGCTTGAGCTGTTTTTAAAGCCGGGATGTTTAATGACTTCTTCAATGCTTCACGAAGTGAAACGTCACCTTTAAAATTACCTGTAGCATTTTTAATCTTTGTGCCATCAGAGTAAGTATATTCAGAGTCATTTAATTGATGATAAGTAGACCATTGAAGATTCTCAATTGCTGGACCATAGTCGAAAATTGGTTTCATTGTTGAACCAACTTGGCGTTTTAAATCAACTGCCATATTATGACCTTTGAAAGTAGACTTACTTTCTTTACGCCCAGCACCAATTGCTCGAACTTCTCCAGACTGTGTATCCATAAATACAAATGATCCTTGGAACTGATCGTTTGGATATTTAATGAGATTGCCATCCATAATTTTCTCAGCATAATCTTGAGCATCTTGATCAAGTGTTGTATGAATCGTTAAACCATCTGAACCGATATTTACATCAGGGTATTCTTTTTCAACTTCCTTTACAGCAGCATCTATAAATGCTTGATACTTCATTTCAGTCACTTCTGAAGATGGAAGAAGTCCTTGTGTTACAGAGATTTGCATTGCGTCATTCATTTCTTGTTTCGTTATATACCCGTGTCGGTTCATTAATGTTAATACGATATTACGACGTTTCGTTGCTCTATCAACGTTATCTGGTTTTGTTGGATCATAAATGTTAGGACCTTGGGGTAAACCAGCGAGCATTGCAGCTTCGTGTAGTTGTATGTCTTTTAAATCTTTGCCGTAATATTTTTTTGCTGCTGTTGAAATACCGTAAGAGCGATTACCGAGGTTAATCTTATTTAAGTACATTTCTAAAATTTCATGTTTTGAGTACTGTTGCTCTAACTTATAAGATAAGTACCATTCTTGCACTTTTCTTTTTGCAGTTTTGTCCATCGTTAGAAAATAGTTTTTAACTACTTGCTGTGTAATCGTACTACCACCTTGTGATCCAAAACCACCAGTGACATTTTCCATGACTGCCATTCCAGTACGTCTAAAATCAATTCCATTATGATCGTAGAAACGAGCATCCTCAGTCGCAAGGAATGCACTTTCAATTACTTTTGGAATTTGATCGTATGTAACATGGGTTCGTTTTTCAGCACCGTATTCATAGAAGAAATTCCCGTTTTTATCAAGGAATTTTGTTGATAAAGGATTGACTAGCTTTGATTTGTCTAGTTTTGGAGCGTCCTTTACCATAACAAAGAAGGCCGAAACGCCAGCTACGAGACCGACGATACCAAGAAGTAGACAACCTATAAGAAATCTCTTGAAAAAGGAACCTTTTTTCTTTGGTTTTTCTTCTTTATTATTTGTTTCTTTCGTTTGATTTTTTACATGATTTCGTTCTGTACGAGAACGATAATTATCTGACATTATACTTTCTCCTACCTTTCATTCTCTCCCCCAAAAGTCGAAAAAAGAGCCTTAGTGATGACTCTATCACGAAAAATAAACCGTGTCTAGTACGCGGATATAATCAATTCGAGGGTGATAACCGCATGATAATAAAGACCCATGCTCTTCTATTTCTTGTTTTGTAATCGATTTACGTCCACCAGTATTTTGACGATTCCAAAATGCAATAATATGTTTTGCATCTAATAAATAAAATTCATCAAAAAGTGTAAATTTAATAATAACAAATGCAATTCCATTATGAGCGACTACTTGCTTCATATGTTCAATTTGATGAAGGTGGAAGTTTTGAAGTGGAAAACTGGTTTTATTTTTAGTTTCTTTCGCTTCAAAATCGATGTATTTCCCTTTGTATACACCGTTGTAATCTGTTGTAGAAGGTTGTTTGAAATACGCTTCTTTTACCACTGCAGCACTTCGAGCGGGGTAATCTACTTTTACAATTTGAAGAGGTGTAGGTTTTTTATGTACGCATGCAATATTATGGGTTAAGTAATATTGATTGGTGTCATTCAATTCCTCTTCAAGGGACATACCTCTATTACTGTAAGTATGTTTTTTTATTGGTGTTTTATGAGGTTGTGAAGCTTGATCGTACCTTTTTCCATTTGGGTAACGAATGGTCATATTTTGTCCACTCCCAACTTGATAAGATTTACTTACAAAGGTGATTATATCAAAAAATGAAAAAAGATGTGACCTTTTTCAAGAAAGGTATGGTGACTTACTCATGTTTCGATGGAATGATTACGAAAAAATTAAACAGACCCGTAATGATATTTTTTGTACAGAAGAGGAAAAAGCTATAGTTCTTAATATTAAGGAGAGCACGGATGTAGCTAACGTAGATAATATTTCACGTACACAATCTTACCAAGAATATTATTTGAGAAATAGAGAAATTAGATGGTCTTTTTTAGCAAGCATGGTTTCAAGGAATGGGGGATGGAACATGACAGATTTAGAAGGAGAATATTATTCTAATCTTTTATCTCAAACAGTTAAGAGACGATTATTTCTTTTGTATGAGAAAGCCAATTGGCTCATTTTTTTAGATGCATTTCCTCAACTATTACTGTATGAGGAAAGTAAAAAGAGATGTGCACCGCTCTTTCATTTGTTACAATTTTTCAACATATCAATTTTTATGGAAAAAGAATGGGTCGCGTTTTGGGAGAAAAAAGATATAAATAGGCTTATGACGGCACTTATTATTAATGAACAAAATAAAATTCAAAAACCAGTAATTGAGAATGCATACTTTCAAAAACATGTATTTGATACTGCACTATTCAAATTTCAAGAAATATTTCACGTTAGTGCAGTTATTTTTCCAATGGTGGAAGGGGGAATGTATGGATTTTCAGTTTATCAATTTGAAACGTTGCAAAAACGTATAGAACTGGGGAAGCAATTAGCTTGGTTATTATTTCATTCAAAGTATAAGGCTTCTTTTTATAAATTTGCAGTGCAAACTAGGCATACAGGATCTAGGATGGATTATGAATGTAATATAAGGGGAATTAGAAAATCATGTACGCCGGCTCTTCGGGATGTGTATTCTATTGTCACTCATGAAAAATTAATTGAAAAAGATTGGTTTAGTGACGGGTTGGAAATAGATTCATTATTTTTACTTGAAAAACCTAAGGGGGAAATTAATATAACAGAATGGTATAGAAAGAAGAGGGAGCAAATACATACTCTTTCTATATTAAGTAGTTTTGTTAAAAGAATAGATGAGTTCATGATATAATAAAGAAGTCCCGCCTTCTTAAATGAAGGCGGGACTTCTTTATTAAAAGTAATAAGCTCTACAACAAGTTACTTTCTAATCGACTATTTGCCGGCAGTACGACTTTAACTTCAACACTTATCGAAAGCGAAGAGGTAAGGTAGACTAGAAAATAGTTGTTTGTAAAAGCCACTTTGGTTAAAGTGTCATTTTATCCCGCTATTTGTGGACAGTAAAACTCCCACCTCAAAATTTGGCTGGAGCAAAGAAGGTAGGTGGAAGCCCTGCTGTCCGTAAACACCCGATTGGTGCGGGCTGATAATCAGTGGGGGATGAACAAAACCCCACTGATTAAAGTTTCACTTTATGTAGCGGGGAAATTTGGACCATCAAGCTTTGGATTACCAGTCTCAGGTTGGTTTTGTTGTTTGTTTTGCTTTTTCTTTTTTTCGTTTTTATTTTTTGCCATCGTAATACACCTCCTTTTTGTATTGTTACCATTTCTAAAAATGGCATACTAAATGATTTCTTTGACGAATATCAACTAGTTTTGTCATGTGAGAAGGAGTAATTAATCAATCGGCGAAATTACATGACAAAGGAAAGGCAAAGAAGGGGGCGTTTTAAATATGGCGATGGTTCAGAAGGAAGATGTTATGAAAAAAATGGATCAAATGTTAAGTTCTCTCGATTTGCTGGAAATGAAGATTGGGATTAGAATGAATCATGCATTGAAGGATAAAGGTGAAAAAATATGCAATAAGATAGAAATAACAGAAATGCATATAGAACATATGGAAAATAAATTAGTGCATCACGAAGAAAAAGGGAGCTGGGTAAAGACATTTCAAAACGTCGTAGTGAGTGCATAATAAGGTGGGAACAAAATGGGACATGAAGCATTAATCCAGTCTTCGGAGAAGTTAATGCAGTATAATGATGAAGCGAATGTGAAAAAAAGAGAGATGGCTGAATATGATTTTTATAAGGATATGAAGCCATTTGTTGATATTGTAGATGCGGAGTTAGAGATGTGGAAAGAATTAGCTTATAGGTGGATAAAGGAAGAAAGACCTAAGTATATACATGTACAACAAATTGATCAAGTGTATGATAATTTACAAACTAATGTGCTACAATGTTTTGTTAATAAGGGAAAAGGTAAACGTTTCTTTGAAACTCATCAAGCTATTTCGTATACTTTGCAAAATATCGTAGATCAATGTAAATAACAAGAGGGAAAACCCTCTTGTTTTTTTATGCCTCGGTCACTGTTGTAGGTTTTGTTGCACCGTTTATTTCTAATTCACGTATTAATGTTCGGTAATCTGATATGCATATTTTTCCTTCAAGATAACAATGTCTTGCAAAGTCTAACAGTTCATTCGAATTTTCTGTGTAATACCCCTTTTTTTGAGAAAACGCTTGTTTTAAATCCCCTAATACCATGTTGATTCCTCCCCCATGAGAATCTTCTTCCTTATTATCATAGCATGGAAGGGTTTACTTTCTAATTTTTTTAAAAATTTAAACTTCCGACAAAAACAGACAGGTACTCCGTCACACATTTTATTTTATAGGTACATATTCTATATGTAGAAACTTATGCCAAGGAGGAGAGAATGCATGTTTCAACAACCTAATGTATATCAGCAAGCAAATCCATATGCACAGCAAAATATGTACCAATATAATGAGGATACATATTTGCGATATAATATGTATCCTTTCGAGCCTCATTATGGAAACCAAAATTATTATCAACCATTTGAAGTGTCTTTTGGGAATCAACCGCAGCAAGCGCATATGAATCAACCGCAACAAGCATATACGAATCAACCGCAGCAAGCGCATATGAATCAACCGCAACAAGCATATACGAATCAACCACAGCAAGCGCATATGAATCAACCGCAACAACCGCACATGAATCAGTCGCAACAGGCGTATATGAATCAACCGCAACAACCGCACATGGATCAGCCGCAGCAAATGTATACGAATCAACCACAGCAAGCGTATATGAATTCACAAAACTACATGTCGCCAGCTCAATATGTAAATCAACAAGCTATGTTTTATCCACCAAAACAACCATATCCAACGATGAATAAACAAAAGCAACAGCAACAGCAACCAAGTCAGTTTTCTAGTTTTGTTTCACAATTTAAATCATCAGATGGTAACTACGATGTAAATAAAATGATGAACACAGCTGGACAAATGATGAACGCGATGAATCAAGTAACAGGGATTGTTAAGCAAGTCGGGGGCTTTTTTGGTAAATAATAGTAGGGGGTTGTCTATAATAGGTATTACGTATGAATTTGGATACTAGACAAATTTCCATGAAATAAATGGGTATATATAACAAGCGGCTTTACCCCCTCGCTCATATTGTAAAGTGTAGTCAGATTTTTTTAATGAGAGAGGAGAGAAAAAACTATGCATCATTGTCATCCTTGCTTTGGAGGGCATAAGCCTGTAGGACCTATTTGTACGACAGCTCCTGTCATTCATCCAACAAAACAATGCGTAACACATTCTTTTTCAACAACGGTGGTGCCACACATTTTTCCAACCCATACAACGCATGTTCATCATCAACAAATTAAAAATCAAAGCTTCTTCCCACAAACAAACTCGAACGTAAACGTTGTAGATCCTGGTGATCCAGGATTCGGCGGAGGATGTGGACCATGCGGTCATGGCCATCATCACCATGGGCATCAAATATCACCATTTGGACCAGGACCGAATGTATCACCATTTGGACCAGGACCGAACGTATCACCATTTGGACCAGGACCGAATGTATCACCATTTGGACCAAATATCGGACCAAACGTTGGTGGAATGTTTAAAAAGTAAATGATATGTTAGAACTAGCGAAATGCTAGTTCTTTTTTGTAATTGGAGTGTTGATATGAAAGTTGTTGCTGTAACAGGATATAAGCCGTTTGAACTTGGAATATTTAAAAATGATCATCCAGGAGTAGAGTGTATAAAAAAGGCGCTGCGTCGTAAATTAACTGTTTTTGTAGAAGAGGGTTTGGAATGGGTTATTATTAGCGGCCAGTTAGGAGTAGAGCTATGGGCTGCTGAAGTTGTTTTTGAAATTCAAGTAGAATATCCAGATTTAAAATTAGCGGTATTTACTCCTTTTTTAGAACAAGAAGAAAATTGGAAGGAAGATAACCGTGAATATTACGAATTTATTCTTTCGCAAGCAGATCACATTGATAGTATTACGAAACGGAAGTACGAAAGCCCAGAGCAATTTAAATTAAAGAATCAGTTTTTTATTGAAAAAAGCGATGCACTTTTAGCTGTATATGATGAAGAAAAGTCTGGGAGCCCTAAATATATTGTAGAAGCAGCTAAGAAAAAAGGAGAAATAGAAAATTATCACAGTTATTTCATTCTTTTTTCTGATTTACAAGATATAATGGAAGAGGAACAGTGGAATAATGCAGAGTAATATGTAATATAGTACTCGTATATTTGATTGACAAAAGGCATTGTTTCTGAAAAAATTTAGTTAATGAAAGCTTTGGCAAAAATTTGAGGTGAAGAAAATGATTTCGGATAAAATTAAATTAACAGCGAAAGATATTTTAGAAAAAGAATTTAAAACAGGTATGAGAGGTTATCAACAAGAAGAAGTAGATAAGTTTCTTGATATGATTATTAAAGATTATGAAGCTTTTCATAAGGAATTTGATCAATTAAAACAACAAAACGTTCGTTTGAAACGTGAATTAGAAGAGCAGAAAGTAGCGGCAACACAAGTTCCGCAACAACCGGTACAAACACCAGTTGCACAACCAGTGTATAACAATACGAATACGGATATTTTAAAACGTCTATCTAATTTAGAAAAAGCTGTATTTGGAAGTAAGTTATACGAATAAATTAAGGTAACAAAAAGGTTAAAGTATTTTACATAGAAAAAAACATTGCAAAATCTTTTTGTTTCCACTATACTAATGTTTGTCATAACGTTTGGGTAATCGCTGCAACGCCAACGTTGTAGAGGAAAGTCCATGCTCGCACGGCCTGAGATGGCTGTAGTGTTCGTGCCTAGCCAAGTCATAAGCTAGGGTATTCTGGCTGCAAGGCTGGTTTAACGGCAGGGAAAAAACCTAAGTCCTTTCGGATATGGTTTGACTACCTTTAAAGTGCCACAGTGACGAAGTCCTTGAAGAAATGATAGGAGTGGAACGAGGTAAACCCCACGAGCGAGAAACCCAAATAATGGTAGGGGAATCTTTTCCAAGGAAATGAACGACGGAAAAGGACAGGTTTTCGTAACCTGTAGATAGATGATTACCACCGGAGTACGAGGCGTGGGCCGTTTGCAGTACAAAGGAACAGAACATGGCTTACAGAACGTTATGAACCAACTATGAAATAACTCAGCTCTCCTTTGTTAGAGGAGGGCTTTTTATTTGTATGAAGTTATAAATTGTGAGTTAAAATGGTAAATGAGAATATTCTTCGTAATATGTGATAATTAATAGGAAAACATGTTATTAATTATTGTTTGATTATACATAAGAGGTGAATGCAAATGGGAAAAGTTACTTTAATTGCAACAGCGGCAATGGGTATTGAAGCGTTAGTTGCCCGAGAAGTTCGCGATCTTGGTTATGAATGTGAAGTGGAAAACGGAAAGGTAACGTTTGAAGCGGATGAAAAAGCGATTTGTCGTACGAATTTATGGTTACGTACTGCAGACCGTGTGAAAATTAAAGTCGGCGAATTTAAAGCAACAACATTCGATGAGTTATTTGAAAAAACAAAAGCGTTAAACTGGGGAGATTATATTCCAGAGAACGGAGAATTTCCTGTTATTGGGAAATCTTTGAAATCAACATTATTTAGCGTTTCAGACTGCCAACGTATCGTTAAAAAGGCTGTTGTTGAGAAATTAAAAACAACGTATAGACGCACAACTTGGTTTGAAGAAGATGGACCGTTATTCCGTATTGAAATTGCAATGCTCAAGGATATTGCGACGTTAACAATCGATGCGAGTGGTGTAGGTCTTCATAAACGTGGATACCGTCTTGAGCAAGGTGAAGCGCCTTTAAAAGAAACATTAGCTGCGTCTTTAATTAAGTTAACAAACTGGAAGGCGGATCGTCCTTTCGTTGATCCTTTCTGTGGATCTGGTACAATTCCAATTGAAGCTGCATTAATTGGACAAAATATCGCACCAGGATTTAACCGAGGCTTTGCATCGGATGAATGGGGCTGGGTTGGTAAACAAAATTGGCGCGAAGCTCGTCAAGAAGCTGAAGATTTAGCTAATTATAATCAACCATTGCAAATCATTGGATCAGATATCGATCACCGTATGATAAGAGTTGCCCAAGATAACGCAGAAGAAGTTGGATTAGGGGATCTTATATCATTTAAACAAATGCAAGTAAAAGATTTCACGACAAAAGAGGAATATGGCTATGTTGTAACGAATCCTCCATACGGAGAACGTTTAAGTGAAAGAGCGCTTGTTGAAAAATTATATAAAGAAATGGGAGAGGTATTCCGCCCATTAGATACGTGGTCAATGTATTTATTAACAAGTTATGAAGCGTTTGAGAAATGTTATGGGAAAGATGCATCGAAAAAACGTAAACTGTTTAACGGATTTATCCGTACAGATTACTATCAATACTTCGGAAAGCGTCCACCGCGTAATTCATAGTATAAAACTCCTCCAGCACGCATATACTGGCTATTATGTAATGCGTAAAGGAGGAAGTGATATGGATAGTTTCCAATTCTCGATGATTCAAAA
This sequence comes from Bacillus sp. 05T21, assembly GCF_056396785.1. Taxonomy (NCBI): domain Bacteria; kingdom Bacillati; phylum Bacillota; class Bacilli; order Caryophanales; family Bacillaceae; genus Bacillus; species Bacillus sp. 05T21. The sequence continues at coordinate 111,082 of NZ_JBFTMD010000002.1, read as the reverse complement.
AGCTATTCACCGTACGTATGATGAGCTCGGAAAAGAAGTGGATAGTCAAGGTGCAATTGTAGAGGGAATACAAAAAGCGCAGGAAGAATATTTGTCAGCTCTTTCACATGAAACAGCGATTGATAAACGTTATTTAAGGTCATTAATATAGAAAAAAATTTTCCTTTTTCGAAAGGAAAATTTTTTTTCGTGTATTTCTATGTATTGTAACAGGGGAAAGTGGCTGCACACATGTGAGTAGCAGTTGCTATATCTTTTTATAGAAAAACTGTTTGGTTGGAGGCTAAGGATGTTTACTGAGAATAGGTTACCATTTGAAGTAGGAAAACAAGATAATTTTTATGATAAGTTGAATGAGTGGATTGGAGATGTGTTTTACGACATTCTTCCGGAAAAAGGTTTTGAAGAGCGTGATGAACAGATTTTTATGGCGTTTCAGTTAGAGCGCGCTTTCCAAGAGAAGAAAGTTATGTTTGCAGAAGCAGGTGTAGGAACAGGGAAAACAATTGTATATCTTCTATATGCAATTTGTTATGCACGTTATACAGGGAAGCCGGCTATTATCGCTTGTGCAGATGAAACGTTAATTGAGCAGCTTGTGAAAGAAGAAGGAGACATTGCTAAGTTATCTGAAGCATTAGGGCTATCTGTTGATGTTAGACTTGCGAAGTCAATGGATAATTATTTATGTTTACGTAAACTTGAAGATGTTATGAGTGGACGAGCTCCAGAAGTAATTGAAGATGTATATTACGAATTACCTCAGTTCGTATTCGATCATGGTACGATGCAGAACTTTACTCACTATGGTGATCGAAAAGAATTTCCACTGTTAAATGACGAGGAATGGTCAAAGGTAAACTGGGATTACTTCCAAGATTGCTTCACTTGTGATTCTCGTCATCGTTGTGGTCAAACTCTTTCGCGCGAGCATTATCGTAAAGCGGCAGATTTAATCATTTGTTCTCAAGATTTCTATATGGATCATATTTGGACGTACGAAGCTCGCAAACGTGAAGGACAAATTCCGTTATTACCAGAAAGTAGCTGCGTTGTATTCGATGAAGGGCATCTTGTAGAATATGCAGCTCAAAAAGCTTTAACGTACCGTTTAAAACAAACGATGATGGAGCAACTTTTAACGAGATTATTACAAAATGATATTCGTGAAGAGTTCGCACATTTAGTAGAAGAAACAATTTGGCAAACTGAACAATTCTTTGGGGTACTACAAGAGAATAAAAAGGAAATTGAAGGTTCTGATCGTTTAGAAATTACTGTGACAGAAAAGGTAACTGCAGAAGCGAAAAGACTTTATGCGAAAATCGGTGAAGTCGGTGATGCATTAGTATTTGAAAGTGAAATGCATACAGTAAACACATACGATTTAAATATTGTTGATGAGCATTTAGATGTGTTAGAGCATTCACTTCGTCTTTTCATGCACGAGAAAAATGTAATTACGTGGGGTGAAGAAGGCGATGGTGCTTTCACGTTAGTTATTATGCCGCGTGCAGTTGAAGAAGTGTTACAAGAAAAAGTATTCTCGAAGAAGATTCCATATATTTTCTCTTCTGCGACATTATCTGACAATGATTCGTTCGCATTTACTGCAAATAGTCTAGGGGTAAAAGATTACTTATCATTCTCAGTTGCTTCGCCGTTTGATTATGAAGAGCAAATGACAGTAAACTTACTTCCGTATACGAAAGAAAATGAATGGGAAAGAAAGTGTCAATATACACTTGAAAATATACAAAAAACAAATGGACGTACACTCGTATTATTCCGTACAACGCAAGAACTTGCAGCGTTTAAAGAATATGTAAGTAAAGAGCAAATGTCAGTGCTGTTCCTATATGAAGGAGATCAAGAAATTAGTCAGCTCGTTTCTCGTTTCCAAAATGAAGAAGAGACTGTACTTTGTGCCGTTCATTTATGGGAAGGTTTAGACATTCCAGGTTCATCATTATCACATGTTATTATTTGGTCATTACCATTCCCTCCAAACGATCCTGTGTTTGAGGCGAAGCGTAAACATGTGAATGATCCATTCTGGGACGTAGATGTGCCTTATATGATTTTACGTCTTCGCCAAGGAATTGGACGTTTAATTCGTACAAGTGAAGATAAAGGTGCTATATCATTATTCTTATCAGATAATGAAGATGAAAAAGTGATAGAAGCAGTGAAGAAAGTACTTCCGGTAGAAGGAAAAGTACTTTAAGCGAAAAAATGTTGTAGGGAAAAGTTTGGCATTTGCCAAGCTTTTTTTCTATTAGAAAAGGAATTTATGTTTCAGTGTCGAAATAAGTTTGAGGTAGAAAAAGGAGGTTTTTTATACTATGACAGTTGCTACATATGAAGTGGAAAAACAATTTTTAACATATGTGAAGAAGATAGAGAATTACGGAGAGGCATTAAGCTTAATGTTTTGGGATTTAAGAACAGGTGCACCAAAGCAAGGAGTAGACCAGCGTTCAGAAGTAATTGGAATGCTTTCATCCGAAGTGTTTGCGATGTCGACTTCAGATGAGATGGGGAACTATTTAACTGAACTAGAATCTTTAATTATTGAAAATAAACTTTCTGAAACGACAAAGAAAATGGTTGAAGAGTGTCGTAAAGAATATGATAGAAATAAGAAAATTCCACAAGCGGAATATGAAGCGTATGTGAAATTAGAAGCGAAAGCGGAAAGTGTATGGGAAGAAGCTCGCGAAAAATCTGACTTCGAAATGTTCCGTCCGTATTTAGAAAAAATTGTTGAATTCAAAAAGAAGTTTATTACATATTGGGGTTACGAAACGTACAAATATAACACGCTATTAGACATGTATGAGCCGGGAATCACAGTAGAAGTGTTAGATCATGTATTTGGTCAACTACGTGAACGTATCGTTCCGCTTGTGAAAGAAATTTCTGAGTCTAAAAAAGAGTTAAAAACAAATGCTTTAGCTGAACATTTTTCAAAAGAAAAACAAAAGAATTTTACTTTAGAGTTATTAAAACAATTGAACTATAACTTTGAAGCGGGTCGTCTTGATGAAACGGTACATCCTTTTGAAATTACATTAAATAGAGGGGATGTTCGTATTACGACTCGTTACGATGAGAAAGACTTCCGTATGGCTGTTTTCGGCACGATTCATGAATGTGGTCATGCTGTATATGAACAAAATATTGCAGAGAAATTTGAAGGTACACCGCTATGTAGTGGAACTTCTATGGGTATTCATGAGTCACAATCATTATTCTTTGAGAACTTTATCGGTCGTAATAAATCATTCTGGAAGAAAAATTATGATTTATTAAAAGAGTATAGCGATGGTCAATTCAATGATATATCAGTAGATGAGTTTTATGATGCGATTAACGAATCGAAGCCATCGTTTATTCGTATAGAAGCAGATGAGCTTACATATCCGCTTCACGTCATGGTTCGTTATGAACTTGAGAAAGAATTATTTGATGGTACATTACAAGTGAAGGATTTGCCAGCGGCTTGGAATGATAAGATGGAAGCATATTTAGGAATTCGTCCGGAAAACGATGCACAAGGTGTATTGCAAGATGTTCACTGGGCTGGTGGTTCATTTGGATACTTCCCATCTTATGCGCTTGGTTATATGTATGCAGCGCAATTTAAACATAGGATGCTAAAGGATATTCCAAACTTTGGTGCATTATTAGAAGAAGGAAACGTGACACCAATTCGTGAATGGTTAACAGAGAATATTCACCAATATGGCAAAACGAAAAAACCACTTGAAATTTTAAAAGATGTGACAGGTGAAGGTTTAAATGCAAACTACTTAGCTGATTATTTAGAAGCTAAATATAAAGAGATTTATGAGTTATAAAACAGGAGCTGCTTAATTGCAGCTTTTTTTTATGAGGGAGTGAGAGAAATGGGCTATATGTTTACAGTAATGTCGCAAGCGGAAGCAGAAGAAATTGCATACAACTGGCATTATGAAGGGGAGTATTCCTTTTATGATATAGAGGCAGATGAAGAAGATTTAGCTGAGTTTTTAGAGGATGAGAGTAGAGGGAATCATACATTTTCTGTGAAGGAAAATGGTACTCTCATTGGTTTCTTTAGTTTTAGTAACATAAATAATCAAACAGTTGATATAGGACTTGGAATGAGACCTGATATAACAGGCAATGGATTAGGTTTACAGTTCGTAAAAGCTGGATTAGATTTTAGTAAAGAAAAATACGGATGCAATTATATAACACTATCAGTAGCGACATTTAATGAAATAGCGATTAAAGTGTATAAAAGAGCAGGATTCGAAGTTGTTGGAACGTTTATACAGAAAACAAATGGTAGTTGTTTTGAGTTTTTGAAAATGAATTATATATGTGAAAATGATTAAAAAACAGAGGAGAGCTTCTGTTTTTTTATTTTGATGTAGAAATAAATGATGTTTGTTTTTGTACTTGTTGTAATTAGAAGTTTTGAAATTTTGGAAGAGGATGTGTATGATTGAAGTTTAGTAGCAAATAGCAAGTTTAGTAAGGAGAGGTAGTATGATTATAATTAAAACGAAAAATGAAATAGATTTGATGCATGAATCGGGGAAGTTACTAGCTTCTTGTCATAGAGAAATTGCAAAAATGATGAAACCAGGTATCACTACACAAGAAATTGATACGTTTGTTGAAGCATATTTAGAAGAGCATGGTGCCAGATCCGAACAGAAAGGGTATAACGATTATCCATACGCAATATGTGCATCTGTGAACAATGAAATGTGTCATGGGTTTCCAACAGATGTTCCTTTAAGTGAAGGAGATATTGTGACAATTGACATGGTAGTAAACTTAAATGGTGCGCTTTCGGATTCTGCATGGACGTATATAGTTGGAGATATTTCTGATGAAGCAAAAAGGTTATTGTTAGTAGCAGAGAGTGCTTTATATAAAGGGATTGAGCAAGCAATAAGTGGTAACCATGTTGGAGATATTGGATACGCAATTGAAAGTTATGTAGCCTCTGAAGGGTTTTCTGTTGCAAGAGACTTTACGGGACACGGAATTGGTAAAGAAATTCATGAGGAACCAGCAATTTTTCATTTTGGTAAGCCAAGGCAAGGACCAGAATTACAAGAAGGAATGGTAATTACAATTGAACCTATTGTAAATGCCGGTATGCGATATTCTAAAGTAGATTTAAACGGATGGACTGCACGGACGATGGATGGGAAATTATCTGCACAGTATGAGCATACAATTGCGATTACGAAGGATGGTCCTATCATATTAACGACGTTGTAATATGAAATGTGAAAGTTTGAAAAACTCGAACAAAAATGGTATTTTCATAAAATTCGTACGTGTTTTTTCGATAAATGCTTTTCAAAGTGAAAAAAGTGCGTTATAATCCTTCTATAAATAAATAAGTTAGCTACACTCATATAATCGCGGGGATATGGCCTGCAAGTTTCTACCGAAGTACCGTAAATACTTTGACTATGAGTGAGGACGAATATATTTGCTTGTTTAGCATTCTTTTTTGCGAAACTCCAAAAGCACGTCTCTCACTTGTAACGAGTGGTGGCGGCTTTTGGAGCTTTTTATTTGCATAAGAGGAGGAACTAACATGAAAGTATTACAAGAAAAGATTTTGAACGAAGGAAAGGTTTTATCTGGTGATGTATTAAAGGTAGATGCATTTTTGAATCATCAAATTGATCCAGTACTTATGCAAGAAATCGGAAAAGAATTTGCTAAGCGTTTTAAAGAAGAGAACATTACAAAAATCGTGACGATTGAATCTTCAGGCATTGCGCCAGCGGTTATGGCTGCTTTAGAGCTTGGTGTAAAAGTAGTTTTTGCAAGAAAGCGTAAATCGTTAACGTTACAAGATAATATGTATGTTGCAAACGTATATTCATTTACAAAACAAGAAACGAACGAGATTTCATTATCTCGAAATCATATTGATGAAAATGATCATGTATTAATTATTGATGACTTTTTAGCAAATGGTCAGGCTGCTTTAGGTTTAATGAGTTTAGTAGAGCAAGCCGGGGCAAGTATTGCGGGAATTGGCATTGTTATTGAAAAAGCATTTCAAGATGGAGGAAAGAAGCTGCGTGAACAGGGTGTTCGTGTTGAATCACTAGCAGAAATTGCATCACTTGATAACGGCACAGTTACATTTGTACAGCAAGAAACTGCGGAGGTGAACTAACGATGAAGCAGCACCCATTTAAAATCGCATCGCTTGGTATGCAGCACATGCTTGCCATGTACGCTGGCGCAATTATTGTTCCTCTTATTGTCGGCGGGGGACTTGGTTTAAATCAACAAGAATTAACGTATTTAGTATCGATTGACTTATTAATGTGCGGCGTAGCAACGATTTTACAAGCATTATCAAATCGCTTTTTCGGTATTGGGCTTCCGGTTGTACTTGGTTGTACATTTACAGCGGTTGGACCGATGATTGCAATTGGTAAACAATACGGCGTGTCCTCTATATATGGAGCAATTATTGCTGCGGGATTATTTGTTGTTATTTTCGCGAAATTATTTGGGAAGCTTGTAAAACTGTTTCCTCCTGTTGTAACAGGATCTGTCGTTACAGTTATTGGGGTTACACTTGTTCCAGCAGCTATTAATGATATGGCTGGAGGAGTTGGAAGTAAAGATTTCGGAAGTCTAGAAAATTTAGCGTTAGCATTTGGTGTTTTATTATTTATCATTATTATGTATCGTTTCTTTGATGGATTTATCCGTTCAATCTCTATATTACTTGGTCTTTTGTTCGGTACAATCGTCGCAGCATTTATGGGGAAAGTAAGCTTGCAAGCGGTTGGAGAGGCAGATTGGTTCCACGGTATTCAGCCGTTTTACTTCGGTACACCAACATTTGAATTAACGCCAATTATTACGATGATTCTCGTTGCTTGCGTAGGAATTGTGGAAGCAACAGGGGTATATTTTGCATTATCTGATATTTGTAATAAGAAGATCGGTGAAAAAGAATTAACAAAAGGTTATCGCGCAGAAGGATTAGCAATGGTTCTAGGTGGTATTTTTAACGCATTTCCATACACAACATATTCTCAAAACGTAGGACTTGTTCAATTAACTGGAGTAAGAAATCGCGTCATTATCTATACTTGTGGTGGTATGTTAATTGCTCTTGGGTTTATTCCTAAAATCGCAGCCATTACAACAATTATTCCGAAATCAGTACTTGGCGGTGCAATGCTAGCAATGTTCGGCATGGTTATGGCATATGGTATTAAAATGTTAAGCAGTGTTGATTTTGGAAAACAAGAAAATTTATTAATTGTCGCATGTTCTGTCGGAATCGGACTTGGAGTTACAGTTGTTCCAACGTTATTTTCACAGCTTCCGGAAAACATCCGTATTTTAACAGATAACGGAATTGTACTTGGAAGTGCGTCAGCAGTACTTTTAAATATCGTATTTAATATGGTGCCGCATCGCAAAGTAAAAGTAAAAGAAGAACCAGTCTCTATGCAAAGTGCAATAAGAGAAGCGTAAAAAGCAAGGTCTCATTATGAGACCTTGCTTTTCTTTTTAAGTGGCATCATCTTACCGTACGTACCAAGGCGCCAAATGTATTCAAGTGGCCCATATTGGTAACGTGAAAGCCACCAGCGGCTAATAAAGATTTGTAACGTATAAAAGCCGATGCAAAATAGTGGTCCCACCCATAATGGAGCGGGATAATACTTTTTGAAAAATAGGCCGAATACAAGTAACGTAACAATCGTATGCGTGATGTAATTTGTTAACGCCATTCGTCCGACATATTGGAATGGGCGTAATAATGTTTGCCATCTTTCTTTTTGTAATAAACGCATGAGTGTGAAAATGTAGAAGATGAATAATGTTTTTCCGCTAAACATTGTAAAGGCACTCATGTAAATCGGATTATAAGGTTGTTTTGACAAGAAATAACGAACCATAAAGAACCACATTGGTAATGTTAAAACGAACATAATGATTTGCCATTTTTTAAGCTTTGGATCTAATTCTTTTGAGCGGCGGAAAATATCTTTTTTGCCAGCATATAAACCAAGCAAAAATAATCCAACTGTTTCTGGAAGCATGAATGCACTTAGCCCAATTGCTTCAGAATAAAACGCATGGAAACGATTTTGTATTTGTAACATCCAGTCCTCTAATGGCATGATTGGTAAGGAGAGTCCTAGCTCATCTCTTGGCATTAAGGCAATTCCAATGCTAGTAATTAGCATTAAAAATTGAAAAATGCTTAGTAAAACTAATGCCCAAATCAAAATAGTACGAGGTTCTCTCTTATAAAATAACAATAAGAAAAATCCAGCGATTGCATAACTATGTAAAATGTCCCCGTCCCATAAAAGAACGTAATGCAAGAACCCAAATAATAATAAAATGAGCAAGCGGCGAACAAATAAAGTTTTCGGATGATCTGTTTTCGCCTCAGCACGACTCATAAAGATATAAAAACCTAATCCGAATAAAAATGAAAAAATAGTATAAAATTTTGTTTGAATAAACATGTCATAAAACAAGCGAATATAGCTGTCTAATCCATCATAAACGCCGGAAATGTCTCGAGAATCAATCCCAGCGATAACAGGCCAGTTAACAAGAAAAATACCTAGTACAGCTATTCCTCTAATAATATCGATGGAATGTATCCTCTCGCCTTGTGAAATATTTTGTGTCATTATTTTCCTCCTTGTTAAGTAATTCCCTTTTATTATACAAAATGTAAAGAGGAGGGTATATAGGTAATTTCCAATTTTTAAAACTGCTAAGATGTGTATTATGAGATATAATAAGAGTGCACAGCAAGTTTTAAACTTCTTTAAAACAGGCAGTAAAGYTCCTTTTCCCGAAGGAGCTTTCTTTTTTTATAAATTTGTTGATAATGATTCTCTTTAATGATAAAATGTATTCAAAAGTGATAATCATTATCAAAAAAAGGTTGGTGTGTTAATATGGTGTATGCACTTGTTGCAGGAACGATTGCTATATATGTTGGTGTTACAAAGTATGTATTAAATGGAGTAGGAACAACAAAATGAATAATATTACATAAAATCCCTTTCATTTGTAAAAAGAATGAAAGGGATTTTTTATTTTTGATGTGAATATGCTGAAAATTTAGTATGATAATAAAGTGAAACTTTAATCAGCGGGGAGGTCTATCCCTCACTGATTACTAGCCCGCACGAAACGGGTTTTTACTGCCCACAAATAGCGGGATAAAGTATATACATCTTGGATAAAGGGGAACAAGGGGATGACAAACATAGTACAGACAAACGGTATGAAAAAACTTGTTTGTTTTTATGAAGAGTGGCAAAAAAACGGCGATGTAGAGAATAGTTTGAAGTTGTTTGAAGTGATTCAAAAATATAAACAAGAGCAGCTTATGCTAGCTTTTTGTGGTCATTTTTCTGCGGGGAAATCGACAATGATGAATCACCTATATAAAGCGCAATTATTACCGACAAGTCCGATTCCAACGAGTGCTAACGTTGTTAAAATTGAAAGAGGATCTGATCGTGTTGTTGTAACGATTAAGTCTGGAGAACAGTATGAATATGACGGCGCATATTCAGCAGAAGAATTAAAACAAATATGTAAAGACGGTGATGAAGTAATTGGTGTTCATATTTATCGAAATGATGCGCCAATTCCTGATGGGGTTATGTTAGTTGATACGCCCGGAATTGATTCTACGGATGATGCCCACCAATTAGCGACGGAATCAAYACTGCATCTAGCAGATGTTATTTTCTATATGATGGATTATAACCATGTCCAATCAGAGGTTAACTTACAGTTTGTTAAAGAATTGAAACAACGTAATAAAACGGTTTATCTCGTTGTAAACCAAATAGATAAACATAAAGCAAATGAGTTATCGTTTGAAGAGTATAGAGATAGTGTAAAACAGTCTTTTTCTAACTGGGATATTGAAGTAGATGGTATTTTCTATACATCATTGCGAATGATGAATCATCCATACAATGAAATTCAAAGTTTAGAAGCATTAATCTTTTCTATCATGAAAGAAAAAGAGCAGTATGTAAGAAAGGGAATGGAGCGAGAAACAGAATATTTACTGCAAGAACATTGTTCGTTTATTCTTTCTGAAAATGAAAAACATCTCATGAAATATGAAGAAGAATTAACATCACCACTGTCACTTTCAGAGATAGTTGAAAAAAAGGAAGAGTTAACTGAAAATAAAAATCGGGTGGCTAGTAAAGAATCTGATGTGAGAAATGAATTTATAAAAGGTTTACAAGCCATATTAGATAACGCGTATTTAATGCCATTTGAAATGAGAGAATTGGCAAATAAATATTTAGAAACGAAATTAACGAAGTTTAAAGTTGGTTTGTTATTTGCGAAAGGAAAGACGGAGCAAGAAAAACAGAGACGTGTAGATGCTTTTTATTCTGCTCTTCAAAAGACTGTTGAAACGCAACTTGATTTTCATGTGAAAGAATTTATTGTAGCCTTCTTAAAAGAAGAAGGGTTATTTACAGAGGAAATAGGGAAAGACATATATGCGTTAGAAATTGCTTTCGGACCGGAAGTGTTGGCTGAAACAATTAAACAGGGGGCTGGATTTACCGGTGATTACTTACTTCTTTATACTGCTGACGTTGCAAATGAGTTAAAGAAAAGATACTTTATGAAATCTCAGCAAATCTCTGGAAAAAGTACGGGTATATTGCAGAAGAAAGTGAAGATAGAGATTGCTCGTATTGAAGAAGAAATTGAAAAATACACGATGTTACAAACAGCAAAAGAAACAAAATTACAATACATTAAGACGTATGAGGAATATGAGAGCTATTTAGGAGATATTTGGAATGAAAATGTTTCTATACCAGATGGATTGCAAATAGACGAAATATTACAAAGTAAAAAACAAGTTGTTAGTGAGAAGTTTACACTACAAGAGCAAGAAATTGTAAATGATAACGTAGCGGCTAGTGAAGAAGAGATTAAAGGAACGAAAGCTTTAAATATTCAGCGTATATTAGAAAAAGTGAAGAAAGCTGAAACGATATTAGATCCATTGCCTACACTGAAACATCTACAGCAAGAAGTAGTTGGAAAAAGACAGCGTGTAGAAACGAAGCAATTTACAGTAGCGTTATTTGGAGCTTTTAGTGCTGGGAAATCATCATTTGCTAACGCATTGCTCGGTGAAAAGGTACTTCCTGTATCGCCAAACCCAACGACAGCAACAATAAATCAAATTTTGCCAGTTACAGAAGATAAACCACATGGAACGGTAATTGTCCAGTTTAAGTCAGAGCAAGCGCTGTTAGAAGATATGAAAGCTGTTTATAAAATGTTTCACTATGAAATTGCTACATTGGAAGAAGCGTTAACGAAAATTGATCAAATTATGAAATACCCTTCACCAAGCGGGAAGCAAAAAACAACATTTAGCTTTTTGCGAGCGGTACAAAAAGGATATGAGGCAGTTGCTAATCATTTAGGGGAACAATTACAAGTTACATTAGAGGAGTTCTCTGATTATGTAGCTAATGAAGAAAAATCATGCTTTGTTGAGTATATGGAGCTTTATTATGATTGTGCTTTAACAAGGCAAGGAGTAGCTCTTGTAGATACACCAGGGGCGGATTCTATTAACGCGCGCCATACGGATGTTGCATTCCAGTATATTAAAAACGCAGATGCTATTTTATTCGTAACATACTATAATCATGTTTTCTCTCGTGCGGATCGTGAATTTTTAATTCAGCTCGGTCGTGTAAAGGATACATTTGCACTTGATAAAATGTTCTTCTTAATAAATGCTGCCGATTTAGCACAATCTGAAGAAGAACTTGAAATGGTAAAAGGTTATATTGCGGATCAGCTCCTGCAATACGGTATTAGAAATCCACGTTTATTTGCAATTTCAAGTTTATGTGCGCTTGAAGAAAAGCAAGGGAAAAGTATTGATAAAGAAAAGTATGGTATTTTACAAAACTCCGGGATTACTAAGTTTGAAGAATCATTTACGTCCTTTATGATGAGGGATTTAATGCTTGTATCTGTGCATGCTTTATATGGTGCATTGCAAGGAGCGAATCAGCTTCTTGTAAATATGATAAATGGCGCAAAGCAGGGAAATGATGAGAAAGAGAAGCAAACAAAAAAATATGAAGCAGAGCGTAATCAGCTACTTCATATTATTTCATCATATAGTGTACTTGCTGAAGAGCAAGCAATGCAAAATGAAGTGAAAGAATTGCTTTATTATGTACACCAACGTCTATTTTTACGCTATAACGATGTGTTTACTGAATTTATTAATCCGGCGTCGTTACGAACAGATGGGAATGTGAAAATGCAGTTGCAGCAATGTGTAATGGAATTAGTTTCATTTATTCAACATGATTTATTACAAGAAATGCGTGCGACATCATTACGTCTTGAAAAATGGATAGATGAAGCGATGAAGCGTGCAAAGGATGAAATTGTTGTGAATTGCAAAGTGGAAAATGAATCGATTTCTATGGGTGGAACATTGGATTATGAATATAAAATTATTACACATAAAGAGCCGTTTCCTTCAATAGAAATAAAAGATTTTAAAAAGGCACTAGCACATTTTAAAAATGAGAAAAGCTTTTTTGAAAAAAATGATAAAGCTTTTATGCAAGAAGACGCTAAAGGAGTGTTAGAACCTTTCGTATCAAACTATGTAGTTGATGAAGAAGATTTATTCGTTCATCATTATAAGCAAGAGTGGGATGCAAAATGGAACCTATTCCAAAAAGTGATGCAGCAAGATGTTGAGAATTATTATGAAAGTATATTATTCGCTTTAGCTGAAACAATTGATGTATCACTATACGAACAAAGTAAAGAAGAGCTACAAAGGCAGTTAGTAGAAATTGAAAAAGAAATTTATATTAAATAGCTGTTATGAAAAAAAGATTCGTTCAATTTTCTTTTGTAGTACAGTATCTAAAGATTTTACAAACCCAGCAAATTCATCGGTAGAAATCATATGAGTAAGAACGAGGCGTCTGCCGTCTGGTGTTTCACCGCATAAGACGAATGAAGAAAATTCATATGTTTTGTTTTCTACTACTAATTTTGGGTAGGAATACGTGTCGCTTTTCTTCTTCTTTCCATCAATAGAGATGACGTTGCATTTTTTTTCATTGTTGTCCATGGTGAATCCCTCCTTTCTATTATTTATGGTAGACAAGGAGGGTTTAGAACAATAGAGAAAGGGGAGTTTTTTATGTGTGCAGTAATAGAGTATATTTCGAAAGAAGCTATACCGAAACCTTTATTATTGCTTGCTGACCCAAGTGAGCAGCAAATTGATGCATATGTACAAAGAGGGTTAACATATGTAGCTAAGCAAGAGGAGAGAGTTGTCGGTGTATATGTTCTTTTGGAAACAAGGCCGAAGACGATGGAAATTATGAATATTGCGGTTGTAGAGCATTTGCAAGGAAAAGGGATTGGAAAGCAGCTATTAAGTCATGCCGTAGAAACTGCTAAAGGATATGGTATGTCAAAACTTGAAGTTGGTACAGGCAATTCTAGTGTTTCACAACTTGCTTTATATCAAAAATGTGGATTTCGTATTTTTTCTATTGATTTTGATTACTTTTCAAAGCATTATGAAGAAGAGATTATTGAAAATGGGATTGTATGTCGTGATATGATTCGGCTTGCAATGGAATTGAATAAGAACGTATAACTTATTTAGGGGGAAGAGAAGATGGAAGTACATAAAGCAATTACAGCACATTCTCGTAAACAAAATGAAAGTGTAAAAGCATGTTTACAATTAGATGCGCAGCGTGAAGCAGCTATTGAAGCAGCCGTATCTCTTGCGTCAAAGGGGAAAGAATTTTCGGTTGATATCATTAATGTTGTAACAAAGCAAATTAATGATCTTGCAAAAAATGGTGTTACACTGCAGCGTAAATTTGTTACAGAAGAAATGGTTATGGAGTATGTAAGTCGTTTGCAAGAGAAAGAAGGTCGTTAAAGATGATAGTTACAGTCGAATGGTTACGTGAGCATATAGAAGATGAGAATGTCCGTATAATCGATTGTCGTTTTGATTTAGCGAATCCTAATTGGGGTAGAGAAAAGTATGAGGAAGAACATATTCTTCATGCGTTATATTTTGATTTGAATTTAGATTTATCAAGTCCTGTAACAGAACATGGTGGTCGCCATCCATTGCCGAATATTGAGGAGTTTGCAGACAAGCTTTCACAAGCTGGTATTGGTGAACATACGACAGTAATTGCATACGACAGTCAAGCGGGTGCAAAAGCTTCTCGTCTCTGGTGGTTATTAAACTATGTAGGACATGAGAAAGTATATATATTAGATGGCGGATTTCCAGCTTGGAAAGAGAATGGACTACACACAACGCCGAATATCCCAGTTATTGCACGAAAACCTTTTATACCGGAAATACAAGAAAATATGCTTGTAACGATGGAAGATGTGAGAGGGAAAATTCGTGCAGGTGCAAAYATGACATTAATTGATTCTAGGGAACCAAAACGTTATGCTGGTGCGGAAGAGCTCGTTGATTCGAAGGCAGGGCATATTCCGACGGCAGTAAACTATTTTTGGAAAGATGGGATTTTAGAATCGGGACACTTAAAAAACGAAGAGGAACAGCAAGGGCGTTTCCAAAATCTTGATAAAGAGAAGGAAACAATCGTATATTGTGGTTCTGGTGTTACAGCGTGTCCGAACATAGTTGCATTAAAATTAGCTGGTTTTCAAAATGTTAAATTGTATACAGGTAGCTGGAGTGATTGGATTTCTTATCCAGAAAATCAAATTGCAAAAGAAGAAGGTTAATCACTTGCATGCAAAAATAATTTGTATTAAAATAAGGTCACAAGCAAGAGATTGCTTCAAAAAAATTATATTTTACACATTGGAAACAATGTGATAATATAACGACAAGTAAATAATACATCCTGCGGTGTGCGTAACTTATTTATGTCTAAAACCGATGTTAGTTTTACGGAAGCTCAATATTTAGTGACCATTATCAAGCCTTCCTTGTGGAGGAAGATATACGGTAACTGTGAGGGCATCCACCTGCGAGTAGCGGGTTTTTGGACATTTACGAGAGACGGCACTTGCGGGGGTCTTATTTCAACTAATAGTATATAAAATTCCTACGGTGTACGTAGCTTGTGTATGTCTTAAACCAATAAGTATAATGCGGAAGTTCAATATTTAAATGTAGATAGCAGGCCATCTTTTTAAGAAGGAAGTTACAAACATTTGTGAGAACATCCACCTGTGAGAGCAGGTTTATGGACATCTATAGATAACGGCATATGTGGGACTATATAAAAAAACCTTACGTTTTATACGTAAGGTTTTTTTGTTGAATAAATATACTCATGTTATCTCGATTTACCTGTAAAGTTCCCATAATAAATATAGCACTTGCGGTCTTCATCAATTTCTCTTGAATCGAGGGTGAATTCCAAATGTATTCCATCCCGTTGAATATATATAATATCTGAATGGAGAGAGGGTAAGATATCCTCGTAATTCCAAATATCTTTACTTTCTATCATAATTGAGCAGGTTTCCTTTAGTTCTCTAATTTCAAAACCTATGTGCGAGTATGTAGGATCTGAAGGGTCGTTGGAAAAAACTTCTTTTTGTATATATAACACTGCTGTCCCGTCTGGATCTACTGAAGTTGCAGTAACGATATATGTATTTCCATCTTTTATAAAATATTCACAAGTCATGCGCGCGACAATTTCAGAATTAGAAATATTTGCGTAGTTCCATAAAGCTGGATACCCGTTTGTTTCATCATTGAGCCGATATTCCAATCTCATTTTATCCCTCTTCTTCCTTTTTCTTCTACTTTATCATGACATCTTATATAATAGAAATATAATTTAAAAAGGGGAGTGCAAAGGTGACAAAAACGAAATGGCTAGTAGGTAGTGTCCTGACATCTTTAATGACGGGCACTTTATTTGGCTGTGCGCAAGATATTCCCCCCGAACCGAATGATAATAGTTGTTCTGATTGGGATTGGGATGATGAACTTGGTGTTTGGCAGTGTGATGATAGTAGTTCAGGTTATCGTGGACATTACTTTTATGGTGGTAAATACTATCAAAATAAATCCACCTTCAAAAATTCATCAGAGTTTAAAACTTATCAATCTTCGGCCGAATTTAAAGGTGGAATTGGAAGCGGTTCAAAAGGTGGATTTGGAGGTTAAAATATGTCGCAATACATAAAGAAACGAAAAGAATTTTATTCGAATTATCCTCATTTCTGGTCGGATTTATATGAATGTGAGTATAGTTTGTTTCATGTTTTCCCGATAACAGAGCAAACGATGAAACAATTACAAGTAGCAACTGAACGAATGGGGAAAATATTTTTTAAGACTGCTAGACTTCTTCGGAATGTATCTAATGAACAGCTTCTTGAACTCGGTTTTCCAACTGCAAGCTTGCCTTTTATTAGACTGAAAGGGATGTATCCTGAATCTGTTATTTCACGATTTGATTTTGCTTTAACAGAGGATAATCGTATTAAAATGCTTGAGTTTAATAGTGATACTCCAACTTTTATTGTGGAATGCTTTCAAATGAATGGAAAAGTTTGTGAAGAACTTGACTATGATGATCCAAATGCAAATCAAGAGCGCTTACTTTCTTCTGGTATTACAAAAGCCGTAATGGAATTTACAAAAGGAATGGAAGATCCAAATGTTGTTTTCACAGCTCATCATGAACATATAGAAGATTGGAATACGACTATGTATTTGAGTGGGCTATGTCATGTTGAAAATAAAGTGATGCCAATGACAGAACTTAGAATTACAGATGATGCTTTAGTAGATAGAGATGGTGTACCAATTGATGTTTTGTATCGCCAAACATATCCAATTGAAGACTTAATTGAAGATCAAGATCCCGAAACGGGGGATTTGGTGGGAGTAGAACTTTTGCAACTTGTAAAAGAAGGAAAGCTTTTTATTATAAATCCTTTGTCGGCCTTTTTACTTCAGCCGAAATCAATTCAATGTCTTATTTGGGGATTAGCAGAAGAAGGTGCTTTTTACACAAGTGAGGAACAAAAGTGGATTAAAGAATATATGCTTCCTACATATTTAGAGCCAGATTTATTTTTGGGGAAAAGTCCTTTCGTTCAAAAACCTTCGTTCGGTAGGGAAGGTGACACGATTACGATTCGTGATAAGGATACAAATATTATGATTCGAAATGCACATGAAACGTATAAATCGTCACTGCCTATATTTCAGAAATATACAGAGCTTCCAGTTGTATTTTTGGAAACTGAAAAAGGAATTGAGAAGCTGTCGTACGTGTTTGGGGCTTTTTTAATTGCTGGAAAAGCGAGCAGCATCGGTATACGTGCCGGGGAAAAAATTACGGGAAATGAATCGTATTATTTACCGGTAGGTATTAAGAAGGAGGAAAATAAATGATTAATTTTTTACTATATTTAGCAGTATCACTTGTACTTTTGTGTATCGGTCTTTTTCTTATGGAAGTGACAACGAAAGTTAAGGAATTTAAGTTAATGGCTCAAGGGAATAAAGCGGTAAGCTATGTACTTGGAGGAAGACTACTTGGTCTTGCTATCGTTTTATATTCAACGGCTGCTAATTCTATTTCAATTCTTGATATGGTTTCATGGGGAGCTGTTGGGATCTTAGCTCAAATTATTGTCTTTTATTTAGCGGAATGGCTTACACCACGTTTTAATATTAATAAAAGTCTTGAAGAAGATAATCAAGCAGTTGGTCTTTTCCTTATGTTTTTATCACTTTCCATCGGAATTGTAATTGCTGGTTGTGTAACGTATTAAAACCCTTACATTTTAACGTAAGGGTTTTATTTTTCATTTGCTAATTTTTTGCAATATGTGTTCAATTAATTTATGTAGCCGAACGCTGAGCAGGATGCGTATTAGTGTACTAAACTCGAGATAGTTATTGTAATAAGGAAAAGTTTCCATACAAAGTGTTGACATCTATTTTAAATAAGAGTAACATTTTCTATGTAATTATAATAAGTCTCTGTTAGGTGAGGCTCCTGTATAGAGAAATGCTACTGCCCAAAAATGTCGAGAGACGCCAATGGGTCAACAGGAATGATCGAATTAAGGTTTTTCTTAACGTAGCTGGTAATGAACCTATGCTATACAGTGCTAAAACTCGGCGAGGGAGAGGTCCATAGATTTCTAATTGTATTATATTAGGAATCGCTTATTTGTGTATGCAAAGACCTTTGCTCTCTTATGAGTAAGGGTCTTTTTTGTTAGCAAGCTATGAGTAATTTCATAGTATAGATTATAACTAAAAAATTAAAGAGGAGGTGAGGAGCATGTCAAATTCTGACTCGGTTCCGTTACCCATATACTTCAAATCAAAAATATATGATGTAGGCAGGAAACGACTTGTTCCTCCCTCTATATTTATCATAATGTAGCGTTTATTCGAGTATTTAAGCGCTAGACACTTTCACAGTAAAGTGGATAAATTGAGAAACAAAGCGTTTCTTCCTATGTTGTAAAGGAGGAGACGATAATATGTTATATGTAAATAAGAGTGTGGGTAACACTTCGTATAAATTAAGTAAAAAAGCAATGAAAGAACAAACAATGCTTCAAAAAAATAAAGATTTATTAATTGAAATCGCAACAAGAGATGTAAAATCTGTATTTGCGTATTTTAAAACAACAAGAGACGGACTATCTATGAAAGAGGCACAAAAGCGTATTCAAGTATACGGCCGAAATGAATTAACTTCAAAAAGAGCGCGTATTACGGAAGTAATGATGAAGCTAAGTGGAATGATCCCAGGTCTTTCAAAACAAAATATGGGTGATGAATTACAATGTGAAACAGTTACTGTTTCTAGAGTAGCTGGCTGTAGCGTAACAGGGCTAAACAGTGAACTAAAAATGATGAAATTACCAGTACAAGAGCTTGTACCTGGAGATATGATTTTTCTTGCAGAGGGCGATACAGTGCCAGCAGATGTACGTATTATTTATGCAAATGATTTATTAGTAAATGAATCTATGCTGACAGGAAACGATGCTAGTATTGAGAAATTTGAAAGTTGCTATCATCTTGAACGTAAACGATTTATTCCATTAAAACGGATGAAAGACTATAACCCACTTGAACTTGAAAATGTATGTTTCAAAGGTACGTATATTGTTGACGGAAATGCAAAGGCTGTAGTTGTTTCGACAGGTAAAAATACGTATTCAGGAATACTTCATACTTGCTGCGGTAGAATGTCTTAATGTGTTAATGATGCTAAATATACAAAAACAATGTATAATAGACAAAGTTGAACAAAAACGTAGAATGGTAATCTATATATAACCTTACGTGATAACGTGAGGTTATTATTTTTTGTTAGTAGGAGAGGAATTATGAAAAAAGTATTATTAGTTGATGGTATGGCACTATTATTTCGTGCTTTTTACGCAACAAGTGTATATGGACAATTTATGAAACGACAAGATGGTACCCCGACGAATGGGATTCATGGTTATATGAAGCATTTATTAACAGCAACACAAGCAATCGAACCAACGCACATTGTAACGTGCTGGGATATGGGAAGTACGACATTTAGAACGGAATCTTTCTCGAATTATAAAGCAAATCGTGCAGCACCGCCGGAAGAATTAATTCCGCAATTTGATTTAGTGCAAGAAATGACTGCGAAATTATCTATGCCTGTAATCGGTATGAAAGGTTATGAAGCGGATGATTGTATCGGTACGCTTGCAAAACAATATTGCAATGAAGCGGAAGTTTATATTTTGACAGGTGATACAGATTTACTTCAACTTGTTGATACGAATGTTACAGTTATGCTTCTTCGTAAAGGAATTGGAAATTACGAGTATTACACACCGGAAAAAATCATGGAAGAGAAAGGTGTAGAACCTTGGCAAATTGTTCATGCGAAAGCTTTCATGGGTGATACAAGTGATAATTATCCGGGTGTAAAAGGTATTGGTGAAAAAACAGCGTATAAGCTGATTCAAGAATACGGGACAGTATCGGCAGTGCTAGAAAATATAGCATCATTAACGAAAGCGCAGCGCACAAAAATTGAAAGTGATTTAGAGAATTTAAATATCTCTTTACAATTAGCGCAAATTCATTGTGAAGTTCCAATTGCATGCTTATTAGAAGAAGGGTTACACACAATGGACGAAGAAAAACTACGCTTTGTTTGTAACGAAATGAATTGGGGAAGACCTGAAATATTAATTAATATGCTTTAAAGAGCATGGAAAGGTTGATCAAATATATTTTTGATTAACCTTTCTTTTTTTGTTCACAAAGTTGTCAGAAAATAAACGGAATTTTCATCTGAAGTTCAAATGGAATTCACAACAATCAATTATTATAAGAACACACAGATAATTCCTTATCTTTTATATAAACCATCCCCCAAGGAGGAAAATAAACATGCGAAAAAAAGTGAGAAAATCCTTTAAACAATTATTAATAGAAAATAAACAATCCCTACTAACTAATAAAGAGAATATGAAAGAAATTGAAGAACGGATTGAGAAACGACATGTAGCATATAATGGTGCTAATAATTAAATAAAATAAAAAAGATAGCCTATAAATAAAGGCTATCTTTTTTATTTTATATTGAAAAAACACTAGTCCTCTCTTTAATTTTGTAAGTATGCAACATATTTTTATAGTGTTTTTCTAACAATATTACCCATTTTTTGAGGTTGAAATTGGTATATACCAATTTTTAAGATTTACTATTCATAATATTACAAAAAATGTTACAATACACTCAAATTTATACTATAAAATCATTTTAATATGAAAAATTGGAATGAAAAGAAAGGAGAGGAATATGAATAAAGATGTCGCTTTGAAATGATTATTATCATTTCATTAGGAGTTGATGTAAAACGATGGAGAGGCATGAAGAACTGGATTCTATAAGAGGAATTTCTTCATTGGTAGTAATGATTGGTCATTATTTGATGATTTTCTCAGCATTTCAAAATTACAGTTATGAAGATAATAAACCATTTGTTGTATATCTATTAAAAGAAACGCCTGCACGTCTTATTTTTAGTAGTGGTAACGAATCTGTTATTATCTTTTTTGTTTTGAGTGGATTTGTTTTGTATGAATCTATTCAAAAAACAAATAGTAGCTATGGATCATACCTTTTAAAACGTATATGCAGAATATACATTCCATATATTGTGGCAATAGTCATAGCTATTATATGCCAGACTACAATAAGTAAATATGGTATTTCTTATTTAAGCGAATGGTTTAATCGCTCATGGACGATTGAAAGTTCTTTAAGTCTAATAGCACAGCATGTTTTATTGGTTGGGAAATATAATACAGATACATATAACAGTGTGATTTGGTCACTTGTACATGAAATGCGAATATCTATAATTTTCCCGTTAGTTTTGATGGTTTGTTTACGCAAAACAGTAAGGGGTTCATTACTATCATTGTTTAGTTTTAGTATATGTTCTGTCGTGATATTATTTTTATTTCGCTCGAGTTTAACATTAACAAGCTATGTATTAACGTTGCATTACACAGTGCTGTTTTTACTAGGAGCACTAGTTGCGAAGTATAAAAATAATTTAATAGCTTTTTATAGTAATTGTACTAAAAATACGAAAATTACATGGTTTTTATTTGCGATTTTACTTTATATGTATGAAGGGCTTATTGGAGAAATTAAAGTGCTCAATAATTTTATATTTCGAGACTACGTAGTAGCGATAAGCGCATGTCTATTTGTCATATTAAGCCTTTCAGTGTCAACATTTTCAACCTTCCTACGCAATAAATACTTGTTGTATTTGGGGGAAATTTCTTACAGTCTTTATTTGTATCATCTTATATCATTATTTTCCTTAATATACATGCTCAATGATGTATTACCGCTAACTATTATTTTGATTATGTCGCTCATTCTTTCTTTTATACTTGCAACGATTTCATATTTGTTTGTAGAGAAATTTTCATTCAGATTAGGAAAGTATATAACAAAACAAGCAGATATAGAAAAGAAAGGGTTATCTGTACAAAATGATTAACAGGATGCTATTCATAAAAAGGCGGTGGAATCATTGAAGCAAGAAATTAGTATGAAAGATTTTCAACAGTTACTGAAAAGAAGATTCGTAACGATCATTTTGACGATGTGTTGTTTAACCGTTTCTCTAGTTCTTATTTCTATGTATGTGCTAAAGCCTTCGTATCAATATTCAGCGCAAATTCTTGTTGGAAATTTAGATGAGTTTAATAAGGAAAATACAGCGAATAAAACACAAGAAAATAAGCAACTTGTAACATCGTTTGTTGACATTTTAAAAAGTCCACTTATTATTTCGACAGTAAGAAACACTTTGAAATTAGAACAATCAAGTTATGAATTAGCACAAAAAATTTCGGTGTTGAATACGGACAACTCACAAATTGTTACTGTTACAGTAAAAGATTCGGATCCTAAAATCGTGAAAGAAATTGTAAAGTCATTGGCAGAACAATCTCAAAAAAGCTTTCAACAGTATACGAATGTACAGGGGGTAAAAATATTAACTGACCGAGAGTTACAGGARGAAGCTGAAAAGCTGTTTCCGAAATTTCAACTTATCATTCCTATCTCTTTAATTGTTAGTTTTTTTGTTGGTGTAGGTTTAGCTGTATTTCGAGATTATTTTGATGAACGTATATACGTGGAACAGGATTTAGAGAAAATAACGACAGTCTCTGTTATTGGTCATATAAATATGAAACCGAAAAGAAAAAAGAAACCTATAGAGGTTGATAAGCAATCATCTATATATCGAGGTGAACATGTCGATGTTTAAGACAAAGAAAAAGCTGCCATTCGATCCGCATGATGCTCTGATGAAAGAGCAATTTTATACTATATATCATGAATTGAAAAAATCAGGAAAACGAGTATTCACAGTTAGCTCAACGAAGGATAGAGGTGTTGTTGCTTCACTTATAGTAAATATGGGATTAGTTTTTACGGAAATGAAAAAAAAAGTATTACTTGTCGATATGAATTTTTCTGATCCTAAACTCCATCTACTATTACACAGCAACCATATGACAACAGTAAACGATATATTAAGCTCTTCCGCCTTAAATTATGAATCTTTTTCTAGTTCTTTTTCTGAATATTTATATTGTATTCCCGCAAAAAAAAATGTACATACTGGGACGCCCTTAGTTGCTATGGATGAATTTGATAATGTAATAGACAAGTGGAAAGTAGACTTTGATTATATTTTCTTTTATTCATCCGAAGTATTTGAGCTTCCTGCTACGTATATTATTGCGGAGAAATGTGATGGAGTAATTTTGGCAGTCAAAAAACGAAAAGATTCGCTGCGTACAGTGAAAAAAGTAATAGCGGACATAAAGAGGAAAGAATGTGAATTGCTAGGTATAGTTTTATATTCTTGAATTTGGGGGTAACGATCCATGATTCGTGAAACAAATCAAGCTAAGTTGTATGCTATTCCGGCTCAAGAAAAGGATAAGGTTTTGAATCGAAGTGTAAAACGCTTGTTTGATATTATATTTTCACTCATATTGTTACTTTTTACGATACCAATTATGTTGTTTTTTTGTATTTTGATTGCTTTAGAAACATCAGGGGCTCCAATCTATTTTCAAGAGCGTTTAGGAATCAATGGAAAGAGATTTTATTTATTTAAATTAAGATCGATGGTTAGCGATGCTGAAAAGAACGGACCACAATGGGCAAATGAAAATGATCCGAGAATTACAAAGGTTGGATTGTTTATAAGAAAAACGAGAATGGATGAATTACCACAACTTATAAATATTTTAAAAGGTGATATGTCTTTTGTTGGTCCTAGGCCAGAGAGAGAGTATTTTTATGAAAAATTCGAAGTTAATATTCCAGAATTCAGGCACCGTTTATTAGTAAAACCAGGGTTAACAGGGTGGGCACAAATAAATGGAGGATATAATCTTGATCCGAAAGAAAAGTTGGAATTGGATATGGAATATATTGAAGTGAAGACGATTAGAATGGATATTCGTATTTTATGTAAGACAGTTTTTATTGTATTGAATGGGAATGGCGCAAGATAAAAAACATAGTAAATATAATTTTATGTAAATATTAAATTAATACACAACAAATATAAGTAGGTTACATGCAAAGGAGAACTGGTATGGGTAGATCGATTCTAAACAATATTGTACATCTATTTTATAGTACGATTTTAGCTAATCTTCTTCAAGCCATTAGCTTAATTGCTTTAGCCAACTTTTTTAATGCACAAAATTACGGGATGTTTAGTGTTGCGATAGCATTTACGTTTGTAATGTTATTTTTTACAGATTTAGGGCTTAGTAATACATTTCTTCGAGAAGGGGCAAAGGATGGAGTAGATTTAGGGACGATTGTATCTTCATACATAAAGATAAGGATACTTCTTCTTATTTTTATTTCTGTAATTGGTTATATAGCTATTCATTATGTGTACGAGGATAAGAATTTAATTTATATGATGTTAAACGTAATGTTCCTGATGTTAATAGGCCTTACATGTCAAAATATAGGGATTGCCTACTTTCAGCTTATGGAACGTATGAAATATATAGCACTAATTAAAGTTGTATCCGCAACAGTTGTCATTATAATTACATGCTTTTGCATTTTCGGAGAATTACCAGTGTATATAACAGCTCGCTTATATGGTTTTGGTTATATGATTGGCGGTTTATTTAGCATATACGTTATGAGAAAAAAGACGAACATTAATATGAAAGTAGCAATTCATAAAGGATTGTTTTGGAAATTAGGTCCTTTTATTGTTAGTGGGTTTTTAATAATGAGTACGCCACAATTAGCACCCATCTTACTCAATTATACATTACCATTAAGTATGGTGGGTGTTTTCGCGGTAGCTTATCGGATGCCAGCAGCTTTATATCAAGTGCCAGGGGTAATTGCAGGGGCTTTTTTCCCAGTGCTCTTTAAACACTATAACCAGAATAATTTAGAAGAGCATACGAAATTAAATATGATTCAAATAAAATCAATGGCGGTCGTGGGAATATGTATGACGATAGGTTTATATAATTTAGCACCCTATTTTATTTCTATATTTTTTCATGCGGAATGGAGTAATGCAGTAGAGCCGCTCCAAATACTATCTTTTCTCATTGTATTACAAAGTTTAAATGTTGCTATTGCCGATGGTTTAACAACGAGTGGATTTCAAAATAAGAGAACTGCCGTACAGTGTGTTGCTTTAGTAATTGGAGGAATTATGCTATATAGCTTCAGTAGCATTGGTGGAGTTAGAGGAGCGGCTTACGCTATGGTTTTATTTGAAATAGTGGCTTTGATTGGATATACAGCAGTAAGTACAGTGAGGAAAAAAATTGTATTCCAAATTGTAATACCGTATACAATTTATTTTGGTGTAACTTTTATTGGAGTGCAATATGTATTAAAGACATATAATTTGATTGCACTTGTTCTTAATACGTTTATCGTAGTAGTTGGTATATTCCTATATGATTATGAGTTAAAAAAACTTATTCTTTCATTTATAAGAAAAATACGAGAAAAGGATTATATTACGAAGCAGGAGATATAGCCTATGGAAAATAATATGCAAATTTCAATGAAATGGACTTTTCTTCTAATCTTGTTTGTTATGTTAAGTAAATACAACATATATATAGGGTTTTCTTTGAAGATATATATGATTTTTCTAGTCATTTATTTTTGTTTAACAATTAAAGATTTTTATATTCGAAAGCTATATTTTCATGAAGTTGTATTTTTACTGTTTTATTTCATCTATTGTTTAAGTGGCATTCTTTCTATATATTTAAGTGCTAGTATTCGTATGATTTTCGGCGTATTACTTGTTTTAGGATGTTATTTTATTATGAGGAATTTACTGGGGAACACCGAAATAGTAGTGCTCGAGTCAGCCATTGTCTATGTAGGATTAGTATTTAATATTGTAAGTCTCATACTCTATATAGTTGGATTACAACATTTTGGATTATATGGCGGAGAAGAGAGAGAGATTTATGCTGGATTATTAGTAGATAGAGGATATCCGAGATTAATTGGATTATTAGATGATCCCAACATCTTTATTTTTTATAATACAATATTTTTTATGTATTATATGACAAATTTATATAATATCACCAACGTAATAGGATTGATTCTATGTGTTACAACGAGTTTATTAACTTTTTCAAGAGGTGGTATTTTAGCAATTGTGCTCGTCATTTTTGTATATGTATGCATGTCCAGTTTTGCCAAAAAAGTAAAAATAATAATGGGCTTAGTATTGCTTAGTGTTGTTATTTTTAGTTTAGCGAATGTAGTAATGGGTGGACAACTAGATGATATATTGAACGGTCGAATTTCTGATTTTTCACGCGATAATGGGAGTGGCAGATTTACACTATGGGAAGCTGCTTTCAAATATTTTTTATCTAATCCATATATCGGTATCGGTGCTTTTAATTTTTCGAATTATTATGAGTATCAGTTCAATGAAAAACTATATGTGCACAATACATTTTTAGAAATTTTATCTGAATCGGGTACAATTGGTTTTCTTTTATATAGCGCTTTTTTATGTATTTTAATGGTGAAGTTGACTAAGTATAACTTGTTTTGTGAAAAGCCATATCTTTTATTGACTATGATTGTATTTTTATTTCAGATGATGTCATTATCACTTATTATTAACGAAGCTTTCTTTCTATTTTTAGCAGTTGTTGTGAAGTACATTTCAACATATGAAGGAAGGGGAATGATAGATGGTAAAGTGTCTATCAGTACATAACGAGGTGCCTTGTATTTCCATAATAACACCTTCTTATAATAGTTTACGTTTTATTGGTGATACAATCAGATCTGTGCAGAGTCAATCTTATAAAAATTGGGAAATGCTTATCGTTGATGATGCTTCAACGGACCACTCAGCTGTAAAAATTAAAGAGATGATAGAAGGGGATTCACGAATTCGGTTATTATCATTAGAAGAAAATATGGGGGCTGCTAAAGCTCGGAATATAGCGATTAAAGAAGCGAGAGGAAGGTATATTGCTTTTTTAGATAGTGATGATATTTGGCTACCAAATAAATTGGAGACGCAATTGTTATTTATGGAAGAAACACATGTTGCATTTTCGTATACGTCCTATAGTTTAATAGATGAAAATAATAATGATCTGAATAGAGAGGTGAACGTACCGGAATTTGTTGATTATCATTATTTAGTGGGAAACACAATTATTGGGTGTTTAACAGTGATGCTTGATCGTGAGAAGATTCCTTGTATTGAAATGCCCAGTGTGCAGCCTGAAGATACAGCGTTATGGCTACAATTGTTATATAAAGGATATGAAGCGAAAGGGATACAGCAGGTATTGGCAAAATATAGAATTGTTACAAATTCTGTTTCAAGAAATAAAATAAGGGCGGCCTTCCGATATTGGAAGCTGTTAAGAGCACAAAAACCACTTAATTCATTGCAAACCTTTTTTTATTTTAGTAAGTATGCTTATCATGCTTACAGAAAAAATAAAATCAATGTAGTTGGGAAGACGCAAGTATGAATATATTGTTGATGACAGATAAATTGATAACTGGGGGAGCCGAGAGTTACTTCTGTAAATTGGAAAACAATTTGCAATATGAAAACATTACGGTTTATACAGCTGCAGGTGAGGGAGAATTATATCAATCTCTTACTAGAAAAGAAAATTTCATGTTACTTAGTCGATGGAATCATTTGAGAAATATTCATTACTTACGAAAAGAGATTTATAAACGAAAGATAGAACTTATTCATGCAAATAGTTTGCGAATGGTATTATATGCATTTCTACTTCAAAAGTTTATTAAAAGAAAGATAAAAATCGTGTATACGAAACATAATGTAACGATACTAGAAAAGAAAATGCCAATTCTTTTTCGTTATGTCATGAATAAATATGTGAACAATATTATTACAGTAAGTGAATTTGAAAAGAATAACTTAATTTCAATTCATGTAGCTGAAGAGAAAGTAAAGACAATTTACAACGGTGTGGATATTGAAAAATTTTTATTCCAGCAGAAAAAGAAAGAATCTACTTATAAAGTAGGTATATTAGCTAGATTATCCAAGGAGAAAAATCATCAACTATTTGTTAAAATTGCAAATGTGTTAAAAAAGAGAAATGATTTTATGTTTTATATTGCTGGTGATGGACCAGAGAAAGAATCTATTATGAAAGAAATAGAAAAATATGACTTGCAACAAAGTGTAAAGATGTTAGGAAATATTTCAGAGCCACATAAGTTTATAGGAAATATGGATGTATTACTTTTATTATCTTTTCGTGAAGTGTTTCCAATGGTAGTAATTGAAGCAATGGCTACAGGAACACCAATTGTTTCAATAGATGTCGGCGGAATAAATGAAGCGGTAATAGATGGAGAATCAGGTGTTTTAATATCTGAATATTGCGAATCTGAATTCGCAGACGTGCTGGAGGAATTACAAGGAAATGAAGAAAAGGTGAATGATATTAGAGTGAAAGCGCGAGAAAAAGCGGAAAGAAATTTCTCGTTAACTAAAATGGTAGAAGAAACGAAGGATATATATGAATTAAACAAATGACCGTGGAGGTCGTTTGTTTTTTTTATGATACAAACTTTTAATAGAGAACTCACATATTATATGAAAAAGGCAATATGAGGAGTGAATTTATTTTGTCAGAATATATTTCTTCACAAGAGGAGTGTGCGCCAGAAAATAGTGTTCATATTGATTGCTTTGGTGCAGTTCCGAATTCAGGAAGTGATAGTTCGTTAGCGATTCAACAAGCGATTAATTATTGTGTAGCGAACCGAATTTCGACGGTAAGAATTACAGGGGTTAATACGTATAAAATATTGAAGCTGATTGTTATTAAATCCAACGTAAGATTAGAGTTAGATCCTACCGTAACGCTGCAAATTGATGGAGATTTTAATGCGTTTGAGTTACAAAGTAATGCTTCTATAACTGGCGGTACTATTCAAGTTATTAATCAAGTATTTCAGTCATCTGTTATTTATGTTTCCGGTTCACAACAAATAGAAGTGCCTAATCAATCTGTCATATCAAATATAAATATAATAAATACCACACCATCATATAAAGGAAAAGCTATACATTTTTATTGTCAAAAAGCGTGGGATTATATTAGTTTCTTTCAAGTTAACTATGTTCAAGTTAAAAATTTTCAAACTGCAATATATTTAAAAACGGAATATGTAGACAATATAAATACACCTTGCTGGATTAACGCAAATGTATTTCAATCTATATTTATTGATGGATGTCAGTATGGAATAGAAGTAGATGGGAATAGTGATTTACCAAATGAAAGTTCAGGAAATACGTTTCATGATATTCAAGTGCAATGTAGACAACGAACGAAAAAAGCAATTCGTTGTTCAGGTGCTTATAATACATTCAACTGTATGATTTGGGATACGTACAGGATGAGTAGTGAACAAATAGTAATTGAATTTTCTTCCAATTCCCATCGTAACTACCTTTTTTCAAATTTACTTTCAACAACTATTGTAGATAACGGACAATACAATGTTTGTAAGTCTACTTATGAAGAATCACTTCGGATTCAGTTACCTTTGACGCTGAATAAACCACATTTAATAGGAAATCAAGATGATATTTTAGTAAATGCTCAGCTGAAGTATAGTGTCAAGCAAGTAAGTGGGAAATTACCTTACGGAGGAAATATCGCTAATTGTTTTAATTTAATAGATGAACAAAGTGTGAATTATATTGATGTTCCAGATAGTAATCCAGTTGTTATTGAATTGGACTTTACGAAAAATCCGATCAAAATGTTGAATTGTATTGGGATGTACTTTGGATGGGGAGAGAGCCCAAAGAAAATTAAAATTGAATATGCATTAAGTGCAACTGGGAGTTGGATTATCGCGGCAGATGTTCCATTAAATGTTGGAGATACAGTTATATCGAATATGAAAGCTAATCAGTTATATAAAGTAAGAATTACATTGAGTGGTTACTCTCAAGACCATAAGCGTTTTCGAATTAATCGTATTTTTGCAAGGTCTTCTATGGAAAATGGAAATGCTTGGTTAGCGACAACTGGTGGAAGAATGTTTGGAGATATTGAGCTGGAAGCGAGTCAAGGTGTAATTATGAAGACTGCTAGTGGAGCGAAATGGAAAGTTACTATTAATGAAGTTGGTCAGCTTATTACGACTAAAATAACGTGAGATGATCCTGTCTTTGTATAATTTTGGACGAGTACTAGGCGACGTGATAAAGTGAAACTTTAATCAGTGGGTTTTTGTCCATCCCCCACTGATTATTAGCCCGCATTAATGGGGCTTTTACGGGCAGCTCGACTCCACCTAACTTCCTCGTATTCGCCGAATTTTGAGGTGGGAGCCTTACTACCCGCAAATAGCGGGATAAATTCAATTTAAAAGAGAAATGTGTAGTCTGTGGAATGAAAAAAAGATTGTAATTTGGTCCAAATCAACCAAAATACAATCTTTTTTGTTGTACTGAATTACTGCCACCAAATCCAAGTCCAAAAGTAATTTCGTATATTTCGAGGAGTAATGCGTATGAAACGTTCACCGTCAAAGAAACAATTTAAATTTGGAAGTGTTTCATCTGGATTTTCTGGAATAAAGGTGACGATGTTTTCGTTACTTGTAATGGTTACTGTGATTGGTGGATCGGTAGGAGAGACTTGAAGTTGTAAAGAAACGTTTGCCGTGTTTTTAAATTCATTATTAATAGGTGGGCTTATCACTTGTACTGTGAATAACACGATAATTGTTTCGTTCGGTTCCAAATTAGTAGCGACTAGGAAACCGATATTCGGATTCGCTAGTGGAGAGCGTTCCCCATTAATGAAGACCGTACCGTTCATAAATTGTAAACCTGCTGGAATGGTGTCTTGTAATGAAATATTTGAAAGTGAAATCTCGGAAGTATTCGTAATACGCACTGTATAATCAAAATATTGGTTTAAATAAGCAGAGCTGACGGAAGCATTTTTTATCACTGCTGCCGTTATAAATTGAACTGGTATACGAACAATATTCGAATTGACAATGAAAATAATAATTGGATCCTGTGGTGTCAATTGGAAAGCAGCTGTAACTGTTGCGGAATTGATAATTGAACTGTTTGAAGGAATAGAAGTTACGAGAACTTTAAATGTTATAGTTGTTACTCCATCTGCAGGTAAAGCGCCGATATTAATACCAGTGTCTGGTCGAATATTTGGAACCGGAGTACCGTTAATTGTTACACTGTTTTCTATAAATGTTGTACCAGCTGGAATCATATCTAAAACGGAAGTACTTACTGTAGGAATTGGGGAATGATTAAATACCTCTAATGTGAATGTAATAATATCTCCTATAACGACAATAGATTTATCTGCTGTTTTCTCAATGTTAATCATTGGCTCGATTAGTGTTGTTGTAACAGTATTTGTTTGCTTTGTAATTGTAATAGGTGGTTCATTCGGATCAATGATAACAGTATAGGAAATAGTAGCATCGTTATTGATTGTAGGTTGAAGAGTCGAAGAAGATACTGTTACTTGGAAAGTAATGATAGCAGATTCATTAGGGGCAAGGTTTCCTAATGTAATACCATTTTCGGGATTCGCATTCGGCTGATTGACTCCGTTAATCGTAACACTACCAGTAATGAAAGTTGTATCTACTGGTACGGTGTCTATGGCAAGAAGGTCTTCAATCGTTACATTACCGCTATTAGTAATTGTAATTGTATACGTTAAAGTTTGACTAGGTAATGCATTCGTGGCATTAACAGATTTTATGGCAACGACATTATCATTTTGGACAGTTGTTGTGACAGTATTTGTTGTAGTCGTATTTGTAACAGGTAAGTTATTTGGGTTGACTATATAGTTAAAAGTAGTAATTGCTTTGTTGCTGAGTTCATTTGGTGTTGGAATAGAAGTCACAGTTACTTGGAAGGAAGCGATGGCATCTCCACCTACAATTATAGTACCAATTGGTATGCCGCTTACTGGATTAACTCCCGGAACAGTTTCTCCGTTTACAATGACACTATTTTCTATAAACGTAGTACCTTGAGGAATAATATCTTGAATGATTACATCATCTGCTGAAACATTACCAGTTTGATTTAGTGTAATCGTATACGTTAACGTATCACCGACCGTTGCAAATGCAAGGTCAACAGCTTTATTGCTATTTAAATTCGCGTGATGAATTTCTGTTACGGCAGCTGATGAAATAATAGTTTCGGTAATAGGTGGCCTATCTGGTACCGTGTATTCATATTCAATTGTACTCGTGTTAGAGATTGGATTTGTTTGCGGAATGGAAGTAACCCGGACTTGGAATAGAATAGTTGCTGTCGTATTAGGCGGAATGTTATCAATTGGTATACCGCTAAGTGGATTGTCATTTGGACGAGCGTTGCCATTCACAATAACACTATTCTCTATAAAGCTCGTATTTGCTGGAATGATATCTGTAACAATAATGTTTTCCACTTGTATATTCCCATTATTTATGATGGGAATTGTGTAAGGGATAATAGCTTGTAGGTCAGCATATTGGATAGGCGTTGTTTTTGTAGCAATTACATTAGCAGAAATAACTTCAGTGAAGGTAATATTACTAGTCGATATTTGTTCTTCGCCATTTATTGTATAACGAGAAGTTGATTGATTTTGAACATGGCCGCTAGCTGGAAGAGCTACGACGGTAACAGAAAATGTGACTGGGATAGAAATGTCAGGAGCAATCGTTCCTACAAGTATACCGGCACTTGGATTGGCGTTAAGCTGAGGAATATTATTTACTAAAACACTACCGTCTATAAAGGTTGTTCCATCAGGAATATTGTCTGTAAATACAACAGCAGTAGCATCCGTATTCCCTGTATTCGTTAAAGTTGTTGTATAAGTTAAAATGTCACCAATTGTTACAGAGGTGAAATCAACAGTTTTAAGTGAAACGATATCAGCGTCATTAATTTGGACGAAAGTAGTATTAGAAGTAGTAGATTTTTGAATTGGTGCAAAGTCAGGGTTGAAAATAAAGTCGTAGACGATATTTGCAGTATTAGGTGTTGGATTTACAGCTGGTAAATTCGCAACGGAAACTTGGAATGTTATTGTTGTCGATTGACCTGACGCGATATTAGGAATGGAAAAGCCGATATTCGGATCTGCTGCAGGAAGTACAGTATTGTTAACTATTACACTTCCCGGAATAAATACTGTTCCATCCTCTATAGTATCTGTAAAAAAGATGGAGTTAGTTGTAGTGGATCCGTTATTTTGGATTAATACTGTATATTCAATGATTTCATCAATATTAGCTAATACTTTATTAGCGGATTTTGTAGCGATAAGAATAGCGTCAATAAATTGTATATTTGTAGTATTGGAAGAGGTCGTTTCTGAAATTGGTGGTAAGCTTGGGTCTGGTTGATACTCATAGTGAATGACGGCGATATTATTAATGTTATTTTGAGAAGGTATAGAGACTACATTTACTTGGAACGTAACAATAATCGTATTATTTGGAAGGATAATATCAAGGGTGATTCCGGTAATTGGATTTTCGTTAGGTCTTGGTATGCCATCTACAAGGATGCTATTTGGAACGAATGTGGTGCCAGCTGCAATTGCGTCAATTAGGAGAGTATTTGTAATAGGTACTGTACCAGCGTTTGTAACGGCGACTGTATATGTGATGATTTGACCGATGCGTGTAATGGATCTATTGGCGGATTTAATTGCACTAATATTTGCCGTCCGCACTTCCGTGTTTACTGCATTTGATAACGATCTACGCTGAGTAATCGGAGAGCTAGGGTCAATTTGGTATTCGTACGAAGTGTCTGAAATATTAATGACTGTATTGCCGGACGGTATATTTGTAAGTTGTACTTGGAATGAAATAGTGACTGTTTCATTTGGTTGTATCGTGCTGAGAGTTACTCCGTTTTCAGGATTTGCGCCAGGCTGAATCACATTATTTATTGATAAGCTATCTTCAATGAATATAGTACCTTCTGGAATGTTATCAATAAACACGGTATTGTTAGCTGGAATGGTTCCTATATTTTGTAGTGTATTTGTGTAGGTAATAATTTGCCCAATTGATACGAAAGTTACATCCGCGCTTTTAACAGAAATAATATTTGCATTTTGAAGTGATGTTGTAACAATGTTAGAATTTGCAGAGCGATTCACCGGTGGAGCTGTAGGAATACTTACATATTGGTAATTTGCAGAAGATTGATTTACAATTTCGGTTTCAGTAGGTGGATTGTTTGTTTGCACTTGAAATAGTATTGTTTTGGAACTGTTTGCTGGAATCGTTCCAATTGGCATTCCGTTTTCTGGATTTACACCTGGTTGCAGGACACCGTTAATTGTGACACTATCGGGAACGAATGTAGTCCCAGCTGGAATAGAATCTGTAAAAATAATATTTATTGCGTCAACATTGCCGATATTTTTCACTTCAGAAATATAAAGTATAGTTCCGCCAATATCTACAGTTATTGGATTGGACGTTTTTGTAATTGTCAATTGTGCTTGCACAAAATTTGTAATGACAATATTACTTGTAGATGTTTCAGTAATAGGCGGCTGGCTTGGATCTGGTTGAATTGTATATGTTGTATTGGATTGATTTGTAATAGAATCTTGCGAGAATGAATTATTAATAAGAATTTGAAACGAAATAAGGTGAGTAGCGTTTGCTGCAAGGTTAGGCAAAGTAACACCTACGTTTGGATTGGCACCAGGTATAGCTGTTCCGTTAAGTGTAAAACTATTTTCTACGAATGTAGTCCCATTTGGAGTAGAATCTAAAAATGAGAGATTAGTTGCTGAGATATTTCCGTTATTTTCTAATGTTATCGTGTAGGTCAAAATATCGCTAGTTGTTGCTTGTTGTGCATTGACTGCTTTTAAAGAAATGATAGTCGCATCTGAAATTTGTGTGGATGCTGGATTAGAAGTAATTGTACGAGAGATGATAGGAGAGGTTGGATCGGCGATAAAAGTATAGTCAATACGGGCTGTATTAGAAATTGGATTCACGCTTGGAATGGATTGAACGATAACTTGGAATGTGACGGTGACGATTTCTGACGGCGCGATGGCGTTTAATGGTATCCCTATGTTTGGATCGGCACCTGGAACGGAAACGCTATTAATGGTCACGCTATTAGGAATAAATGCAGTTCCTTCTGGGACCAAATCTGTTAAATTAACTGTATTTGCAGTTGTATTTCCGTTATTTTGAACGACTACTGTGTAAGTGATTGTACCGTTAGTAGATTGTACGAGAGAATCTGTATTTTTAATTACGGATAACGATGCATCAACGACAGCTGTATTAACCGTATTAGATGAGGATGTTGCTGTAACTGGAGGTTGACTCGGATCGACAATATACGTGTAACTTGTAATAGCTTGATTTATAATTGCCCCTTGCGGTGGAATAGAACTTGCAAGAAATTGGAACGTAATAGTAGCAGAATCACCTGGTGCGATAATGCCAACAGGAATACCGAGAGTTGGACTTGCATCTGGAAGTGAAATCTGGTTAAGTGTAACACTATTTGGAACAAATAATGCCCCTTCAGGAATTCCATTAATGAGTAATACAGAATTTGCAGGGAAGTTTCCAGTGTTTGTTAATGTTGCTGTATACGTAATTACATCTCCGATAGATACGATTGTTCGATTTGCTTGTAAAACAGTTGTAACAGTAGCGTTATTAATTTGTGTTGAAGCGCTATTAGAATTTATCGTCCCTGTAACAGGAGGGGCTGCCGGGTCAACAATGAATGCGTATTGAATAGATGCTACGTTTGTAATTGGGTTTGAAGGTGGAGTAGATGTAACTATGACTTGGAAAGTAACAGTTAAGGAACTACCCGCGCTAATAGTTCCGATATTAACTCCGTTATTTGGATTTGCACCTGGAATGGTACTTCCATTTACAGCAAAACTATTTTCAACAAAGGTCGTTCCTATTGGAATCAGGTCTGAGAAGTTTAGATTCGTAGCGTTTGTATTGCCGCTATTTTGAATCAAAACTGTATAAGTGATCGTGTCTCCGATATTTGCAAAAGCTGTATTAGCAGTTTTTACAGCTGAAAGTATCGCTGAATTAATAGAAGTAACGAAGACGTTCGTTTCCACATTGCCAGGCTGGGCTTGTAATGAATTGCCTACGTTATATTGGAAGTTAACAAATCCTAAGTTTTGGAGTTCAGGTGTGAACGTTGTTGGATTGCTTACAATTTGAACTTGGAACATAATTGTTACGATTTGATTTGGAGTTATCGTATTTATGCCAACACCGCTAATAATAGAAGCGGATGGTAATGGAGTGCCATCAACAACAACTGATCCAGCAACAAATTGTGTCCATGTTGGTAAAGGATCTGAAAAAATAACGTTGTTAGCAGGAATATTTCCTGTGTTCGTAATAGTAGTTGTATACGTAATCGTATCACCGATCGTTGCAAAAGCTTTATCTCCTATTTTAATAGTGTTTAAAATAGCACTTTCAATTTTTGTTGTAACGCTGTTAGAAGTAATATTTTTTGAAACTGGAGGATTTGCTGGATTAACGATATGTTGGAAGCTAACGCTAGCTTGGTTGGAAATTGGATTTATAGGCGGAATTTCATTGGCATTAATATGAAATGCTACGATGACAGATTGGTTTGGCGCGATATCACCAATTGGAACACCTGTAATTATATTTGCATTTGGGATGCTAATTCCGTTAAGTGTAAAACTATTCGGTTCAAAGGAAGTTCCGGCTGGAATAAGGTCGGTAAAAATAACATTCGTTGCACTAACATTTCCGCTATTTGTAATTGTAACGGAGTAGACGATATCCTGCCCGATATCTACCGTTTCCGCATTTGAATTTTTTTGTGCAGTAAGGATAGCGCTATTAATTTGGGTTGTCGTTGTATTCGATTGATTGGAAGTTGTAATAGGTGACTGGCTAGGATCAACGACATAATGATATGTGGTAGAAGCAAAATTAGAAATTGGATTAAGTGTTGGAAGTGTAGTAACAGTTGCTTGGAATGTAACGATTGCCGTATTACCCCCATTAATTGAACCTATGTTTACACCAGTAGACAAATCAGCGTTTGGAATGGTTTGCCCATTAACTGTGAAACTGTTTGGAATGAAACTTAAATTGCTATCAAGAATATCGATAATAGTTACATCAGTTGCAGCCACATTCCCTGTATTAGGAAGGTTAAGTGTAAATGTTATTGTATTACCAACATCCGCAAAAGTAAGATTTGCTGTTTTTGTACTAATAATATGTGCGTTGTTTATTTGAAGAAGTGTAGTGTTGGAGCTAGCTGTATTCGATACCGGCGGATTACCTGGATCAACAGTAAACTCATATGTCGTTGATGCTGTATTCGGTGCTGGATTAATAGGTGGAATGCTGTTCACTGTAACTTGAAAGACGATACTATATATTTCATTTGGTGGAAGTGCTGCAAGTAATACACCTGTATTTGGATCCGCATTAGGTTGTAAAATGCCATCGACAGTTAATGTGTTAGGAATAAATGTGAGTCCACTTGGTAATACATCTGTGAATACAATATTAGTTGCATCCGTATTGCCTACATTGGCAATAGAAGTAGTGTAAAAAGCAGTTTGCCCGACATCTGCAAAGGATAGACTTTCATTTTTCGTCATAGATAATATAGCTTCTCTAATTTGTGTTGAAACAGGATTACTAATTGAAGTTTCTGCATCAGGCGGTGAGACTAATTGGTACGATGTCGATGAGAAATTTACAATTGGATTTTCAGTTGGTAATGAGGTCACGTTTACTTGGAAGGAAACATTTACTGTAGACCCAGCTGTTATAGGCCCAATATTTACACCGTTCGTTGGATTCGCACCACTTTGAGGAATTCCATTGATAGAAAATGTGTTTGCAATAAAAGTAGTTCCGCTCGGCACGGTATCTGTGAATATAACATTTTGTGCGGAGGAATTTCCATTGTTTGTTAAAGTGACAGTATAAGTGAGTGTGTCTCCGATATGGCTAAATGCTTTATCAACTTGCTTTGATGAAAGAATGGTAGCTGTATTAATTGTAGTAAACGTTGTGTTTGAAGTAACATTTCTTGAAACAATTGGTGCATTTGGATCAGCGATAAATGTGTAAGAAGCAGTCGCGGAATTGGCAATAGGATTTTGGGCTGGTGTAGAAGTAGCGGTAACTTGAAATGCAATAGATATTGAGCTGTTAGGAGCAATTGATCCAATCGTTATACCTGTATTAGGATTAAGACCAATTTGTGTGATGCCATCTATTGTAACGCTATCAGTAATAAACGTTGTACCATCTGGAATAAGGTCAGTGAAAGTAATGTTAGTTGCATTTGTATTACCACTATTCTTTAAAATGGTCGTATAGGTAATGGCATCACCTAGTGTTACAAGCGTTTGATCGACTGATTTTACCATCGTTATCATGGCATCTAGTACAGGATTTGTAACGATATTCGTTGAAATAGAAGTTGTAATAGGAGCTCCGCTTGGATCAACAGTATAAGA
The DNA here is from genome assembly GCF_056396785.1 of Bacillus sp. 05T21. Taxonomy (NCBI): domain Bacteria; kingdom Bacillati; phylum Bacillota; class Bacilli; order Caryophanales; family Bacillaceae; genus Bacillus; species Bacillus sp. 05T21. The sequence continues at coordinate 72,279 of NZ_JBFTMD010000002.1, read as the reverse complement.
ATATAAAATTGTGTCATTAACCATAATCGAGCTTGAAGGGGGAATAGAAATAACATTTACTTGGAAAGTAACAGTTACTGTTTCACCGGGTGCGATATTTGGTAAATTCACTCCAAGTGCTGGTTGCGCACCAGGTTGCTGAACTCCATTTACTGTAACTGAATTTGGTATGAATGTAGTGCTAGCTGGAATAGCGCTTGTGAATGTTATATTCGTTGCTGCTGTATTCCCTGTATTTGTAATAGTAGTGGTATACGTAATCGTATCTCCAACTGAAACTATAGATTTATCAGCACTTTTTTGGGTTGTTAAAATTGCACTATTAATAGTTGTCGAAACCGCATTAGATACATTCGTTTGTGATACGGCAGGTTGGCTAGGATCGACCACATGTGCAAATTGTACAGAACTAAAATTAGAAATTGGATTTATACTTGGAATGTTTGTAACAAGTACGTTGAGAGTAATAATGGCCGTTCCACCTGGATTTATATTTTCAATCTGTATCCCGCTAGCTGGATTTCCAATTTGCTGTGTACCAGAATCGCTTGTAAGAGTCCCGGAAATAAATGTCGTTCCATCAGGCAAAATATCCGTGAAAATTATATTTTGTGAAGTGACATTTCCAGGGTTATTTAATGTAATTGTATAAGAAATGGTATCGCCGATCGTTGCGAAATTTTTATCCGCGGATTTAACCGCTACAATTTCCCCGGAATTTATTTGTGTCGAAACAGAATTGGATGTTGTACTTCGTGAAACGAGTGGTAAATTAGGTCCTGTCATAAATTGATAATTAATAGAAGCATCGTTTACAACCGGTGAGTTTGGTCCCCCAGGCCCAATTGTGAAAATTGGATTTGGAATACTAACTACTTGCACGCGGAAGGTGACGTTTATAAAATCTCCTGCAATAATATCTCCAATTGGTATCCCATTCGCTGGATTTACTCCAGGTAATAAAACCCCACCTACTCGAACGCTATCTTCTATAAATACTGTATTATTTGGAATCGGATCTGTAAAAATGATATTAGTAGCAGTCGTGTTCCCTATATTTTCTAATAAAACAGTATACGTTAAAAATGAATTTCCAGGTGCTACGTCAGAAAAGATACGATCCACACTTTTCGTTGCTTGAATGATTGCTTCATTTATTTGAACTAAGACCGGATTACTAGTAGCCGTTTCTGTAACAGGCGGCTCGGTAGGATCAATAATGATAGAGTATGTTGTACTAGATTGGTTCATCGTAGGGTTTGAAGCTGGTATTGAACCGACAATAGCTTGGAAGCTGATGGTTGTCGTTCCTCCAACTGGAATTGGGTCTAAAGGAACCCCGTTATCTGGCCTAAATCCGAGTTGTGGGGTGGTATTAATTTGTACGCTATCAGGAACGAATGAAAGTTCAGGTGGTAATATATCGATAAAAACAGGTGTGTTTGCAGTTGTATTTCCGTTATTAGTGAGAGTAGTTGTATACGTAATTGTATCGCCAACAGCAGCAAATGCACTGCTCGCAGTTTTTGTTGCGATAACGGAAGCAGTATTTACTTGTGTAAAAGTTTTATTGGATTTAACTGTTCGTGAAACAGGTGGTTCATTAATATCTACAATAAAACTATATTGAACCGATGATTTATTAGGGATTGGATTAGGATTTGGAATCGTTGTAATGTTTACTTGAAAGCTGAGTATAACTGATGCATTTGAATTTATGTTACCGATATTGATACCATTTTGTGGATTTGCATTAGGAATGGTTGTTCCATTTACTGTAAAACTATTTGGAATAAACGTTGTACCATCTGGAATTAAATCTGTAAAAATAACATTGTTTGCGGTAGTGTTACCGGAATTAGTAATGGTAGAAGTGAAAGTAAGTGTTTCTCCAATAGTAGCGAATGTTGAATTGACAGTTTTATTTATAGATAGAGTAGCATCAATAATTGGAGTAACCGTTGTGTTTGTAATTGTACTACCAACAGCAGGTGATTGGTTTGGATTCACTGTATATTCATAATTTACAAGGGCGTTATTTGTTAATGTGCCACTAGGCGGTATCGCTAAAATTTGTGCTTGAAAAGCAATAAATACAGTATTACCTGGTGGAATATCTGCTAAGTGAATACCAAGTGATGGATCTAATCCTGGTTGTGGAACATTATTGATAGTTACGGAGTTTTGGATAAATGAAGCTCCTGCGCCAAGCCCATCCGTTAAAACATTTGCACTAGCAGGGATATTTCCAGTGTTTGTAACTGCAATCGTATAGGTAACGATATCTCCAATTGCAGCTGTCGATGTATTCACTGATTTAGTAGCGACGATCGTAGCGTTATTAATTTGAGTTGTTATTACGTTACTTAACGCATTGGCGGATGCTGGAGGTAAGTTAGGATTTACGACATATTGGTATGCTGTATTACTTTGATTAGGGATTGGGTTCGGATTCGGGATGGAATTTACTTGTACTTGGAACGAAATTATCGTATTTGCATTCGGATTTATTGGATCAATTGCTATCCCATTCGCTGGATTTACATTAGGCAGTATATTCCCATTTACTGTTACACTATTAGGAATAAACGATGTCCCGTTTGGAATTACATCTGTAAAAGTCACGTTTGATGCAAGAGTGTTCCCACTATTCGTTAAAGTAGTCGTGTACGTAATAATATCATTTACGTTAGCGAACTGTTTATCTGCAGATTTTGCAGCGGTAATCGTAGCGTTATTAATTGTTGTTTGTACCGTGTTAGAAGCCACCATCTGCATTACAGCTGGTTTGGATGGATCGTACGTATATTGGAATGTTGTGCCTGATTGATTTGTAATCGGATTTACAGCAGGGATATTTGGTACAAAAACCTGGAATGAAACGGTACGTGATGAATTTGCCCCGATCGTACCGATCAAAATACCGTTAGCAGGATTTGCATTTGCTATAGGGACATTGTTAATCGTTACAGTATTAGGAATGAACAGGGTACCCGCTGGAATGATATCTGTAAACGTTACATTAGAAGCAGGGATATTCCCGTTATTTGTTAAAATAGTCGCATATAATATGACATCACCAACATCAGCGAAATTTGTGCTCGTTAGTTTTGTAGCAACAATATTAGCAGTATTAATTTGTGTAGTTACTATATTGCTAGCAGCGTTTCTAACAACAGCAGGTAAACTCGGATCAGCGATAAAGCTATATTGAAGTGAAGCGCTATTTTGAATTGGATTTGGTGAAGGTAGCCCATTTGCACTTATTTGAAAAACAATCGTTGTAAAACCACCAGCAGGAATGGAGCCGACTTGAAGGCCGGTACTTGGGTCTGCACCTAGCTGTAAAGCGCCACCTATAAAAATACTATTTGGTACGATAGTGGTGCCGGGAGGGATTATATCGGTAACAATAACATTGTTTGCTGTAGTATTGCCAAGGTTAGCTAAGGAAATTGTATATGTGATTGGTTGCCCGACATCAGCAATAGTTAAATCTACTTGTTTGACAATAATTACATTTGCTAAATTAATTTGTGTACTTACAGTGTTACTTAAAGATGTTTCTATAATTGGTGGATCGCCAGGATTTAGAATAAAGCTATACTGTGTACTAGATGAATTTATTGTTGGATTTTGTGCTGGTAAAGAGGTGACAGTTACTTGATAAGAGACGGTAAGTGAGCCGTTAGCAGGAATGGAAGGTAACGGAACACCTATATTTGGATCTGCGTTATTTTGGAGCACACCATTAATAAGGAAAGTGTTTGGGATAAAGGTAGTACCGTCTGGATTCGTATCTACGAAAGTAGGACTATCAGCAGAAACACTTCCTGCATTCGTTAAAATAACGGTATAAGTTAATATATCCCCTACGGTAGCGAACGCTCGATCCACTGTTTTGGCTGAAATGACATTTGCATCGTTTACTTGAGTAAATGTAGTGGTTGAAGTAGTGTTCTTACTTACAGGTGAAGCGTTTGGATCAACAATAAAGTTATAGGAAATGGAGGCACTATTCGAAATAGGATTTGGGTTTGGAATACTAGTTATTAATACCTGGAATGAAGCTGTAATTGTAGTATTAGCATTGATGCTACCAATATTGATGCTAGCTGGTGTTGCGCCCGGCTGAGTAACACCGTTAACTATAACACTGTTCGGTACGAAGGAAGTACCATTTGCAATTGAATCGGATAGTAATACATTGTTCGCCGCAACATTTCCATCGTTTGTAAGAGCAAAGGTGTAAGTTAATACATCTCCAACTTCCGCAAATGTTTTATCCACAGATTTTATAGCATGTAGATTTGCTAGTCTAATTGTTGAGGCAACAGAATTAGAATTTGCTGTTTTTGAAATTGGCGGCAGGCTTGGGTTTACAGTGTAAATATAAGAGGCGAAAGCATTATTAATGATAGGATTTTGGGAGGTAATGTTGATGACTGTTACTTGGAACGATAAGGTGAAAGTAGCTCCGCCAGGAATTGTACCGATAGGTAAGGCAATAAGAGAAGTTACATTTTGCAAAACGCCGTTTAGCGTTACAGTACCTGGAGTCAATATCGTTCCATTTGGAAGTGGATCGGTTAGCTGTACGTTCGTTGCAGCAGTATTTCCACTGTTTGTAATAAGGACTGTATAACTGATTGTATCTCCAATTGTAGCAAATTGTTTATTTGTCGATTTTGTTAATGTTAAATTCGCATTGTTAATTTGAGTGGTAACGACGTTAGAAGCGATGTTTTTCGTAACGGGTGATTGACTAGGGTTGACAGTATACTGATAAGAAGCGCTTGATCCATTAGATACGATATTTGCTGGAGGTATTGTGTTTACTACTACTTGAAATGAAACGTTTTTTGTCGTACCAGTTGGGATGGAGCCTATGTTCACACCATTAGCGGGATTAGCGCCAACTTGTGTCGAGCCATCTATTGTTAAACTGTTTAGGACAAAAGTTGTTCCTGTAGGAATGACATCTGTAAAAATAACATTGTTCGCATTCGTATTACCTGTACCTGTAAAGGCAACAGTGTAAGTCAGTGTATCGCCAATATCTGCATAGTTTTTATCTACTGCTTTCGTCATTGTTACAGTAGCATTATTCACTTGCGTGGAGACAATATTCGTCGTGTCAGTCCCGCTTACTGCCGGCTGGTTTGGTACAGGAATGTATTGATATGTTGTTGTACCACTATTTAATATTGGATTTGTTTGTGGGATAGAAGGAACGAATACTTGAAAGGAAATAGTAGTAGTAGAATTTGCAGCAATAGATCCAATTGATATACCATTAGCGGGATTTGCTCCAGCTTGAGTAACTCCGTTAACAGTTACACTCCCTGGAATGAAAGTAGTCCCGCTAGGAATCGGATCTGTATATATAACATTAGTTGCAGCGATATTTCCTATATTAGCTAAGGCAATACTGTAAGTTAATGTTTCACCAATATCGGTAAAAAGTTTGTTAACTGATTTTGTGCCATTAATATCTGCGAGGTTAATTTGTGTTCCTGCAGAGTTACTTGTTGCAAGACCGTTAAAAGTCGTTCCTCCGGCAATCGGTGTATATTGAAATGTAATATTAGCAGTGTTAGAGATAGGATTTTGACTTGGAAGAAAAACGACAGTCGCTTGGAAAGCTACTGTACGAGAAGAGCCATTATTAATTGTCCCCAGAGATATACCGGCGACCGGATTTGCGTTTGTTTGTGGTACGTTATCTATTGTTACGCTTCCAGGTATAAAGGAAGTACCGTTAGGGAGAACATCTGTAAAAGTAACGTTATTTGCAGGAAGAAGCCCGGTGTTAGGAACAGTAACTGTATAGGTTAGAATATCTCCAATTGTAGCGACACTTTTATTCACGCTTTTAGCTGCTTGTATATTAGGTGAGTTTATATTGATTTGTAAACCGACTGTATTTAACATATATGCATCCCCGTTAGTAGTTAAACGAATTGCGGCAGATACTTGGGAATTTGTTAAATAAGGAGAAATATCAATGGAAGTAATGTCCCATCCTTGTCTTCCAGCGGAGATATTTGTACTTGTAGAGGCACTCTGGTTTCGCGTTCCAAATGTACCAGTTGTATCTAAGTTCCCTGCAGCATTATTAATTTGAGAACCGAAGAAATTATTAACAGCATTATTTGGCCCAGATAATGCATTTAATGAACTGAAATTTGGTCCAAATAAAGCTTGATCCCCAGTTAAATCAGCATCCCCTTCAGTAGAACTTAAAAATAATCTCCCGCTTACAGGTCCCCCGGCAGGTGTTAAAAACCCTGAGACAGATACATCTGCACTACCGGTTTCTACAGAAACACGGTTACCAGCTACGTAAATTGTTAAATTTCTTGCGGGTAAGGAACCGTTTTGATAAGCGACAATAAGCGTCCATCCTGCAGAATTAATGGCTCCATTAGAAGCGTCTAAAGGATCTACAAGTCCAGGAACAGAACCTGTTGTATAAGATCCAGATCCAGCAGCTTGAACGAGTGACGTTACATCCGCTGATCGTGTATAAAATCCAAATGTGACAGATCCAGAAACGAATGTTTGATTTGAAGCTGTAACAGCCGAAGGGGTAATTGAGTATGTTGACACAGGTGTTGTAAAAGAAACGGGGTTTCCTAATACACTCGTAATGTTTTGATCCCGAGATAAATAGTTTCCACCCCAAACGAGTTCTGCGTAAAGAATAGTACTACCAGCAGGGATATTCAAAATAGCGGTAGAACTATTTTGTGTATAGTTTAACGTTGTACCTGCAGGAAAAGTAGTTACTTGTAAAGCGGTATTCGTAGTTACGAATGCACCAATTGCACCGATTGTACCAGCACGGTTTAGATTGCTAATTTTACTTAAACCTAGTGTGTTTCCTGTAATAGCGAGTGCGCCGTTAGTGGTGGTAGAAAATCGATTCGTAATGGGCATGTTGTCACCTCATTTACAATATAGTCTTGGTCAAAATAGGATATGTGTGTGAGTGATAAAGGGAAACATGTACAAGTTGATTCATGCAGAATGGTTCAAACGTCTAAAGAAGGAGATGGGGAATGATTGAAGTGGAGATTAGGATGGAGCGTCTTAGGAAAGGCAAAATAGAGGATATTGTAGCATTATCTTCTCATATTGGCTGGGATTACAACAGAGAGGAAATTGAGATGATTTTGAATACGGGTATAGTATATGGTGTAGTAAATGAGAGAGAAGAGCTTATTGCTAGCGCAGCAATTATACTATACGGGGAGACATTAGCCTCAATTGGAATGGTAATTGTACATCCAGATTATAAAGGAAGAGGGATTGGAAAGATAATAACTGATTTATGTGTTAAAAGCGTATTAACTCAAACCCCCATTATGCTTATTGCCACGGATGAGGGGGGAATTTTATATGAAAAACTAGGATTCAGGGCTGTTAGTTATGTTTCTAAATACATATGTAACTCGTACAATGCGAATTACCATTGTGTAGGAAATGAAGAGTATATTGTGAATTATGAAGAACGTGATTTAGAAGAAATAATACAAATAGATAAAGATGCATTTGGAACAAATAGAGAAGAGTTTTAAAGTATCGAATTATTCAAAGTGAACAATGTATTGTTACAAAGGATGCACAACAAAATGTATTAGGTTACGGTTTAAGTATACAAACGCCAGAAAATAAAATAATAGGACCGGTCGTTGCTAAAAATGATGCGATGGCAATGAGAATGGTACATTATTTAGCAAGAGAGCATCATGGTAAATTAAGAATTGATGTACCAGAAGGAAAGAAAGGTTTCATGAAAGAATTAGAGATTACTGGTTTTCAAAAGGTTAATACCCCACCAATTATGATAAAAAATAGTGATCAATTTTTGAAAAGAAATGGAGAACTATACAGTATTGCAGCGCAAATTTTTGGATAAAAAAGAATCCTTTTGTGAAAAGGATTCTTTTTTATAGCCAAATTAATCGCGATATTGATCATGAATAGGTTGAAAAAGGTCTTCCTCGACATCTCTAACCATTGAAAAATGATCAACGTTATAATGTCCATGTAGAGTTTTATTATGATGACCAATAATTTGCTCTGCAGATAACACGTTAGAATCAGTTGTGGAATGACCATTTTTAATTAATGTAACGTCAAATCCTTGTACAGTTGCTGTTCTAACGGCGGTATCGATGCAATGTTCTGTTTTACATCCACCGATAACGATATGGCTAATCTTCTCTTCTTTTAAAAGTTCAAGTAAAGAAGTGTCATAGAATGCGTTTGTTGCTGCTTTATTAATAAGGATTGCAGACTGAGGTACTTTAATTTGATTATGTACTTCAAATCCTTCTCCGCTACCAGAAGCAACATCGATATCTCTTACGAAAACAGTAAGGGCATTTGCATCTATTGCTTTCTGTACGGCTGTATTTAGTGTAGATAATAGCTCGGTTTTACGAAAAACTTCATTTTCTTGTTCATTTCCATCCATTAATTCTTGCTGAGCATCGATAATTAATAGTGCTTGTTTCATTCGATATCCCCTTTAATATAAAATAAATTCCACTTTACATATTCTTTTATATTGTAAGGAACTCCTTTTTTTTCTAAGAAGTAGACGATAGATTTACAAAGTTGTCAAATAAATTTCATTCTCATAGAGTATAAAAACATGTATGATAGGAAGTGGAGAATTTTTGAGTAGGTGGGAATATCATGCAAACAGTAGAAGATTATCTTTCATTCTTACATACGAAAGGATTTAAATTATCAGAGGAAGCACAAGGATTTATTATGTTCGGACAAGGATATACTGGTGCATCTGATGGGATTGTGAACGTAGCAATAGAAGCGACGATTAAACATCAATTACAGTTTGATGGGAGTTATTTTGTTGCATTATTAGAACGATTGAAAGAAGAAGAAATTACAGATAAAAAAAGCGCTAAGGCTTTTATGCGGAAGTTACAAGCGTAACTTCACGCAGCCTGCGCTTCTTTTTTTGTTTTGGAAGGTAGCTCAACAAAAACCATGCCTAGGAAAATACATAAACAACCGATAATGGCAGAAATAGAGAGTTGTTCGTTTGCAACTAGAACGCCTGTTAATGCAGCAAAAACAGGCTCCATTGCGAAAATAATTGCTACTCTTGTTGGAGAAGTATGTTTTTGTGCCGATGTTTGAATGAAAAAAGCAATGGATGTCGCAAATAGGGAAGTTAGAAATAGAGCGAATAAAAAGGATTGATTCGTCCATAGTGAAACTGAAAATAATTTTCCCCAATCTTCAAACAAAAAAGCGCAAATAGAAGAAAATATACCGACAGCTAATACTTGAGAGGTGCTTAGTAATAAAGGTGATATTTTCTTAGAAAAGAAACCGTTAACAAGAATATGGGCAGCAAAAGCAACTGCACAACCGAGAACGAGTATATCTCCAATGTTTAATTGAAAAGAATCACCAGCCGTTAATAAGTATAAACCTGCTGTTGCTACAGCAATACCAAGTACGATGAAAATTGTAGCCCGCTGTTTTAAAAAGATAAAAGATAGGATTGGAACCATAACGATGCTAAGTCCAGTTAAGAAACCAGCTTTTGAAGAGGTTGTATAAAGTAAGCCGAATGTTTGTAATAAATAGCCAACACATAAAAAGAATCCAACAATCAATCCAGCGAGACTACTCTGTTTTATATTTTGTTTTGAAGTTTTTTGTGAGAAAATCATTTGAACGAATAATAAAATAATTCCAGCGAATAAAAAGCGAATCCCATTAAAAGTAAATGGACCAACGAAAGACATAGCATTTTGGACGACAACAAACGTAGCTCCCCAAATAAAAGAGACAAATAATAAAGCAAGAGGAGCAATCCAATCTTTTTTCACACTCATACCCCCGTTAATTTTGTAAGATAGCTTTTCTAGCTAATTCATCAGCAACTTTATTTTGACTACTTGGAATCCACTTAATAAAAAAGAGATCGAAACTTTTTATGTACTGCAGTGCTTCCTCTAATAGTGGTGCAAATATTTTATTTTTTGCGTATTCTTTTTCAACAGCTCGCTCGACAAGCTGCGAATCGGTACGAAAAGAGACAATGTTATAATTATGCTCCGTGCAATATTTTAATGCCGCAAGTAAAGCGTGGTATTCTGCTTCATGATTGGACATTGTCCCAAGGGGCAATGATAACTGTACAGCTGGTTGCACCCCTTTAATAAACACTCCTGCACCAGAAGGACCAGGGTTTCCTTTTGATGCACCATCAATATATACTTCAATCAAAATGAGAAACCTCCAAATTATAAGATGATCCCCTACTTATATGTTTCTTTGAAGTAGGGGATAGAGTAACTTAGCCGATTGTAATACTATAACGACATGTAAATGTTTCATTCGTTTGTAAAGATTGAATTCCTTTTTTTTCCTTGAAATCTTTTGCCGGATTTACTTCATCAGCAATCCCGTACCAAGGTTCAATACATAAGAAAGGTGCGTTCTCGCCTGGTGTCCATACACCGACAAATGGGAATCCGTCAAATTCTACTTTTACAAATTTATTATGTTTATGAGAACGAATAGAGATTTCATCCGTATTCATATTTTCAAAAATAAGTGCATCATTTTTGAATAAATCGTATGTAAGTGGTAATTCATTCGTATTTTCAGCGATTAATTGCTTTTTACTTGAAAGATAAGGTCCTTCTAATACGCTTGTTTCTAAGCGTTCAGAACCATTAAATGATAAATGATAATCTGTAAATGATTCGCCCTCTAATAAGGGGAAGTTGAAACCAGGATGTGCTCCGATTGAGAAGAACATCTCTTTTGAAGTAGGGTTATTTACTTCATATGTTACATGAACGATTTGTCCATCTAGCTCATAAGAAACGAGTAATTCGAATTCGTATGGGTATTTTTTTAATGTTTCTTCATTACTAGTAACAATATAAGTAATATTCGTTTCACTTTGTTCTTTTACAGAGAATGTAAGATCACGAGCAAAGCCGTGTTGTGTTAAAGAATATGGTTTACCATCTACGTAGTATGTATTATCTACTAATCGGCCGACAATTGGGAATAAAATTGGTGCGCGGCGCCCCCAATAAGTAGAATCGCCTTGCCATAAGTATTCAGTGTTATCTTCTTTTAAGCGAACGCTTTGTAATTCTGCACCTTTGTCAGAAATGGAAACGATCACTTTTTCATTTTGAATTGTTGCTGTCATGAAGTGAAACCTCCTAAATCTTTCATATGTTTTATTATACGTTGCCCAAAAGAAAAAAGGTAGTAAATGATAGGAATCTATTGACGAAAGAGTGCCTATTGCGTAGAATATATTCTTGTTGCTTAAAAAACGAATAACGTGGTTCGAAACCATCCCACGTAAAAAAACTAAGGAGATTTTGTCATGAATATAAGGACATTAGTCGGTAATGGTATTTTAGCGGCATTATATATTGCTGTTTCTATGCTTATTCAGCCATTTGGCTTTACGAGTGTACAGTTTCGTATTTCAGAGATGTTTAATCATCTCGTTGTATTCAATAAGAAAGCAATTTACGGGATTGTATTAGGTGTATTTTTAACGAATCTCTTTTTCTCACCTATGATCGCTTATGATTTAGTATTTGGAGTAGGGCAATCCATTCTTGCATTACTTGCAACTATTATTTCTATGCGCTTCATTAAAGGTGTTTGGGCTCGTATGATTTTTAATACAGTTATTTTTACAGTCACAATGTTTATGATTGCAATTGAACTTCATCTTGCGTTTGATCTGCCATTTTTATTGACATGGCTAACTTGTGCAGTTGGTGAATTTGTTGTAATGGCAATTGGTATGCCTGTAATGTACTGGATTAATAAGCGAGTGCAATTTGAAAGATTTATGCAATAGATGAAAGAGCTGTCCTTACTTAGGATGGCTCTTTTTGTATGTGATTAAATTGTATATAATACTGTGCCTCTTGATAAAATATAATAAAATAAATATAAGAAGTCTTATAAAAGGGGAATCTAGTATGAAATATAAAATACATTGGTTGTATAAAACGAAGCGTGGTTTACAAACTGAATTAACAACAGATTATATGAACATAGAAGAAGTGCTTCAATTTGCGGAGGATTTTGAGAAAACAGGTAGGGTGAAAGAACTTTTATTTTTCGATGAAATGGACGCGGAATGGTCATTAAAAGAAATGAAAAAACTGAGTAAGCAAGTGGAGGAAGATCCGCAAGAAATTCAAGTTTATTTTGATGGTGGTTATGATGTACAGACGAAAGAAGCTGGGGTTGGTATATGTGTATACTATAAAAAAGGAAATACAAATTACAGAATTCGTCGCAATGCATACATAGAAGGCATATATGATAATAACGAAGCGGAGTATGCAGCATTATTATACGGGATGAATACACTCGAGGAATTAGGAATTAAATATGAAGCAGTTACACTTCGTGGAGATTCTCAAGTTGTACTGCAGCAATTAGCTGGTGAATGGCCTTGCTATGATGAACATTTAAATCATTACTTAGATCAAATTGAACAAAAAGCGAAGGAAATGAAATTAAAACTTATTTGTGAACCGATATCTAGAAAACAAAATAAAGAGGCACATCAATTAGCAGCGCAAGCATTAGAAGGGACGACAATTGATAGTCATAAAGAAATAACCGAATAGAGAGGTGCACACGTGAAGAAGAAGCAACTCATTACAGAGGTAAATGACTTATTAGAAACGTATTGCGGAGGGTGTTTCCTGCAGGAACATAATCGGAAAAATCATAGTAAATACTATGCCCATTCTTTTTGTATACGGCAATGTACGGTTGGAGAGAAGTTGAAAAAGTATGGGGAGCAATTGTCATAAAAAAACATCCAGAGAATTTTCTCTGGATGTTTTTTAGTGCTTCGCTTCATGTAATTGATGCTCGCATTTACTTAATTTTTTTTCTTCATTCATTAGAAATGGCTCATCTAAATCCGTTGCAACGGATTTCATGATTTCAAGCTGAGAACGAGCTGATTCTACTGCAGTAGTGGCATGCTCTAATGTGTCTGGATCCATTGAAATTGTTGCAGAACCTACCATTTTTTGTGCAGTTTCTACACGGAATTTTACTTCTTCAAAATCATTTACATGTGACCCCATTGTTATTGCCTCCTTTGTATTTTGCGCATTTCACATAGTTTTTGCTCTGGAAAACGGAAATATACAAAGGAATAACAAAGGAGGTTACCAAGTAAGGTAACCTCCTGTCATAAGTGGGATTAAAGTTTTGCCACGTTAGCAGCTTGAGGTCCACGGTTTCCTTCAGTAATGTCGAAAGATACTTCTTGACCTTCCTCTAAAGCTTTGTAGCCGTCGCTTTGAATAGCAGAGAAATGTACGAATACATCTTCAGAGCCTTCCATTTCGATAAATCCAAAACCTTTTTCATTGTTAAACCATTTTACTTTTCCTTGCATGTCACAATTCCTCCTAAAAACGATTCCTTTTTTCATTTAGTGAAATTCATTAAAAAATAATAAAAATAAAAAATGCTATATTATCGAATATTCTGCTAAATGATTAATTTAAATATACATGAATTGGTAGAATTTAGTCAAGTAAGCGTTTTTAAAATTTTGTATTTTGAATTAATTTTTTCTTGAATTTTTAAAAAGGTATAGGACAAGCCGAGTATGTAATATTCTTAAGTGAATGCTGTACATAATGAGGTGAAAGAATGGATGAGTCTTATTTATTAGATAATGAAGGGATGAAAAATAGAGTCGACATACCGAATTGGGTTGCAAAAGAATTTCATGATTTTTCGAGTGTCGTGTTAGAACCAACCTTCCCGTGTTATTTCGGTTTAACAGCTTTGAAGAAGAATGAACTTCGTTATTCATTTCTCTCTCATAATGATTGGAGTCATTTGCCCAATACAATGTTAACTTTTTTGGAGCTAATGAAAGAGCGGCCGATTGTAAGAAGAGGATTTTTTCTTTTTGTGGAACCGGAATGTGAAGAAAAATCAATCGAATATTATCGAGATTATTTTTGGAAAGTACTACAATATTTGCATGAACAAGATAATCAATTATGGCCAAAGCAAATCCCGAAAAATCCAGACCATCATTTATGGGAATTTTCATTTGGTGGTGAACCAATATTTGCATTTGGGAATGCGCCAGCGTATAAACAGCGAAAGACTAGGCATTTAGGAAATTCTCTCGTTATTGGATTCCAGCCACGAACTATTTTCGATGGATTAGAAGGAGATCGTCCTAAAGGGTCGTATTCAAGACAAATGGTCCGTGAACGAGTTGAAAAGTGGGATCAGTTGCCCAAGCACCCTAACATTAGTCACTACGGCGATCCTAATCATCGTGAATGGAAACAATATTTCATAGGGGATGATATTGAGCCGATTAAAGGTAAATGTCCTTTTCATCATAGGGTAGAGAAATAAGAGCCATCAACTGGATGGCTCTTTTGCATATTTTGGATAAAAAAGGGTATTGTATTAGTGAATAATTTTTATGAAAGCTAGTCTATTTTCTTTATTTGCATCATTACTTAATAGTAAAAGAAGTAGAAAGGATAGAGTGATGTTTGGAGCAATTATACAACAAATAGTATTAGGTATTTCATTAGCTGCACCTGTAGGTCCGATTAATATTGAAATGTTAAAACGAGGAATTGAACGTGGATTTTGGCATGCGTGGATTGTTGGAATCGGAGGAATGACTGCTGATATTTTGTTTATGCTGCTTATTTATTTTGGTTTATCTTCTGTGTTTATGTATACATATGTACAAGCTTTTATGTATTGCGCTGGTTTTTTCTTGTTGTTTTATTTAGGGTTTCAAAGTGTAAAACAAGGTATTTCTCACTCTAATATGGAATATAAACAAGAAGAGATAGGTGGACTTAAACAATCTTTTATGGCAGGATTTCTAATTGCGATATCCAATCCATTAAATCTCGTTTTTTGGTTTGGTATATATGGAAGTACACTTAGCTCGTTGCTTACAAAGGTAACGAAACAAGAAGCTTTTTTGTACAGTCTTTGTATTATTGTTGGTATTATTTTGTGGAATTTAAATATTGCTTTTTCTGTACATTTTGGAAGAACTTTATTAAAGAAAAAAGCACTTGGCTATATTACAGCCGGAGCAGGTATTATTTTAGTAGGATATTCTATCCATTTTGCATACAAAGCTTTACAGTTGTTCATATAAGATTGAAGGGGAGATTTTTATGTATCGAACCACTATTGACGGAAAAGAAATTATCATCACTTTAGCACCAAAAATCCGAAAAGAAATTACTGATAGGAATCCACTATATGAAGCGGTATTTAAAAATGCAGCAAGGTTACTGCAAACGAAACAACCAACGTTTGCGGTAAATCATGAAGTATTTGGTCTCATTATTGGAGAAGTACAAAGAGGAGAAGTAACAGTGTTTGCAGTAGAACACATTATTCCGAAGCAAAATATATTTGGTCCGAACACTTTTTTCTCGACAATAGAACAGCAGGCAAATTTGTAAAGTGAATAGAATAAGAATGAAATAGAAAAAAATGGTCGTAACGATATGTTGCGGCTGTTTTTGTGGAAAAGGGGGAAGTAAGATGAAGAGAGTGGTGAAAGAGTTTTTTTTACAACATGATATTGTTATTATGTATAGTGTTCTATTAATTTTTATTATTATTTTAAAAATGCAATTTTTTACATGGATTGGTATGTTAGCGTGTATGTTTGGGATTGTTTTTTATACGTTTAACGAATATATGACACACCGTTTTTTATTCCATTTAAAGCCGCCTAAAAACGCATTTTTATTAAAGATGTTAAGAAGATTACATTATGATCATCACGTATATCCAGACGATTTAAAACTTTTATTTTTGCCTGTATGGTTTAGTATACCTAGCTTTACTATATATTTACTTATAACGTATGGTATTACAAAAAGTGTTACTGTTACACTTTCATTCGGAATCGGAATGATTATCATGCTCCTCGTTTATGAATGGAAACATTATATTGCACATAAACCGATTCGTCCCTTCACTAAGTTTGGAAGATGGCTAAAAAAACAGCACATATTACACCATTATAAAAATGAAAAGTTTTGGTTCGGAGTTTCAAATCCAGTATTCGATTTTATATTTAGAACACTTAAAGATGGGAAAGACGTTGAATTAAGTGAAACAGCTCGTAATTTAGAAAAGGAGACAAAGAAAGAAGTAGTGCGATAAGCACTACTTCTTTCTTCTATTTTAATGGGAATAAAAGTTTAATCGAATCAATCAAATTTTATGTTAAAAAAGTATATTGAAAATTTAGGGGAAAATGACGAAAAATGTCTATCGAAAAATCTTTGCAGGAATGTATGGATTGTCTAAAATGGAAATAAGTTTCTGAATATTTATAAAATTTAGTCTTTAGGTATGCAAGGAGGAATTGTATTTTAAGTTAAGAGAGGGGACCAGAGAATGAAACGAGATGATACGTCAGCACGTAAGTTACAAAATGAGGTGAACTATACAGAAGTTGTTCAGTCTGAAGAGTTTCAATTGTTATTAAATACGAAAAAGAAGTTTATCATTCCGATGAGTATATTCTTTTTAAGTTTTTTTATAGCACTACCTATTTTAACATCGTATTCAAAGGTGCTTAATACACCGGCGTTTGGTGATGTGACATGGGCATGGGTATTTGCTTTTGCGCAATTTATTATGACATGGTCATTATGTATGATTTACAGCAAGAAAGCCGAATCCTTTGATGAAATTTCGCGAAAAATTCTGCAAGATATGCAAAAAGGGAGGGGCTGAATTTGAATACTACTGCGTTTGCACTATTTTTAATTATTGTTCTTGGTACGCTCGTCATAACCTATTTTGCATCAAAAAAAACGAAAAATGCGAGTGAATTTTATACGGCTGGAGGGGGATTAACTGGCTGGCAAAATGGTCTGGCTATTGCTGGGGATTACATGTCTGCTGCGTCATTTCTTGGTATAGCCGGAGCGATAGCGTTAACTGGGTTTGATGGGTTCTTTTATAGTATCGGCTTTTTAGTTGCTTATTTAGTTGTTCTATATCTTGTCGCAGAACCGCTTAGAAATTTAGGGAAGTACACGTTAGCGGATATGATTGCGGCACGTTTTGATGCGAAAAAAGTTCGTGGTATAGCAGCGCTTAATACGATGACGATTTCAATTTTTTATATGATTGCACAATTAGTTGGTGCGGGTGCACTTATTAAACTATTATTAGGTATTGAATATACAACATCTGTATTAATCGTAGGTACACTTATGACTGTGTATGTTATTTTTGGAGGAATGACAGCTACGAGCTGGGTTCAAATTGTAAAGGCTGTACTACTTATGGCAGGGACATTTATTATTTCTGTTATCGTTTTCTCCAAATTTAATTTCAGTGTGACTGAAATGTTCGCTCACATGAAAACAGCTACTCCATTAAAAGATTCGTTTTTAAATCCAGGAGTAAAGTATAAGGATGGTCTTGATACACTTTCTTTAAATTTAGGACTAGTCCTTGGTACAGCGGGATTACCACATATTCTTGTCCGCTTTTTTACAGTACGTGATGCAAAAACTGCACGTCAATCTGTTGTATATGCGACGTGGTTAATTGGCGCGTTTTATATTATGACAATTTTCTTAGGGTTTGGAGCAGCAGCGTTTGTAGGAAATGAGGCGATTATTAAAGCAAACCCTGCTGGTAATATGGCAGCACCTTTATTAGCAAAAGCATTAGGCGGAGATTTCTTATTTGCTTTCGTATCAGCAATTGCTTTTGCAACTATTTTAGCTGTAGTAGCAGGACTTGTGTTAACAGCAGCATCAGCATTCGCTCATGATTTTTATAATGAGATTATCCGTAAAGGAAAATCAACGGAAAAAGAGCAAGTGTCAATGGCTCGTTATGCGTCTATTGGAGTAGCGATAGTATCTATTATACTTGCTTTATTTGCTCAAACATTAAACGTAGCATTTTTAGTATCACTAGCATTTGCGGTTGCAGCGAGTGCAAATTTACCGGTTATATTATTTACAATCTATTGGAAGCGTTTTAATACAACAGGAGCAATTTCTGGTATGATTGTTGGTCTTGTATCAGCGATTGTTCTTGTAGCGCTAAGTCCAAATGTTTGGAACCCAGTAGCTGGAAAAGCCATTTTTGTTGGAGAAGCGATATTCCCATATACGACACCTGGAATTATTTCGATCCCGCTCGGGTTTCTTGCAGCATATTTAGGAACTGTTTTCTCTAGTAAGAAAGAAGATGCAGCGAAATTTGATGAAATTCTTGTGAAATCTAATACTGGTCATGGTATTAGTGATGCATCTTCGCATTAAAAAAGAGGAGCTTTTCGAAATATAAGAAAAGCTCCTCTTTCTTTTGACATTTTCTTATAAATATTACTTTAATTTTGGTAGGATTTGTCTTGTGTTTGTGGAATGAAAATAGGCAGGGAGAAATTTAACTCATCATGGCACCAGCGCAGCTTTGTGAAAAATAAGTTGTTATGGAAGGTGGAAGAAATGATGAAGACAAAACAAACCGATGAATTATTAGCAAAAGATGAGCAATATGTTTGGCACGGAATGCGTCCCTTTAGTCCAAGTAGTACAATGGTAGGGGCAAAAGCAGAAGGGTGCTGGGTTGAAGATATACAAGGAAAAAGATACTTAGATGGTATGAGTGGTCTTTGGTGTGTAAATAGCGGATATGGAAGAAAAGAGCTTGCAGAGGCAGCTTATAAGCAATTGCAAACATTATCATATTTTCCGATGTCACAATCACATGAACCAGCAATTAAGCTCGCTGAAAAGTTAAACGAGTGGCTTGGTGGAGAGTATGTTATTTTCTTCTCTAATAGTGGATCAGAAGCGAATGAAACCGCTTTTAAAATAGCAAGACAATATTATGCTCAAAAAGGTGAACCGCATCGTTACAAATTTATGTCGCGTTATCGTGGTTATCACGGAAACACAATGGCAACGATGGCGGCAACTGGCCAAGCACAACGTAGATACCAATATGAGCCATTTGCTTCAGGTTTTTTACACGTAACGCCTCCAGATTGTTACCGCATGCCAGAAGTGGAATCGCAAAATATTTATGATGTAGAGTGTGTGAAAGAAGTAGATCGTGTTATGACATGGGAATTAAGTGAAACGATAGCAGCATTTATTATGGAGCCAATTATTACAGGCGGAGGTATTTTAATGCCACCACAAGACTATATGAAAGCAATTCACGAAACATGTCAAAAACACGGAGCACTACTTATAAGTGATGAAGTTATTTGTGGTTTCGGGCGTACAGGAAAAGCATTTGGGTTTATGAACTATGACGTTAAGCCTGATATCGTTACGATGGCAAAAGGTATTACGAGCGCATATTTACCATTATCAGCAACAGCTGTAAAAAAAGAAATTTATGAGGCATTTAAAGGAACAGGAGAATATGAATTCTTCCGCCATATTAATACATTTGGTGGAAATCCAGCGGCTTGTGCATTAGCGCTTAAAAACTTAGAGATTATGGAAAATGAAAATTTAATTGAGCGCTCTGCACAAATGGGTTCACTTTTATTAAATCAATTAAAAGAAGAAATTGGGGCACATCCGCTTGTTGGAAATATTAGAGGGAAAGGGTTATTAGTTGGAATCGAACTAGTAAATGATAAAGCGACGAAAGAACCAATTGATAATGACAAAATTGCAAGTGTTGTAAATGCTTGTAAAGAAAAAGGGCTCATTATTGGGCGTAACGGTATGACAACAGCAGGATATAATAATGTCTTAACATTGGCACCGCCGCTCGTTATATCAAGTGAAGAAATTGCTTTCGTTGTTGGTACGTTGAAGACGGCGATGGAGCGTATTTAATTAATTGAGCGAGCTGTAATATACAGCTCGCTTTTGTTTATTACGTGAAATAGGATAGCTTTTTAAAGGAAGGGATATTAATGGAGAAATATGACCCTAGTAAACATTATCACATCGGATATTATGAAGATGGATATGATTTAGAAGTGACAGCGTATAAAAGAATAAATGAACCAATTTGGGATGCCTATATTCCACACTATGAGGTAGATGATTTTTACAAAAAAGTGGAGGAAATGAAGCTAGGTGAATATATAGATAATTACGGCATTAAAGTCTATTCATTTCGTGATGATATCGATGATGAAGAAGCACGCTCCATTTTTGAAAAATGGTTAAAAACGAATGGAATTGTTTAAAGAGAAGATGAAAAAGGAGATTGCTATCTTTTAAGATAGCAATCTCCTTTTATTATAGTAAACTTATTTACTTGCTTTCATTGCTTTATCTTTTGCACCAAAAGTGTATTTTAACATTGGTGGTGTAATCATCGTTGTTAAAATAACTACGATAACGATTGCTGTAAAGTAATCTTGTGCTAATAGGCCAGAAGAAAGTCCTGTTCCTGCGATGATAAGTGCAACTTCACCACGAGAAACCATACCAGCACCGATAATTGCAGAAGACTTTGCATCAAATCCAGTGATTCGTGCACCGAATCCACAACCGATTAGTTTTGTGAATACAGCGATAACTGTTAATGCTAAGATGAACCAAATTTGATCGCCAATACCGTCAAATGTAATATTCATACCGATACTAACAAAGAATACTGGAACGAACATAGCGTAAGCAATTGGTTCTACTTTCTTTTCTACTTCATGTTTGTAGTTCGTTTGAGAAATAGCGATACCAGCTGCGAAAGCACCGATAATACCAGCAATTCCTAATAGTTCGCCGAAGTATGCGAATGAGAAACAGATGATAAGTGCAGCACTAACGATAGACTCAGATACGCGAAGTGGTGATAACCAGCGCATGATTGCTGGAACACCTTTCCAACCAATTAAAATGATAGAAGCAAAGAATACTACTTTCTTCAAGATAATCATTGTTAAGTTAACGTCATCTGTGCCTAAGAAGCTCATTGCAAATGCTAATAAAATAACAACAAGAATGTCATCAAATACAGCGGCTCCAAGCATCGTCGTACTTTCACGTGTTTTCATTTTACCTAAATCACGAAGTGTTTGAACGGAAATACTAACACTTGTTGCACATAGAAGTAATCCTAAAAAGACAGCATTCCCTTGTTCCATACCGACAACAAGACCGGCAACGTAACCACCTACGAATGGAAGAACGATACCTCCAAGTGCAACAGCTAAAGAAGAATTACGATTTGCGTTTAATTCTTCTAAGTCTGTTTCAAGTCCTGCCATAAACATTAAAAGAATAACTCCGACATTACTTAATTGTGTTAGAAGCTCTGAATTTTCAATCCATCCGAATATAGCTGGACCGATAACGATACCAACAATTAATTTACCGAGTACAGAAGGTTGACCTAATCTAACACTAAGGTCACCAGCAAGCTTTGTACTTAATAAAATAAGTGCAATTTGAAAGAAAAATTCGAATTCCATTTGATCCTCTCCTCATCACTTTTTATTTTTATCATACGATTTCTCGGAATTTGCCTAATGATAATATGTAAAGATCCATTAAACAAAGGGTCTATTTACGAGTTCTTTTGAACTTGTAATTTGAACCTGTAATTAATATATAATAAAATTTATTAAAAATCAATGAAAAAATAGCAGATTTTCATGAGAGGATTCGTTTTAGAAACGGGGGATATAGATATATAATAGGAAGTAATAAAGTTTACAAATAATGAATGGAGAAAGAAAAATGTTATTAAATCAACGTTTTACAATTGGGGAAATGGCGAAAATGCATAATATAGCGGAATCTACATTACGTTATTATGATGAAAAAGGGATTTTTCATCCGTCAATTGTTGACCCTCAAACCAATTATCGTTATTACACAATTGATCAGTTTTCACTATTAGATACGATTAAATTTTTACGCCAATTGAACATCCCGTTAAAGGAAATAAAGAAATATATTGATGAACGAAATCCATCTTATGCGCTGAATTTACTTGAAAAACAACAAAAAATGATGCTGAAAAAACAAAGAGAAATCGAGTATGCTTTGGCAAAAATGGAACATAAAATCCATTTAATGAAGAAAGCGACGAAATCTGAAGCAAATCAAATTATTTATAAAAAGATACCGAAACGAAAAATTACAGCAATTGCAGTTGCACCAAATACAACGGATGATATGTTTGAATATTATATCCATTCGTTGCAAAAAAATATGAAGCAAATTGATAATAGTTTATTTTCAGGTGATATCGGTGTAACAGTTTCAAAAAAAGCATTAATGCAAAATGAGTTTCAAGCATATAACAGTGTGTTTATTTTATTGGATTACATGCCTTTTGAAGCGCATACTTCAGATGAAATAAAAGAAGGGATATTTGCCTGTTCTTATCATCATGGACCATATGAAGAAACAGACGCAACGTATACGGAATTATTAAAGCACATTGATAACGAAGGATATGAAGTGTGCGGAGATGCACTGGAACTTGCATTAATTGATTGGTCCGTAACAGAAAATCCGAAGGAGCAAGTAACGGAAATTCAAATACCTGTTGTAAAAAAATAGGCTTATATATTTTTCGATTCTCTATTGACCTTCAAGTAACTTGAAGGTTTAAACTGTGAACAGAGCATTGAAAAAGGAGCATTTATATGATGGAAACAACAGAAAAATTAAGAAAAAAACCAATTAAAAGTTTATTTATTACGTATTTAATACCAGCTGTTCTTGGGATGGTATTAATGTCGGTTAATATTGTGATTGATGCAGTCATGATTAGTAGAGGAGTTGGAGCGAACGGTTTAGCCGGAGTAAACGTAGCTATTCCAGCATTTTCAATTTTCTTCTCTATTTCATTATGGATTGGAATGGGCGGAGCCACGCTATATTCCATTGCACTAGGTGAAAATAAACTGGAAAGAGCAAGGTCTATCTTTACTCAATCTATGACAGTAGCAGTTGTTATCGTTGGCGTTTTAGCGGCTATTTGCTTATGGAGAATAGAAGATTTAGCATATTTATTTGGTGCGAATGAAGTGATTTTACCATACGCATTAGACTATTTACAGGTGTTATTAACATTTGGAATGATATACGTTTTAGAAAATATTTTAAGTACATTTATACGAAATGACGGAAATCCTAATTTAGCAATGGCAGGTCTTGTTGTAACGGCTGTATTAAATATAGTGTTCGACTATATTTTTATTTTCATCTTTGGATGGGGTGTAACTGGTGCTGCTTCAGCTACTATTCTTTCGGCGGCAATTGGTTTCCTTGTATTATTAACTCACTTCTTTAGAAAAAGTAGTATTTTAAAATGGACGAAATTCCATTTTGAATGGGATACGGTTAAACAAATTATGGTGATCGGTTTCCCAAGCTTTACAGCAGAAAGTACAGTGGCAATCGTAACGATTGGTTTTAACATCGCATTCGTTCAATATGCAGGAGAAGTAGGAGTCGCTTCCTATGCGATGGTGAATAGCATCCATGCAATGACATTACTATTATTCTTCGGTGTTGGTGCAGCATTACAACCAATCGCTAGTTTCCATTACGGTGCAAACTTATCAGAAAGATTGCGTGAAGGATTACAGTTTGCTGTGAAAATTGCGCTTGTACTCGGAGGCATTGCGATTGTTGTCGGTTTATTCTTCGGGAAATATATTATAGGTTTATTTAATGTTCAATCGCCAGAACTATTGGAGTTAACGTTAACAGGTATTAGTTTATTCTTTATTCAATATGTATTTTTAGGCTATAACATTGTGTATGGAGAGTATTTCCAATCAGTGCGACAAACGAAAAAATCAGTACTTATAATAATGAGCCGAGGTTTACTATTTGTTATCCCATTGTTATGGATTATGCCAAAAGTATTTGGTATAAACGGAATTTGGCTCGTTATGCCAGTAGCGGAAGTATTGACAGCAATTATCGTATTTACGATGAATCGTATGAAACATCCTGTTCCGTTAAACATGGCGAGAGAGAAAAAAGCAATATAGTGAAGAAAATCCCCTTGAACAAGTAAGGGGATTTTTTTTCATTCTTTTAAACTAATCGCAAAAGATCCATCTGTCTCCTGCACAGAAGCGAAAGCCACATTTTTAATATTTGTAACGCCTTTCTCCATTAACTCTGCATGTAACCACTTTTCATTTTTATGGATTAATTTTAAGTTATCGTATTGAATTTGTGAATCAACGATAAGAGCAATTGGTAAGCCTGCATACTTAACATTTATATTCAAATCTTTTGGAGTCAGAGGCACAAGTTCTCTTTTTGGTAAAATACTAATAGCTCCATTCGCTTCTAATATCGCATACTCAATTTCATGAACACTTGGATATCCTGCGACGCGAAGGTTAGAAAGCAATTCAGGGATCGGATATCTACTTTTTTGTAAGTTCTCAAAAATAATATCACCATGTTTAATTAAAATAATGGGGTGTCCGAGAATAAAACGATTTAGTTTGTTGAGTAGGCTTAATTTTGTAAGAAGCAAATGCAAACATGTAATAACGACCATACCGAGAAATGCTTGTAAAGCACCAGCGACTGGTATGGCTTGAAAAGCTAAATAAGATAAAAAGATAATAGCCCCAAAATCATGAGGAGTTAGTTGTGCTAATGCAGATTTACCAAGTAGCTTAAGTGATAGTAAAAATAAGATAAAAAAGAATGATACGTTACATAAAAAGAGAAGCAATAGGGACACTCCTTCGTGCGAAGTTGTACTTACTATTCCCGAAATTAATAGAAATATTACCTTTTGGAGGATAAATTAGGCTTAATTGGAATTTGTCTGTATACAAACGAATAAATGGATATTATGATGAAGGAAGTAAAGGGAATAGGGGTATATGGATATGAGAAAGAAGAAAATAATCAAGTATATTTTAGTTGTTATAATGATTTGCACCGTATATGCGGGGTTTTTACAATATAACATTTATAAGCATGGGCATATGAATGCAATTGATGATGCGGATTATATAATTGTACTAGGATCGAAAGTAAATGGAACAAAACCTTCTTATTCATTGCAATATCGTATTGATAAAGCAGCTGAGTATTTAAAATTACATGATAAAACAATTGCTATTGTATCTGGAGGCCAAGGAAAAGGTGAAGATATTACAGAAGCATTAGCGATGAAACAAGGATTAATGAAACAAAATATTGCAGAAGACCGCATTATAATGGAAGATAAGTCGACGAGCACAGATGAAAATATTAAATTCTCAAAACCGTTAATTCCAGCCAATATGAAAAAAGGTATGATCGTAACAAACGATTTCCATATGTTTAGAGCGAAAAAAATAGCTGCAAAACAAGGTTTGCAATTAGAAGGGCTTCCGGCCAAAACACCGAAGCCAATTATCATTCCATCGAATGTACGAGAATATTTAGCGATTACGCAATATTGGTTTATGAATCGAATATAGTTAAAGTAATCCCGCCCGAAATTTGAGGCGGGATTTATTTCGAGGAAAATCTTACAAAAATGTCATGTTCATGAAAGGTAAAGCGATAGTTTCTGGAAAGGTTTCCTGACATAATGAAGGTAACAAAAACTTTAGAGGTGATTCGGTTGAAAGGAAATAATATTTTATCTTCGCTATGTTACTTTAGTATCTTTTTTGCACCATTTTTACTACCAATTATCGTGTACTTCGTTGCGGAAGATGAAGTGAAATATCATGCGAAAAAAGCATTTTGGTCACATGTTTTCCCATATGCAATTTTATTTGTAGGGTTAGCTTTATCAGGAGTATACGGTTTAAGTTTCAATCAGTCTGAGAGCGTTGGAATTGGGATGGTTATAACGTATGCAGTGTTTATTCTTGTAGGGATTTACTACTTCATTTGGAATATTGTTAAAGGTATTAAAGTATTGAAAGCAGCTTAACAAGAATTGTATAATAGCATATTAATTCGACGTTATTTAGCGATAGATTAATATATTGAAATTGTCGCTAATATAATTTCATTTACCATAATAAAAGATACTGTAAAAAAAGAGCAATTCAAAAAGAATTGCTCTTTTTATGCTTATAAGTTGTGAATATTAAAAAAGATATGTTAATTTTTCAATATGAAGAGAAAAAAGGAGTGATTTTTATGAGTGAGATGATACATAAAATGGAGCAACACGTTTCAGTTCGTAAATATAAAGAAGAAACAATTTCAAAAGAGGTAGTAGAAAGAATGGTGCAAGCTGCACAACATGCGGCTTCCTCACATTTTGTACAGGCGTATTCTGTTATATATGTAACAGATCAGGAACTAAAGAGTAAACTAGCTGAATTATCCGGGAATCGTCACGTGAAAGACTGCGCAGCATTCTTTGTTTGTTGTGCAGACTTAAAACGACTTGAAATGGCGTGTGAAAAACATGGCACAGAGATAAAGCATGAAGGAGTGGAAGACTTTATCGTTGCGACGGTAGATGCTTCACTTTTTGCACAAAACTTAGCACTTGCAGCTGAATCTTTAGGATACGGTATTTGTTATATTGGCGGAATTCGTAATAACCCGAAAGAAGTGAGTGAATTGCTTCATTTACCGGATAAAGTATATCCGGTATTCGGAATGACAGTGGGCGTACCAGATGAAGATCATGGAGTTAAGCCACGTTTACCGGTAGCGGCCATTCTTCATGAAAATGGATACGATGAAAAGAAATATGATGAATTATTAAACGAATATGATGAAACGATGAGTGCGTATTACAAAGAAAGATCGTCAAATCAAAAAAACGTAACATGGACGGAATCAATGAGCTCATTTATGTCCAAAGGGAAAAGAATTCATATGAAAGAGTTTTTAAATGAAAAAGGATTAAATAAAAAATAAGTAAAAAGGCAAACCTGGAATGCGGGTTTGTCTTTTTTTTGAGGAGAAATGTCTTTTTTTGCTATCATATACATAGAAATAAAAATTAATAAATTTTTACAAAAGTGATAGAAAATGAGAATGAAGTGCCAATAGTAAGTAAAAGCAGCTGCTAAAGGGGAACTGAGGAAGGAAGATGTTTATGATTTTTGATTCTGAAGAGGATTTAATTATAGCTATGAAAAAACGTAATCAAGATGCTTTGAAAGAAGTCATTGATCAATATGGAAAATTAGTTTTATACATTATTCATAAATCATTAAGTACCCCTATTGAGAAACAATATGTAGATGATTGTTATAACGATGTATATACTGTCATTTGGTTTAATATCGACCAATTTGATATAGAAAAGGGAAACTTAAAATCTTGGATGATTGGTATTACTAAATTAAAGGCATTGGAATATAAAAAGAAAGTATATAGAGAGAACAAAATGGATAAAGACGTAGAAATAGATAAAGGTATCCATGATAGTTATGAAATAGAACAAGAAGAAGAGATTATGGAACTCGTACAAGATTTAAATACAAAGGATCGGCATATCTTTTTAAAGAGGTATATTGATGGGTATTCCATTGACGATATTGCAAAAGAATTAAAAGTAACAGCGGATTATATATATAATCGAATTTCTCGAGGGAAGAAAAAACTTCAAAAACTGTGGAAGGGGAGTGTGTAATATGGATAAAAGACTATTATCGATGTTAAACGAACTCCAATATTCAGAAGAAGAAATTACATGTTTAGAGAAAGAAGCGAATGAGTCTATAAATATAGATAAGTATTATGTGAGAAATGGAGAGTTATTAAAAAAAATAACTTTACAAATGTTGGAAGAGTCAATTCGCAACGAATTATAAGCTGGTGAAGAAATTGAGAAGGAACTGTTAGTAGACGAAGGATATATGGCAAATAATAAAGTAATACCAAATATATATTACGTAGGAGCTACTTTTTATTATTATATCGTTTTAACAAATAAAAGAGTGATTATGAAAGGATTAGATTGTTATTTTAAAAAAACAAATGAACATAGCATGCCAATAGAGGATATACAATCCATTTCGCAACATAAAAAAATGAAAAATGTCTTTGAGATTAAATATAATAACACTCATATACAATTTGGAAGTATTGAGTATGCACGTGAAGTTGCAATGATAGTTATGGAGTTAAAAAAACGCGGAGTAAAAGTAGAAAAGTATACAGATTTTGAAAAAGGGTTTTTCTTATTTTTTAATATATTCGTGATAGTAAGTGCAGGTCTTTGCTTTATAAAATATTTAATGTAAAAAGCGGCATAATAGCCGCTTTTTATCGTTTTATTTAGTATTCGATTTAAAATATTTGTCTTATGAAAGAACGATTATTGCTAATTGTAAACTGCCAATAAAGTTATTTAAGTTTTGATATAGAATGCCCCATCGCACTTGAAAATGCAGCAATAATTTCGTTTGAACCTATCTATTATTGTCCACTATCTAAAGCACCCTCTATAACAAGTTCAAACTTTCAATAAGAAGATAACCCCCCGTGCAACTTAAAAGGATATACGTAAATATTTTGAAAATCCGTTGATTAAGCCATTTGAAAATAATTTGACCTATATATAAACCTAGAAATACGATTGGAATAGCATAAAAACTTGATTCCCAAATTGTTTTGTTTGTGCCAGTAAAGAGTATTTGAGTTATGAGACTAATGAAATATATAAACAGATAAAAAGCCAAAGTAGTTGCTCTCAACTTCTCTTTTTTCGTATCAGTTCCTGTAAAGTAAAGTAACAGGGGTGGTCCTGGCATACCGATACTTGTCGTTAAAAGACCGGATAATCCACCCACTAAGAAATCTCTAGATTTTGTTGATTTAATCTTAAAGTTGCATATTAGCATCAACGTTAATAGTAAGAGCAGGATGCTAATTGCTAATTTAAATGTGTTGATGTTAATGGAAATGAAAATTAAAATACCAAAAGGAACACCAACTATACTTCCGAAAATTAATCTTTTCAGTAGAATAAAATCAATGTCCATTCTTATTTTCCAAATGAGTGATATGGAAATAATTAATGATAAAATGATATTTATTTGTATAGCTTCTTGTGGTAGAAATAGCATGAGTAAGAAAGGTGTTGCCATAATAGAAAAGCCAAAACCTGTACTTGTTTGTAAAATAGAAGCTACTAATATAATACATATGAAAATGAATATAATCCCCCAAATAGCCCCCCTACATAATCAGATCCAATAAATATTTTAACATAAAGTGAAATTTTAATCAGTGGGGGTTTTGTTCATCCCCCACTGATTATTAGCCCACACCAATTGGGATCTTGCTGCCCGGCAAATAGCCGCTTTTTATGTTGCGGTTAATATTCCAAAGATGATCCTGTAGCTTTAAAATATTTTTCTCGTGAAGGCGTCATTACCCGGATTGCTAATAAACAGGAAAGGAAAAGAATGAGTAATGAACTACTGATTACAGTAATTTGAACGGAAAGAAATTGTGCGGATGCTCCAATTGCTAAAATGAAAAAGATTTGGATGAAATTTTTTATTGAATCAAACACGCTATCGATACGTCCTATCATATGTACAGGGATGTTATTTTGATAAAATGTTATAAAGCCAGTACCAGCAAATGATGAAGAAATGCCAAGTAAAATGAAACCGCTCGCTGCGACTATAAATGAATTTGAAAAGGCAAAAATCACATAACCTATTGCTGTGAAAATCATACCTAATCCGATACAATGTTGAATTGCTAATCGTTTGGCAAAGAGAGAGACGAGAAATGAACCGAA
This sequence comes from Bacillus sp. 05T21, assembly GCF_056396785.1. Classification (NCBI taxonomy): domain Bacteria; kingdom Bacillati; phylum Bacillota; class Bacilli; order Caryophanales; family Bacillaceae; genus Bacillus; species Bacillus sp. 05T21. Next base: position 42,528 of record NZ_JBFTMD010000002.1, on the reverse strand, counting down.
AACGTAAGCGGCACCAGTTATACTAACAAGCATGCTATATTCTATATCGGATAAAAACAGTACTTGATTTGTGAAAACAACTTCTTGTGAATCGAGTGCCATAGAAACAAGCATAGTAGCTTGAAATAAAACGAATATGAGAATTATGTAAGTTTCCGTTCGAGCGAATGAAAAAACTTGTTTCCAATCACTTCGTAATGTTTGTAAGAAAGTATTTGAAACCTCTTCGTTTTGCTTTGTTTGTAATGTAATGTTTGGCAAGAAGTAAATGAGAATGGTAGAAAGTAGAAATGAAAGTGAGTTGCAGTAAATAACAAAGGATGCTGAGTACGTGGTGAGAAGTATTCCAGCAAGGGCTGGACCGATAATAAAAGCCCCGCTTGTACAAAAGTTATTCCAAGCGTTGAATTGAGCGCGCTCTTCAGCTCGTATGAGCATTGTTTTATAAGTAAATGAAGCTGGATCGAAAAATGATGTAGCAATGCGAGTTAAAAAGATAAAAATATAAATGACCCAAATAGAATCAAATAGTGGAATACAGCCAATGAGAGCTGCTCGAATTATATCTGTGATGAGCATAATTGACCGTTTATTTAATCGATCTACAATACTACCAGACCATATTTTTGTAACAACGGTGGCAATTGGACCTACAATCCATAATCCTGCTACAGCAGCAGGGGAGTTTGTGCTATTTAACACCATTAAGTTTAGAGCGATGAGATACATAAAATCACCTAAACGAGAAATGCCTGTTCCCGACAATAATAATAGTTTATTTTTCATGGGCATATGGACCTTTCTTTCATTGTTTTTTTATACGGCAGGAAATAGCGTATTCCTCTTCTGAGGCTGATTGACGAGCGGTTTTGCTTTCCCAGCGTAATAAAACTTGTGAGATCTCCCAAGTGAGTTGTTGTAATTCCTCTGGAGTTAAAAATAAATGAGAGACAATATGGCTCCCTGTATTTGTTCCTTCCGTTCCTGCTTCTTCAATATAGAAGTGAGCAGATTTTGCTTTATAGTACTTTTCAATAATCCCTCGTTTTTCCTTTTTATCTACTAATTCAAGTAAGCCTCCGTCAAATAAAATTTGGATGTGATAGTGAACGCTACCAGCAGATTTATTTAGTTTAGTAGATACTTGTTTTGCAGTGAGTGTTTCGTCTTTTAAAAGGTGAAGAATTTGAATGCGAGTTGCATTGGAAATTAGCTTTTGTTGTTCTGCTGAAATGGTAAGTCGATCCTCAAACATTATGTTAGCTCCTTTCTTATAATCTAAATTTATTATACATTCTAAAAAATTAGAACGTAAGAGAAATAAATCGCCTTTTTCTTGTGAATTTCGACAAAAATAAAAATGGCATGTACATATACATGCCATTAAGTGATAGTAGATTCTTCACTAAGTTCCCCGCCATAAAATAAGAAAAGCCATATAAAACTAACAAAAATACAGCATATAGCTAACAAGCTACCAATCACTTGAGGAGAAAGGATTTCTAAAAACCATCCTGTAATAAACATAGATAACTGAATAAGCGATCCGTAGATGGAATAATGAAATGAAAAAACTTTACCAATCATGTTTTCTTGCGTATACGTTTGTAGTAATGTCGTATCAAGTGGAACGATGATTCCTCCTGCTATACGCATACAGAGTAATGTAATGATACCGATAATAAGCTGATCGGATAGAATGAATCCGAGAAAGAAAATTCCTTGTAGTAAATAGGCCCAACCAAATGCTCTTTTCATTTTGTCTTCATTTTTAGACATATAAAGATTAACGAGGAGACTGCCAATCATAAGTCCAGCCCCTTGAACCGCATATAAAATACCAATGTTAGTGTGGAAGATTCTTTCGGCATAGATTGTTAGAAGTAACTGATAGGCACCTCCAATAATGCCCCATGAAATGCCGACAAGAATTAATGTTAAAATAATTTTGCTTTGTAATATGTATGTATAACCATCTTTTATATCAGTGAAAAACGCTTTTTTCGTGCTAAAAGTGTCACGAGAAGGGATTTTTATTTTATAAATAATATAGGCTGAAATAAAGTATGATAGGCTATTAATAAAAAAGGCAATCTCGATACTTAAAGATTGTGCGATGAGCCCACCTAAAGAAGCTCCCATAATAGACATAAAACCATTGATTGTACTAGAAAGGGAGTTAGCGGTTACGAAATGCTTTTGATGTACGATATTTTTTAGAGTTGATTGCTTAGCAGGCTCGAATAAGCAAGAGAGTACTGATAAGCATATATTAGAAACGAAAATAATTTCAATTTTGTAGAATGCTAATAAATAAGTGAGGACGATAATTCCTCGTAAACTATCGGTAAAAATCATGATTTTCTTTTTTGAAAAACGGTCTACAATTCCGCCTATGAATGGGCTCAGAAGAAGTTGAGGTAACCCTTTGCTCATAAAGGTGAGTGCTAACATAAATGAAGATTCTGTTATGCTATAGACGAGTGTTAATAAAGCGACAGTATGAAACCAATCCCCAAGTACACTTAATGTTTGACCATAAAATAATTTTTTAAAGTTTTTATTTGTTTTAAGAAGCCTGTAATAAGAAATTGACATGAGAAATTAAACCTTATCTATAAGTGATGCCTGTACTTGTTTTTTCCATTCACTTAAATACATTTTCTCTGCTTTAGGTAGTCCAACAGGTAATTGTGCAATGAATTCTAAACTATTTCCATCAGGATCGTTAAAATATACGGAGGCGTGTGCTAATTCTGGAAAAACGATTGGCTCAATTGGCTCCATTCCAAAGTCTTTTCGCGCTGGAATTCCTTTCTGTTTGAGCCAGTGTATTGCGTTTTCTAAATCGTGTAAGCTTACTTGGAAAGCGATATGTCGTAAGGATGGATGATAATTGACTTTGTATTCTTTTCCTTCCCAAAGACCAATCCAACTTTCATTTTCTACAATCCAAAAGAAGGCGATATCGTTGTCTCTTTTATATAATTTTAACCCCAGTGATTCATAAAAAGGTATCGAAATTTCTAAATTACAGACAGGTAAATGTGCTTCATAAAGACCTTTAATCATTATTATCCTCCTTAGTAAAAATGTTTCTTATTCCATAGTAAACGATTTCTTGTTAGTTGAAATCACAAAAAAGATGGACATAAATTCATACGAAAGTATGAAAAAACAGCTCAAATATGAGCTGTTTTCGTATAGTTTTTAGTTAACATATTTCATTCATTTAGAGTTTAGCGAAAAGGATACGTATTATATTTAAAACCCTCCGCCGCCACCCCAACAGCTACATCCGATAATGATTAGAAGGATGAATAGCACGATGAGTAAAGCAAATCCACCGCCGAAACCAGCGCAACTACCACCAAAGCTCATGTTTTTTCCTCCTTTTTAGGAAATTAATCTATATAACTAATGGATTACTTTATAAGATATGTTTTTATTTAGAAAAGGAGCAAGTCTTACTTCTAATTAGACAAGAGCCTGTGATCGGATTTAAATGTGATATTTACTTTGTTTCATAGCGCTTTTTTAAAAATGGTAAAACAATATGGAAGTGTATACTAGGTGAATGTATTGCAAATGAAAGGGGTATGTAACTTACAATTACATTAAAATTTCTTTTCACAAATATAAAATTTGTAAAAAAAGCCATTTTTTTATTTTTTTATGAGTGGAAATGTACTATAATTTTACAAGTAATATTATGGGAAAAGGGAGTTTTAGTATAGAGATGGAGATGGGACAATTACACAATAAAATAGAACACAAAAAGAAAGAGTTAATTCAACTTGTTGCTAGGCATGGATTAGATCATAATAAAGTTTTGTTATTTAGTCGAGATTTAGATATACTAATTAATAAGTTTATGAATATAAAAGACAAAGTATATAAGTGATTAATCTTTATTTTTTTATATTAGGATTATTTATTTGTAAAGGGGAAAACAGTTATGGAACACTTACAAGAAGAGTTGTATAAACAAATAAAAGAAGAAAAAGGTGCAGTTACTATATTTTTAAAGAGTGGAGTAAGAATAGTAGGGGAAGTAGTTGGAGTAGATAGATTTACAGTATTAATATTAGTAGATGGAAACCAACAACTTATTTATAAGCAGGCAATATCAACAATTATGAAATAAGACACTCATTTTGAGTGTCTTATTTCATAATTAAATGGTTATTGTTTACATGCTTCAACGTCAATGCCAGCAGCTAGTAATTTTTTTTCTCCGTCTTGTTCAATGATTTTTTGTAATCTAGATAAGAAAGAGTCAAAATCTGTATGTTTACCAACTTGGAAAGTCATTTTATGCTCAATTGGTAGCCAAGTATCAATATCAGCTTCATTATGCTGAATTTTTACTTCAAGTTTATCAAGTGCATTAGCAACTTTTGCTTCATACGTTTCTTTCGCTTCGAACTCCATCCATAAATCGTATAATTCGACGCCAAGAGAACCTTCTAGTGTACGTTTAATATTTAAAATAGCCTTTTGCTCATTTTTTTGTTTTTGTAATTGTAATTCACGGCTATTCATCGTATCAAAGGCAGGAATATCACCAGCTTCAGCTTCGACAAGGTCATGAATAATAACCATTTTAAGTAATTTTTCTATATTTACTTTTTGATCCAGATAAGGCTCAACTAAGATAGCCATTAGGGACATACGCCACGTATGTTCAGCAACACTTTCTTGACGTCCGTTAGAAAGCCAACTATGTCGCATTTCATATTTTAGTTTTTCTGCTAATGCAATGACTTGCAAAATGTTATGTTCCATCGAGATCCTCCTCATATTTCCATACTATAATTCTAATGTGGAAATGAAATGTGTCAATTTTATGAGTATATTGCGATAAATAGATGATAAGCGTATAATGAATGTTATATGTGAAAACGCATTATTAAAATAAAAAAATGTTTTATAAAAATGACAAGGAAGGGAAGGAATATGGGAGACGAAAATCAAGTATTAGCTAGACCACAAAGAAAAAAAAGGAAGTTTGAAATTTCTAGCCCAATTGGCATTATAGTAGGTTTTGCGATTGTAATAGCGGCAATCATGTTTGGCGGTGGTGGAATAAAAGGGTTTAAAAATTTCTTAGATGTTTCATCTATTTTAATTGTCGTAGGGGGAACAACAGCGACAATCGTTGTGGCATATAGATTTGGAGAAATAAAAAAATATATGAAAAGTATTTTTACTGTTTTACATAGAAGAGAAGAAGATTTAGAACAGTTAACGGATTTGTTTGTTGATTTTTCGAAAAAATCGAAAAAACATGGATTGCTTTCATTAGAAGTTGATGGAGAGCAAGTAGACAATCCTTTTATTCAAAAGGGAATTCGTTTAATGTTAAGCGGCTATGATGAAGCGGAATTAAAAGAAGTGTTAATGAAAGATGTTGAAACTGAAGTGTATGAGTTAAGAAAAGGAGCGACATTATTAGATAAGATTGGTGATTTCGCTCCAGCATGGGGCATGATAGGAACGTTAATTGGTCTTATTATTATGTTGCAAAACTTACAAGATACTTCACAAATTGGTACAGGGATGGCCGTTGCAATGTTGACGACATTATATGGATCTATTATTGCAAATATGATTGCAATACCGCTATCTGAAAAAGTGTATCGTGGTATTGAAGATTTGTATACAGAGAAGAAGTTTGTAATAGAAGCAATTTCAGAGCTGTACCGAGGACAAATTCCTTCCAAATTAAAGTTAAAACTTGATACATACGTATATGAAACGAAGATAAAAAAAGAAAAACGAGCAGCCTAGTAGTTTGAGGAGTGGTAAGATGAGTAAGCGACCGGAAAAAGGAGCGCCTCGTTGGATGACGATTTTTACTGATTTAATGATGTTATTGCTAACTTTCTTTGTATTACTAGTTGCGACTTCAAAGCAAGATACAGTAAAATTATCAAAGATGCTTGAAAAGTTTAGTGACGCGGAGCAAGTAAATGCAAAAGCAATGGAAAATACAATACCAGATATTTCACATGAAAAAAATGATGAAAAAGCAGTTTCAAAAAAGCGCATGGATGAATTGTATAAAAAGTTAAAAGCATATGTGGATAATAATGGTGTTAGTCAAGTGAATGTATATCGAGAAGATACAGGTGTTAGCATCGTTATAGTAGACAATTTAATATTCGATACGGGTGATGCGAATGTTAAGGTGGAAGCGAAAGAAGTAATTAGTCAATTAGTAGGGTTCTTCCAATCGGTACCAAATGCAATTGTTGTAGAAGGACATACGGATAGCAGACCGATTCATAATGAAAAATTCCCTTCCAACTGGGAATTATCTTCAGCGCGTGCAGCTAATATGATTCATCATTTAATTGAAGTGTATAATGTGGATGATAAAAAGTAAAGACATGATTGAAATTATTACGAACTTTAAAGATATTCATATAGATGGTATCGTGTTTACGAAATTTGATGAAACAGCGAGCAGTGGTGAATTGTTGAAAATTCCAGCTGTATCATCAGCTCCAATTGTATTAATGACAGATGGACAAGACGTGAAGCAACATATACATATCGCTACAACTGAACATTTAGCAAAACAAATGTTACAAACATCGTAAGAAAAGAGGTGAAGAATAAGGCACTTGCCTTATTCAAACGAGTATGAACGGTCTTTATATAGGTTCTATGGGTATGATGAATTACATGCAGCATATTAATGTTCATTCGAATAACGTCGCAAATGCCCAAACGACAGGATTTAAAGCAGAAAACATGACGTCTAAAGTATTTGATGTGCAAGACACATATCGCCGCGGAGACGGATCGGCGACAAATATCGGCTCGGTCGATTACGCTGTCGTACCAGCTGCGACGCATGTGAACTTAGTACAAGGAAATGTACAAATGACAAATAGTGCTACAGATTTCTTTTTAGACGACGGTGCCGCTGGCACATCATCATTTTTCGTTACATCTAAAAATGATGAAACATTTTTAACGAGAGACGGTAGCTTTACATTAAATAGTGATCGTTATTTACAAACAGCATCTGGTGCTTTCGTAATGGGTGAGAATAATGAACGTATTCGTATTCCAGAAGGAGCAAAGGCAGCTGTACAAGCAGACGGTACATTATACGATGAAGCAACACAAAATAATATTGGCCGCTTGCAAACGAAAACAGTAGATGCAGAAACGAATGCTCGCCTTGTGCAACGAGAAAATAAAAGTTTTACACTAGCAGAAGGAAACGTTGCTGATTTACCGAATGGAACAGGGGCAGTACGTAATCATATGCTAGAAAATTCAAATGTGGATATGACGAAAGAAATGGCTGACCTTATGACGAATCAAAAAATGATTCAAGCATCGCAGCGCATCATGACTTCGTTTGATAAAATTTATGAAAAAGAAGCGAATGAAATATTGACATAAAGGACTTCCAATTAGTGGTGGTCTTTTTTTTATCCCGCAAAAGCCCGATTGGTGAAGGCTAATAATCAGAGGATGGGAGCTCCTCCTCTGAGTAAAGTTTCACTTTATTGTTGCTTTTATTATAGTTACACCATAAAATGATAATGATTATCAATATCATTTTATCTTTAATAAGAATAGAAGCTGTTAGGGTCGTATCATTTGTTTAACTAGGTAAATTAAAAATAAGGGGAAGGTGTGTACATATGTCTACAAAAAAACAGCTTTGCATTGGACTATGTTTGATTTCTAGAAAGAAAGAACAAGAGAGTATGTTTAATTCAGGGATAGATGAACAAGTAGAGTTGGCACTACAGGCAGAAAAGGCTAAGTTAGATTTTGTTTTTAAAGCGGATTATTTAGTGGCACATCCAGATTTAATTGCACGTAATAAGGGGAATGTAATTTTAGACCCAACACTATTGTTTACTGCTATTGCTTATGCGACAGAAAAGATTGGAGTCGTTACGACCGCTTCAATATCATTTTATCCACCATATATATTAGCGAGGCAACTACAATCTTTAAATTGGATTAGTAACGGCCGAGTAGGTTGGAACATTGTCACATCAATTGATGGTGCTGAAAACTTTGGTGAGACAGGGATGCCACCATCTGAGGAACGATACGCGAAAGCGGCAGAATGTACAGAGTTAGTAAGAAAACTTTGGAGGAGTCATCCTTATGAAGTTTTGAAAGAAGACAACGCAGATGTAATTAGAGAGATGGTACAGCCAATTGAGCATCGTGGTGAGCATTTTGAGGTGAAAGGTCCACTTAATATCCCGCAACATATTTCTGGGGAAATGCCTTTATTTCAAGCGGGTGCTTCAGAGTCTGGCCGGAATTTCGCTGCTTCTGTTGCGGATGCGATTTTTGCCGCAATGCCAGATGTAGAATCAGGAATCGAACTTCGTCAAGATTTAAGAAGAAGAGCAGAAAAGCATGGCCGAAAGCAAGATGATATACGTGTATTGCCTGGTTTATATTTCTTTATTGGCGATTCATATGAAGAAGCGCTAGAAATGCACAGGCAAGCTCATCAACATCTTACAAAAGAGAAGAGGTACGCTTTACTCGAAATGGTTCTCGGATTAGATGTTAGAGGGATGCCATTAGAAAGTAAGGTTACTGAACATATGCTACCAAGTAGAAATCAAGCTGTACGTAGTAAAACACATGCCGAATTATTACGGAATTTCATCATAAAAAATGAACCAACTGTTGAGCAAATACTAGAACGACCAGAAGTTGTTGGTTCTGCTCATTGGGTCGCTATTGGCACACCACAAGACGTTTTCAAACAAATTATGGAAAGGTTTGAAGCAGGAGCACTAGATGGATTCATTGCAATTCCAGGGGGACCTCCAAAATCATTGGATTTATTCTTTAGTGAAGTCAGTCCTTTATTCGTGAGAGCAGGTGTATTTAGAGAAGAGTATACAGGTTCAACCTTACGTGAGCATTTGGAGGGTAATATATCAAATGCTCTACAGTTGAAATAATTCATTATGCAAAAAAGCCTTCAAAAAAAGGCTTTTTATTCCGGATAAAAATTCGGAATTGTCAGTTGACTTGTAGGGGCTTCTTTTTTATATTAGTAGGTATAGCAATAACTACTAATGGAAAGTGAAATCGTAGTTTTGAAATTAGAGCTATATAAATTGTGAGGGGTTATCGATGGATGAAATAATAAAGGAGTTACAAAAGTTAGGTTTTTCCCAGTACGAATGTAAAGCATATATTGGACTATTAAAACATTATCCAGTAACAGGTTATGAAGTTAGTAAACAAACAGGCGTACCTCGTTCGATGATTTATGAAGTACTTGGCAAGTTGATGGATAAAGGAGCGGTGCATATCGTTCCTTCTGAACCAGTGAAATATGTACCAGTGCCAGCTACGGAATTAATGGATCGAATGCGAAAAGATTTTGAAAAGTCCTTTGAATTTCTAGACCGAAAATTAAATTGTTTAGAACAAGAGCGACAAATTGATGTAATTTCGCATATTCGCTCAAATGATCGTGTTTTGAAAGAAATATGCAATATAATTAATAGAGCAAAAGAAGAGTTATGGATTTCTGTATGGGAAGATCAAGTGCAAGAGATTGAGTCATTCATTCATCAAAAGGAAGCGGAAGGCGTACATATTTTTTCAATTTTATTTGGTGCTCCAGAAACAAAAATAGGAGCGACATTTCACCATAATTATATGACACCTCACGTCGTTGAAAAGAGAATGGGTGGTCATTTAACTGTTATCGCGCGTGATGGGGAAGAAGTATTAATTGCTAACTTTTCAAATGATAGCACTTCATGGGCCGTTACAACGTATGATCCAGCTTTAGTTCTCGTCGCTACAGAATATGTTCGGCACGACATTATGGTGGAAGAGATTACGAAGGAGTTTGGAGCTGATAAATTAGATACATTATGGCGTGAAAACATAGATTTAGTTCATGTCGTAACAGGAAAACGTACTATAGAAGAAATGGAGGGAGATAATGGTGAATAAAGCTCAAGCACATATGACACTGCAGAGCGATGATTCATTTCAGCAAGGTGTAAAGGATTGTTTACCAACTGTATTTGGATATTTGAGCATCGGTATAGCGGCTGGTGTTATTGCGAAAACAGCAGGTTTCTCGATCATAGAAATTGCTTTTATGTCCACATTAATTTACGCGGGTTCTGCTCAGTTTATATTAGCGGGTATGTATGCAGCGGGTGCCCCAGCCTCGGCAATTATTTTTACTGTGTTCTTTGTTAATTTACGTCACTTATTAATGAGTGCTGCACTCGCACCTTACTTCACCAAGATACCTCTTTTTAAAAATTTAATAATTGGTTCGCAAATTACAGATGAAACTTTTGGCGTTGCAGTGCAACAAGCAGCACAAAAAGGCCATTTAGGCGAGAAATGGATGATGGGACTTAATGTAACAGCATATTTAAATTGGATTTTAGCTACAGTTCTCGGAGGGCTTTTTGGAGAGTGGATACCAGATCCTCATACGTACGGAATGGATTATGCGTTACCAGCGATGTTTATCGGATTATTTGTACTTCAGCTAATAAGTAGTAAACCGAAACTAGCCATTCATCTAAGTGTTGCAATTGTAGCGATTATTATCGCATACGTTTCACACTTATTTATGCCAGATAGTATAGCAGTTATTATCGCAACACTTTTAGCTGCGACAATCGGGGTGGTGATTGAAAAATGGAAGTAAGATTGGACGTATTATTCCTTTTACTAGCAGCCGGAGCTGTCACACTCGTACCACGTATTTTACCTCTTCTCGTATTTAGTAAACTACAAATTCCAGACTGGGGTTTAAAATGGTTAAATTACATACCAATTGCGATATTAGCAGCACTTTTAGCACAAGTATTATTTATGCATGAGACAGTGCAGTGGGATTATATCATTGCGGCAATCCCAACATTCTTCATAGCGATATATACTCGTAGTTTATTAGGAACAGTATTAACAGGAGTCATTGTAATTATTTTGTTACGTTTATTTTTCTAAAAAGGATTCAGCTCATATAATAGCGAAAGGTGTAATAACATGAAATATATAGGGGTGGTGTTATGATACTTTTAACGATAGGAGCAATATTGTTAACGTTGTTTATTTTTTTTATTATCGGCTTTATTACGTTTATGATGTTTGTGGATAAGGCGACACCTCAAATTTATTACACACCTTGTGAATCAGTGACAGTGAAATCTAAAGGTAAACATAGAAGGAAGAAAAGTTGAATATTGGCTTTTCTTCCTTTTTTATCTGATTCTTTTGTATAATTTAAGTTAGTTATTCAACTAACTTAAAAGGTGGTGATATAAATGGCAAAGCCGAATGTTGTGAACAAGCAGAAGTTACTAGAAGCAGCAAAAGAAAGTATTACAGAGCATGGAATGGAAAAATTAACGTTAAAAGCAGTTGCAGAAAATGCTAAAGTTACACAAGGTACCGTATATTATCATTTTAAAACGAAGGATCAATTATTGCTTGAAGTGACTGAATCGTTTTGTAAAGAGTCGTGGGAACAGATAGGAAAGGGTGTACAGCTAGAAAATGCTTTACAATCTGCTAAAAGTAGATGTGTGAAAGATTCAATGTATCATCATTTGTTTTTTCAATTAGTAGCTAGTGGGCTACAAAATGATGCGATGAAAGAAAAAATTGGCGAACTGTTACATTATGAAAATCAAGAGTTAAAAGGAGCTTTAGATACAAAAATAGCGGATGCAATCACATCACAAATTTCAACTGAAACGTGTAGCATTTTATGTAATGCATTAATTGATGGGCTGGCATTACAAGCCTTATTCAATCCATCTTTTTCTACAGATAAAGTATATGGTGATTTGCACATGCTTATGGAAAAGTTTATAGCGCTACAAGAGGGAGGTAATGGGAGTGAATAATAAACTGTGGCTCACTATTTTATTTTCTATTGGGATATGGTTTTTTGCCTCAGTATTTTTTATTGTTTTCGGATCTTCAGTTTTATTAGAATACACTTCAAATGAATTTTTTCTACAAATGACGTTTCTCGAATTAGGAACAGCTATAGCTTTATACTTTGTAATGTGGCTATATCAAAAACTGGACACTTCGAAATATGCAGTTATTAAGTTAGGTATATGTGGTACAGTAATTGGTTTAACCTTAGATTCTTACATCTTGTATAACTCTTCTAATATATTTTCACAATTATCCTCACAGCAGATCATATCATTTACCATTTGGATGGTTATTGCTTATGCTTTCTATTTAATAATTCCTTTAGTTATGGAACGAAAAAAATTGTTGTAAAGAGGTGTTTTCTCCTCTTTACAACAATTACATTCCCGAAAGAACTAACAACAATAATCCAAATAGAAAACTAATAGAAGAAAGGAAACCGATAGATATGGAAAAAATACGATTGTTCTTCCATTCGCGTGCGAAAACGATAAATCCTAAAACGCAAAGGAAAAACCAGATAGGTAGAAATATAAATCGACTAAATTTCTCAGGTAGTAATGAATAAAAATTTGTTAAATATAATATCCAATTCGTAAAAAATAGAGCACATACGATGAATGATTGTAAGTATGGTCGGTTTAGAAAATTTCCTTTTTTAACCGTCATAAAAATGAGAGCTAATGCTGAAATGAAGGGAATTATTATGAATATGAGTAATAGTAATGTTAGTGGCATTTGAAACTCCTTTACAACATAGTTTTCATAAGAAATGAATTTATTATATTGTATACTTGCTTTGTAGATTGCTTGTTATATTTTTCTGTGTATGGATTTAAAAATCCATGTTCGCCATGTAGTTGTTTTATTGCTAATAGCGGATTGCTTTGTTGCTGCAATGCTTTCATTAAGCAGGGGACTGAAAAACTAGCTTCTTGTTCAGGGAAAATAAGTAATGTAGCACATGTAGGTTTAATATGAACATAGTCACGTATACGGGAACCGTAACACCCAATGATAAAATCTATTCTGGGATTGTTACTACAGAGCCAAGCAATTGTCGCTCCAACGCTAAAACCGATAAGTCCAATATGTGTGTAACTACTGGAAAGGCTAGTAATGAATTCTTCAATTTGTTTTTTTCCATCATCAAATCCAATCTGATTCATAAAATACTGATATGCTTTTTCTTCATCACTATAATGAAATGCATTTTGTAATTGTAGAAGGTTAGGACAAAATACATCTATATTAGATGAAGTGAAGCGGTCTATAACGTGCTGCATATGATCATTCACACCGTATATTTCATGAACAACAACGAGAGCTAGTTTTTTCTTCATAGTTACAATGTACCTCTATGAAACTTATATTCTTTCTCAACAAGGCAGATGCGCAGGTGGAAGTTTTCATACCATTGCTCACGGCCTCTTTTTTTCGCTTCTTTATGTAAGGCGTTCTTTTTCCAATTTTCAATTGCTTCAAGTGACTCCCAATAAGAAATTGTAATGCCGAGTCCCGAATTATCACGTGAGCTTTCGACACCTAAAAATCCAGGTTGCTGTTTCGCAAGTTCCTCCATTTTTTCGGAAACGGTACTATAATCTGTTGTATCATCTGATAGATTTGAAGTGAATATAACTGCATAATAGGGCTTGTTTTTTTCTAAATCATATTTCATTATTTTTCCCCCCTTAATGTATAGTGCGAATAATTAATTCATAGTTTGTATTTTAGCAGGTTAAAAACAGAAAAGAAGTAGAAGATTCTTATTTTTTTTAGGTGTTGTAAAACAGAGGATAGAAGGGATTTATATTAAGTAATCTAAAGTAAGAAAAATGCCACTTCAAAAAAAGAAGTGGCATTTTTTATATTTCCTCTAAGCTATTAACTGGAACAGTTAATTCGCGTTTGGGATTTGTTACTTCATATATGCGGGCGGTTTCGTTGCTTTCATCGACGTGTTGAATCATAACAGGCATGCCTTGGAAACTGACATTGGCTTCTTCAGATGACTCGGAAAGCTCTTTTGCGCGTTGTATATTCATTTATATTCCTCCCATCATTATTATCTTTGCAAAAAAGGAGGAATAATATACCATTTCGAGACATTTTTAAAGTTTTTGTATTATTTGTAATGTTTCTTTAATAAATGAAGAGAAGATGGAATCCGGGTAGGATTGTATCTTTTGAGCGGCTTCTGTAGCTTCCTCCAGAGCCCTTTTTTTATCGTTAAGTTTTACATAACAAAGGGCACGATATGCACCTGCTGTTGTAAGCCACGCTTGATCAAGTGGATGGTTCATATAATCCGGCATGATACCACGTTGCAATGTTTGTAAAGCTTCCTCGTAATGTTTCAATCCGTATAAAGCTTTTCCTTTTTCAAGATAATACAATCCGTCGTCTTGAAAAAGTGGCTCATCTTTTAGTTTCTCTCGAAATTGTTCTAGATGTTTTAATGCGATTGTATATTCATTAGTAATCGTGTTGTAGTAGTAAGCTTTTAAAATATCAATAATCGCAATGGATAAAGTATCTTCTGTAAAAATGGCAAATTGCTCAGATTTTTTTATGTAATATAAATATTTTTCTTTATCAGCCGTAATGACTTTTTGGTAAGATAAAATACGGTAAAATTCGTCTGTTTTATAGTATACTTGATGCTTTTTTGAAAAGGCGAGTGCCTCTAATATGGTTTTTTCACATGTTTCATAATCGCCACATGCAAGTAAAACAATCGCTTCTTTTAAGCACAATTGGATGTGTATAATAAGATCCATTTCTAAATGCTTCGCTTCATAATCATCACGAATACTAGTAATAAGCTGTAAACATTCCTCATACTTTTTACGTGAGAATAACGTATAAGAAAATGTTAATTTTGTTTCGGTACTGTCTCTGTATAAAGTATATTTTTCAAAAATAGAAGTTGTTTTTTCAATGAAAGATTCAATGTTGTAATCTTTCATAATCGCCGCAGCTGTTACAAATTGTTTATATAAACGAGCGGTATTTAAAGTAGAAGGTAGCTCTTTTTGAACGATAGGTAGTAAAGTCTCATATACTTCATCACACTTATTTGCCTTTATTAGTTGTTCCATTTGTTGAATGAGTTCTACGATTTCTACATCATCTTCTTCTAGTAAAAAACTCGTTTCGCATCCAAGTTTATTAGCGATATATTGTAATGTTTTCATGGAAGGTGTAGCTTTTCCATTTTCAATTTGACTTAACATACTTTTTGTCAGTTCTGAACCTGCTATTTCTGTTTGAGTAAGCTTTTTTTCCTTTCGTAACGTTTTAATTTTTTCGCCGAGAGTAGCCATCACATGCTCCTTTATAATTGAAAAGTTAAATACAATTAAACTTTTTGTTGTAAAAATTGGAAAGTTGATTATATAATAAGTTTAACACAATTTAACTTTTAAGGGGAGAGTGTCATAATGGGGGATGTAAGTATAGTTCCAAATGATTCAAAAATGAAGATTGCAACGAGAAATATTATTTTAATGATGATTGGAAAAATGACGTCCTTGTTAGGGGCGGGTATTTATACGTTTGCAATGGGATTATACATATTAAAGACAACTGGTTCAGGAATGGGGTTTGCAACTACTCTTATTTGCGGATCAATACCAAGAATGATCTGTGGCCCAATTGCAGGTGCTGTAGCTGACCGTGTGAACCGAAGATGGCTTGTAATTGGCACTGATTTATTAAGTAGCTTAACAATGCTTATCATGTTTATTCTTGCTACTATATTTGGACCATCACTTCTGTTTATTTATGTATCAGCGGCATTATTATCAATTTGTGCAAGTTTTTATTCTGTTTCATTAACTTCGTCTATTCCTAATTTAGTAGATGAGGAGCGTATTCAAAAAGCGAGTGCTTTAAATCAGACGGCATCATCTTTATCGAATATTTTAGCGCCGATTATTGGAGGAGTTGTATTTGGTTTCTTTTCAATCAAAACATTTTTCCTGTTAAATAGTATTACATTCTTTTTAGCAGTTATTGTACAATTATTCATCGTATTTGATTTATATAAAAAAGAATTGGCCGAAAGTAAAGAGCATTTCTTGACGAGTATAAAAGAAGGTTTTTCATATGTGAAACGACAGCATGAAATATATGGTTTAATGAAAATTGCAGTAGGGGTAAACTTTTTTGCGAGTGCACTTTTCGTTTCGCTTCCATATATTATTATTAAAAATTTGCAATTATCCTCGAAGCAACTCGGTGTTGTAGAGGGAATGTTAGCAGTCGGGATGCTAATTGGTGCAATTGTTTTATCAGTACGTAAAGAAGTGAATAATCCGTTTCGCTCTGTTTATATTGGACTGTTTTTATTTGCGGGCTTGAGTTTATGCACAGTCTTTCCGTTGTTAGTTATCATTCCGAAAGTAGCAAGTTTTATTTACTATATCACTTTTATGATTTTAACTGGTATATCAATGATGGTTGTAAATATCCCGATGCAAGTACATATGCAAAAGACGACAGATCCAAACTATTTAGGACGTGTATTCGGTCTACTTGAAACAATTTCTACTGCAATCGCACCGCTTGGAATGATTGTATATGGATTATTATTAGATATGTTACCGACTAGCATTGTTATGATGACATTAGGTGGAGGATTATTGTTAGTTGTATTAGTTGGAGTAAAGCAGCATATGGCGAAAAAACAAGTGGATGTATCGGTTTGAAAGAAAATTTTAACAATATAAAAATGACCATATTAGTATTTTAGTTTTTGAAACTCCTTTTCATGTATGTTACAGTAAAGTGAGCAGGCAAAGAAAAGGAGAAAACATCATGAGAAAATTAAGTTTTGTAATGCTTTTTCTGTTAGTCGTAATGACTGGATGTAGTAATTATGACACGTATATTGAAACAGGTATGCAATCATTGAAAAATGAAAAATATAGTGATGCGATTATGTGGTTTGAAAAAGCGGAAAAAGAGAAATCAGGAAATGAAGCGAAGGCATATAAAGAAGTCGCTCAGTTACTAGATCACGGTGCGACAGCATTAAAAGACGGTAAGTATTTAGAAACGAAAGATATTGCAAATGAAGTGTTACAAAAGAAAAAAGATGATGCACTTGAAAAAGCTGTGACATCAAATGCAGAGAATATGCTTCAAAAAGCAAAAGATGTGGAAGAGAAAGTAAATGAAAGAGTAGCGAAACGAAAAAAGGTAAATGAAGAAGGAATCGATAAATTAATTAAAGCTGTTGATAGTATAGATGATGTAAAAGAAAAAGAGAAAAAAGTTTCAGAAGCATTAGATAAGGCTGAAGAGGCACAAGCAAAAATTGAGGATAAGAAAAACAAATAGAGTTATAGTTTAAAAGGCTGTCGTGTATAACGACAGCCTTTTAATTTTTTTCTGCAAAAGAAGTAATGCTATGTAGTAAAAAAGAAATTATTTTAGAATTCCATCTGTCCTCATGATGAATGGTATAAATATTACGCTGAAATTCAAAATCAGGGATCGGTATATAGCATAGCTCATTTCGTTGTACTTCTTGCTCAATAGCAAGTTTTGAAATAAAGGCAACCCCATTACCATATTTTAAAATTCGTTTCATCGTTTCTAATGAATCTAGTTCAATTTCTGATTGGAATGTAATGTTATGTGCTAACGTCCATTGTGTAAGTAAATCTCTCGTTGTAGATGGGTTACGATGCAATAATATACGTTCTTTTTCGATATCTTGTAATGATACATTTGTTCTTTTAGAAAGATGATGTTCTTTGGAAAAGGCAAGAACAAGTGTATCAGGCATTACATTCATTTGTTTTAGAAGTGGTTCGTCAAACGGTGCCGCAGAAATTACCCCGAGATCAATTTCATGATTTTGTAGCATCGTTCGAATTTCAGGAGCTGTTTTTACTATGAGTGTTATTTTTATATTTGGAAATTCGCATTGAAATTGGTGAACAACTTCTGGTAAAAGATAAGTCGCTGGTACATAACTAGCACCAATTGTTATAGCGCCTTTATTAAAATCTTTAAACTCTTGTGTGACCCGCCTAGCTTCTTTCATAAGTGCATCTATTTTACAAGCATAATGATGCAACGCTTCACCAGCTTCTGTTAAGAAATACCTTCCGGAACGTAATTCAAATAAAGGCACACCAAGTTCCTCTTCTAAGCTTTTTATATGAAACGTAATAGTAGGTTGTTTAACGCCAAGTTTTTCTGCAACAATAGTAAGCTTTTTGTATTTCTTAATAAGCACTACAATTTCTAATTTTAAGAGATTCATGATAAGTTGGCCCCTTTTTCTTCTAACTATAGAAAAAATCTATAGAAATAAATAGTTTATTAGAGATTTTTTAATTTAATCTTTACAGTACATTAACATTCAGTATAAAACTTCCAGATAGAATGAAAGCAGGTTAAGAATGAGGGGAGAGAGGTGAAACGATGGATATTAAAATTCATGGATTAGAAAAGGCATTTGGGAAAACACAGGCGTTAAAGCCGTTACAAATTGTAATGAAAAAAGGGGAATTCACCACACTTTTAGGACCTTCAGGATGCGGGAAAACGACTTTACTTAGAATGATTGCAGGGCTTGAGGAACCGGATAAAGGTGAAATATATTTTGGAGATAAGTGCATGTATTCTTCTGCTAAAAAGATAAAAACATCTCCTCATGAGCGGAATATCGGCATGGTATTTCAAGATTTTGCTTTATGGCCGCATATGACTGTATTTGAAAATGTTGCATTTGGTTTAAGGGCTACAAAGCAAACGAATCACTTAAGAGAAAAGGTAGAAGATGCGATAAAGCGAGTTCGTTTGCAAGGTATGGAGAAAAGATATCCGCATGAACTCTCAGGTGGACAGCAGCAACGTGTCGCATTTGCTAGAGCAATTGTAACGAAACCTCATTTTATTTTGTTCGATGAACCGTTAAGTGCACTCGATGCAATTTTGCGAGAAGAAATGCGATTAGAACTTATGGACATCGTTCATTCAATTGGTTTAACGGCATTGTATGTAACACATGATCAAACAGAAGCTATGTCAATGTCAGACCAAATTATTGTCATGAAGCAGGGTGAAGTATTACAAAAAGGAACACCAGAAGACATTTATGTGAAACCGTCTCATGAATTTGTTGCAAAATTTGTTGGTACGGCAAATTGGCTTGTAGAGGGGAAAAAAATGATTCGTCCAGAGCATGTGAGCTGGACAAAAAATGACTTATGCGAAATGTATACAGGTGAAGTTCAGCACGTTACATATGTAGGAGAACGTTATGAAGTGAAAGTAAACATGGGGACACTCGGTGTATGGACAGCTTATCACAATAGTAAGCTAAGCGTTGGTAAACCGGTATCGTTATATGTACCAAAAAAATGTATTCATCATATAGGGGGAGAATCGTATGAAGAAATTCAGTTCGCTTAAGTCTTTATTTGTATGTACTTTACTATTTTCTGCTGTAGTAACAGGTTGTAGCTCAAAGACAGGCAGTGTAGATGCAAAAAATAAAAACGCCAATGAAAAGAAAATTGTTGTATATAGTGCAGGACCAAAAGGATTAGCAGAAAAAATCCAAAAGGACTTTGAAAAGAAAACAGGGATAAAAGTAGAAATGTTTCAAGGAACAACAGGTAAGATTTTAGCAAGAATGGAGGCTGAAAAGAAAAATCCAGTCGTTGACGTTGTCGTACTTGCTTCTTTACCAGCGATGGAAGGATTAAAAAAAGATGGGCAAACGTTAGCTTATAAAGAAGCAAAACAAGCTGATAAGCTTCGTTCTGAATGGTCGGATGATAAAGGACATTATTTTGGATATAGTGCTTCAGCATTAGGAATTGTGTATAACACAAAAAATGTGAAGACAGCACCTGAAGATTGGAGCGATATAACGAAAGGAGAATGGAAAGGGAAAGTGAATCTTCCAGATCCAGCACTTTCAGGTTCAGCTTTAGACTTTGTAACAGGATATGTGAAAAAGAATGGACAAGATGGATGGAATTTATTTGAACAGCTTAAGAAAAATGAAGTTACAGTAGCTGGGGCAAACCAAGAAGCGTTAGACCCAGTTGTAACAGGTGCGAAAGATATGGTAATTGCGGGTGTTGACTATATGACGTACAGTGCAAAAGCAAAGGGTGAACCGGTTGATATCGTATATCCAAAAAGCGGAACAGTCATTAGTCCACGTGCAGCAGGCATTATGAAGGATAGTAAAAATGTAGAAGGTGCAAAAGAGTTTATTGATTATTTATTATCAGATGATGTGCAAAAACAAGTTTCTAAAGCGTATTTGTTGCCCGGTAGAAAAGATATAAAAGCTGAAAATAGACCGAATGTAGAAGAGATTCCAGTATTAAATATTGATTGGAAAACAGTTGAGAAAGAACAAGATGAAATAGCAAAACAATTTAAGAAAGTATTTCAATAAGATGGTGATTACATGGTAAATCGATTCGTATCAGTAAGACAAGTTGGAATGACAGTAGCGTTGTTACTTGTGGCGATGTTAATCGTCATTCCGCTTTTTCTCATTTTATTTTCTAGTGTATATGAAAATAGCAGTTGGAATTTTTTAAAGCCTTTTGAAGTCATGCAGAGTGGTGGATTAGCTGGGATTTTTCTAAATTCGATGCTTCTAGGTGTACTCGTTGTAATAGGAGCTACAATATTTGCGTTTCCATTGGCGTTCATTATGAGCAAAACAGATGTAGGAAAGTATAGTAAGTTAGATATTGTTTTTATGATCCCATTTATGACCCCGCCCTATATCGGATCGATGGGCTGGATTTTGTTCATGCAACCTAACGGTTATTTTGAACAATTTTTTCCGGCTTTAAAGCCGATTTCATCATCGTTTTTTAGTTTAGGCGGTATGGTTTTAATTATGAGTCTGCATTTATTCCCATTCCTTTACTTCATGTTGAAAAACACGTTACTTCAGATTGGGAGTAGTAAAGAAGAAGCTGCAGCAGTTCATGGTGGAAGTTTTTTCTATCGTTTAAGAAAAATAATACTACCGTTATTGTTATCAAGTTATGTAATGGGTGCTTTACTCATTTTCGTAAAGACGATTGCTGAATTTGGAACACCAGCTACATTCGGACGTAGAATAGGATTCCATGTGTTAACATCTGAGATTCATAAATTTATCTCTAGTTGGCCGATTGATTTTGGCAGTGCCACAGCATTATCTTCTTTATTACTTAGTGCGTGTATGCTCATTTGGTATATGCAAAATGTATTGAATCGAAAGTATACATATGCAATGGTTAGTGGAAAAGGTGTGAAATCTAAAAGGTATACTTTGTCTATATTTGCGCGCGTTATAGCATGGGTTTATGTAATTGGCTTACTAATAGTAGCAATTGGAATCCCATACTTTTCTATACTTATTGCTTCTTTGTCGAAGTTAAGAGGCGGTGGCTTACATTTTAATAACTTTACAACAAGCCATTATGAAGCATTATTTACAATTGGTTCTCCGGGATTAGAAGCTTTATGGAACAGTTTTCTTTTTTCACTCGTAACGGCGATTGTTGCTGTAATTATTGGCGTATTTTTGGCGCTTATGATTCGAAAGGGGAAAAAGTCCTCTGAAAAATGGCTTGATATGTGCGGCATGTTACCGAATATGGTACCAGGAATAGTGATGGTTGTAGGGCTTATTTTATTTTGGAATTCACCCTATATGCCTATGTCAATTTACAATACACCAGTCATGGTTATCGTAACGTATGTTGTTCTCTTTTTACCTTATACGGTGCAGTATGTAAAAGCATCGCTCGGACAAATTGATGATTCTCTTGTACAGGCAGGAAGTATTTTTTCCGGGAATTATATTTATATTTTTAGAAAAATAATATTGCCGCTTATTATTCCAGGAATTCTTGCTGGATGGGCGATGACATTTACGATTTCGATAAGAGAGTTAGTAGCATCGCTTCTCGTACTACCTCCATCAGTAGAAACGTCAGCAACGTTTATTTTTGCTCAATTTGAACAAGGAGAAGTATCTATAGGAATGGCAATGGCTGTTGTTTCTGTTGGGCTTACAACAATGTGCTTATTACTTCTGCAACATATGGAACAAAAACGAAAAGGAGTAGCATGATGAGGATGGAAGTATGGGGAGGAGCGGGAGAATACGGTCGTTCCTGCTATTTTGTAAAAAGTAAAGAGACAAAAATAGTATTTGATTGTGGTATTAATCGATCATATGAGGATAGTTATCCAAAAATAGAAAGAGAAGTTGTTCCATTTTTGGATGCAGTATTTTTATCACATATTCATGAAGACCATACGATGGGTTTACCTTTATTGACGAAGTATGGATATAAGAAAAAAATTTGGACGACTCGTTATACGAAGGAGCAACTTCCAGCTTATTTTGAAAAATGGGGAAACTACAATCTTTCAAAAGGGTGGAATTTACCTTATAACGATCAAAATATTAAAGATTTAAATTATGTATGTATTGATGAGATTAGTAATCCAAATGAATGGATACAGATTACACCGACGTTGAGGTTTCAATGGGGGTATAGTGGGCATGTATTAGGAGCTGTTTGGTTTTTAGTGGATATGTGTAATACGTACGTATTTTATTCTGGTGATTATTCAGCAGAATCTAATATACTACGAGCTAATTTACCTGAAAATTTGCGAAGCGATATAAAAATTGCAATTGTAGATGCCGCTTATCACACTGATGATGTTTCACAAAAGGAACGAGTAGACGAATTATGTGCAGAAATTGAACGAGTTGCTCAAAATAAAGGAACAGTATTACTACCACTGCCCTCACTTGGTAGGGCGCAAGATATAGTATTTTATTTATATGAACGATATAAAGAACTTCCAATTATAGTAGATAAAGAAATTTTGGCTGGATTTGAAGAGATGTTCATATATAAAGATTGGTTAAAAAATAAAGAAAAACTTGAACGGGTTGTGGAGGTTTTAAAAAGAAACATAATAGTTATGGATAATGACATTTGTATGCAAAATAGTTACGGAATAGTTGTAATGAGTGATGCGAATATGCAAACGAAACGAGCACAGTTGTATTATGAACAACTTCGGCATGAAGAACGAAATTCGATTATCTTTACTGGACATATTGCTAAAGGAAGTTTTGCAGAAAAAGTTTTGAAGGAACGTGTAGGTAAAGAATGTAGGGTGAAGCGAGTTCCATATAAAGTTCATCAAAGTATAAGTGACGTTAAGGAAATGTTAAATACACTATTACCAGAACATACGGTGTTAGTACATGCTTTGAAAGAGGATACGGATCGATTGCAGGAAAAGCTTAGCATAGCAGGATATGAAAATGTGTATTCACTTGCAATGGAATGTGTAGAAGTCATATAAAATGTAAAGGAGATTGGTATATGAAAAAAGTATTTGTATTCGTAAGTATTTTCTTTTGTTGTTTCCTTTATAACGTTAAGGAAAGTTTTGCTGCTAGTCCAATGAAACCTAGCTTTGAAGTGAAGTTATTATTAAAGCCAGAACAAGTATTAGGTTATAACAAAGAGATGAAGCAAGAGGTACTAGAACATTTCCAGGCTGGTACAAATTATGAAAGAATACAAGTGGAATTTTTAGATACGGCGAATAAAAGTTTAAGTAATGAAGGTTGGTTTGCGAGGATCCGAAAGAAAGAATTTAGTAAAGATTTTGAGCTAACATATAAAAAGAGATACCCGATTCAAAATGGTATGATTCAAGATGCATTAGAAGTAGCTAAGAAGGATGGATTTGATAGTAAAACTGATAACTATGAGGCAGAAATAGATTGGGGATTTGAGAAGAAAACATTAAGTATTTCAAATAAGAAAAGTTATAGTGCTAAAGGATATGGGATACTTGATTTACCAAATGAACAAGCTGCTCGAAATATGTTAATAGAAAAGTTACCAGGAAAAATGAACAAATGGTTGTATACGAATTGGGGAGAAGAGATGCTGAAGGATTCTCACATTTATGGTCCTGTATTAATGAAACGGTATACAGGTGAATTTGAAAATATTAAAACGAATATTGAAGTTTGGCCACTAAGTAATACCGGGAAAATAGAAGATGACTTCGTAATAGAAGTGTCGTTTAAAACAAATGAGGAAAGTATCGCGACAAAACAAAGAGAATTATTAATGGCGAGTATAGAGAAAAAAGGATGGTTGTTACCGAAAGATAGTTTGAAGACAGAGCTTATTTTTCAGTAAATAGGAAAGAAGGAATCCATGGCACATGGATTCCTTCTTCTAATATATGAGTATTAAGCTAAATCAGCTGACACGAACATATCATTATTTTGAAGGTTTTTAGAGCGTAAACTATAAGCAACTACCTTCTTTTTATGTTGTTTTACTACATCAACATGCTCTTCATGACTATAAATATAAAATGTAAAATCTTTTTTGCCACGTTTTGCATTGATAATTAAAGGAGTGCCTTCATTGTGTGGTGGTGCATAATAGCGATCTAAAAATAATCCTTCGTTAAAATCATGAATAATTTTGGATTTCTTTTCGCCTTCTAAGTTATTTCCATTGATTGTAACAGTCACATTCTCTTCTTCAAGTTGTGGATGTGTTTCGTACTTGCTAATAATGGATTCAATAGCAGAGTTAGGAAGGCTAGAAACAATAATTTTAAATGCTCCAAATACAACTAACATTACAATAAACCAAGTCGTCATAGTATTTCATCCCCTTTATCCCACAGTAACGGTCCGTAAAATCCTGGTTGGTGCGGGCTAATAATCAGTGTGGGATATATACCCCGTACTGACTAAAATTTCACTTTATCCTATTTAACAATATAACTCATGTGGCAATAGTACATATGGTGAAGTTTTGTATAATTTGTGAAAAATATTCCATTTTTACGAACGAAATATTAGAAAAATCAATTTTGTTACAAAAAGTTGAAATCGAAGTATTTTAAAAGAAAAAGGTTTATAATAAAAATATAACTAATAACAACATTACTAATTATAAGGAAGTGTAACTATGAGTACTGTAACAATCGTATATGGTATTATTCTTTCTACAATTATTGTTTTATTTATTGTCGGGGTATCGCGTTATATTCATAAGTGGAAAGAAGGAGTTGCGAAATTAAATCACATTGAAGAAGAACTTAGTGATTTAATGTTACATCATGGTAAGTAAAAAGTTTATTTTTTAACTAAATAATGTGAAAAAAATCACAAAACATGCTCTCATCATGAAGGCATGTTTTTTTGTTATGTTGTTAATAGGCACATTTATAAAATTTCCCCATACGATACAGTGTAAAATCAGAAATGTTCGGAGCGGGAAAGAGGGATTGAATGAGTAATTCAGGTTATGTTACAGATAATAAAAATTTAAAGAAAAGCTCAGGAACGCCAAATCTTTTCTTTGATTCGAGAAAAAATGTCTTTTTTAAAAGAGATGAGAAAAACGTTGCATATGAAGTTACCTCAACGCAGTTACCTGCGTTGATAGGAGGGGCGTTTGTTGATTTATTTATGACGAAAGGGCATATGCGGGAACCACATTGGCATCCGAATGCGTGGGAATTAGATGTTGTTGTATCAGGAGAAGCAGTTACATCCATTTTAAATCCCGAAACGAATCAATTGCAAAATTATCATGTGAAAGCGGGGCAAACTGTCTTTATTCCAATGGGATGGTGGCATTGGATTACAGCGGTAACAGAAGAAGTACAATTACATTTGTTCTTTAATAACGATCAGTTTGAAACAGCAGAGGGATCAGACATACTTAGATTAACACCGCCAGAAGTATTTCAAGCTGCATACGGTGTAAGTGCAGAAAAATTAGGAAAGGACCTTTCGCCAATTAAGGAGTCAGTTGTAATTGGTCCTCCTAACTCAAATCGACTAAATAGAGTTAAAGAAAGTGACGACTCAAATATAGTTGTTACGTTAAATGGACAAATAACATCATGTGAAATAGAGTAACTCTTTCTTTTTTTAGGAAGAGTTACTCTGTTTTGTATAATTTTGTATTTTTATTCGTTATAATTATTATATAGAAGGGAATTTATAGAGGGGGCATATTGTGAACATATTAAAGATTATAGGAATTGTTGCAGGAGTCATTATAGTAGCCGTTATAGCTTTCTTTTTTATTATGAAGTACTATTTGTCAAAAGAAGATCCTGATTACGTATTAAAGTACATAAAAGAACATAAAGGTGATGAAACATGTTCATTACTTATTAGAAAAAACGGTGAAGTAGTAACATCTATAAATGAAAATAAAAAATTGCCATTAGCGAGTACGGCAAAAATCGTCATAGCAGTTGAATTTGCTAAGCAAGTGTCAGAAGGAAAAATAAGTCGAGATGAACAAATTTCATTGCAGGATTTAGAAAAATATTATGTTAAAAACACTGATGGTGGAGCGCATCCTGACTGGTTAGAAGATTCAAAAGTGAGAGAGTTAGTGCAAAATGGACAGATTGCTTTAGAAGAAGTGGCTAAAGGGATGATTCATTATAGTTCTAATGCGAATACAACATATTTGTTAGATAAGCTTGGAATAGAAAGAGTAAATGATAGTTTAAAAGAGTTAGAACTTACTAGTCATGACAAGTTCTCTTCGTATACTGCTTCACTATATATGAGAGGGTATGTAGAAAAAGAGCTTAATGAGCCAGAAAATCAATCGTTAGAAATGATACGTAACATGTCTAATGATGAATATAATAAACACGTGTTACAAATACATGAATGGATGAAAGATGAAAGTGAATGGAAGAAACGTGATATACCATTAAAAATAGATATGGAATTCCAGCGTATTTGGTCAGATCGATTAGTGAGTGCAAATGCTAAAGATTATTTGAGTTTAATGGAAAAGATAAATAGTAGAAATTATTTTCCAAAATCAATGCAAGATGAAATTGATAATGTTTTTAAAGGAACAGTTGAAAATAGTAAGTTGGAATATGCTGGTCAAAAAGGTGGTTCTACCGCATTCGTATTGACAAAAAGTTTGTATACTACAGATAAGAAAGGGAATAAGGTAGAAGTTGTAATTATGTTTAACGATATAGAAGATCAAGTTGCATATCAAAAGCTGAGAAATAATATAGATTATTTTATTCAAGATGCTATAACAGATGAAGAATTCAGAAGAAAGTTATAATGGAATAATTTTATTATGTAAACAAAAGAGCGCTTTTTAAAAGGCGCTCTTTTCTATTCATGATACAGGATTTCCTATTTACTGCATGGAATATAGATTGAAACTAAGAAAGGAAGTTGAATAATGACTACAGTATATTTCGTTCGCCACGCTCACTCTACATATACAAAGGAAGAAAGGGAACGTCCCTTATCTGAAGGAGGAGAGATTGATGCAGGTAATGTAACAAGTTTGTTAAAGGATAAAAACATTGATGTTGTTATTTCTAGCCCGTATAAAAGGGCGATTCAAACCGTGCAAGGAATTGCGAATACATATAATTTATCAATACAACTGGAAGAAGATTTACGGGAAAGGTTATTAAGTAAAGAGCCAGTAACAGATTTTAATGATGCTATTCAGAAGGTATGGGAAGACTGGACTTTTGCATACGAAGGCGGAGAATCAAATGATGTAGCGCAAAGACGCGCTGTAATATGTATGCAAAGTATATTAAAAAAATATAAAGGTAAGAATATTGTAATAGGTACTCATGGGAATATTATGGTATTACTAATGAATTATTTTGATTCGAAATATGGTTTTCAGTTTTGGAAAACCCTTCATATGCCTGATGTGTATAAATTAACTTTTGATAATAATTGTTTCAGTTCTGCTGAAAGAATACAGTCTACAGATTATCAGATAAATAATTTGTAAAAGTTTATCAAAAAAAGAGGAAAGGGAGAAGGTATTGTAGAAGTATGACTTTGTAACATAAAAAATATTGGTTAAAGGAGGCTGTTTACATGTTTGAGAAAGAGAAAGAAGGGCTTATTGAAGTTCACAACGTATATGAAATCGCACCAGCAGATGGAGCAATTATAGGTATGGCAACGGAAGAAGAAATGGAGATTGCTGCTGAACTAGAGTTACAGTACTATGCCCATTCTCGTTTATTAGAAGCAAATATTCAGTTAGACGGTTCCTCCTATAAAGAGTTACTTCAGGAGTTCCAGGAGTACGAAAGAAAATCAATGAACTTTTGGAGAGCAATACATAAACGTTTAGCTGTGCCATGGGCATGGGTACTACGTATTGATGTTGCGAACGGTCCTATATATGTAAGCAATGGGAGTTCGTATTATGAAGAAGTCGATGATGAAGAAGACTATGAATAGATAAGTAAGGAAGCAGCTTTAGTTGCTTCCTTTTTTTATTTACAATAAGTGAATGGCTTCAATGATAGCATCTGGACGATCGTTTTCTATCCCGTGACTAGCATGTTCAGCCAAAATGTATTGGCTGTTTATTGAGAGATTTAATTGTTCACGAATAAGTTCTTGCCACATATCTTCAAGTTGTGTAGCTTCTTCTTTTGGCATACCACCCTCAATTAATTGAGCAATAGAATATTGAGGATCTCTACCGATAACAATTAATGGTATTTCTAATGTTTTATGTTGTTTTTTTATTGAGCGAGCACAATTTTTCCACTCGGACAGTTCAGAAGCTGTCGCTTTATATAAGGAAGGAGAGGTAGAAAATTTGATATGCTGTTTTGTTGTATTGACGAGCATAGATTTTAGTTCATTATAAAGTGCGTCTGCATCCATGTTGGAGTAAGTATAATATTTTTGTAGCCACATATCATCAGAATCAGTTTGATCAGAAACTGGTAAATGAAGCTCATCTAATCGGTGTAAGTTCATAGAAGTAGAATCAACTAAAAGAAGTGCTTGCAGCCTATCTTCATGTAACATTGCAAAATGTTGTGCACATAACCCTCCATAGGAATGGCCGATTAGAATGATTGGCTTGTGAATATGGAGTTTGTTTAGTAACATATGTAGTTCCTTTGTAACTTGCCTTGCTGTACGTGGAGTATTTCCTAGCTCACTTTTTCCGTAACCTGGGCGATGGTATGAAACAACTGTAAAGTGTTGTGAAAGCTCTTCTATAATAGGGAGCCAATCATAAAATGAGCAACTCATTCCTGTTTGAATGACTACAGTTTGTTTACTGTTACCTCTTATATATACTTCTACAGTTTGTCCAAATATCTCTATTGATCTATTAATAGTAATTCCCCCTAAGCTTGAAATACTTTTTGGCAAGTAAAGACGATACACCAGGCACATATGCCGAAGAGTATAGATGTACTAAGTGAAAAGGAGTTCTTTAAACCGATATAAACAATAAATAATAGTAGTGCGGATGCAGGAAATCCATATAATACGCCTAAAGCGAATTGACTTAATTCTTGTTTACTCCCACCTTCGAAAGAAATCCAAAATAGGCTTAGTAAACTAACGAGTGGAAGGGCAGCGATAAAGCCGCCTATCGTACTATAATGTTTAGCGACTTCAGTAATAACGCCGATAATAAGTGCCGAAACGATTACTTTAACGAGGAAATGCATATTTTGCCTCCTTCGCTAATAACGAAAAGGCTTTTTCAATTAATTGTTGTTCTTCTTTTGATAACTGTGATTCTAATATTTTTATCTTTTCTTTATCTAGTAAAGTATGCTTTTCTAATACTTCAATGCCTTCTTTCGTTAAAGTAAGGTTTACAACCCTTTCATCGTGTTTGTTTCTTTCTTTTATAATAAATCCTTTTTGAATAAGGCGCTTTACGTGTTCAGATGCTGTGTTATGAGAGAGACTAAGCTCAGTAGCAACTTTTCCAATTGTTATATCTTTCTCACGAGAAACGATTTGTAAAATACGAATAGCTTGGTGAGAAAGGTTGTCTTCATATTCATATCGTAAGTGATAATAAATACTTTCCCAATGTTGATTAATGTCTTTCATAATGATAAATCCTCCTATTTTTATATCGTATAGTAAGATATATTCGTTGATTAAGAAGTAAAATCCTTTTATTTTCATTAAAAATGTTGAAAAAGTTTATTTTTATTGAAATATAAGGTAATCTATGTGTAAAGGTATACATTTAGCAAGAGAGAGGATGATAGCTGTGAATACATTTAAATGGATTAGTCATGAAAAGATGTATGTAGATCAAATACATGTTGAAAAATGTGGTCCTCTTTCAGTCGGCGTATATGGAGGAAATCAAGAGAGTGATGCATATGAAAGAGGAGATGCAGTGCTAGCTTGGTGGGATCCGAAATTAGAATTTGAATTTGTTATGATTTTTGATACACATCATAAAACGAAAAATATACATTATATAATAGAAGCGATTTCAGAAAGAGAAGAAAAACTAAAAGAGTTATTTTCATACCCAATCCATTTAGCATTTCATCATACACATATGTATTTATTAGCGTTATTTACAGATGAGATCTTTATCGAGAAATGTGACCAAGATGATGAGGAACTTGCATGTTTAATTTGTTTACGAAAAGGTGAGTTCTTATATTGGCTATCAGTTGGTGATTGCTTCGCGTATTTATTCCATTCAGAGCAAACGAAAAATGGAAAAGGTAGGCTAAATAAGCGTAAGAACTATGAGTATATAGGAAGAAAAAATGTTTTTGCAGCGAATACACCTTGTTTTACATCAGGGGTAAGGGGATTAGAAAAAGGTCAGAATCACATTGTAATGGCAACGGATGGTATTTTAGAGTGTGATAAACTAAAGTTTGATGATGATCAATCTTTAGTAGAAATATTACACGACGGATCTTGTTTACAGATTGAGCCTGTATTAACAAATGTACTTCAGTGGAAAGGTAGAGATTGTGCCACTATTATTGGATGGTCCATCGATACTGAAAATAGACAATGTGCCAATTAATAAATGAAAGAGAGTTCAAGGGTTTTTGTCCTTGAACTCTTTTTTGTTAAGCAATATGAATATGATACGTTTTTAACCATTCATTTACTTGTAGCATATACTCCATAGCACTTCTTGCTTCAAAATTGGTAATCTCTTTGTTACTTTGATCAGCAATTGCAAGTAATATGGAATGGTTAATGAGTGAGAAAACAGGATTGTTTTTATTACTGCACATATCAAGCGTTAAATTGCGGATTGTTTGTAAATAGTGTGGATCCTGTGAAGTAGGGTAAGCGCTTTTTCTTCTATTTCGCACATCATCAGGTAAAGCTGGTTTCAGCGCTCTACGTAAAATTCCCTTTTCGATATTATCAATACTTTTAATATTGAAAGGAACGTTCCATAAATATTCAACTAATCTATAATCGCAAAACGGTACACGAACTTCAAATCCTACAGCCATACTCATACGGTCTTTACGGTCGAGTAAGAACGGAAGGAATCGTGTTAAAAATAAATAAAACATTTGACGTTGTTTCGCTTCTTTTTTACTTTCACCTTCAAGAGTAGGTACTTCAAGAGCAGCCTCATGGAATCGTTTATTAATGTACTGCTCAGGATTACATTGAGTTGTTACGTCGTTTAATAATAGAGAAGATGTGTTTTTCCAGTTTGTTAACCACGGAAACTTATCTACATATAATAGTTCTTCTTGATGAAACCAAGGATATCCCCCGAATACTTCATCAGCAGATTCTCCAGATAAAGCTACGGTTGCATCTTTTTTCATTTCGCAAAATAGTAAATAAAGTGAAGTTTCCATTTCACCAGCACTGGGTAAATCTTTCGCGTGAAGGGGAACGAATAAGTGATTTGCTAACTCTTCAGCATTCACAATAATGTCATGATGCGATGTCCCTACATGTTCAGAAACACGTTTTACCCAAGGAGCATCTAGACCAGTTCGAGCAAATGTCAGTTCGAAATCTTTCGCGCTATTTAAAAAGTCGATTGAATATGTGTGAAGTGTTTTGTGTTCCTCTCTAAATTCTTTACCTGCCAGTGCAGTAATACCACTAGAATCTAATCCGCCTGATAACATACAAACGAGAGGAACATCGGCAATTAATTGTCTTTTTACTGTATCTTGTAAAATAGATAAAATATGTGATGATGTATCTTCAGTAGAATCTGTATGAATCTTACTTTCTAAATTCCAATACTTCTTAACTACTTTTTTATCACGTGTGAATGTTATAGAATGTCCAGCACGAACTTCTTGAATATGTTTAAAGACGCCACATCCTGGAGTTCGAAATAAGCCTAATCCAAATATTTCATTTATGCCGTCCGCATCAATTTCAGCAGGAACAGATGGATGAGCTAATAATGCTTTTATTTCAGATCCGAAAATAATACTGTCATTTCTTTCTGTATAAAAGAGTGGCTTTACGCCTAAATGATCACGTGCTAAAAACAGTTGTTGCTTCTGATCATCCCATAAGGCGAAAGCGAAAATTCCGTTTAAATGTTGTACGCAGTCTTCTTTCCATTCTAAATAAGCATGTAGTAACACTTCTGTATCTGAATGAGTTTCAAATGCATGCCCACATTTTTGAAGCTGTTCTCTCAGCTCACGAAAATTATAAATTTCTCCATTATAAGTAAGAGCATACGTATAATCACCGGCATGGAATGTTTTTGGCTGCGTCCCGCCTTCTGGGTCAATAACAATTAAACGTCGGTGTGCAAAAGCCGCATGAGGTGAAAACCAAAATCCTTCAGCATCAGGACCGCGATGCTGAATACTATTCGCCATCTTTTCTAAAATAACATGTTCATTTGAAAGATCTTTCTTCCAATCTACCCAACCTGTAATTCCACACATACAAATCTCATCTCCTAATTTAAAATTATAAAAGTAGATTAATTAAATGAAATATACACCAGGTTAAATAGTGTCTGCATAAATAGTGTACTACACTAATTGAATTACAGACTTGAGAAAATTTTCTTCAAGCTTATATTTATATGAGACAATGGCTAAGGAAAAGTATTCCATTACATACAAAAAATAAAAAAGATGAGAGAAAAAAATTTCCAAAACGTTATATAGGGTGTAAAAGCTTTTACAAAAAAATAAGGGGAATCGCTACATGAAATCAAATGAGAAAAATTTTATAAAAAGATTACAGCGGCAAAAAGAAGATGCGCTAGAATTTGTTGTCGATACATACTTACCACTCATAAAAGGAATCACGCACAAAGTACTTCTTCCAGTTCAAAATGATGGATTGATAGAGGAATGTGTAAATGATATATTTCTTTCCATTTGGAATAACGCAAATAAGTTTCATGGAGAGCCGAGTGATTTTAAAAAATGGATTGCAGCGATTGCAAAGTTTAAGGCGATTGATTATTACCGGAAAGCGACTAGAACAGTAGAAATTATTTCAGATGAGTTTCATATTAGTACAGAAAAATCGGCAGAAGATGAATTAATCGTTATGGAAGATAGGGAAGAGTTATTGAAGCTTATTAATCAATTAGAACCGTTAGATCAAAAGGTGTTCGTTATGAAATATCTTCTCGGTATGAAGACAGAGGAAATCGGTGACAAGTTAGGATTAACCAGGGCGGCGATCGATAATCGTGTGTACCGGGGAAAAAAGAAACTACAACAAAATGCTACGAATATTAGTTTTGGAGGTAGTGCAATATGAAAGACATTTATGAACTATTAAATGATATTGATATAGATGAAAAAGAACTTGAGGAAATTGAGGCTTCTGAAATTGAAAAAGAAAAAGTAAAACGCATTGTAAAACAATCGATACGTACGAAGAAAAAGATGAAAAGTTGGAAAAAAGGTGTTGCTGCTGCATCTATTTTAGTAGGATTATCAGTTGCAACGCTTGGTATTGGGTTCCCTACATATGCCGGGGGATTGCCAATTGTAGGTGACATATTCCGATTTTTAGATAATGGTAGAACAGGGGTACATGAAAATTATAAAGAGTTTTCGACTGAATTGAATATGACGAAAGAGAGTAATGGGGTTAAAGTTACAATTAATGATGCTGTGTTCGATGGTAGAACAATTACAATCACATATTCTATTGAAAGCGAAAAAGATTTAGGAGAGAAACCGTTCCCATTTGGAAGTCCGCAAGTGATGGGCTTTAATGGTGGAGGAGGTAGTTCGGACGTGACAAAAGTTGGAGAGGGAAAATATGTAGGTATGACTACGATGAGTGGTCATGGTAGTGAAAGGTTAGATGTTGCAAATGTTTGGTGGGATATAGAGGCAATAAATATGTATGAGGAAAAGAAATCTATAAAAGGGAATTGGAATTTTGCCCTTACTGTTAAGGGAATGGATAGTAAAGAAATTAAGCTTCAAGGAATTTCTGAAAAAGAAGGAATAAAAGTAAACATAGATAAAATGGAAGTAACCCCGATGTCCTTTATCGTTTTTTACAATCAGGAAGAATCTAAGGCATTACGAAGTATATGGGATAGCGCTGATGTGGAATTAGAAATAAAAGATGATTTAGGAAATAAATATGCAGGTGAAGGAAATGGCGGAACTAGTACAGTAGCAGAGCCACATAAAAGTAGTTGGAGTGCTACATTCCAAAAGCTGAACGAAAATGCAACAAAGCTTATCGTTACACCTCGTGTGCACTTGCGAGTTCATACACCTGAAAATCATGGTGGAGTGGAATATGTGAATGGAAAAGAGAAGAAAATTGAAGTGCCGAAAAAAGAAGCGAAGAGTAAAGATATTGTTCTAGATGATATTGTAATTGATTTAAAGAAATAAAAGAGAGACTGCCTAAAAACATTAGGCAGTCTCTTTTTCGTTAAGAACTAGTAACGAGCAATGCATGCGGATGCTGCGTTTTATATTCCTCTTTCCATGTAATGTTTAGTTGTTCCCACGTTTCACCGCTATCAGTGGATTGAAAGATGCCATTGTTATTTAAAGTGTAAAACGTATGTGGTTCGGCTGGATTTGTAGCAAACATCGAAATGACTGTACCAATTGCAGATGGTAGACCTTGCTGTACTTGGTGGAACGGAGTCTCTTTCGTTTTACGATAAATATAAGATTCATAAGGAATACGGTGATGAGCTAAATCAGCACTCGGTGCGGCAGAAACGAGAATTGTATCGCAATCAGCTGGATCGATAGCCATACTGTATAAATAATGATGCTCAAGTCCGTCACTACATGAGATCCAGCTGTTTCCACTGTTATAACTTTCAAGATATGCGCGATCAGGTCCACCCATAAATCCGTCACCACATGATGCATAAAGGCGATTTGGGGCTTCAGGGTGCATGAGTAATTGATGAGCATCGATAGGAGCACCGAATTTTTTATCAATCCATGTATGCCCTTTATCATTACTTTGAATAACAGCACCAGCTTCGATTGAAACATGGAGTGTATTTGGATTGTTTGGATCAACTGTAATCCAGCGTACGTGATGGGTAAAAGGTCTAGGCGGAAAAGCCCACGTATAGGAAGATAATAATGATTTCATATTTTTAAGTTCAGTCCACGTTTCACCACCATTTTCTGAACGGAATAAAGCACTCGGTTCTGTGCCGACATAAACGACGCCGTAGCCGTTAACTTGTTCATTTGAGCTTATCGTTATAGAAGTAATAGAAGAGTGTAAAATACCATCCTCTTTAGGGAAATCAAAGTAACGATATGAATCTCCAATTGGTCTCCATGAATCCCCGCCATCGTCACTTAGCCATAAACCTCGTCCAAATGTGCCGCAATATACACGATTTGTTTGGAATGGATCAACCACAATACAGGTAGGTTGCATATTTTGTAAATGATATGTGGTTTCATAGTTACCATATTGTTCTTTTACTACAACAAGTTCACGCTCCATGCAGAGAAATAGTCGTTTCAAGTTTGTAACCCCCTTAAAAATTCTTTCATTAGTAAACAATATGAAAATAAAAAAGAAGTAGTCTTGTTTTTAGTTGAGAAAAAGGACTTGTTTGAAAAGTAGCGAAGTTTGTATACAGAGTAAGCGGGATAAAGTGAAACTTTAATCAGTGGGGTATTGTTCATCTTCTACGGATTAGTAGCATTCACTATCGGGCGTTAATGGGGGATAAAGATAGGGAATGTGTTTCATACTAACATGCAGATATTGCACTTAAAGGAGCATTTGTATGGGACACTCACATGATCACGGTCATTCAAAAAATAAAAAAGCGTTATTAATTGCCTTCTTATTAACAACAAGCTTTATGATTGCTGAAGTTATTGGCGGATTTGTGACAAATAGCTTAGCACTATTGTCTGACGCAGGGCATATGTTAAGTGATGCAGTATCCTTAGCTTTAAGTTTACTTGCGTTCAAGCTTGGGGAAAAAACGGCAACGGCCGCGAAAACGTATGGGTATAAGCGAGTCGAAATGTTAGCGGCATTATGTAATGGTGTCGTTCTTATTGTCATTTCAGTATATATTTTTATTGAAGCAATTCGTCGTTTTAAGGAACCAGTTGAAATCGCTAGTAATGGAATGCTCATTATTGCTGTGCTTGGTCTGCTTATTAATATTGTATCAGCTTGGATATTAATGAGAGGCGGAGATGTGAAAGGTAATTTAAATTTAAGAAGTGCGTTCTTACATGTACTAGGCGATTTATTAGGTTCAGTTGGAGCGATTATTGCTGCGTTACTTATTAAATTTTTTGGATGGACTGCTGCAGATGCGGTTGCTAGTATTCTTGTGTCTATTTTAGTCATTATAAGTGGATGGCGTGTAACACGTGATACAGTTCATATATTAATGGAAGGTGCACCGCAGCACATAGATGCTGAAGAGGTGAAAAATACATTATTAAATATTACTATTGTAAAAGAAGTTCATGATTTACATATATGGTCTGTAACATCAGATTTTCAAGTATTAACTTGCCATCTTATTATCGAAGGTAATGAAACGCAAAGCGTATTGAAAGAAGCAACGGATGTATTAAAGGGGAAATTTCATGTAGAACATGTCACCATTCAAGTTGAAATAGAAGGTGAATTTAACCATAATGAGACAACTTGCAAAGTATGAAAGAAAAAGGGGATGAAAAAGTGTCATAACATTTTTCGCGTGGCATACATATATATAATGTGGCCACAAATACTTTGTAAGGTAAATATTTCATAAGATTACTTTACTTATTAAGGATCATCTTTTATAATCAAAAGTGGTAATTGATAGAGATTATCATTTTCAATGATCGTAGAAAGGAGTTTTTTAAAAGATGAGTAGTCAACTCCGTTTTGCTGTTGAAAATCGTAAGAGACATTTAATTGATGAGTTAATTGGAGTAGGGGTGTTTAAGATTCGCGACCGACAATTATACGAGCTGTCTTTAGAGGAATTGGAAAAAGAGTACGAGCATATTGAAGATTACGCAAATATTCAGGCATAGCATATAGATTATTAAAGAAGGAGCTGGTTACACTTTTGTGTAACCAGCTTTATTATTTCATAGAAATTATTTTTTGTATTTCTTTCATTGGACGGAGCCAGTTTTGAGACATCATTTGTTCCATTCGTTTTTCATCCTGTTTTTGTAGTGCTTGAATTATAGAGTGATGTTCTTTAATAGATTGACTTGCAGGCACGAAGTTTTGGAAAAATAAATATTCAAGGCGTAAAATGTGAAGTTGCATATTTTCTAGAAAAGGTTCAATATATCGGTTTTTAGCAATAGAAGTAATTGTATTGTGAAATCGTATATCTAGTTCTAAAGCTTTTTTTGAATCTTTTTCATGTATAGATTGTTGAAAAGCATCATTTATCTCGGAAAGTAGTTTAATATCAGCGTCTGTAACTTTTTGAAGTGCTTGCTTTCCTATAATTGAGTGAAGACCAGCTATCGTCTCATAAATGATAGATACGTCGTCTAACTTAATAGGCGCGATTTTCGTTTTTTGCCCAGGTACCATTTCAACTAATCCAGAAAGCTCTAAAATTTGTAAAGCTTCTCTAACAGGTGTTCTGCTTACTCCTAGTGCTTCTGCCAATTCCCCATCATTTATTTTTTCATCAGGTCGTAAAACACCTTCTATAATCCAATCTTGCAGTTGATTTAAAACGAGTGACTTTGCTGAAACTCTTCCTGGTTTTTTATAATTTTGAGGGACAGGCATAGTGAATTCAATCCTTTCATTGTATATGTTTCTTTTTCGTATTAACAAGCTTTAATTTTGGTTTTCCTTTATCCGGTTTTTGGCTTAATATGAGCACCATTACAATTACACAAAAAGCACCTAATAACTGAAAAGATTGAAACGGTACGTGCAAAATAAGCACAGAAGAAATAATAGCTGCGAGTGGTTCTGTACAGCCAAATAATGTTGTTTCTTTAGGCGTAAGGTATCTTATGCTATCTAAGTATAAATAAAATGCGATGAGTGTCCCGAAAATGACGACAAATGTAATGAGCGGGAGGGTACTTAGTTTTACATATTTCATAGTTGATAATAAAATGAATTCGTTTGTGGAAATAAAGTGTAAAATCGTTACGCCAATCCCCCCAATGATCATCCCCCATCCAACGATAACGGATGAAGACCACTTTTCTAACAATTCTTTTGAATACAAACTATAAAATGCAAGAGATAGTCCAGATAAAACGCCCCAAATGATAGCAGGTGTAGATACAGCTAAGTTATGAACAGAACCGTTTGTTAATAGGAGAAAAGTCCCTACTAATGAGAGGGTAATTGAAATATAATCAATTTTTGATGGACGAACGCTCCATTTGAAAAGTAAGTATACAGTGATAAATATAGGGGCTAAATATTGTAACAAAGTTGCAACAGCAGCGTTTCCTTCTTTAATAGAAGCGAAGTACGTGTACTGTACAGCAAGCATGCCTAAAAGACCGAACAAAATTATCTTATTTGCATCATACTTTTTTAAAAATTCCAAATATTTCTTTTTTGTTCGCTCCGAATGATGACATAATGAGCAAAATAGCACCAGATATAAGCAAACGGATTGTAACTAACCATTCAGTAGAAACGTTTTCATATTGAAAAAGTTGTTGCGCAGCTGTTCCGGACAATCCCCATAAACAAGCACCGATTATGACCATTATAATTCCTTTTAATCGATTTGGATCCATAAAATATATAGTCCTCCTTTCAAAAAAAATATATTAGATACAATATGCAATATATCACGAAATGGAGTATTAATAAACTGAAATTTCTAATTAAAAATAAAATTGTTTAGTAAGAACGATCATCTTTTTTGTGTATAGTAAAATATCGTAGGGGGGAGTTATATGCTAGCAGGATTTTTGGTTTGTTTATTTGTTGGATTACTTATCATTTTTTTAGGGTATCAAATACATGTGAAAAAGAGATTGTTTTTGTTGGCAGGCTATCAGGAAGAAACGTTTGTTGGAGATAAAAATAAATTAGCGAAGCTTTCAGGTGTGTTTTCCTATATAGTCGGAGTTGCTACTATACTATTACCGTTTGGCTTAGAAAAAATAGGTGATGTAGTTGGTATCGTATATGCTATCTTAATTGTTTTAGGTACAATTGTGTTTCTTATTAAAGCAAATATGTTAAATAAGAGTACTACAAAGTGAAAAAGGCTCCATGCTACGGAAGCCTTTTTATTATGAAGTGAAAGTAAAA
The DNA here is from genome assembly GCF_056396785.1 of Bacillus sp. 05T21. Classification (NCBI taxonomy): domain Bacteria; kingdom Bacillati; phylum Bacillota; class Bacilli; order Caryophanales; family Bacillaceae; genus Bacillus; species Bacillus sp. 05T21. The sequence goes on along the minus strand of NZ_JBFTMD010000002.1, from coordinate 2,981 downwards.
GCCGGAATAGGATCAACAAATGTATTTCAATCTTGTTTCATTTCTTTTTCTGTTAATAGAACGATTCATATCGATGCCGATAAATACAAGTTCAGTTATTTGATCTCCATATAGTTCATCCAAGTTTTTCAATGCTTCTGGTTCTAAGGAATGCTATTTCCACTTGTGAAAATAAGTAAAGTAGAGAAGATTAAGAAGCCAGCAAATCCATATGTATATGAAGAATTACCCCAATAAGAATGGGTAATTCTTCATCTTTTTATGAAATATAATCATAATCACGACGCCAAAAAAATAAAGATAAGAGTAATTTGGTTTGTTAAAAATATGTGTATAAGGAGATACGCGATGAACTGGGTTACTCATAAACCATCGTTTGAATTTGAAAATTTTAGTCCTATTATTCGGTCACAATCTGCGTGGAGTGGGCATTTAGATTTCGCATATGATTTAGTAAGATTTGAAGAACCAGCAACTTTAGTTGAGTTAGGTACGCATTTAGGTGCTTCCTTTTTTAGTTTTTGCCAGGGGGTAAAAGATGGTGGGTTAGCCACAAAATGTTTTGCTGTAGATACTTGGGCTGGAGATGGGCATACAGGTCCATATGGAGAAGGGGTTTTTCAAATAGTAGAAAAAGTGGTGAGGGATAACTACCTGAATATAGGGAATTTAATTCGGTCTACTTTTGATGATGCTCTGGATGAGTTTCAAGATGAAACGATAAATCTTTTGCATATTGATGGCTTTCATACGTATGAAGCTGTTTCTCATGATTATAAAACATGGTTACCTAAAGTTGCGAAAAATGGTATTGTATTATTTCATGATATTGAAGTTAAAAACGGTGATTTCGGTGTGTATAAGTTTTGGGATGAGGTCAAGGTGAAATACCCTCATTTTCAGTTTGGGCATTCATATGGACTCGGAGTTTTATTTCCGAAAGGTTGTAGCGATAAGTTTTCGGAAATACTTAAAAATAAAGAAGAGATACAAAATATGTATAAATAAAAGAGGGGCATGCATCGATTAAATGATGTGTGCTCTTTTTTTATGTGGAAATATATTATTACATATGAGGTGAAAGCGGTAGTAAAAAGTTTTGTTGAGGCAAATATTAAAAAGGTTATTATGGGTTAATAATTAGTGGGATGGATAAAACCCTCATTGATTAAAGTTTTATTTCATTAGGTGTTTTTATCTAAATAAATAAAAATACAACATTTTTTATATTTTTCATTGCGAAAAGCGCAATCTACTTTTACAATAGAAAGGGTTGTGAATATATTATACTGAAAAAATAAATCGAAATAATATGAAAATTTTGTTTTGTCTTCGCTAATTGTATACTACATACACGTAAGACTACATACATCATGTTATCGACTTGTAAGGAGAGAAAAAAATGAAAAGTGTAAGATTACCATCGATGCTAGAAATTATTATTCTTTTATGCCTATTTCTTGCTGTCGTCTTTTCCTTCCAAACGATTTTTGATCTCCCAATTCAATTAGCGCTATTTATTTCATGGTTTTTAGTTATTGCGCTTGGATTAAGATTAGGATTTCGTTATCAAGAATTGCAAGATGCAATTACGAAAGGGATTTCTAATGGATTAGAAGCAATTCTTATTTTAGTTGCAGTTGGGGCTTTAATTGGAACGTGGATTGCTGGTGGGGTTGTACCTACATTAATTTATTATGGATTAGAATTCATTCACCCTAGCATATTCTTATTGGCAACTTTAATTATTTGTTCAATCACTTCTATCGCGACAGGAACATCATGGGGAACAGTTGGAACTGCAGGTATTGCTATGATGGCGATAGGTGAAGGGCTTGGATTACCACTTCCGCTTGTTGCGGGGGCAGTCCTTTCAGGAGCTTATTTCGGAGACAAATTATCACCACTTTCTGATAGCACAGTTCTTGCAGCTTCTATGGCGAAAGTAGATGTTATTGCTCACGTTCGAGCTATGCTCGTCTTAGACGTTCCAGCTTATATTATTACCAGCATTATGTTTACTGTTGCTGGATGGATGTATGGCGGGGATAATGTAGATTTAAATAGAGTTGAGTTTTTAAAAGAATCTTTATTAAAGCACTTTGATATTAAAATATGGATGCTTGTTCCAGCGGTAATTGTTATTGTGCTATTGGCGATGAAGAAACCATCTATGCCAACAATTGCTATGGGAGCTTTAATTGGTGCAATTTGGGCAACACTTTTCCAAGGAATGAACTTTGGAGAGGCAATTGGAACAGCATATAACGGATTCTCAATTCAATCTGGTGTCGAGTTTGTCGATAAGTTATTAAATCGTGGTGGAATTAATGGTATGCTTGGTTCAGTAGCCGTTATTATTTTCGGCTTAGGTTTTGGTGGATTACTTGAAAAGCTAGGTGTTCTAAAGGTAATCGTATCGAAATTTGAGAAGAAATTAAATTCTGCAGGTAATGTAACATTGTCTACACTAATCGTTGCATTTTTAGCTAACATATTTGGTTGTGCGATGTACGTATCACTTATTTTAACACCAAAAATTATGGAAGAAAGCTATGATAAATTAAAAATAGATCGCCGCGTATTAGCACGTAACTCAGAAGTAGGTGGAACTTTGACTTCTGGTATGGTTCCATGGTCTGATAATGGTATTTTTATGGCTGGTATTTTAGGTGTATCAACATTATCATACGTTCCATTTATGTGGCTAAGCTTCGTATCACTCATTTTAGCAGTTATTTATGGATATACAGGCAAGTTCATTTGGTATGTAGATGATGCAGATAAAGGAAAGCAAGCATCATAAAATAAAAAATCACCTTCTACAATATGTGAACTGTACCCCGAATCATGGACACTTAAAAAAAGCCCCATGATTCGGGGTTTTTGTGTATTTTTATCAAAAAACCTCGTTATAATGGAACCAACGATAGAAATGAGGTACGGAGAATGGGTAAAATTATTTTTAACGAAATTCAAAT